>DASZLO010000195.1:0-28889 GCA_035552315.1 Bryobacteraceae bacterium
CTACCTCGCGCGCCACGCGGCTGACCTCACCCGCGAAGCCATTCAATTGATCGACCATGGTGTTAATGGTGTTCTTGAGCTCGAGAATCTCACCCTGCACATCCACCGTGATTTTGCGGCTTAAGTCACCGTTTGCCGCGGCTGTCGTGACCTCGGCGATGTTACGAACCTGGGCTGTGAGATTACCCGCCATGCTGTTGACCGAATCGGTCAGATCCTTCCAGACGCCGCCCACGCCCTTCACCACCGCCTGCCCGCCCAGCTTGCCTTCGGTACCGACTTCGCGGGCCACACGGGTGACTTCCGAAGCAAACGAACTGAGCTGATCGACCATGGTGTTGATCGTGTTTTTGAGTTCCAGAATTTCGCCACGCGCATCGACGGTGATCTTGGTAGTTAAGTCGCCCCGCGCGACAGCGGTGGTCACGCCGGCGATGTTACGAACCTGATTGGTCAGATTCGATGCCATGGAGTTGACGGACTCAGTAAGATCCTTCCACGTACCGGCTACGCCCTTCACATCGGCCTGACCGCCGAGACGCCCGTCGGTACCCACTTCGCGCGCCACGCGCGTGACTTCCGAAGCGAACGAATTCAGCTGGTCCACCATGGTGTTCACCACGCGCGCCGTATGGAGGAATTCGCCCTTCAGCGGACGGCCGTCGACTTCGAGAGCCATGGTCTGGGAAAGGTCGCCCTTTGCCACGGCGCCGATGACCCGCGCCACTTCGGTGGACGGCTGCACCAGATCGACGATCAGACTATTAACCGATTCGATACCGTCAGCCCATCCGCCCGAAACCGAACCCAGAGAAGCGCGCTGTCCGATCTTGCCTTCCTTGCCGACCGCATTGCTGATGCGGGCCAGTTCGCTGATGGTATGCGAATTCAACCGGAAGATTTCGTTCAGCGTGTCATTGAGTTTTCCCGCGATGCCCGTCTTGTCGACCGGAAGCCGTACCGAGAAATCTCCGTTTTTGAACGCAATCAGTGTTTTCAGAAGAAGGCTTGTGTCAATGGAATCGTCAGTTATCACACTCATCGCGAAATCTCCTGTAAGGGTTGAAGCTGAAGCTCCGATGCGAAGCTGGGGTCCGGAAGCGAGTCATAACAAATCAGGTTTGCTCTGGCGGAGAATTCTGAAGCAGTTCTTTTAAAGCTGCGCCGATCGCCATGAAATCCTGCAAGTTAGAGGGCTTCTTGAAATACCGGGTGGCGCCGAATTGCATGGCAGTGGAGCGGTCCTTGGGCGAATCGGAGGAGGTGAATACAACCACCGGCACCGAAGCGAGCACACGATTTTGACGTACGCAAAGCAGGATCTCGGTGCCGTCATGTTGCGGAAGATTGAGGTCGAGCAGAATCAGCCGGGGGCATGTCGCATCCGAGAGATTCGCATCGCTGCGGAGAAAAGACAACGCCTGCCTGCCGTCCTCAGCGACCTTGAGATCGTATTCGACCTCGTGGAGCTTGAGCGCCTGCTTGATCAGATAAACGTCGGCGGGATTATCTTCGGCCATGAAGATTCTGGCCAGGGGGCCCGGTTCAGTTTGCATATCAGGGTGAACCGAAGCAAGTCACCGCGGAAGCGTTGCCCACGACTCGAATGTATCCTGCTTCTTACATGTCGGGAAAGGGAGGGGAGTTGACGAGAGGATTAAATCTCACAGTCGCGGCGAATTCATGGGCGCAGCGTGAAGATAGTTACAAAACCGGCGGACTCGAGGCCGGTCCCCTAGGACCGGCCTGACTATTAAGACGGCCTTATCTTGAAGACATCGCGGCTGGCCGCGACTGTTTCGCAAAGAAATCCAGCATCGGGGCAAACGCTGGCTGCGCGACGCTGACATGGCTTCCGCCGGGAACCTCCACATAGGTAATCGGCGCGCCCGCCTTCTTCCCCGCCGCAACCATGGTACGGGAGGAATTCACATTCACGGTTTTGTCATTGTCGCCATGGGTTACGTATTGCGGAATGTCTTTGATCTTCACCATTCCGTTCGCATCGCCACCGCCCGAAATCGGACCCAGCGCCGCGAATAGTTCGGGATGTGCAATCGCAATGCTCCATGTCCCGAAGCCGCCCATCGAATGTCCCATAAGGTAGACCCGCGACTTATCCACTTTGTAATCGCGCTCAACTTCGGCAATCACGTCCAGCACATCCTTTTCCGCGTCGCCCCGGTACATCGCGGCGGGACCGCGGCCCTTGGGAGCGACAACAATGAAGCCGTGCGCCTGCGCATCCCCCGTCAATTCCTTGCCGTAGCCGTCGAACATGCCGTTTTCGTCGCCGCCCATACCGTGCAGCGCAACTACCATGGGCGCGGTCTTCGATCCGTCGTAACCTTCCGGAATGAACAGGCGATAAGGCTGAAGGGTCTGATCGACCGCCGAACGATAGGCTTTGCGGAAATCGCCCCGCTTGCCCGCGAACGGATCTTTACCGGCCTGAATTGCGTCTGCGATGGCCTGCGCGGTGGCGAATTCGTTCTTGAAGTTATAGGTCCGGGGATTGACTTCGCCCTGATCCGCCTTCTCATAGAGCGCCAGCGTATACTCGGCGGTTGCAAGCGCGGGATTGTCACGTTTGCCGATCTTGGCGATACTGGCCCGGAGATGCTGCGCATCCGCCGCAAGAGGCTCCACATGAATCGGCAGCGTCTTTGTAAATACGCCGTTCAGCCCGGTGGGCGAGGAGCCGTTTCCTTCCGTCAGCCGCACTTCGACCGTATAGTTACCCGATGCGGAAGGCGGAACCGTGATCTGTTCAGTAAACGGCAGACGGGCCGGATCGATCGGGGCCCCCGGCGCTACAGCCATCCCTTCCTTGCCGGCCGGAACCAGAAATATGGCAGCGCTGAGCTTCGCGGCCGAGGCGCGCTCCGCCGGATAAAGAGGAGCGAGGGTGACCGTTACCTTACCCGGTGCGATCATGGCGTGATCGACTTTGCCGCGCAGCGCCGAAGCCAGTTCCGCGTCCGCGTTCCACTCCACGTTATGCATAACGGCCATGCCTTGGGCGTAATCGTTCAGGGCTTCGCCATATTTGCCCGCGCGAGTCGCGGCGGTCGCGGCCTGCCCCAGCCGTTCGGCCTCTTTCGCCTGTTCAGGCGAGAGCGGCAGCGACAACCGCTGCGTGCCATAGCCGACGGAGGTGCTCAGCGCGAGAGCGGCGTCCTGCGCCAAAAGAGAAGATCCGGCGAACAGGACCGGCAAGGCCAGACACAAGGATCGGCGAACGAAAATCTGCATGGGCGTAATACTATCAGAATTCTGAAGTTCCAAATGAATGTTTGACAATGGTGACAAATAGCCGGATAAAGGCCGTAAACAAAATTCGTCCGGGTCAGCAACTCTTGTAGTACCTTCGTGTTCAGGTCTTGCATACGGAGGAAGATCCAGTGAGGAAGAAGCTCTTAGCTCCGCTGGCCGCGACGGTGGCGGCCCTGGGGATTTATGGTGGAGTTCCGGGCCGGGCACAGGAAGCGCTGCGCGTGCAGGCGCTGGCCAGCCAGTCGATCTCCAGCCAAAGCGCCGCCGACCAGGAATGCCCTTATTTCGGTCCCGAGCGTGAACGCTTCGCTCCCCGCCCTGCTCGCAGCGAAGGCACGGCTCCCGGCCGCCTGACCCGCCAGTTCCGGGCTGCCCTCGGTTCCAGCGCCGAAGTTGCCGGCAGAACCCGGCCGTTTACCGCCGCCCAAACCGGAAGCACCTCAACCAATCTGATCGATAAATACATTTTTGACGCCCTCCAGTCCAACGGCGTCACTCCGGCGAACAAGACGAACGATTACGAATTCATCCGCAGGGTCACTCTCGATCTCACAGGCCGCATTCCCACCGCCGCCCAAGTCACGGCGTTCGTCAGCAGCACAGATTCCAACAAACGCGCCACTCTGGTGGATCAGCTTCTCGCCAAGCCCGAATGGGTAGACAAATGGACGATGTTCTACGGCGACCTGTTCAAGAACACTGCCAGTACGGTTCAAGTGCAGATCAGGCCAGAAGGCAGAAACGCGTTCTATAAATGGATTCACGATTCCCTCGCCGGCGCGAAACCTTATAACCAGATGGCGACGGAACTGATCGCAGCGCAGGGGAACAATAATTTCGATCAGACCAACGGACAGCTGAACTACCTGGTGCTTGGCTATGTGACCGGCGGCCCCGCGCAGGACATTTTCGATTCCCAGACCGCCAACGTGGCGGACACGTTCCTGGGACTCGCCCACGTGAACTGCCTCCTGTGCCACAACGGCGCCGGACACCTGACATCGCTGAGCCTCTGGGGCGGCCAGACCACGCGGGCGCAGGCGTGGCAGCTCTCGGCCTTCATGGCCCACACGCGAACCCGCAGTTTGAGCCTGCCCGCCGATCCCAATGTAACCGGCTCGTCGACATATCCATATTGGTCACTCGACACCTATACGACCGACTACCAGCTGAATACGACGACGGGTAATCGCCCGTCCCGGCAGCCTATCGGCACGGTGAAGGTCATCACTCCCACGTACTTCTTTAACGGGAAGGCCCTGGCCTCGGGCCAGGACTATCGAACCGCTCTTGCCCAGGACGTCACCGGCGACTTCCAGTTCGCCCGCGCCGCCGTGAATTACGTTTGGGCACAGCTTTTCGGAGTGGGTATTGTGGACCCGCCCGATCAGTTCGATCCGCTGCGGCTCGATCCCAACAATCCTCCACCCGCGCCCTGGACGCTGCAGCCAAGCAATCCTCAGTTGTTGAACGCTCTGGCCCAGTCATTCATCGACAGCGGCTACAGCATTCAGACGTTGATGCGGCTGATCGTCAACTCGGATACCTACCAGCTGGCTTCGGATTATCCGGGAACCTACAGTCCCGCCTACGATCAATACTTTGCCCGAAAGTTCGTACGGCGTCTCTGGTCGGAAGAAATTCACGACGGAATAACCACTGCCGTTGGCACGCTCCCCACTTATACGGTGCCGGGGTTTACGAATGCGTCGACCGTTTACGAGGCCAATTCGCCCGGCTTCGGACCTGTCTCGTACGCGATGCAGACGCCGGATGTGGTGAACGTACCCGACGGCGGGGGCGCGGTCAGCCAGTTCCTCGATGTTTTTCTGCGCGGCAACCGCGACGATCAGCCCCGCAAACATGAAGGCTCGATACTCCAGGCGCTGGACCTGATGAACGACAACTTTGTGCAGAGCCGCATCCATGCAACCGGCACCGGCGCCGCGACCTCCTTCCTGCAGAAGCAGTTGACCGCGAATGCCGGAAACGACACCGCGCTGATCAACTCGCTGTTCATGAATGTCCTCTCGCGCAATCCGACTCCGGCGGAACTGGCGCTGGCCACCGCGCAACTGGCAAACGGCGGCGCGACTCTGCACAGCAAGAACGCCGAAGACCTGCTCTGGACGCTCTTCAACAAGCTCGACTTCGTTTTCAACTACTGAAGAGGACACGCGATGAACGAACAAGAGAAATTCGAAAAGCTGTTCAATAAGTATCCTCATCCGGTAAAAAGCTTTTATGCGCGCCCGCATATTTCGCGTCGCCGCTTTTTCAATATCGTTGGCACTGGCGTCACCGCCTCTTATCTCGCCTCGAAGCTGCCCGCCACTACGGTGGTGACTTCCACGCCGGTCCAGACGATTAACAGAGCGAGGAATGTGATCTTCATTCTGCTCGCCGGCGCGCCCAGCCACACCGATACTTTCGATCTGAAAGTTCTCAGCGGCACAACGCCCGCTACATTCAATCCGACGACCGTGAACGGGATTCTCTGGCCCATGGGGCTGATGCCCAACCTGGGTGCCATGACTTCGGACTTCGCGATCGTACGCTCCATGCAAGCCTGGGCGCTGGTCCATTCGCTCGCGCAGACCTGGACGCAAATCGGACGGAATCCCGCGGGTGTGCTGGGGAACGTCTCGCCGAATATTGGCAGCGTGGTGGCGATCGAGAAGCAGGCCGAACGGACTCCCAGCCAGGTCTTTCCCACCTTCCTCGCCCTGAACTCCAGCGGCGCCGCCGGACCCGGCTACTTCCCTGCCGAGTACGCGCCGTTTAAGGTGACGCCGTCCACCGCGGGCATCAAGAACACGACCAATCCTGACGGACAGGCGCGCTTCAATGCGCGCTGGGATTTCCTGCATCATCTGGACGATCCGCTGCGCGTCAATTCGCCCGACGGCCAACCCATGGACGATTACGACGAGTTCTACACAGCCGCACAGGGCATGATGTACAACCAGCTGGTAACGAATGCTTTCAAGTATTCCGCGACGGACTCTACGCGCTACGGCGGCACGTCTTTCGGCAACGCCTGCATTCTGGCGAAGCAGGCCCTGCAGGCCAACCAGGGGACCCGGTACGTGGAAATCACGCTGGGCGGCTGGGACATGCACCAGAACATTTATGCGGCAAACCAGTTGCCCACTTTGGGGAAGCAGCTCGACCTCGGGCTTTCCGCTCTGATTACGGATTTGAAGGCCTCGGGCGATTTCTCGGACACGCTCATTGTGATGGCGGGCGAGTTCGGACGCACGGTGGGGAAATTGACCGGGGCCGCGGGCCGCGATCATTTGCAGCAGCAGTTCGCCTTCTTTGCCGGTGCGGGAATCACGGGGGGCAAGGTCATCGGGGCCACCGACCCGACCGGCGCCACGACAACCGACTACGGCTGGTCACGGCAGCGCTTAATCAAGCCGGAAGATATCGAGTCGACAATTTACTCCGCAATGGGGATTAACTGGACCACGGTGCGTCATGACGATCCTTTGGGCCGGGGCTTTTACTATGTGCCCAACTCCGACCAGAATATTTACGGCCCGATCAATGAACTCTGGCAAACGCCGGTAACTACAAGGGAGCTGGACGTCGCATAGCGGTTTGCGTCCTAACCCCTGCGGCCGCGCAACAATAATACGTGATCCCGATTGCCCTGACCATCGCTGGCTCCGACCCCAGCGGCGGCGCCGGAATTCAGGCGGATCTGAAGACTTTCCACCAGCTGCGGGTTTTCGGGGCGTCGGCCGTAACCCTGATCACAGTCCAAAACACGGTCCGCGTTTCGAGAGTAGAGCCGCTCGACGCCGGACTCGTCACCGGCCAGATCGAGGCGGTCCTTGAAGATCTGCCCCCGAACGCCGCAAAGACCGGAGCCCTCGGAACCACCGCCATCATCGAAGCCGTTGCCGGCATTTCGTTCGACTGCCCGCTGATTGTCGATCCGGTCCTGATCAGCACGCAGGGCGCGGCTCTTCTCGATCCGTCGGCGCTGGTGGCCTTGCGCGATCGGCTATTCCCGAAGGCCACTCTCGTCACCCCCAATCTCCACGAAGCCGCCGCGCTGACCGGTCATCCGGTCGAGACCCCGGACCAGATGAAAGAAGCGGCTCACCGAATCGCAGACCTCGGCGTCCCCTACGTTCTCATCAAAGGCGGTCATCTGCATGACGATCCAATCGATATCCTGCTCTTCAAAGGCGCATTCACAGAGTTCCCATCCCCGCGCATTGCTTCCCGGCACACCCACGGCACCGGCTGCACCTATTCAGCCGCCATCACCGCGTTTATAGCCCGGGGCCTTGACGTCCCCGATGCCATCGCGCACGCCAAACGCTTTATTCATGAAGCCATCGCAACCGCCCCCAGACTCGGCAAAGGCGCCGGTCCGCTGAATTACTGGGCGGACCCGCACAATTCGGTATAATCTCGTTTCCAGTCGTAAACAAAAAGCCCACATGACAAAAGTTCAGAGACATTTCCGCCTGCAGCGCCCTCTCGACGAAGCCCAGATGGAACATCTCGCTGACGCCAATTCGATTTACGGAATCGAACGCATTCAAATTTCGCCGTCGCGCGATGAGTTGATGATCGAGTATGACGCCACACGCCTCCGCGTGACGGAGCTGGAATCGGCACTGCAGCGCGCGGGGATTCCCGTAAGCGGCGTGGTCGCCGCGAGCTAACCAGCCATGCCGGGCGGAACCACACTCCGCTCGAAAAACACAACTCCGCTCAGCTCCATTACCCGGCAGCAGTGGCTCACGCTGTTCGGCGCGCAGGCCGGCTACATGCTCGACGCGATGGACGTGCTGCTGTTCGTCTTCGCCGTCAATTCCATTCGCGACCAGTTCGGTTTCAGCGCCGCCCAGGCTGGACTCGTCAGTTCCTTCACGCTGGCCTTCTCGGCCATCGGCGGTATCGGTTTCGGCATTCTCTCGGACCGCTTCGGCAGAGCCCGAACCCTGATCTGGTCGATCGTGATTTACAGCATCGCCTCCGCCGGCACGGCCATGAGCTGGAATCTCGCCAGCTTGTTGTTTTGGCGGGCCGCGATCGGCATCGGCCTCGGCGCGGAATGGTCTTCCGGCGCCGTCCTCGTGGCTGAAACATGGCCCGCCGAACATCGGGCGAAGGCCGTGGGGATTATGCAGTCCGGCTGGGCGCTGGGATATATGCTGGCCGCCGGAATCACCGCGCTGATTCTGCCACGGTGGGGCTGGCGCGTCTTGTTCCTCTCAGGACTGTTCCCGGCCGTCTTCGCGCTCCTGCTGCAGCGGAAGTTAAAAGAACCGGAAATCTGGCAGCACCGCAAAGCAGAAGCCCCGGGCAGCAACAGCATCGGCGTGATCTTCCGCGGGGAACTCCTGCGCCGGACCCTTCTCGGGTCCGCGCTGGCCACGGCGGTCCTCTTCGCTTACTGGGGTCTGTTCACGTGGATCCCCGGGTTTCTCTCCGCCGCTCCAGCCCGCGGGGGCGCGGGACTCAACATCGTCAGCACCAGCGGCTTCATCATCCCCATGCAGTTGGGCGCTTTCGCGGGCTACGTGGCTTTCGGCTGGCTCGCCGATAAAATCGGCAGGAGGCCGTCGTTCGTGCTCTACGTAACCGGAGCCGCGCTGCTGACGCCGATTTACGGGGCTTCCCGTGACGCCCGCACGCTACTGCTCCTCGGACCCGCCATCGGATTCCTCGGCACCGGTTTCTTCAGCCTGTTCGGAACCTTGCTGGCGGAACTCTATCCGACCAGCGTACGCGGAACCGGCCAGGGCTTCGTCTACAACATCGGCCGGGGGCTCAGCTCGATGGCCCCGTGGGTGGTGGGCTTCTTCGCGGACCGCTACGGCATCGGCGCATCGCTGGCCCTGAACTCAGCTTTCTTTCTGCTGGGGGCGGCGCTGATTTTCACGCTTCCGGAAACCAAACAGACCGATCTCCTATGAAACGCTGCCTTCGTCTCCTGACCGCTTTATGGCTCGCGGCACTACTCGGCGCCTTACTGCAGGCCGCCGAGCGGCCATACGTCATTCTCGTCTCGCTCGACGCCTTCCGGTATGACTATGCGGAAAAATATCAGGCGAAAGAAATTCTGGCCGTTCGCGACGCCGGCGCCGCGGCGAAGGCCCTTATACCCTGCTTTCCGTCTGTTACTTTTTCCAATCACCTCAGCATCATCACCGGGATGTATCCCGAGCATCACGGGATCGTGATGAATCACTTTTACGACCCCGCGCGCGACGCCGAGTACTCCAACAGCAAGACCGCAACCGACGGATCGTGGTACGGCGGCGTCCCGCTTTGGGTCCTCGCCGAAAAGCAGCATGTGAAGGCCGCGTCCATGTTCTGGCCCGCGAGCGATGCCGAAATTGACGGTGTCAGGCCCTCTTACTTCACTCCATATGACGGCACATTTCCAGACGAAGCCCGCGTTGACCGCGTGCTCGACTGGCTCAAGCTGCCCGAGGCGGAACGCCCGCACTTCATCACCTTATACTTCAGCGATGTAGACACAGCCGGTCACAATTTCGGACCCGATTCGGAGGAGACTCGGCAGGCCGTCCAGAAGGTCGACTCCATGATCGGCCGTCTGCGGCGAGGGATCGCGGCCACCGGCCTGCCCGTGGATCTGTTGCTCGTGTCCGATCACGGAATGCAGGCAGTAGACGGAACCATTAATCTGAACGACTACGCCGATCTGAGTAAAGTGCGCGTCATCAATGAAGGGCCGTTCGCGATGATCTACGCGCCCGACAAGAAGGTCGCCGACGACACCTGGCGCGCACTGAAGGGCAAGAACCCGTATTTCGATGTGTACCGGCGCGGCGATATTCCGAAGTCCCTGCACTATCTGGACAATCCCCGCAGCGGAGACATTCTGGTGCTGCTGAACAAGCCCATGGCCCTGATATTGGCGCCGCCGACAAAGCCACTGAACAAGGGCCGCCATGGGTACGATCCGGCCGCGTTCGAAAGCATGCGCGGAATCTTTTACGCGATGGGACCCAACATCCGGCCAAGGACACGGATCGAACCCTTCCTGAACATAAACATCTACCCGTTCATCGCGGAAATTCTGCGGCTCAGGGTTACCAGTCCCATCGACGGTTCACAAAAAGTGTTACAGCCGATCTACGTGCCATAAATGCCGTTGAGAGCCCGAAGCTAAACTAAATACGCATGTCGTCCACCCCCTCGACCGAGGCCCAAAACGTTGCGCGCGCTGCTCACATGCGCCACCTCGTCGAAAGTCTCAATAACCTCGAAGACAAACTTCGTGAAGGAGGCGGACCGAAAAAAATCGAAAAGCAGCACAGCGCCGGCAAGATGACCGCACGCGAGAGAATCGCCCGCCTGATCGATCCGCGGACACGTTTCCTCGAATTCGGCCTGCTGATCGCTTACGACCAGTATGACGGCCAAGCGCCCGCCGCCGGGGTCGTGACGGGCATCGGAACCATCGAAGGACGCGCCTCTGTAATCGTGGCCAACGATGCCACGGTAAAGGCTGGCGCCTGGTGGCCGGAAACAATTCCCAAAATCCTGCGCGCCCAGGAAATCGCCATGCGCAATCGCATTCCGATTGTTTACCTGGTCGATTCCGCCGGAGTCAATCTCCCCTACCAGGACGGGATCTTCCCTGGCCAGTACGGCGGCGGCCGCATCTTCTTCTATAACTCACTCATGCGCCGCAAGCTTCACCTGCCGCAGATCGCCGCCGTCATGGGCCCGTGCATCGCGGGCGGCGCGTACCTTCCGGCGCTCAGCGATGTCATTATCATGGTCGAAAAAACCAGCTTCATGGGACTCGGCGGACCCAATCTGGTGAAAGGCGCAACTGGGCAGTCCATCGATCAGGAATCTCTCGGGGGCGCGCATCTCCACAATGCCACCAGCGGCGTCGCGCACTACGTGGCGAAGAACGACGAAAACTGCCTGGACATGATCCGCGCGCGATTCCGCCAGTTGCCCGCCCCGCCGTCGCGGCCGAAACCGACCGAGCCCGCGCAGCCGCTCGACGGAATCTATGCGGTCCTGCCTGCCGACCACAGGCTGCCTTACAACATCGAGGATGTCCTTACGCGCATTTTCGACAGCGACGACTTCATCGAATTCCAGCCCGAATTCGCGCCCGAAATGCTTTGCGCCAACGGCCGCCTCAACGGACATCCGGTAGCCATAATCGCCAATCGACGCGGCTTCCTGAAACCCCGTATCGGCGGCATCATCTACACCGAAAGCGCCCGCAAAGTGGCTTACTTCGTCGAGACGGCCGAACGCGCAGGCACCCCGATCATCTATGTGCAGGACGTATCCGGGTTTATGGTGGGCCTCGAAGCCGAAAGCCAGGGGATCATCCGGGCCGGGGCGGAGATGGTGGAAACCATGTCGTGCGCCAGCGTGCCACGGATCGTCCTGACCATCAATCATGCCAGCGGCGCGGGCTACTATGCGATGGCCGGTCAGGGCTTCGATCCAAACTTTACGTTTAGCTGGCCAACGGCGAGGATCGGCGTGATGGAAGGCGACTCCGCGGTCAAGGCCCTCTACTCCGCCGAACTCGACAAACTTAAAAAGAGCGGCGAGGAGATCCCGCAAGAACTGGCCGAAGCGATTGACCAGACACGCGCCGACTATGAGCGCTGGCTGGACGCAAAGTACGCCGCCGCCCGCGGCCATTGCGACGCTGTGATCGATCCGCGGGATTCCCGCGAAATTCTGACCATCGCTCTCGAAGTCACCCTGCACCGCCCGCGAGCCGTGCCGCTCGCCCTGGAGACGTTAACGTTATGATCCGCATTGCCAATGGACAAGGCTTCTGGGGGGACTGGCTGGAAGCGCCCGTGCGCCTCGTCGATCAGGGACCGATCGACTATCTTGTTCTCGATTACCTCGCCGAAATCACTATGTCGATCCTGCAAAAGCAGAAGCAGGAAGACCCCTCGCTCGGTTATGCCCGTGACTTTCCTCCGCTCATCGGACGCCTCGCAAAGAAACTCAAGGAGAGGGGAATAAAAGTGGTCGCAAACGCGGGCGGTGTCAATCCCACCGCGTGCGCGCACGCCGTCCTCAAGGCCGCGCCGGGACTTAAAGTGGCGGTGGTACACGGCGATGACGTTTTCAGCCGCATCGATGAGTTCCTCGCCAAAGGCTACGAACTGCGCGACATGGATACGGGCGCGCCGATCTCCACGATTCGGGACCAGATCCTTTCAGCCAACGCCTACATCGGCGCGTTCCCTCTGGCCGAAGCCCTCGACACCGGCGCCGATGTGGTGATCGCCGGACGTTCCACCGATACCGCTCTTACCCTCGGCCCGATGGTCCACGAGTTCAAATGGAAGCCGGACGACTGGGATAAACTCGCAGCCGGAACCATCGCGGGCCACATCATTGAATGCGGCGCGCAGTGCTCGGGCGGTAACTGCCAGGTGGACTGGGAAAACATTCCGGACATGGCCAACGTCGGCTATCCGATCGTGGAAGCGGAGCCCGACGGAAGCTTCACGGTGACGAAACATACGGGAACCGGCGGCCGCGTCCACTCCGACACGGTCAAAGAACAGCTTCTCTATGAACTGGGCGACCCCAAGGGTTACCTCACACCGGACTGCTCGGCCGACTTCACCTCCATTCATCTCGAGGACACAGGCCCAGATCGCGTGCGCGTCAGCGGCATCACCGGCGGACCCCGTCCTCCCACACTGAAGCTTTCCATCAGCTACACCAACGGCTGGAAAGCCATCGGAACGCTGGTCTACAGCTGGCCGCAGGCTCTCGACAAAGCCAAAGCGGCGGACCGTATTGTGCGCGATCGTCTGAAGTCTCTCGGCCTGAGCTTTGAAGAAATCTACACGGAATTCTTCGGCGTCAATGCCTGTCAGGGTCCGGCGGCGGCGCCCAATCCAGACCCGCCCGAAGTGCAGCTGCGCATTGGCGTACGCGGGCAGGATCGAAAATCGGTGGACCGGTTTACGCGCGAGCTGATTCCGCTGGTTCTTAACGGTCCTCCAGGGGCGACCGGCTTCGGCGACGGCCGCCCGCAGGCACGCGAGATCGTGGCCTACTGGTCGGCGCTGTTGCCGCGCGAAGAAATAACCACCCGCGTTGAAGTGATCAAAGCTGAAGTGATCGAAGCTGAGGTGATCTCATGAAGAAGCCGTTAGGCGACATCGCCCATACCCGCTCGGGCGACAAGGGCGACATGTGCAACATCGGCGTCATCGCGTTCAAGCCGGAAGACTACCCGGTGATTCTGCGGGAAGTGACTCCGGAGCGCGTCAAGCGGCACTTCGGCGAGATGGTAAAGGGCAAGGTCCAACGCTTCGAACTGCCCAATCTGGGGGCAATCAATCTACTCCTTCACGAATCGCTCGGCGGCGGGGGCACCGTGTCGCTGCACGTGGATGCGCAGGGGAAGACTTACGGCGCGGCTCTGCTGCGCATGGAGATCGAAGTTGATTGAGAAGAAGCAGCAGGATCGCATCCTGCACGTGGCGCTGAACCGTCCGGAAAAGCGCAACGCGCTCGATCTGCAGATGTGCGCCGAACTGGTCTCCACCTTCGACCAGGCCGATTTGGATCACTCGATCGGGGCCATTGTTCTCAGCGGCAATGGGCCGTCATTCTGCGCGGGCATGGATCTTAGAGAGTCGCTCGAAGCCGATCAGGTGCAACTGGCGGGTATCCACGAGCGCCTCTACAGCACGATCAATCGCATTCGCAAGCCCATCATCGCGGCGGTGCAGGGCGCGGCGCTGGCCGGCGGGACAGGCCTTGTGGCCAACGCCCATATTGTGGTGGCCCATCCGGATGCGCATTTCGGACTAACGGAAGTGAAGATCGGCTTGTGGCCGGTGCTGATCTTCCGCGCCATCAGCCACGCCATGGGAGAGCGGCGAGCGGTGGAACTCAGCCTCACCGCTAGATCCTTCAGCGCGGAAGAAGGCCGGGAATACGGACTGGTAACGGAGATCTCAACCGATCCGCTGGCGCGCGCGATCGAAATCGCCAACGCGATAGCGGCGTTCAGTCCGATAGCTGTGGGCGTCGGGCTGGACTATGTCCACAAAATCCACGGGCGCGACTGGGACCATGCAGGCCAGGTCGGACGTCCCACACGCGACCGGCTGTTATCCAGCGCCGATTACCACGAAGGCGTGCAGGCTTTTATGGAGAAGCGCAAACCGTCCTGGCCCTCACTGGGCCCTCGCTGAAGGGGACCGCAGGCGCTGAAGGGGACGCTGAAGGGGACAGCCTGATCCGGCTCTTTCGTTGTTTCCCACAGCCTGATATAGAATAAACAATCTCCGGGAGGTCCACTTGAGGGCAGTATTTCTAGCACTAATAAGCGCAGCTGCGTTGCTCGCACAGCGAGGAGGCGGCGGCGATCCGGTCGCGGCGGGCGGGCGGCTCTACCGGGCCACCTGCGCCAATTGCCACGGTCTCGATGGCGCCAGCATCGTCGGCGTGGATCTCGGCCACAACAAATTCAAACGCGCATCCACCGACGACGATCTGGTTGGCATCATCATCAACGGCATCCCCGGCACAGGCATGCCGCCGAACACGATTCCCCGTCCGCAGGCGCTCACCATCGTGGCGTATCTTCGATCCCTCGGAGCGCCTTCCATCGCGGCCGGAGGCGATGTGTCCCGCGGCCACGCGCTCTTTGCCGGCAAAGGCTGCGCGGGCTGCCACCGTGTTCTGGGGACAGGGTCGCGCACCGGCCCCGACCTGAGCGAGATCGGTTCTTTCCGCAAAGCCGCGGAACTGCAGCAATCGATTCTGGAACCGGATGCCGACATTCAGCCCGACAACCGGACCTTTAAAGCCGTCACGCGCGACGGCAAGAACATCACGGGCCGCGTCATCAATGAGGACGGTTTCACGCTTCAGGTCCTCGATTCGCACGAGCATCTGCTCTCGCTTGAAAAGTCCGGCCTGAAAGAGTACTCCTACTCCGATAAGTCCGGCATGCCCTCTTATAAAGGCAGACTCAGCGACCAGGAACTGGCCGATCTTGTTACATATCTTTCTTCTCTGAAAAGGATGGATTCGAAATGATGAAGCTTGTGCTTGCGAGCGGTCTGCTGATCGCCGGGCTGGTTTCAGCGCAGGCTCCGGTTTCCTTCGACCGGATCCAGAACTCAAGCAAGGAGCCGCAGAACTGGCTTACTTACTCCGGGAACGTCCTCGGACAGCGCTACAGCGAACTGACCCAGATCACACCCGCCAATGTAAAGAACATGGAGATGCAGTGGGCGTTCCAGGCGCGCTCCACGGAAAAATTCGAGACGACGCCCCTCGTGGTCGACGGCATCATGTACATCACCGAGGCGCCCAATGACGTGATCGCTCTCGATGCCGCCACCGGCAAGACCTACTGGGTTTACTCCTACGCGCCGTCCACCGATGCACGCCCCTGCTGTGGCCGCGTCAATCGCGGTGTGGCAATTCTCGGCGACACGCTGTTCATGGCGACGCTGGATTCGCATCTCATCGCTCTCGACGCCACCAACGGCCATCCGATCTGGAACACGGAAGTGGCGAGCGCCAAGGCCGGATATGCGATGACGCTAGCGCCGCTGGTGATTAAAGATAAAGTGGTCATCGGAGTGGCGGGCGGCGAATACGGCATCCGCGGCTTCATCGCAGCTTACGACGCCAAGACCGGCAAAGAAGCCTGGAAGTTCTATACCATCCCTGGACCGGGCGAACCGGGCCATGAAAGCTGGGCGGGCGACACCTGGATGCACGGCGGCGCGCCGGTCTGGCTCACGGGATCTTACGATGCCGGATCCAATTTGACTTACTGGGGAATCGGCAATCCCGGTCCCGACTATCACGGCAATGACCGCAGCGGCGACAATCTTTACAGCGACTGCGTGGTGGCCCTCGACGCCGATACCGGAAAACTGAAATGGTATTTCCAGTTCACGCCGCACGACGTTTACGACTACGATGCCGTGCAAATCCCGGTACTGGCCGACATGGACTGGAAAGGCAAGCAGCGCAAGATCATGCTCTGGGCCAACCGCAACGGCTTCTACTATGCGCTGGACCGGACCACCGGCGAGTTTCTGAACGGCAAGCCCTTTTCGACCGTTACATGGGCGACCGGACTCGACGAGCGCGGCAGACCCATGCGCGTGGCCGCCAACAATCCGGCAACCGCAGGCCCGGTGACTTACCCCGGTCCGATCGGCGCGACCAACTGGTATTCGCCGTCCTACAGTCCGAAGACGGGTTTGTTCTATATCCCGTCGTGGGATAACTACCATGCCCAATACGTGGATGCGCCCACTCAGTTCGTGGAGGGGCGCAATTACATGGGCGGCAGCGGCCGATCGTCGCTTCCGGGCTTGCGCGCACCGCAGGTTCTCAAACGGAAACAGGAAGACGGTTACGGCTCGGTGCGCGCCATCGACCCGAAGACCGGCGAGCGCAAGTGGGAATTCAAGATGGCCGACGTCACATCGAGCGGCATCCTGACTACCGCGAGCGATCTCCTCTTTACAGGCTCGCGCGAGGGGAACTTCTCGGCTCTCGACGCGCGCGACGGCAAGCTGCTCTGGAACGTTTCCGCAGGCGGCGAAATTGCCATGGGGCCCATGACTTATGAGGTGAACGGCAAGCAGTATGTCACGTTCGCGGCGGGCAGTTCCCTGTTCACTTTTGCCCTGAGACAACCCTAGGCGGCCTTGAATGATTCTTCGAACGTTACTTCTGACGGCGATCGCGGTTCCTGCTCTGTTTGGACAGAACGACTGGCCGGGATACAGCAAAGACTCGTCCGGTGACCGCTACTCGCCGCTCAATCAAATCAATACGAAGAACGTTGCGAAGCTGAAACCCGCCTGGCAGTATGGGGTGGATACCAAGCCGGCGTCCGCGGGAGGGCGCGGAGGCATCGCGACCACCGAAGCAGTGCCGATCATGGTGGGGGGCGTCATCTATACGCCGACCGCACAGCATACGATTGTGGCGCTGGAGCCGGAGTCCGGCAAAGAGCTGTGGAAATACGATCTGGGGCGCGTGGGCGCACCGCTTCGCGGCGTTACCTATTGGGGCGGCGACGCGGATCATCCGGCATCGATTTTCGCTGGCACCAGCGACGGGCATCTGATCGCCTTAAATGCCAAGACCGGAAAGCTGAATCCAGGCTTTGGCAACGAAGGCTCGGTGAATCTGCGTGACGGCGTCGCGGACAAGTTTCCCAAGGCGCCGTATCACATGAGCTCGCCTGGCGCGATTTACAAGACCACCATCATCACAGGCGCGCAGGGGCAGGAGGAAAATCCGGACGGTCCGGCCATGGACGTGCGCGGCTGGGATGTGCGCACCGGGAAACTTCTCTGGAGCTTCCATACCCTGCCCCATCCCGGCGACCCAGGCTACGAAACCTGGCCGGCGGATAGCTGGGTCAATGGCGGATCGCCGGCTAACTGGGGCGCCATGACGATTGACCAGCAGCGCGGTCTGGCATTTCTGCCGATCGGACAGCCGGCCTCGCAATACTACGGCGGCGCGCGTCACGGCAATAATCTGTTCTCGTCTTCCATCGTTGCCATCGATATCAATACGGGAAAGATGAAGTGGTACTTCCAGCTGACGCATCACGACCTCTGGGATTACGATGCGGAAGCGGCTCCGGCATTGATCGACGTGGTTCACAACGGCAAGAAGATTCCGGCCGTGGTGGCGATTTCGAAAATCTCGCTGATGTTCTTCCTCGACCGCGAGACCGGCAAGCCGATTTATCCGGTGGAAGAGCGTCCGGTTCCGCAAAGCGATATCCCCGGCGAAGAGACTTCCAAGACTCAGCCGTTCCCCCTGAAGCCCCCGCCACTGGCGCGGTTGAGCATTAAGCCGGACGAGATTTTCACCGGCGAGCCCGAGCACGAGAAATATTGCAAAGAGTTAGTTGAAAAAATCGGCGGCCTCAATAACGTCGGCCCGTACACGCCCTACAGCTCGAAAGAGATTCGGGTGGTTTTCCCCGGCCAGCAGGGGGGCGCGAACTATGGCGGCGTCTCGGTGGACCCTAAGCTCGGTTACGTTTTCGTGAACACCCGCGACGTGGGCGGCATGGGCCGCATGGATAAGCAGCCGGATACGGATGTGGTGGCGTATCGCCGCTTTAGTCCGCTGGGACGCGGCACGTTCTTCGCCCGCTTCTGGGATCCGTCGAACGAATTGCCCTGCCAGCCGACGCCGTGGGCACAACTCTACGCGGTGAACGCCAACACAGGCGACATCGCGTGGCACGTGCCGCTGGGCACCAGCGATGAACTGGAGGCCAAAGGCGTCCACAACACGGGGATGTTCGGCCAGGGCGGTTCCATCGCCACCGCGGGCGGACTGGTATTCATCGCCGGCACGATCGACAAGCGTTTCCGCGCGTTCGAGTCCAAGACCGGCAAGACGCTCTGGGAAACGAAGCTCGACGCCGCCGGCCAGACCAATCCCATGACTTACATGGGCAAGGACGGCAAGCAGTACGTGGTGATCATGAGCAGCGGCGTCAACGCCTACCGGCTCGAATAGCTATTCGGGTCCGAAGGCCAGGAGCACGTTGCCCGGACGGCCTCCGAAAGCGCCATACCCGGAGTTGACATAGAGCATGCCCCCGGCCACCGTCGGGCCGGGACCGATCATCGATGCGCCTTTGCCGGGCACGCCGTTGAGGGTCTTGAACTCTTTGTTGGTGTCGTATTGCCAGATCACGCTGCCGTCTTTCGAGGAGAAGGCGCGCAGGATGCCGTCATTTGCGCCGGAAAAGATTGCTCCCGGAATTACGGTGATGGCGGCCGACTGCGCCGATTTCACCGGTCTCGCAACCCACACCTTTTCGCCCGTCTTGATGTTCACGGCATACAGACCGCCGGGGTTGGGGCGCGTGATGTCGGACAGCGGGAAATAGACGGTATCGCCCTCCACCGCGATCCCCCATTCGATGCCGCCCAGCGGACCGCCGTCGCCGACCTTATAGCGCCAGAGGATCTTGCCTTTGTTATCGGCATCCATGGCGAAGCCGTAGCCGGATTTGGAGCCGATCAGGATCACGTTCCCGGCCAGCACCGGCGAGGTGCCGAAATCAAAATCGGGGCCGTTCTTGTCAGGACAATTTGGATTTTTCGCGCCGGGACGGCAGCCGGAAATATAGACATCGTTCTCGTTCCCCTGCACGGACCAGACGATCTTGCCGGTCTTGATGTCGAACGCCACGACAGCTTCGCTGTTGGGCTGATCCTCGCCGCTGTAAGTGTTGCCGGTAGCGGCGTAAATCAGACCGCGTTTGGCATCCACCGTTGGAGCGGACCAAATGGCAGCTCCCGCCGGGCCCCATAGAATCCTCCCGGTGGAACTGACACCGCGCCGCCTAGGAAGGTCGGGGATGACGTAAGTCTTCCATTCCATATCGCCGTTCTTCGCGTCGAGAGCCGTGATGCTGCCCCGGAACGAACAGCACTCGTAATCGGGGCTGGCGCCCTGCGATTCTTCATACGAGGCCATCGGCACATAGAGCCGTCCATTGTGAAAAGCGGGAGAGCCGGTGATGCGGGCGAGAGGGTGATCGTCCACTTTTCGAATCCAAAGCTTCTTGCCGTTTGCGGCGTCTAGCGCATATTCATTCGCGCTGGTGTCCCCGAAATAGACGGCGTAGCGGCCGGCAGCGGCCGGTCCAACGATCGGCGCGGTGCGGACGCCGCCTTCGGCGCTGAAGGTCCAGTAAATGCATCCGGTCTTGGCGTTCAGGGAGTAAACGGTGCCGTTGTGGCTGCCGATGAAAACGCGTCCACCCGCGACCGTCGCAGGCGCCCAGGCCTGTGTGGCGTCGGGAAATCCGAACGACCATTTGAGCACCAGATGGGGGATCTGTTCGGCGGTGAGTCCGGCGGCTTTGGCGGGCTGGAAACGGGAATTGCCGGCATCCGGACTCCAGCCATTCCATGACGGCGCGGAGGCGGGAGCCGTGAAAGCCGGATTCGATTCGCAGCGATCCGTGGATGCGCCAAGGGGATCGCCGCCCAGCGTCTTGCCCGTGATGTATTCGGCCACAGCGCGGCGCCCGGCCCCACTGAGTTTAGAGCCGGGCACACGCATCGAGCCCAGCAGCGCATTCAGGACGGACTGCGGGGTCGCCTGTTTCAGGGCCGCGGGGCTGGGAGCGCGCGAGCCCTGCGCACCGTCATGACAGGTGGCGCAGTTGTTGCGGAAGAGCGCAGCTCCGTCGGGACTCTGCGCCTGCGCGGAAGCGTTCAGCGTTAAAGAGAAGAGGATGGAGAAGAGGGCGGGCGAAAATCGCATCCCCTGGATTTTATATCCCGACGCCACGCGAAACAGAGCCCGATCAGCGCCAGTGCCGTCAGCGCGAAAGTGGCAGGCTCCGGGGTCATCGTCGATATGTTGGTGATCGCGATGTTGTCGCCGCCGATCTGAAAGTATCGGATATCGGCTGAGCTCTCACTGAAACCGACGGTCCTGCCAGCCTCGTACTCGAATTCATTGTTACTGCCCAGAATTACGTAGCTTGCGGACAGGTCGAAGCTTTCGATCACATTCTTGTTCTCGTCCAGAGCGGTGATTGTAGGGTCGTTGCCGTAAGTCGTACAGTCGAAGCCCGAGCAGCCCAAGCCATAATCGACGAAGCCCCAGGCCGAGGAATAGGAAGCCCCCAGATCTATGGTTATCGTCGTAGTCCCGCTTAGAGACGCGTCCGCGAGAGCGGGCAAAGCGAACCAGGATCCGTTATCGGCAAAGCTCCAGCCGTGATAAGCAAAACAGGCGGCCCCGTCTGACGAGACATTGAGGCCGCCAAGTGTTGTCGAAGCTGGCCCGTCGCTGCAGCTCGAGGTGCCATCAAAGCTGATCACGTTCGCCGCGAACGGCGTGTCGATTATCAAGTCCGCCGATGCGCAATATGGCACGATGGCCATCGCGGTCAACAGTATTGCTATGCGCATTGGTTTTCTCCGGCAAGGCGCAATAAAACCGCCAATACATCCCAATCATCTATATTCAAGTGCATTCCTCCTGAGTCACGGTGGGAGAGAAACCGGCGATATTGGCAAGCGGGATAAAATATACAAACTGCCACCTTCTTTAGAACACGGCCGCGAAAACCGCCAGGAACCAGGCCAGGAACTTCTCGGACGCTATCTGGCTGCCCCGGACGAGGAAACTGCTCGCGCGCTTCTGGAGATTTTGATTGTGGACGTGGCGCGGCCACTGGTCCAGCGCGTCGTGCGAGCCCGCTTCTTCAGCGCGCGTGACACGGCGGCGGAAGATCAGGAAGACGTTTGCAGCGGTGCCATCGAAGCCATTCTGGTCCGGGTAAAGGCGCTGCTCAGCACGCCGGATTCCCCCCAGATCGATAATTTCGAGGCATTCGCGGCGGGTGTGGCTTCGTTTACAGCAAGCCGCTTTTTCATGAACCGGACGCCACAAAGGACGCTGCTGAGAAACCGCATCCGCTATGTGCTCAAAACCGACGGGCGGTTCCGGATCCGGCAGGACGAGAGCGGCCACTGGCTGTGCGGACTGGCGGCGGCAAAGCTGGCCAAGGTGAGGGGGACACTGGCGGAGGTGATCCTGACGGCCCTGGCGGCCGCGGGCGGCGAAATGGAACTAGGGACGCTTACCTCGACGGCGGCTGACTCGCTGGGGATCAGCGATCGCCGCGAAACGGTCGACGACGTGGCCGGCATTCTGCGGGCGCCGGGACCCGGTGCGGATCGCCAGGCGGAGACGCGGGAGAGGGTCGTGGCGCTTTGGCGCGAGGTGTGCGAATTGCCGGTCGGACAGCGGCGCGCGTTGTTACTCAATCTGGGAGCATCCGGCACCTGGATGATTCCGGACCTCGGGATCGCCACGTTCCGCGAACTGGCCGGGAAACTGGAGATGAAACCGGAGGAACTGGCCGCGATCTGGAACCGGCTGCCGCTGGCGGACAACGAGATTGCGGAGCGATTCGGTCTGACCCGCCAGCAGGTGATCAATCTGCGAAGCGCCGGGCGGCAGCGGCTGGCGCGCAAATTAGAAACACGCAGATTAGAAACAGGGAGGCTGGCAATATGACCGGCGATTCAGCCACCACAGGGGCAGAGCCAATGAATCCCGAACTACATTTCACGGCCGGCACAGTCGCGGATTACCGTTCGCGCCGTCTCGATCCGATGCAGATTCTGGCTCTGCACGATCATGCTGAAGTATGCGCAGCCTGCCGGGAACTGCTGATGGCCGGAACTGCTTCAGTTCGCACCGTAGAACATCTCGGGGAACAGGAAGCCGTCGATTATGTGGCCGGCAAGGTCCTGAACCCCGCCCTTGAAGAACATCTTGCGCAGTGCGCGGAATGCCGGCTGGTGGTGGACGATTTACGGTCGTTCGAGGCGGAACTGGAAAGGCCCGCGGTTCCGAAACGTCCTTACTGGCACTTTGCAGCGGCCGCGGCTGTTTTATTTACGGCGGGCGCGGCGGCCTGGGTCATGCGGCCTCATCAGACGGGGCCAGTGCTGGTCAGTTCTTTACAGGACGGCGCGGGGATTGTAGGGTTGACGGCCGCTGGCGAAGTGACCGGTGTCGAGGGCCTGACGGATTCGACGACGCAGCTGATGCGGGCGGCGCTTCAATCCGGACGATTGCCTGCGGGTCCTGCGATTGCCGCCGGCGCAGCAGGAACTTTGCGTACGGCACAGCCGGTGGTATCGGAGTTTCGTGTTCTCTCCCCGCGAGACACGCGAGAGTTTTCCGACCGGCCTGTTTTCCGGTGGACTCCTCTGCCGGGGGCGGCGTCGTATGAAGTGGTGGTCTTTGACGCCGATCTGAACGAAGTCGCCCGCAGCGGCAAAATAACGGGTACGGAATGGCAGCCGGTGCAGCCACTGCCTCGCCAGCGGGCGCTGCAATGGCAGGTGGCCACGGAACACAACGGCAGGCGCATGGTGACTTCGCGGCCGCCGGAACCGGTTCCCATGTTCGAAATCATTCCGGCGGAGACCGCGCAGAGCATCGCGGCGGCGCGCGCCGCGGCCCATCCATCGCATCTGGCTTTGGCATTGCTTTATGCGCAGGCCGGATTAAGGACTGAAGAAAAGGCCGAAGTGGGAATCCTTACGGCGCAGAATCCGCATTCGCCGGTGGTGGAAGAGCTGAACAAAAATCTCGCCTCAAATCGGTGATAGACTGAGGCTGATTTTTATGCCTGACCTCCTGCGTTCCGTACTTCTTTGTTCACTTGTGTCCGGGTGCGCCTGCCTGACTCTTTATGCGCAGGCCCCCAAGCCCTCGGCCCCCGCGACTTACGTGACGCCCGGCCAGATGGATGCCGCGCTGAAGAGCGCTCCCAACCAGAATGCTCCGCTGAATGACCGGCCCGTCCGTGTGATCGATGCCGGCGGGCACTACCTCGGAGTCGCCATGGTGAAGCGGACCACCGCGGATGTGCATGCGCTGATCCATGAGAAGATCGACGAGATCTACTACGTTCTCGACGGCGGCGGAACGATGGTGACCGGCGGCAGTATGGTGGACGGAACGCACAGCGAATCCAGCGCCACCATCGGTCCGGGCTGGAGCGGGCCCAGTATTAAAGGCGGCGAGAGCAAGCGGGTCAATGCCGGGGATGTCGTGTTCATTCCGGCGGGCACCGCGCATATGTTTACGCAGCTCGACGGACCGATTCGTTATCTGGTCTATCGGGTCGATAACAGCAAAGTGATTGCGCTCAAGTAGGATACGCCATGCGCAGAGTCCTCGTCTTGATTTCTGCTTCCCTTTTCGCCCAGACGCCGGCCGATCACATGCGAGTGCCCCCGCCGCAGGAGCCTTCGGTTTATCTAAGCGAGGCGGACGCCAAGGGAGGGCTCGATAAGATCGATCCCAAGCAGGTGGCTACGCCCACCGGCGCTTCTGTCAGTCTGGGGAAGGGATTGAATGCGGTCGTGCGCCGGAGAGTTACAGGTCCGCAGTACGCGATCGTCCACATGAAGGAACTGGAGTATGTGGTGGTGACCAAAGGTCACGGGACTATGGTGACCGGCGGCGCTTTGATTCCCCCTACAATCGATTCCGATGTCTATCCCGGGACGGCAATTGTGCGGAGTGCGGTGGGCGTAAAGGGCGGGCTGGCGCGGAAGATCGGGCCCGGGGACGTGATTGTTACGCCTCCCGGTACGCCTCACTGGTTGAGTGAGATCGACGGGGCTATTGAGTATGTGGAGATCCGGATCCCGAAATGACGCCGGTTACAGCTACCGCTCCAGGTACTCAATGCAGCGGAAGCCGAGATTGCTCGCTTTGTCGTTGGGCTTAATGCGGCCGCGGAAAGCGGGGCGAACGGTTTCACTCTGGCTGTCCCACGCGCCGCCCCGGGCTACTTTGGCGTTGTTGTCGTAGTCGTCTGTTGTCCATTCCCAGACGTTCCCCAGCATGTCGTAAAGGCCAAAACTGTTGGGCGTCTTGCGTGCCACCGGGTGGGTGGATGCCGCGCTGTTTTCGGAATACCAGGCTGTCCCGTCAAGCGGATCGCTCTGGCTTTGCGCGGCGTACTCCCATTCCTTTTCGGTGGGAAGACGGCCGCCGATGGCCTTGCAGTACTTTTGCGCTTCGTTCCATTTCACGTTTTCCACGGGAAATTTCGCGCCTTTGAAATGACTCGGCGACTTGCCGGTGATGGTCCTGTAGGCTTCCTGCGTCACTTCGGTTTGTCCGATGCGGAAAGGCGGGGTGGCGGGGACCAGAACGTAGTTGAGTCCGTCTTTCGGGTTTGCTTCGATGTCGGGAGCTTTGGCTGCTTCAGGCACAGGCAGGGCTGCCTTTGGAGGAACAACAACGGGCACGGCGGGCGCTGCTACCGGAGATTCCACCGGACCGGGACGCGTGAGATACAGGCCGGCCGCTAATGCCGCCACCGCCAGTGCGCCAAGGCCGAAGACGATCGGCTTTAGGGACCGGCGTTTCGGAGCGACTGTTTTTATCGTCGGGAAATCGAGCGGCTGCAGGGCCTCGGCGAAGTCTCCGCACGTTGGAAATCGTTGCCCGGGATCTTTTGCTAGAGCGCGCCGGATGACCGGGTCGATGTTGGGCACTTCAACCAACGGCGCGGGATCGGCGTTCACGATCTGATACATCAGGGACTGGTGACTGGCGGCGCTGAAGGGCGGACGGTGCGCGAGGAGTTCGTAGGCGAGAATCGCCAGGGAAAACTGATCGGCTTTGGCGTCCACCCTGAGTCCCTGGATCTGTTCGGGCGCCATGTAGGCGGGGGTGCCCAGCGAAGTGCCGTCCAGCGTCATGGGGTGAGTGGAAAGCCGCGCGATACCGAAATCAGTCACCTTCACCAGAGGCGCGTTCTTGTGACTCTCGCTGCTGACGAGAATATTGCCCGGTTTGATGTCCCGGTGGACGATGCCGTTCGCATGCGCGCGATCGAGGGCCGAGGCAATCTGGCCGATGACATCCAGCGCGGCATCTGTCGTCAGGGTCCCCGCTTTCATCAGCCTGCTGAGGGAACCGCCGGGGAGGAGTTCCATGACGAGGTAAAGGGAATCGTTTTCCTCGATGAACTGGTAAAGCGTCACGATGTTTTCGTGGCGCAGATTGCCTACTGCCTGGGCTTCGCGTATAAAGCGATGGCGGGCCTCGGCTACCTCATCGGGCGCCAGTTGGGAGAGGCGCAGTTCCTTGATCGCTACCTGACGTCCGATGGCCGGATCCAGCGCGCGGTAGACGACTCCGGCGGCGCCGCGTCCTATCTCCTCGAAGACCTGATATTGCCCGATGCGTCGCATCGCGTTTGTGGGCTGGTCGTCGTTGGGGTGCAGGTTAGTTCCTTTGTGGTTATTGTAGCGGCTGTACGGCGCAGTCCCTCCGGCGGCCTTTTGGTTTGCGGTGCGGCCACGCCCTGTTGCTGGCCGGGTTACAATTACCTTTTCTATGCTTGTATTCCGCATTCACCGAATGAAGGATGCACCACGCCAGCACTTTCGCTGGGCTCCGCATGTTTCCGGGGTCGCCAGCGCCAAGCAGAAGGATTACGAACCCTCCAGCGAGGTGCAGGCAGAGAATGAATATGCCGCATGGGCCATGCTGCGCGGATCGGAGCAGTCCGTGCAGATCGGCGACATTCTGGAAATGCCGGACGGGCAGCTTCGTATCTGCAAGTACGTCGGATTTGAAGACGCCCGCTGGTTCGTCCCTGAGCCGGTGACTGTGCCTCTCAGCTCGATACCGGAACTTCCGGCGGCAACGGTCTAACCATGCGCGCTGCCCGTCTTGGTGACGATATCGACGATTTTTGCGTCAAGTGCAAGAGGGTGATGAACCACTCGGTGGTATCCATCCTGAACGACGAGCCGGCAAAGGTGCGCTGCCGCACATGCCACAGCGATCACGATTTCCGGCATGAGCAGGCGCCGCCTCCCAAAGTCGATCCGCGCAAGGCCGCTTTGTTCAACCAGGTGCTGGAGAAGGTTACGGGAGCTCCGGCTCCTGAAATTCCGGAAGCGGCCGCGGATCTCGTCGCGGAAGAGCCTGTGCCAGTGGCCGCGGAAAAACCGAAGGCGCGGAAGAAAGTCAGGGTGTGATGACAATATTCGTTACTGGTGGTGCGGGTTTTATCGGATCTGAGTTCATCCGTCAGGCCGTGGGAAGCCACAAGATCATCAATTTCGACAAGCTGACGTACGCGGGCAATCTCGACAATCTGGCGCCGGTGGCGAACAATCCCAATTACTCTCTGGCGATCGGTGACGTTTGCGATGCCAAGGCGGTGGCGGACGCGCTGCCGGAGAATTGCGATGCCATTGTGCACTTCGCCGCGGAGTCCCATGTGGACCGCAGTATTCTGAGCGCCGAAGAATTTGTGCGCACGAATGTGCTGGGCACGCAGGTGATGCTCGATGTGGCGCGGCACCGCAAGACAAAGAGATTTCTGAATATCTCGACGGACGAGGTGGGCGGCGACATGGCTCTCACCGAATCGGGCCAGGGCTGGCTGAATGCGGATTCGCCGCTGCGGCCGAGCAGTCCTTATGCGGCGAGCAAGACGGCTGCCGAGCATTTTGTGCGGGCCGCGGCGCATACGTTCGGGATGGATGCGCTGGTGACGCGAACCAGCAACAACTACGGTCCGTATCAGTTCCCCGAGAAGCTGCTGCCGCTGGCCATTTCAAACGCGGTGGAGGACCGGCCGATTCCGGTCTACGGGGACGGGCTGCAGGTGCGCGACTGGATTCACGTCACCGACAACTGCAAAGCGCTGCTGATGGTTCTGGAGCGCGGAAAATCCGGCGGAACTTATCACATGGGCGGTGGCGGTCCTTTGGCCAACATCGACGTGCTGAAGACGCTGCTCAAGGTGCTGGGCAAGCCCGAAAGTCTGCTGACCAGTGTGACCGACAGGCTGGGACATGACCGGCGTTATGCGGTTGATTTCAGCAAGACCACCGAAGAGCTGGGATGGCGTCCGGAGATTTCGTTTGAAGACGGACTGCGCGCGACGGTGGAATGGTACCGCACGAACGCGGAGTGGGTACGGCGCTGCCGCAGCGGCGAGTACCGGGTCTATTACGAGCAGATGTACGGGGCGCGCGAAGCCAGCGCGAAGACGCTCTGAATCTGAGGAAAGGCCTGCTGGCCTCCGCCGTCTGGGCCTTTGCGATCGGGGTGCCTGCGATCGTGATGACGGGATGCGGGTCGGCATCGGACAAGAAAGCCGTGGTGGCTGAAGCGCCTCCGCCGCCTCCCGTGCGGGACAACAGGATTCTGCTGCTGGCCGAACATCAGAAGGCCGCGATGCTGGTGCAGGACCACCTGCTGGGGAAAAAGGTTTTTCCGGGCGGCACGCTGGGCCAGTACGACGACGACGACAAGAAATATCAGCTGTTCATCATTTCGACGGCATCGCCACAGGACGCGGCGATTTTACTTCTCGATACTAAGGCCACGATGCGCGATGCCCAGTATCTCGCTTACATGGGCGGATATTTCGGGACGGATGCCGGGAAGCCGTTCTACGTCTTCGCGGACAAGCAGTATCTGGCGGGCGTGGTGGGGCTGGAAGAAGACCTGGCCGATCCGATTGCGCGGCAGCTTGCGGCTCGCCTGCGATAGGGCGCTTCGGGAAGCGTTTCCCCGCGCTCAAACAGGGAAAGGCTCTTTCACATTCGCGGTAATCAGATAAGGACGCCGGGACGCTCGCAGGCGGCCTTCAAAGCTGGATTTTCTGGAAACGATCTCGGCGAGAAGCCACGAAAACCAGACCGGATGAGCAAGCTGGGGCAGAACCGAGACAGCCTGCGTCGACATCAGCGCGCCCGCGGTCATAAAGGACAGCAGGACGGCAATCGCCAGGTCGCGGTATTCCTCCGAGAGGCCACGGCCGGTGACGCGTACGGTCAAACGCATTAAAGTCAGCAGAAACGCGCCGGCATAGATTAGTCCTGCCGGGATACTCAGATTCGCAGCCATCTGAACAAAATCGCAATGGACCCAGCCGGCGCCGGTCCAGCCGATACCCATCGGTTCGTTGAGCGCCTGGTTGATGCCGCCGGTCAATTCGTTCAGATGTTTCAGGCCGCTCGAATCATTGGCAGCCGGGGTCCCGT
>DASZLO010000196.1:0-5006 GCA_035552315.1 Bryobacteraceae bacterium
GGAAGCTGCACACGCGGGACCTGACGCGGTTGAGCCAGGTGCAGGTGGCCGATTACCTGAAGCGGAGCGACATCATCTTCATTCCCGTGGGGGCGGTGGAGACAAATGGGATTCTGCCGAGCGATCGGGACTATGTTTCGCCGCTCGGGATGTGCATCGCCATGGCCGATGAGCTGGATGCGCTCTATATGCCTGGCTTGATCTGGTCCTACGCGGGAACGACGCTGGTGGCGCGGGCGACCATCGATATCACTCCCACGGAAGGGAAGGATTTTCTGCGGGCAGTAGCGAGATCGCTGCTGAAGCAGGGATTCCGGCGGCAGGTTTATGTCTCAATGGGGCAGGGTCCGGCTGCTTTGACCGTTGGAACGATGGTGCGTGAGTTCTATGACCAGGAGCACGTGCCGATTCTCTACATCGACATGGATACTTATCTGCCGAAATTGAAGATTGGGCCGGAAGCGAGATCGAAGCTGTTGTATGGGACGCATTACATTGCGGGACGGATCGAAGATATTCCGGTGCAGGGCGATTACGGGCGCAAGGAATCGCTGCCCGCAAGCGAGGTCCCGGAGGACAAAGGTCTGGCCGGCCTTTCGCAGCTTGGATATTCGGGGAGTCTGAGTCTGGGATCGTGGATTCCGGATGTGATGGCCCATGGCGGCGCGCATGAACCAGTCCTGCCCGCCAATGCCGCGGAGCGCGAGCAATGGGGCAAACAGGGTAAAGAGCAGGTGATTGCGATCGTGAAGCAGATGCGTTTGAAGCAGGCGATGGACGACCTGAAAGAGCACGACGAATTTACCAATCGCGTGCTGGTTCCGAAGTACGGAACGATATTGCCGGGCGTGAACGATCAGAAATAGGGAGCGTAAGACATGGGCGAGGGCATGCCATCCGCCGTACCCGGCTCCATGAATTCGGTTCGCGTGCCATCGGGGTCGAAGAAGTTGCCCTGCCATTTGTGATTGACGCCGACATGCGCTTCATGGCGGCGATTGTAATCGCGGAAGGCGGGGCGGGCTTCGATGGCCGCGAGAGTACGGCGCATGTCGGGAGTCTCGAGCGCAATGTGGCCGCCTGAGCCGGGCGCGGCGAGCGGCTTGCGGGAGATGCTCCACTCGATATAGTCGTCGCCTTCCGGCATTTTCAGATTCGAGAGCGAGGCGAGCACGGGGCCGGAAGGCGGGGCGGAACTGGGTTTCGCGCCGGGCGCATGCATGGTGGGATCGGCGCGCCAGAATTCGCGGACGGAAAAACCATCCAGATAGAAGCGGACGGTTTCGGGCTTGCTGATGCTGAAGCCTGCGTGAAGCATGCGCGAGGAGAGGCGGTTATCGGATAAAAACTTGCCGACGGTTTTGACGCTGAGACTTTCGGGCGTGTATTCGACGACCTGAATGGAGGTTCCGTCGGGATCGGCGACGTCGAAGGCGAGATCTCCGAGAGGCGTGCGGGTTACCGTTTCCGGCGCGTGAAAGCCCCGGGCTTTCAGAAACAGGCGCATGCGCTCGGCATTATCGGTCTCAACCGCATAGCGGACGAAGCGGGGCTCAGATGCGGATTTCTCCGGCATCACCACGATATATTGCCGGTTGTTGACCTTGAAGAAAACGGCTGAAGCCTGGTCGGCGGGAACGCCGGATTTGACCACGGCCGAGCCATCTTTCAGGACGGTGAAGGCTTCATCGAAACCGAGCAGATCGTGATAGAAATGGCGCGAGGCGTTCAGATCGTGAGCGCGAACCACGATCTGCGAGAGACCCAGCAGGCGCGGCCGGGCGGGCGGATGGCCGGCGGGAGAAGCGGCAACCAGAGTTCCCGCGAGCAGAAACACGAGCGCCGCGCGTTGCATTGTCGTACCTGGCGTTGTCTTACTTTTCATGGCGAAGCCAGCATGATATCTCAAACCCATGCGCGCGCCGCGGAATTGCCGGTTAACGGGCGCGTGGTTAACGGCCGTAACAGCCGCAACATACTTTCTGTAACTTGCGGAATGGACGGAGGCCTGGAGAGACTGCAAGATGATGAGATTTTTGCGTGTAACGGACAGGCGCGTTTGGTGCGCCGGCGTTATGGTCCTGGCATTTATAGTTGCGCCGCGAGCCGGCGGGCAGGCTCTGAAGGGTACGATCCTGGGATCGGTGACGGACCAGAGCCATGCCGTAATGCCGTCCGTAGCCGTGGATCTGAGGGAAGTCAAGACCAACTTCCATCGCACGGAGACCAGCAATGAGAGCGGCTTTTTCGCGTTCGCGAATCTGGACCCCGGGACATACCGGATCGACATCAAGCATCCGGGATTCCAGGAGGTGATTCGGGACGGCGTAGTCCTGAACGCGGACAGCACGGTGCGCGCGGATTTTGAACTTTCGCCCGGCAACGTGACGCAGGTGGTGAACGTAAGCGCGGATGCGGCCGTGCTGCAGACCGATCGGGCCGATACCGGCGGCAAGGTGAGTACGCAGCAGCTGCAGACGCTGCCGCTGATGAACCAGCGCAATTACCAGAACACGGTTATGCTGGTGCCCGGCGCGCAGCAGGGCTACCGCGCGAGTTCGCCTTTCTTCAATTCGCAGGAGTCGCTGCAGGTTCCGGTGAACGGGCTCGACCGGATGAATAACTTCATGATCGAGGGCCTCGACAACAATATCGAAGAAGACAACAACCTGACCGCGATCGTGCTGCCGGCGGACGCCATCGAGGCGGTGGACGTGAGCACGTCCGCTTACGACCCCGAGTTCGGACGAGCCGGAGCCGCGGCGGTGAACGTGATCATGAAGTCCGGGACCAACGATTTCCATGGAAGCCTGTTCGAGTATCACAACAACAGCGATCTGCAGGCCCGCAATTATTTCGCGACCAGCGTGCCGCATGCCGTGCACAACCAGTACGGCGGCTCCGCGGGCGGGCACATTATCCGGAACAAGCTGTTTTTCTTCAGCGATTATCAGGGAAGCCGCGATCTGGTGGGACAGATTGCTACGCCAACGATTCCGACGACGGCCATGCGAGCGGGAGACTTTACGGCGTCGCCCTACGTGATTTACGATCCACTCACGGGGAACACGGCGACGGGCGCGGGGCGAACGCCTTTTCCGGGGCAGATGATTCCATCGAGCCGCATCAGCCCGATTTTCCAGCAAATGATGAGCTTTCTTCCGGCGCCCACCAGCCCGAGTCTTTCCAATAATATTCAGATCGCGACGGACCAGAGCAAAAACATCGACTCGGTGGACGCGAAGATCGACGGCGTGCTGGGAAATAACGACAAAGTGTTCTTCCGGTACAGCGTTGCCCACATCAACCTGACGAATCCCGGGTTGTATGGACCGAACGGGGGCATCTACGGGGGCCCGTCGAATGGCGGATTTGACGCTACGGGTCCTTCGTTGAACCAGAGTCCAGGCGTGAGCTACAGCCATATCTTCAGTCCAACGCTGGTGATGGAACTGCGGGCGGGCGTGGTGAGGAACCGGAACGATGCGACCAACATTGACAGCGGACTCAACACTTCACAGAAGCTGGGGATTCCGAACGCCAATCTGAATGCATGGACGAGCGGGCTTTCCGAGATCTCGGTGAACGGCTACGACGTTCCCATGCTGGGCACGAGCCCATCGCTGCCCTGGCGGCGAGCGAGCACGAACTACGAGGTTGCGAACAACTGGACGAAGATCAAGGGCACGCATATTCTTAAGGCCGGTTTCGACGTCCGCCTCGAGCAATTTTTTCTGCTGCAGACGCAGACGTTCAATCCTCGCGGGCTGTTTACGTTCACGCCGGGGCCGACGACGACTACGGGGGCGATCAATGGCTACGCCAACTCTCTCGCGGCATTCGCGCTCGACTTGCCGAACGCCATTGGCCGGGACCTTGCGATTATCGAGCCAATACGGAAAAACCACGTCTATGCGGCTTACTTCCAGGACAAGTGGCAGGCGATGCAGAAGCTGACGCTGGATCTGGGGGCGCGATGGGAATACTGGCCGGCGTCGTACCCGCAGTTTCCCGCCGGGTTTTCCAATTACGATCCGGCGACGAACAGTTTGCTGCTGGCGGGCCTGGGAAACGTGCCGAATGACCTTGGGGTGAAGAACTATCCGCGGAACATTTATCCGCGGGCCGGGATCAGCTACCGGCTGAACGACAAGACCGTGATTCGAGCCGGCTTTGGGATGAGCAGCTTCTATAGGTATACGGAGAACTGGCAGTTTCCCGACAAGCAGAACCAGCAGATTACGGCGGCGAACTCCTATGTGGCGGCGGGATCGATGGCGACCGGCTTTCCTCTTCCGGCGGCGGTGGTGATCCCCGCGAACGGGATTATTCCGAATGCGCCCAACCAGAGCTATGGGGTGACACCGACGGACGCGAAAGTGCCTTATATAGAGACATGGAACTTCGCGATCGAGCGTTCGCTGCCGGGCAATCTGGCGCTGGATGTTTCCTATGTGGGGAACCATGCGCTTTACATTACGAACAGCAACGTGATCAACGGGACCATCAATCTGAACGCCGCCATGGTGGCGGGGCACGGGGCCGCCAGCGAACCGCTGAATATTTTATTCGGGCGGACGGCGACGACCACTTATCCCTGGTATCAGGGCTCTCACTATGAGGCGCTGCAGGTAAAGCTCAACCGGCGATTTTCGAAAGGCTTTCTGATGAATACTTCCTATGCTTATGGGAAGTCCATCGACTACTCAAGTTATAACGAGCTGGGATTTGCCGTATATCCTGGGCTGAGCAAGTTCGACCGGCGCAATGTCTTCACTTATAGCGCCATCTGGGAGTTGCCGTTCGGGGCAGGGAAGCGGATGGCCAATTCGGGTATGGCAAAGACGCTGCTGGGAGGCTGGCAGCTGAACGGGCTGTGGACGTGGGAAAGCGGTCTGCCGCTGCTGTTCAGCGCTTCCAGCACGTCGCTGAATGCGCCCGGCAATTCACAGTGGCCCGAGCAGGTCGCGCCGGTGCAGATCCTGGGGAATGTGGGACCCGGCCAA
>DASZLO010000197.1:0-13463 GCA_035552315.1 Bryobacteraceae bacterium
CAGGTCCGCAACATCGCCGAAGTGACCACCGCCGTTGCGAACGGCGACTTGTCGCGCAAAATCACGGTGGACGTGCGGGGCGAAATCTTCGAGCTCAAGAACACCATTAACACCATGGTGGATCAGTTGAACGCCTTTGCCAGCGAGGTGACCCGCGTGGCCCGCGAAGTGGGAACCGAAGGTATCCTCGGCGGTCAGGCCGACGTCCGAGGTGTCGGCGGCGTGTGGAAGGATCTGACCGATTCAGTCAACTCCATGGCCGGAAACCTGACAGGACAGGTGCGTAACATCGCCCAGGTAACAACCGCGGTGGCGAACGGCGACCTTTCCCGAAAAATCACCGTGCCGGTACGCGGTGAAATTCTGGAGCTCAAGGACACCATCAACACCATGGTGGATCAGCTCAGCTCGTTCGCTTCCGAAGTCACCCGTGTGGCGCGCGAAGTGGGTACCGAAGGCAAGCTGGGCGGCCAGGCGGACGTGAAAGGCGTGGCCGGCGTCTGGAAGGACCTGACCGAAAGCGTCAACTCCATGGCCGGCAACCTGACTAACCAGGTCCGCAACATCGCGGGCGTCACCACTGCGGTAGCCAAAGGCGATCTCTCGACGAAAATCACCGTCGATGCGCGCGGCGAAATCCTCGAACTGAAGAACACCATCAACATCATGGTGGATCAGTTGAATTCGTTTGCTTCCGAAGTCACGCGCGTGGCCCGCGAAGTGGGTACCGAAGGCAAGCTGGGCGGCCAAGCCGAGGTGAAGGGCGTCGGCGGCGTGTGGAAGGACTTGACCGAAAGCGTCAACTCCATGGCCGGCAACCTGACCGCCCAGGTTCGTAACATCGCCGAGGTCACGACCGCGGTGGCCAACGGCGACTTGTCGCGCAAAATTACCGTCGACGTGCTCGGCGAAATTCTGGAATTGAAGAACACCATCAACACCATGGTGGATCAGCTGAACGCATTCGCGGGAGAAGTGACGCGCGTGGCCCGCGAGGTGGGAACCGAAGGAGAGCTGGGCGGTCAGGCCGAGGTGCGCGGAGTCGGCGGCGTCTGGAAAGATTTGACCGATTCAGTGAACTCCATGGCGGGTAACCTGACGGCCCAGGTCCGCAACATCGCCGAAGTGACCACCGCCGTTGCGAACGGCGACTTGTCGCGCAAAATCACGGTGGACGTGCGGGGCGAAATCTTCGAGCTCAAGAACACCATCAACATCATGGTCGATCAGCTAACGCGTTTGCGGGCGAAGTCACCCGCGTGGCGCGCGAAGTCGGTACCGAAGGCAAGCTCGGCGGACAGGCGGAAGTGCGCGGCGTCGGCGGCGTGTGGAAGGATCTCACCGATTCGGTCAATTCCATGGCCTCCAACCTCACGAACCAGGTCCGCAACATCGCGGAAGTCACCACGGCGGTAGCCAAAGGCGATCTCTCGCGAAAGATCACAGTGCAGGTGCGCGGCGAAATTCTCGAACTCAAAGACACCATCAACACCATGGTGGATCAGCTCAGTTCGTTCGCCTCGGAAGTGACCCGCGTGGCCCGCGAAGTCGGAACGGAAGGCCGTCTGGGCGGACAGGCCGATGTAAAAGGCGTCGCCGGCACATGGCGCGATTTGACCGAAAGCGTCAACTCCATGGCGGGTAACCTGACGTCTCAGGTGCGCAACATTGCCGACGTCACCACGGCTGTGGCGAAGGGCGATTTGTCGCGCAAAATCACCGTCGAAGTGCGCGGCGAAATTCTCGAGCTCAAGAACACCATCAACACCATGGTGGATCAGCTCAATGCGTTCGCCAGCGAAGTGACCCGTGTGGCCCGCGAAGTCGGAACCGAGGGCAAGCTGGGTGGACAGGCGGACGTGAAGGGCGTCGGTGGCACCTGGCGCGATTTGACGGAAAGCGTCAACTCCATGGCCGGTAACCTGACCAATCAGGTTCGCAACATCGCCGGTGTCACCACCGCTGTGGCGAAGGGCGACCTCTCCACCAAAATCACCGTCGATGCGCGCGGCGAAATTCTCGAACTCAAGAACACCATCAACACGATGGTCGATCAGCTTTCATCCTTCGCTTCAGAAGTCACACGCGTGGCCCGCGAAGTGGGTACGGAGGGCAAGCTGGGCGGCCAGGCCGACGTGCGCGGGGTAGCCGGAACGTGGAAAGATCTTACCGATTCCGTGAACTCCATGGCATCGAACCTGACCAATCAGGTGCGAAACATCGCCGGTGTGACCACTGCCGTTGCCAAGGGCGATTTGACGACCAAGATCACGGTGGATGCGCGCGGCGAAATTCTGGCGCTGAAGAACACCATCAACACCATGGTGGATCAGCTAAGCTCGTTCGCCTCCGAAGTCACGCGCGTGGCCCGCGAAGTCGGTACCGAAGGGAAGCTCGGCGGCCAAGCCGAGGTCACCGGTGTGGCCGGAACCTGGAAGGATCTCACCGAGAGCGTGAATTCCATGGCTGGCAACCTGACCAATCAGGTGCGTAACATCGCCGAAGTCACCACCGCGGTTGCCAAGGGCGATCTGTCGCGCGAGATCACCGTCGATGCGCGCGGCGAAATTCTGGAGCTCAAGAACACCATCAACACCATGGTGGATCAGCTCAGCTCCTTTGCCTCGGAAGTAACACGCGTGGCCCGCGAAGTGGGTACGGAAGGCAAGCTGGGCGGCCAGGCGGACGTGTTCGGCGTGGCCGGAACCTGGAAGGATTTGACCGAAAGCGTCAACTCCATGGCTGGCAACCTCACCGCGCAGGTCCGCAACATCGCGCAAGTGACCACGGCCGTTGCGAACGGCGACTTGTCGCGCAAAATCACCGTCGATGTGCAGGGCGAAATTCTGGAGCTGAAGAACACCATCAACACCATGGTCGATCAGCTCAATTCCTTCGCCAGCGAAGTGACCCGCGTGGCGCGCGAAGTCGGCACGGACGGCAAGCTGGGCGGCCAGGCGGAAGTCAAGGGCGTCGCCGGTACGTGGAAAGATCTTACCGACAACGTGAACTTCATGGCGGCCAACCTGACCACGCAGGTTCGCGGTATCGCCAAAGTGGTGACCGCCGTGGCCATGGGGGATTTGAAACGCAAACTGATTCTGGAAACCAAGGGCGAAATCGCCGAACTCGCCGACACCATCAACGGCATGATCGATACACTTGCCACCTTTGCCGATCAGGTCACCACGGTGGCCCGCGAAGTCGGTGTGGAAGGCAAACTGGGCGGTCAGGCCCGCGTGCCAGGCGCGGCCGGTATCTGGCGCGATCTTACCGATAACGTGAATCAGCTGGCGGCCAATCTGACGACCCAGGTTCGCGCCATCGCGGACGTCGCCAACGCGGTAACCAGCGGCGATCTGACCCGCGCCATCTCGGTGGAAGCGCGCGGTGAAGTCGCGGCCCTCAAAGACAATATCAACGAAATGATCGGCACCTTGGCCGAGACCACGCGCCAAAACAAAGATCAGGACTGGCTGAAGACCAACATCGCCCGCTTTACCGGCATGTTGCAGGGCCAGCGCGATCTGCTCACCGTATCCAAGCTGCTGCTTTCGGAACTGGCGAGCCTGGTGGATGCCCAGCAGGGCACGTTCTACCTCGCCGAAGGCAACGAAGACGGACCGGTGTTCAAACTCCTGGCGGGCTATGCGGCGACCGCGGATGGCCTGACTCCAACCACCTTCAAGATGGGCCAGGGGCTGGTGGGGCAGTGCGCGCACGAAAAACGCCGCATGCTCGTGAACAAAGTTCCGAAAGACTATATCCGGATCACGTCAAGCCTGGGCGGCGCGACGCCGACGAGCATCGTCGTCCTTCCGGTGCTGTTCGAAGAAGAAGCCAAAGCCGTAATCGAGCTGGCTTCATTCGATCGGTTCAGCGATATCCATCTGGCCTTCCTCGACCAGATGACGCAGAGCCTCGGCATTGTGCTGAATACCATTGCCGCCACGATGCGTACCGAGGAACTGCTCAAACAGAGCCAGGCGCTCGCCGAACAATTGCAGAAGACCAACGCGGAGCTGGAAGAAAAGGCGCAGTTGCTGGCCGAACAGAAAACCGAAGTGGAAGCCAAGAACCGCGAAGTGGAACAGGCGAAGGCGGCGCTCGAAGAAAAGGCCGAGCAGCTGGCGCTCACCTCGAAATACAAGAGCGAATTCCTGGCCAACATGAGCCACGAGCTTCGCACCCCGCTGAACAATCTGCTGATCCTCGCGCAGATGCTGGCCGAAAACGCGGAAAAGAATCTGCAGCCCAAGCAGGTGAAGTACGCGGAAACCATTCACAGCTCCGGCACCGATCTGTTGGCCCTGATCAACGACATTCTGGATCTTTCGAAGATCGAATCGGGCAAGATGGATGTCGAAATCGGCAGCGTCCGGTTCACCGATCTGCGCGATTACTGCTCGCGCACCTTCCGTCATGTGGCCGACGGCAAGAACCTCGAATTCACCATCGATCTGGATACCAACCTGCCGCCCGAGACAATCCACACCGATGCCAAGCGGCTCCAGCAGGTTCTAAAGAATCTGCTGTCGAACGCGCTGAAATTCACCGAGCGCGGGTCGGTGCGGCTGCACATCGAGCGCGCTTCCGCCGGCTGGAGCCCCAACCATCCGCTGCTCAGCCGCTCGCGAAACGTAATCGCATTCTCGGTCACCGATACCGGTATCGGAATTCCGCAGGACAAGCAGCGCATTATTTTCGAAGCCTTCCAGCAGGCCGACGGCACCACCAGCCGCAAGTACGGCGGCACGGGGCTGGGGCTCTCCATCAGCCGCGAACTGGCCCGGCTCCTGGGAGGCGAAATCCGGCTGCAGAGCGCACCCGGCGCGGGCAGCACTTTCACGTTGTATCTCCCGCAGGTCTACGCGGCCATGCAGTCGACGCCTCGCACCGAAATTCTTCGCCTGACGGACGGTTCCACCACCGGGGAATACATCCCGAACGGCATGACTCAGCTTCCTCCGCCGAGCTCTCCGGCCGCCCTCGATGAGGCGCCGCTGGACGTGATCCTGCCATCGTCTGCGATTTCCGTGGAAGATCTGGTGATTGACGACGATCGCAATCTGATCCGCCCCGGCGATCCCGTCCTTCTCGTCATTGAAGACGACATTACGTTCGCCCGCATCCTTCTGGAACTGGCGCATGACAAGAACCTGCGCGTGCTCGTCGCGCTGCGGGGCAGCACCGCGCTCTCGCTGGCGCGCGAATTCAAGCCAGGCGCCATCACTCTCGATATCAACCTTCCGGACATGGCTGGCTGGACGATTCTCGACCGGCTAAAACACGATCCGGCCACGCGGCATATTCCGGTGCATGTGATTTCCGGCGACGAGAATCGCCGCAAGGGCCTGGCGTTGGGGGCGATCAGTTATCTCGAGAAGTCCGTCACGCGCGAGTCGCTGCAGCAGGCCTTCACCAACATCGAGCAGTCCACCCAACAGCGTATCCGCAAGCTGCTTTTTGTCTGCGCCGACAACGCGAGGCGCAGGAAGGCGCAGCATCAGCTGGAAGGCGGCGATCTCGATATCGTGGCGGCCGGCGGGGGCGGGGAAGCGCTCGCGATTCTTGCCCAGCAGTATATGGACGGCGTGGTGATCGATCTTCGCCTGCCCGACATCGGGGCCTTCGATCTCGCCGATGAAATCCAGGCTCAATCCGGTATGGAGCCGCCTCCGATTATCATTTACGGGAAACGAAGCCTCACCGAAGCCGAGGCGGCCGCGCTGCAGCGCCTGGGACGCGGGGCCATCGTCCGGCACGCGCGAACGCCTGAGGACCTGCTGGACCTTACGGTGCTTCTGCTGCACCGGGCCGAAGCCCAGTTGTCGGAGGAACAGCGCGAAATCCTCGCTGGCATCCGCCAGCTCGATGAAACGCTGGCGGGCCGGAAAGTGCTTGTGGTGGACGACGATCTGCGCAACATCTTCGCGCTCACCAGCGTGCTGGAGCAGCACGGACTGCATGTACTCCATGCCGAAAACGGCCGCGATGGCATCGAGATTCTGCGCGCTACGCCGGGCATCGACGCCGTCCTGATGGATATCATGATGCCCGAAATGGACGGTTATGAAACCACCCGCGCGGTCCGCCAGCTGGCGGAGTTTCGCTCGCTGCCAATTATCGCGCTGACCGCCAAGGCCATGAAAGGAGACCGTGAAAAGTGCCTGCAGGCGGGCGCCTCCGACTACGTCCCTAAACCGGTCGATCTGGAGCACCTCTTCTCGGTGCTCCGAGTGTGGATTTCGCGGGCACAGGAAACTCCGCACAGCGTCGCAACGGCCAGCATCCAATGACCAGGGGTGCGCAGGAATGCCGAAAGAGCCGCGTCACTTCACGGAGGGCAGGATGAGTTCGGCGGCCACACGCGCGGGAGTCATGCGGGATTCCACGCCGCGCTCAAAAGTGAAGATTCTGCTGGTGGACGATACCCAGGAGAATCTTGTCTCACTCGAGGCAGCCCTCGAGGTCCTCGGGGAAGAACTGGTGCTAGCCCGGTCCGGCAAGGAGGCGTTGCGCCATCTTCTCGATGACGATTTCGCGGCGATTCTGCTGGACGTCAAAATGCCCGACATGGACGGGTTTGAAACCGCCGAGTTCATTCGCTCCCGCCCCAGTTCGCGCCATACGCCGATCCTTTTCCTGACCGGGTACAGCAACGAAGAACACCTCTTCCGGGGATACGACCTGGGAGCGGTCGACTTCTTGTTCAAGCCGATTGTGCCGGAGGTCCTGCGCAGCAAGGTCGCGGTGTTTGTCGAGTTGAGCCGCAAGGCCAGGCTGCTGGAAGAGCAGGCCAGCGTGCTCCGCCAGCAGGCCGCCACGCTCCAGAAGGCCGAACAACAGTTCCGCTCGCTGCTGGAAGCCGCGCCCGACGCCATGATCATCTGCCGCGCCTCAGGCGACATCGTCCTGATTAATTCGCGCACGGAAGTCATCTTTGGATATCCGCGGACCGAGCTTTTGGGACAGCACATCCGCACCCTGGTTCCCGGCTGGCGATTCGAAATGCTGGCTTCCCCCGACGAGGATTCCGTGCCGGCTTTTCCGTCGGCGAGCTTGTCGGACGAACTGGATGCCATGCGGCGCGACGGAAGCACCTTCCCGGTCGAGATCAGCCTCAGCCCGCTTGAGGTGGACGAGGGTCTCCTCATTACCACCGCCATCCGTGACATTACCGCCCGCAAGCAGGCCGAACGGGAACGTGCCCAGGCCGAGGAAGAGGTACGTCACCTCAATGCGCATCTTGAGCAGCTCAATATGAATCTGGAGGAGCGGGTGCTGGAGCGGACCGAAGCGCTGCTTCGTTCCAACGACGAGCTTGCGCAGTTTGCCTATATCGCCTCCCACGATCTGCAGGAACCCCTGCGGACCGTATCCCTTTACACGCAGTTGCTGGAAAGCAGGTACAAGAACGTTCTGGACGGAGACGCGCGGCAATTCATGGCCTACATCACGGACAACGCCGCCCGCATGGAACTACTCATCTACGATCTGCTGGAGTTCTCGAGGGTGGAAGCCGACGGGGTGAACCGCCTCATGACGGCGACCTCATGCGATGCGGCTCTGGACGATGCTGTGGCCAATCTGCAGGCACGCATCGATGAACGCCATGTGACGATCGAGCGCGATCCTCTGCCGACCGTCCTTGGCGACAGGATTCAGTTGACCCGCGTATTTTCGAACCTGCTCATTAATGCCATCAAATACGGCCATCCGGACCGGACGCCGCATATCCACGTGTCAGCGGCCCCCCAGGCGCCTGGCTGGGTGATCTCGGTGAAGGATAACGGCACCGGCATCGAGCCTGAGTATCGCGAGAGGGTATTCGGAATTTTCAAGCGCTTGCACGGCCGCGACAACCCGGGCACCGGCATGGGACTGGCGATCTGCCGGAAGATTGTGACACGCCATGGAGGCACGATCTGGGTCGACTCGGTACCGGATAGCGGATCGACTTTCTCGTTCACGCTGCGCGCCGCCGAGCCGGCCACCGTCGAGAACCGCGCCGCTCCGCGGACTCCTTAGCCCAGCGGAACCTGTTCGACGATTTCGATGCCGAACCCTTCGAGAGCCACGATGCGGCGCGGATGATTGGTCAGCAGCCGGATGGTGTGCAATCCCAGATCGGAGAGAATCTGAGCACCGATGCCGACTTCCTGCTGCAGCGGCGCCTGCGAGACGTGACGGTCATGTCCGATCACGCGGCCATCCTCCGTCCGCAGACCGAGTCCCGTCTGGTGAAGATAGACGAGAACGCCGGCCCCCTCCTCGACGATGCGTTTCAGCGAAGATTCCACGGCCGTGTGGCAATCGCAGCGCGTAGAGGCGAACAGATTCCCATACGCGCAGTGCGAATGCATGCGGACCAGCACGTCTTCCTTGCCTGCCACGTCGCCATGCACTAATGCGATATGAGATTCCGGGCTCAGGTCACTCGAATAGAGCACGCTGCGGAAATCCCCGAATTTATTCGTGAGGCAACCTTCCGCGCGGCGATGCAGGTAGTGTTCGTGCTGCAGCCTGTACCGGATGAGGTCGGCAACCGAGATCATCTTGAGGTTGTGCCGGGCGCAGAACTCGCGCAACTGCGGTACGCGGGCCATCGTGCCATCCTCGTTCATGATTTCGCAGATGACACCCGACGGGTCAAGCCCCGCAAGACGCGAAAGGTCGACGGAAGCTTCGGTTTGCCCGGCCCGAACCAGCACGCCGCCATCCCGGGCCCGCAGAGGGAAAATATGACCGGGACGGGCGAGATCGCCAGGCTGAGCCGACGGATCGATCGAGACCAGAATCGTGCGGGTGCGGTCAGCCGCCGAAATACCCGTGCTGACTCCGGTGCGCGCGTCGATGGATTCGCAGAACGCCGTCCCGAAATTCGACGTATTCACCGGCGACATCAGAGGCAGCCGCAGAGCGTCGCATCTCTCGCCCGTCAGGGTGAGACAGATCAGGCCGCGCCCGTAGGTAGCCATGAAGTTGATAACGTCCGGGGTTATCTTTTCAGCCGCGATAGTGAGGTCGCCTTCGTTTTCGCGGTCTTCGTCGTCAACGACGACCAGCATCCGCCCGGCGCGCGTTTCCTCAATAGCTTCGGCAATGGAAGCGAATGACATAATCGTGGAAATCCCACTATATCCCGTTGCGTCGAGGCGGCGTCACCGGCACCCCGGCGTCTGCGCCTTTTCCGCCCCGGCATGTAATAATCGCTCAGCGTATGCCGCGTGAAATCCGCCAGTACGTCCTTGTCACCCTTCTGCTGGCCGTGGCAGGCTTTGTGCACGGCGATCTGATGTGGAATCAGATTCGCCTGCTCTTGCATCCCGACCAGTTTCCAGCCGCGCCTTTCACCATCACCGTCGCAACCAGAACCATCGCCGGCGGCCCCTTCGCGGGAGACCAGATTCTGGCCTTGGATGGGCGGCCGCTGAACTCCGTCCTGCAATTTACCGACGCCGTGGATGCCAGCCGTCCCGGCGACACCATTCACCTCACGCTCAGCCGGCCCGATGGACGCGCATTCGATCGCGACGTCGCCATTCCCAGCGAGGCCACCAGATTTCAGCGGTTCTCCCAGACAGCCATCGCCATAGCGCTGCGGCTCCTGATCCCGCTCGTGGCCATGTCGCTGGGGTTCGGCGTCGTTCTGATCCGGCCGGGCGATCGGAATGCCTGGCTTGTCTTGTTCCTGATGCTGGGCTTTGTGGCTACCGTCCACCCGCCCGAGTGGGAGGGCGCCGTTCCCGATCTGCGGGTTGTCTGGGGCGGTCTTTGGAACAGCATGTGGCCCGTTGCGCTGATGCTGTTCGGGATTTATTTCCCGACGCGTTCCCTGCGCGACCAGCGGTTGCCATGGATCAAGTGGGTTCTCAGTATCCTTTTCGCCGGAGTCGGGCTCGGCTACTGGACGATCTTCCTCATCTGGCAGCATGACATCAACGCGTCCGCGGGCCTGCGCGATCTCGCCGTCCGGCTCTCGTATTTGCGGATCGGCGCGTGGGTGATCGCTTCGGCCGGGTACTTCGGCAACTTCCGGCGAAAGAGCGCGGCGGAATCCTCGCCCGACGGACGGCGGCGGCTCAGTATCCTGCGGGCCGGATCGTGGCTTGGCCTTGGGCCTGTGCTGCTTCTGGCCATCTATTCTTTCTCCATCCGGACAAATCTCTTCGACCGTGTTCCGTTCGCGCTCGTCCTGACCGCACTCCTGCTGTTGCCTTTGTTTCCGCTCACACTCGGGTACGTGATTGTGGTGGAGCGGGCCATGGATTTGCGGTTCGTGATCCGGATGGGCGTCAGGTACGGGCTGGCGCGATTCGGTTTGTGGACCATCCGGATTGCGGCCGTTTCCATCGCGGTTTCCATCTTCGCCACCGGACTGACGCGCGGTTTGAGTTCCATCCGGTCGCTGGCGCTGGTGGGGGTCGGGGGCCTGCTGTTGCTGGTTCGCAAAGGGCCGGCGGACCGGGCATCGCAATGGATCGACCGCAAGTTCTTCCGCGAAGCCTACGATGCGGAACGAGTGCTGGCCGGTCTGGCCGCGGAGGTCGGGAGGTATCTGGAAGTCCAGCCTTTGCTGGAAACGGTGGCCGAGCGGGTAGGGCAGACGCTGCACGTAAAGGAGATCGTAATTCTGCTTCGCGAAGGGGATATCTTCCGCACCGCCTATTCCACCCGTCTTGGCGAACCAATGGATATCCCCGCCGACAGCCGCATCGTGGCAAATCTGACCAGGCGCGCCGAGCCGCTCGAAATCTACTTCGATAAGCCGCCGCTGTGGATCCGTTCCCTGAATGTCTGGGAACTGCAGGCTCTCGATTTCATGCGCACGCAGCTCCTGCTTCCCGTGATGGGACGGGAAGGCCTGACTGGAATCATCAGCCTCGGTCCCAAGCTCTCGGAAGCGCCCTATTCGGAAACCGATACGCGGCTGCTTCAGGCCGTGGCGTGGCAGACCGGCATGGCTCTTGAGAACAGCCGGCTGCTGGCTTCACTGGCCGAGGAAGCGGCCAATCGTGAGCGCATCAATTACGAGCTCGAAATCGCGAAGGAAGTGCAGGAACGTCTATTCCCGCAAAATTATCCCCCGGTTCAGGGTGTGGATTATTCGGGATTTTGCCGGCCAGCGCATGGAATTGGCGGCGATTATTATGATTTTCTGCAACTCCCGGGCGGCAAGCTCGGAATCGCCATCGGGGACGTGTCGGGCAAAGGAATAGCGGCCGCGCTTCTCATGGCGAGTCTGCAGGCTTCATTGCGCGGCCAGGCGATCGCGCGCGAATACAACCTGGCTTGCCTGATGACGAACGTCAACCGGCTGGTTTTCGAGGCCTCCACGCCTAGCCGCTACGCCACATTCTTTTACGCCGAGTTCGACCCTCGCACGCGCGAGCTGGCCTATGTAAATGCGGGTCATAATCCTCCGTTCATTGTGCGCGGACAGGAGGTGATGTGGCTGGTGGAAGGCGGTCCTGTGGTCGGGTTGCTCCCCGGTGCCCGTTACGAGCAGGCAACCTGCTCGATGTCCCCCGGAGATCTGCTGGTATTGTTCACCGACGGTATCACGGAGGCGATGACCAAAACCGAGGAGGAATGGGGCGAGGATAAGCTGATCGCGGCCGTGAGAGAGCATTCCTCGCTGGATACCGCGCATATCATTCAAGGCGTATTCCGGGCGGTGGATGCGTTTACGGGCTCGGCGGACCAGTACGACGATATGACTCTGCTTGTGGTGAAGTTGACCGATTCGGTTTCATAGCGTTGCCGCAGCGGTTCCCGATACAATATTAATAGCTGCCCGCAAGACCCCGTCACGGGATTTTGCGATTCGGAAGCCGCGATTCGATGCCAACGGCAGAATTATTACCCTCCATTCCGGCGTTTACAATTTCTGCCGCAATAGATATCCTGGCGGTGGCGTTCATCATTTACCAGCTCCTGCAGATCGTGCGGGGCACGCGCGCCGCGCACGTGCTGCTGGGAATTGTGGCCGTTATTCTGACCTACGAAATTGCGCTTTGGGCCGGTCTCGAAGCCCTGCGATCGCTGCTGGCCTCACTTGCGCCTTACACCGCGATCGCCATTATTGTCCTTTTCCAGTCGGAGATACGCCGCACCCTTGCCCGATTGGGAAGAAGACGACTTTTCGGCGGCTACAGCCGTCCGCCGTACACGGATGAAATTCTGCTGGCCCTCAGCACTCTGGCCAAAGATCAAATCGGCGCGCTGATTATTCTGGAGCGGGATATCGGTCTGCGCACATTCGTGGAAAGCGGCGTCCGGCTGGATGCGCAGATTTCGCGCGATTTGCTCCTGTCGATCTTCCGCCCCGGAACCGCCCTGCACGACGGCGCGGTCATCGTTCAGAAAGAACGTCTGGCGGCCGCCGCCTGCTTTCTTCCGCTCAGCGTGAATCCAACGGTGCCGGGCAAGCTCGGCACACGTCACCGCGCGGGGATCGGGATCACCGAAGAGACCGACTGCCTGTCCATCATCGTGAGCGAGGAAACCGGACTGATCTCCGTGGCTGCTTTTGGTGAAATCGAGCGTGGTGTGACAATCCATCGGGTGGACGAGCGGATCTATGAACATTTCGGGGCGTCGAGAAAGACGGTGCTCGGCTCGCCTTCCGCGCTGGCAAGAATTCCGGCTCACCTTTCAGGTGCGGCTTCGCCCGCTCAGCCTCCCGCCAGTCAGCACCCCGGTCAGCCGGTCCGTCCAGGGAACTCACCTCCGGCTCCAGCGAGAACGCGCGAATGAAGGACTTACTGACGCGCAATCTGGGATTGAAGCTGGTGTCGCTGATCGCGGCTTTCTTTGTCTGGCTCAGTGTAGCCAGCGAGCCTGAACTGGCAACCATTGTTTCGGTTCCAGTGGAGTACCGGAATTATCCGAAGAATCTGGATATCAGCTCCGACATCGCCAGCACCATCCGCGTCGAAGCGCGGGGTCCGGCGCGCCAGTTGAAAACTTTGACCGATTCCGGCGTAGCGGCGGTGGTCGATTTTTCCAGTGTGCAGGAGCCCGGCGAACGCACCTTTACCCTGACTGCCGCCGATCTGAATCTGCCTCGCGGCATCGACTTGATGCGGACGGTGCCGGCCCAGCTCCGTTTCCGTTTCGAAAACCGCACCACGAATAAGGTCGTTGTGGCTGTCCCTTTTTCGGGGTCATTGCCGCCGGGTTTCACGATTCTGGTGAAAACGGTGGACCCCCCGGAACTGGAGATCGAAGGTCCGGAAAGCCGTGTGCGAAAGGCGGCGCAGCTGACCTCAGACCCGTTCGACTTGAGCCGGGTGGCGGGTGACACCACGGAAACACTGTCGGTTTATGCGCCGGACGCCGAACTGAGGATACTGGGAACGCCCCGCGTTAAAGTTAATATTCGGGTGCAACGGGTTCCTTAAGAAAAATAGCCCCAAGAGCCCCATAAAAACAAAAAATGGGCAAACGCTTATTCG
>DASZLO010000198.1:0-2174 GCA_035552315.1 Bryobacteraceae bacterium
AGCATCTTTGAATCCCGCCGGCCGCGGTTACGTGAATCCGAAGCTTTGCTTTGTCTGTCATGCGGCGATCTACAAGAACAACATGCGGACGGGCATGGGACGCTTGTTCGGGCGTCCGGGTCCGGAAAATACCGTCGAAGATTACGCCGTCAAAAACAGCTTCTATCACGAGGCTTCCCGCACTTACTTCCAGATGCTCCGGCGCGATGGCAAATACTATCAGCGCTGGTATCAGTTGGACCTCGATGGCAAACAGACGAACGCAAGCGAGCTTTCGGTCGATTACGTTCTGGGATCGGCGATTCACGCGCGCGCCTACATTCATCGTGAAGCCGGCGGACGGCTTTTCCAGTTGCCGGTCGCCTGGTATGCGGCGAAGGGCGGCTACTGGTGGATGGCCCCAGGTTACGATTCAGCCTCTCACCCTTACGGCCGCAGACCGATCACGTACGACTGCCTTTTCTGCCATAACTCCTGGCCCACGGTTCCGGCAAACCATCAGAAAATCGGCGATGAGCCGGTCTATGCGGGCGATCTCCCCGATGGCATCGATTGCCAGCGCTGTCACGGACCGGGGAAGGAACATATTCAGCGTGCGGCCGCGGCCGGAGCGAGAGTGGAGGACATTCGGGCGGCCATTGTGAATCCGAAGCGGCTGCCGCGCGATCGCGAGGGCGAAGTCTGCATGCAGTGTCATTCGCGGACCACCGGCTTGCGATTGCCGCATGCCATCAAGCGCTACCACCGCGGCGATTTCGCGTATCAGCCCGGCCAGCCGCTGGGTGATTTCGAAATTCAGTTCACGTTCGCCCCCGGCGCCGGGCAAAACAACTGGTATCAGAACGTGAGCACCGTAGTGCGCATGCGTAAATCGCAATGCTTCATCCGGAGCGGCGGCGCGCTGAAATGCGCCACCTGCCACGATCCACACTCACCCGATCATGCCGGAGACATGGCGCACTATAACGCGGTCTGCAGGCAATGCCATGCGAGCGCCTTCGACAAGCTGGTGGCCGCGGGAAAACATACCGGGGCGGCGGGATGCGTGGACTGCCATATGCCCGCGCGGCGCCCGATGGACGGCGACAAGGGTGCTCTGCACTGGCGCCGGACGATAAAGACAGACATCGACGTGTTTGTGGCGGACGTCATTCTCCAGGGTTCGAACGGTCCCGGCCTGGTATCCAGCCTCAAGCGAGTCCAGCCTGCCGCGCGTGTTCTTTTCATCAGCGGATTTGAGCTGTCCGAACTCAGCAGGCGTGGAATTCTATCCTCCCCGGACCTGATCGGAGGTTCGGTCGAGTTTCTTCAGAAGCCATTTGCGCCTGAGGTCTTCATGTGCGCAGTGGAGAGGCTTATTGCTTCCGGCGGCAAAAAGACATAGCGCGCCAGCGTAGCGGAAAGTCATCCGAAGATTACCCGCTCCTTATCCCCTGGCGTTTACCTCGCCGACCGTCACGCGCGCTGTCCGGAAATCGAGTTGCGCCGCTGTCGCGGACCGGCCGCAGGGGTTCACAACCAAATAAAAAATCTTTTCATCCCTGATTGCCTTTATTTTTCAGCATTCCCGCGCCTTTTTCCGCAAGAACCGCCCTCCCCGCGTGCAATCGTATAGCCGAAGATTCATTCCAATGCTCAGGTCAAACCAGCCCCTCTCCCCCCCATCTTCCGACGAAGAAATCCTCGTCAAACACGTCTTCCGCGGTTCTTCCTACGCCGTCGTGCGCCTCGAAGAACTCAGCGAAGTCGGCAACCTCAAAGCCGATGCCGTCGCCTGCTATCGGCCGGTCAACGGTCAGGAACTCTTCGCGGTCGAGTACATCGCCGTTTGCCAGCAGCGGATGCTGCGCGGCGCGCGTCTCGAATGCGGCCTCTTCACCACCGCTCTCGATTACTGCCTCGAACAGGACGGCCGAACCTTCCGCCCCATGAGCGAAAACACGGTGGGCAATGGCGATATCGAAATCACCCGCGCCCAGAACCGCAACTTCGCGGCGGGCGAGGGAATGCGCCGCATGGTGAACGAATCGGAAGTCTGGAGTGTCATGATGCGTTATCAGGTCAACGCCGAGCGCCAGTATCGCCGGGCCGTCGAAGACTTCGACCGGCTCAAACGTCTGCGCCCGGAGATGCCGAACCATCCCGGCACAGGCGCCGCGCCCGATGTCATCGAC
>DASZLO010000199.1:0-10004 GCA_035552315.1 Bryobacteraceae bacterium
CGGTTGGCTGTACCGGGAGAATGGATGAATTGGCGTCATCATCATTGGCAGGACCCGGATTGGCAAGAGCCGGATGGGCAAGGGCCAGAGAGGTAAGAAGAAGTACCAGGGGGCAGGTGCGCACGGAAGAATAGGCACACGCGCCGCCAGTGTAAGAGATCCCTCACTGTCGCTGGCTGCGTTCGCGCTCATATTCCTGCGCGCGCCCGGCGCAATCCTGCGTGATGCACAAATCATGGATTTTTGCGAAATCAGCAGCGGTCACATTCCAGTTCTTCGCATGCGCGAACGCATCGAAAAACACTTGTTCCAACCGCCGATTCTCTTCGTTCAGTTCCGCGGGCCGGTTCTTCCACCACTCATGCCAGTAGCGAAGAGACTCCCACACCGCTTGTTCGGAAGCCGCCGAGCCAAATTTTGACAGCGCCTTGACGGCATCGGATTTTACGACAACGGACGGATCCTGGAGTGCCCCGATGGCAGTCCTTTCCCATTCCGGATTGACGTAATAAGACGCCGTCTGTCCCAGAATGCCCATCCAGCAGCGACCATAAGGAAAGCTGCGCTCGGCCAGCAATTGGTGCAGGACTTTGTCTCCCCAGGCAGGATCGGCACGCAGAAAATACGCCACCAGCGGGGGATCGCATGCCGGAGACGCAACCTGATTTCGTGCGCGCATCATCGCATCGCGCCGGGCGTAGTACGCTTTCACAGGATCGAGAATAGTCGCTGTGGCGTAGCGGGAAATCAGTTCTTCCGTTCCCTGGTTCTTTTCCAGATGTTGGGCGAAAATCCGATCCATGGCGGGCAGCGTTGTGTCGGGAAGAATCGACAGGGTCTTGAAAGGAAGACGCGGGACCGGCCGCGAGATCTCATTCAAAATAAGTTCGCGTCCTTGCGCCGGGTCAAGCTCATACAAGCGTTCTACGGCGAGCGCAGCCAGCGGTGCGGCGGGTCTGTCACTATCCGGAATGGAATCGTAAACAGCCCGCAGGACGGGAATCATTTCCGGCCCCGCGATCTTCCGCCACTGGCCGCCCAGCAGTTCGGTCTGCTGGTTCTCCGGCAGATGTGAGAACAGCCTGGCAGTCTCGGCCCGCAAGGGCATTGGCGCGAAATCCCCCGGCGTGAGGCCAACCAGCGTATTCATGGAAATCGCTCGGGCGGATTCCTGCTTCTGACTGGCGGAGTCGGCGAGGTCGGCCCGCAGATCCCGGGGATCGCGGCTTTCCAGCGCGCCGAGGGTATCGAGAAATATCGGTGAAACCGCCTGCTCCGGGTTTCGCAGTAACTGGCGCATTGCCGTCGCGGCGTCTTTGCGGTGGGCGCTGGCCAGAAGTCCGTCCTTGAGAATTTGCGCGACTTGGATTTGCGCGGTTCCGAGCAGACGCCCCGCCTCCCGGATCGCATCGGGCGTATCGATATAGCCGATCCGGCGCGCTGCGTTCATGATCGTATCGAAAGTCTGGTTTTCCTGTTTAAGCGTCTCGATGATCTGCACCGCCTCGCGCAGTTCGCTCGCCTGCCATTGCGGGTCGGCCGCCAGGATGGTGATTCCGATATCGTTCGATTCGATTGCCACGTTCTGGCCGCCAGGGCGAGCGCGCGCGTGAAACAGCGCATGGACGCGATAAAAGCCGGACTTTTCGAAACGGAGCCACTGATTCAGGTCGAGGTGCGTGACGCTGGTTTTCGCATAAGGAAACTTGCCGCCCAGGATGGAGAACGAGCCGCCCTGCCCCGCGCGATAAGCCATCGGATCCCTGGTACCTTCGATGGGCGTTACCAGAAAACCGTCGTCTTCCGGACCGGGCACTATCCGATCCCGCGTAATAATCATGTCGAAGGCGTCGGGTGTTTCGGTTTCGAAGGTCAGAGTGACCCCGATAACCTCACCCATCCGGAATTGCGTCCGGGCGGCCGAGGCCTCGATCCGCATCGAGATGCCCGGCGCCTGCGCGTCCAGCAGCCCTGCAATCGCCAGCGCGAAGATCGGCAGCCGTTTCAACATTCACCGGTTAGACATTCCGCGCGTCCGGAAAGTTCCACGATCCCTTCCTCGGACGCTTTCACCCCGCCTCGAAACGGTTTCACCTCGCCCGTAACCCGTCGCGCGCGATTTCTTCCATAGACTCGAAATGTGAGTATCGGCTTCCTGGCAATACTTTGTATCGGGCCCGCTTTCGGACAAACCGCTTTCGGACAAACCTTCGATGTGGGAATTATGGTCGGCGTGCCGGCAACGGAATTTTTTGAAACAGGCTCTACTGCGAGCACACACAGCAGCGCATCCTATGCAACCGGAACCAGGCGCTACACTCTCGGCCTCACCGCGGAATGGCACATGACTCATTCATGGGGTCTGGAGCTCGATGCCCTGTACCACCGTTTCGGCTACGGCGGGATCGTGAATCTCATGGGCGTCGACACCTTCACCAGCGCGTCCTTCCGGGTAAGCGGCAATGCCTGGGATTTCCCCGTGCTAGCGAAATACCGCTTCGGAGACAAAAGGGTCCGGCCTTTCGTCGCAGCCGGTGGGACGCTGCGCTACATCGCCACAGCCCATGAACAAGGGCAGCAAACCTTCTTCGTAGTCGGTCCGCTGAATACGACGACCCCGATCAGCACAGACTCGCCAACAGACCTAAGGAAGCGGGTATATCCGGGAGTGACCGTGGCAGGGGGCTTGGAATTCGGAGCCGGCCGCTTCAAGATCATTCCCCAAATCCGCTACACCCGCTGGACCGCCAACATCGCAAATGAAGGTGGCTTACTGCGCTTTGCGCCGAATCAGGCTGAATTCCTTTTAAGCGCGGAGTTTTGACTTAGCGCGTTACCCGGCCCTTGATGGCTTCATCAACCGAAATATTGTGATTGTTCAGCGTGAGTCCCGCGGCCCGCTCGAACTGCACTTTGGCCTTGGCATAGGCGTCGAGCGCCGCCACAGCCGTGGAACGGGCCTGGGCGAGATAGCCCTGATACTGAATCACCAGAAAGTTGGTCGAAAGGCCAACGCCGAATTTCTCCTGCTCAATCGCAAGCGATTGCTCCTGCAACTTCGCCGTCTGCAAAGCCGCATCGTAAGCCGAACGCGTGCGCTGCAGCGCGATCAGCGCGTCTTCCACTTCGGTTCGGATCTGATTCTGCAACTGCTTGAGGCGGAGTTGCGTCTGGCGCACCTGCAGTTCATCGCGCGCCACGTCCGACTGCGCCACCCGGTTCCTCACCGGCAGCGTGAGATTGACGCCGACACTATAAGTCGGATAATCGCGCTTGAGAATCTGATCCAGCGTGGTGCCGAATCCGCCGTTGACCCCGGGTGCGCCGGAAAGAGGCAGCGCCGGATTGGGCGGGCCTGCGATGCCGCTCCCCGAAATGGTCCCGACAAGATCGATCTCCGGCAGAAGTTCATTTTTGGTGCCCTGCAGATTGATCTGCGTGTTCGTCAGCTCAAGTTTCGCCGCGCTCAGTTCAGGCCGGTTGGCGAAAGCCTGCGCCACGATTTCGGACGCCGGCTGCAGCGGCAGAGGCTCCAGCGTGAGCGTGTCGGTGGGAACGATCCGGGCCTCATGCACCAGCGGATCGTCGCCCCAGTTGCGGCTCAAAACATTTTTCAGAATCAGCTCCTGCTGCCGGACATAGCCCTGCGAATTGATCAGGTCCTGTTGCGCCGCAGCCACCTGTGCCTCGGCCCGGGTGGCTTCAATCGGGGCCAGTGTCCCCTCCTCCACCTTGTTCCGGTTATCTTCGAGAAGGCGTTGCGCGGTTGCCAGGGTCTCCTGCTTTACCTTGCTGTCTTCCACGAGACTCACCAGATCGTCATAGAGGCGGATCACGCCCGATATCGTGCTGATGATCTGTTGCTGAAAAACGTAATCGGAAATCTTCTCGCTGTTGCGGGCGATGTGGATGAAGCGCCGGTTGAGCTCGCGGCCGAATCCGCGGAAGAGCGGCTGCGTAACCGTGACTCCCAGCGTGGATGTGTCGTAAGGGCTGAAGATGTTGGTGAGCAGATTCTGATTGGTGCGCGCCGCCTGAAATCCCGCGGTGACTTGCGTGCCCAGGCTGAATCCCTGGTTGTAAGTGGCGTTGCCGAAAAGGCTGTTGGTGTAAAGAAACGGCGCCCCCGTCGACGCCAGACCGGATTCGGTCGCGGTGGCGTGTTCCACCCCCAGCTGCGCATTCACAAACGGATCGAAGAACGGTAGCGGCGGGCCGCTGGCGAACCCGAACGGTCCGGTTATAGCGAGGCTCGTCGAGCCCTCGGCGATCAACTGCGTGTCGGTGACCGCCGAAGATATCTGCCCCTGCGCGATGCTCCCGCTGGCAGCGGTCGTCAGCAGCGGACTGCCTGCCGGACCGCCAATGCCCGCCGGCGTCTCATTGACGGTGAGTGGAACGCCGCGCAGAAATCCCCCGCCCTCGGCCCGGTAGACATCGGTGGCCGCCATCCGGAGTCCGTAGCGTTCGAGTTCGAGGTCGAGATTGTTTTCCAGCGCCAGCGCAATGGCATCCTGCAGCGAAAGGTAGATGTTGCCCGCGCGCACCAGACCATCGATGCGCGTGGAGTCCTTCAAGTCAGGCTCCGAGACCGAGCCCGGCTGATACTCTCCCCGGAAGAGACCGGTGTTCATGGTCACCACAGGCGTGCGGTCCGGCGATGCGGGCGTCGCGGGTGTCTGTGCCGGCGAAGGCGCGGCCATCAGAGAGGCAAGCAGTAAAGCGAGGATATTCTTCATTTCGTTTCGGCCTTAACGAGATTGCCTTCGCGCACCACGTCGCCCGGATTGACCACGACGGTTTCGCCGCCGTTAAGGCCCCCCACGATTTCGGTTTGCGGGCCATAATCGCGCCCTAATTGAACTGGCTGCAAGTGAATTCTTTTCGCTCCCTTTTGAAGTTCCTGATTCGGCGCGTCCTCAAGGACCGCCACCCGCGGACCCTGCGGCCCGCTGATGACCGAATCGCCGGGGACGAGCAGGGGCGGCGTGGCCCGATGGTCTTTGAATTTGACCTGTGCGTACATACCCGGAAACAGCTTTCCGTCTGCGTTCGGAATCTCGATCTGCACCGGCAAAGTGCGCGAATTCGGGTCCAGCGCGTTGGCTGTCCGGGTCACTTTTCCGGTGAACACGTGGCCCGGGAACTCGTTCACCACAACATCCGCGGGCATTCCGATTATGATAGCGGGCGCATCCGTCTGCGGCACATCGATCAGAATTCGCAGTGTGCCGATCTGCGCCACCCGGTACATCTCCATCGCCGCTGAAGCCACCTGTCCCGCGCCTGAGGCGGAGATCAACGAACCCGCATCGATATTGCGGACGGTCACCACTCCCGTGAACGGCGCGCGCACATTCTGATAGCCCTGCAGGGCCAGAATGCGGTCGAGGTTCGCCTGCGCCTGACTGACATTGTCGGCCGCCGCGCCCACACTGGCGTCGCCTGCATGAACCAGAGCTTCGGCCGACTGGTAAGTGGAATCCTGCTGGTCGGCATCCTGCCGCGCCACCGCGCCGCGCTTGACGAGGCTGTCGTAACGGTCTGCGGTGAGTTTCGCCAGGTCGCGCTGGGCTTTCGACTGCGCCAGTGAAGCCTGCGCCTGCGTGAACTGCTGGCGCGCCTGGCTCAACGCGGCGCGCGCCTGCGCTACCTGCTGATCCAGTTCCGGAGTTTCCAGATCGGCCATTAATTGTCCGGCTTTAACCCGATCGCCGATATCGACGTAGCGCTTGCGCACGTAACCCGCGGCGCGGGCATAGATGGAGGCTTCCACCATGGCGGAGATGGTGCCCGGCAGCGAAATCTCGGCATCGGCGGGGGAGCGTTTCACCACCGCCACGGAAACCGTGGGTATAGCGGTGCGCTCTTCCGTGGCGGCATCGGCCGCCGCCTGCGCACGGTCCCGGCGCGGCAGATATCCAAGCAGCGCGATCGCAATGACCACGGCGGTGATGGCGAAGAAAACCAGCGCCACTTTCCCGCGCGAAACATGATGCTCGGGCGGTTGAGACTCAGGCATTGGCTTCCATTTCTATCCGATCGTCCTGATCGACCGGCGGTTTCCTGCGCAAAAAGCTGTAGACAATCGGCACAAAGAACAACGTACTGAACGTAGCCAGGATCAGGCCGCCAATCACGGCGCGGCCCAAAGGCGCATTCTGTTCGCCGCCTTCGCCGAGCGCAAGAGCCATCGGGAGCATACCGATGATCATCGCAAGCGCCGTCATCAGAACGGGACGAAGCCTCGTGACGCCGGCCGAAAGCGCGGCTTCGATCTGATCCTTGCCTGCCGCCCGTTCATCGTTGGCGAAGGTGACCAGCAGAATACTGTTCGCCGTCGCCACCCCGACCGCCATGATGGAACCCATCATCGACGGAACATTCAGCGTCGTCTGCGTGGCGTAAAGCATCCACAATATTCCCGCGAAGGCCCCGGGCAGCGCCGTCAGGATGATAAACGGATCCAGCCACGACTGGAAATTCACCACCATCAGCAGGTAAACCAGAACGATGGCGAAAATCATGCCGAACCCAAGCCGGCGGAATGAGGTCTGCATGGTATCGACCTGCCCGCGCACGGCGATTGTGGTGGCGCGCGGCAAATGCTTTTGTTCGTCGTCGATAATTTTGCGGATGTCGGTCGCCACTCCGCCCAGATCCCGCTGGTCGGTATTGGCGAGAACATCGAAAACGGGCTGCACGTTGTAGTGATTGATCAGCGTGGTGGTGACGCTCCGGTTCACGCCGCTCAGCAGGTTGTCCAGAAGCTGCGTCTTCCCTCCCGACGGCCCGGTGATGGGCGTGCGGCGAATGGCGTCGATCGAATCGATGCGGTTCTGCGGCGTCTGCACCGCGACGTTGTAATTGATCCCGTTCGCCGGATTGAGCCATTGATTGGGCGCTGTCTGACCGCTGGAACTGAGGGAGATCAGCATGCTGTTGGCGACATCCCGCTGCGTCAGTCCGGCCTGATCGGCCTTGCTGCGATCCACATTGAAATCGATGGCGGGAGTGTTCACCTCCTGGTTGATATGAACGTCCACGGCCCCGGGCACGCCCGCGATTTTGCGCTGCAGCTCCTGCGCCACTTTGAAATTACCTTCAAGATTTCTGCCGACGATCTGGATATCGATGGGCGCCGGGATCCCGAAGTTGAGAATCTGATTCGTCATGTTGGCCGCTTCAAAGAAAAAGCTCTCATCCGGAAAATCGCGGCGCAGGATGCGGCGCAGCTCGCGCTGAATCCCCAGGGTAGGCCGGTGATGCTGTCCGTCCAGTGAAATCAGGATGTCGCCGTCCCCCGAACCGATGGTGGCCGAATCGCCGAACGCCAGGTTGACCGAATTGGGGAGCCCGATGTTATCGACAATCTGATCCAGTTCGTCCTTTTGCAGATTTCGCGTGATGTCTTCTTCCACCTCGCCGAAAATCCGCTCTGTTTCTTCGATGCGCGTACCCTCGGGCGCGCGGACGTGCAGCCGAAGCTGTCCGGAATCGATGTACGGGAAAAAGTCCGACCCGACCACGGCGGCGAGACCGAGCGACGCCAGCACAAACACGCCGTAGACAACCGAAACCCGCGCCCGGTGATGCAGGCACCACGCCAGCGCGCGCTGGTACTTTTCACGCATGCGCTCAAAACGAATATTGAAAGCGTGATGCGTTTGCCAGATGAAGCCCTTCGCATGGGCCAGTCCTTCTTCGCCCTTCGAATAAATCTCCACTTCAGATTCGAGCATGTAGTGAACCATGGTCGGAACCAGTGTCCGGGTGAGGAAGTAGGACATCATCATGGCGAAGACCACAGCGAGCGCGAGCGGCGTGAAGAGAAATTTCGCCGGCCCGGTGAGCAGCAGCACCGGCACGAAGACGATGCAGATCGCCAGCGTGGAAACGAATGATGGCAGGGCGATCTGCTGCGCGCCATCCAGAATGGCCCGCGTCAGCGTCCGGGCGAACCCCATGTTGCGGTGAACGTTTTCGATTTCCACCGTGGCGTCGTCCACCAGAATGCCGACCGCCAGCGCCATGCCCCCGAGCGTCATCACGTTCAGCGTGTGCCCCATGGCCCACAAAATGATGCACGACGTCAGGATTGAGAGCGGGATCGAGGTGCAGACGATCAGCGTGCTGCGCCAGCTGCCGAGAAACAGCAGAATCATAAGGGCCGTCAGGACGGCCGCAATGCCGGCCTCCCGGACCACCCCGTTCATGGCGGCGCGCACGAAGATGCTTTGATCGAACAGCGGCGCGATCTGCAGTCCCGGCGGCATTCCCGCCAGGATATTGGGTAGTGCGGCCTTGACCTGATTGACGATGTCGAGAGTCGAGGCCTGCCCGTTTTTCAGCACCGTCAGCAGTGTGGAGCGGCGGCCGTTCAGCCGGACGATATTGGTCTGCACGGCGAAACCGTCGTGCACCTGCGCCACATCCTTCATAAATGTGATGGCGCCATTGTTCGTCTTCACCGGCAGATTGTTCATGGCCGCAACAGTGGTCGGGCTGCTGTTGAGCTGAATGAAATAATCGCGCGCGCCGATCTTGGCGGTCCCGGCGGGAAGAATCAGATTCTGGTTGTTAATGGCATTGGAGACGTCGGTAGCGGAGAGCTGCCGCGAGTAGAGCGCCTCCGGGTCGATATCCACCATGATCTGGCGCTGCTTGCCCCCATAAGGCAGCGGGATCGACGCGCCCTGCACAGTGGCCAGCTGCGTACGGACGAAATTCAGCCCGAGATCGAAAAGCTCCTGTTCGCTGAGCGTCTTGCTGCCCACGCCCAGCTGAAGAATGGGAACGCTGGAAGCATCGTATTTAATGACGGCGGGCGGAAATATTCCCGGCGGGAGAACGCGCAGGATGGTCTGGTTAAGCGCCGAAATCTGCGCAATGGCGAGATCGATCTTCACGTTCGGCTGAAAGAAAACCCGGATCACCGCGACCCCGTTATAGGACGACGATTCCATGTGTTCGATGTCGTTGACGGTGGTGGTCATGGCCCGCTCGCTGATGGTGACAATGCGGTTCGCCATGTCGTTGGGCGAGATGCCGACGTAAGTCCAGACCACCGTGGCGACAGGAATATCAATGTAGGGGAAGATATCCTTCTGCATCGAGATCAGGGAAAGGCCACCGAGTATCGCGATCAGAACCGCCATCACCACGAAGGTGTAGGGACGGCGCAGAGCTAATTTAACGATCCACATGCAAATTCAATATTCCAGACTAATCTTCAGATTGATGGATGAGACGCAGGCGTCCGGCGATTCGTCAACCGGTGATGGCGTCTAGCGCGCAGGAAAGGTTTCAGGCCTGACGGCAATACCCGAGCGGGCGCTGCCTGATGCACCGTCCAACTTCCGCCAGGCCGGATCGGCTCGCCTGGACGGAAGGGATTCAGGGCGCGGAACGTTAATGAGGCAACTTCCCGGTCCCGTGCAACACAAGCTGACAGCTTACGCACGGCATTGGCAGATACCGCTGGGGGCTGAGGAATCCAGTCGACCAGTCGATGATAAACTGCTGCGGTCTGCTGGTATCGTTGCCATTTGCATCGACGACCGATAGCGAACTGAGAAGGCCGCCGCTGCCGGCAATATCGTTAAACTTGTTTGGGGCCGGTACGCTGAATTTCAAGCCGCTGATTGCTCCTCCTGAATAAATCGGCTTGATTTCCAATAGTTGAGGATAGGCGGTAATCGTCCACCGGTCGAGGCCGTCCATATACAGGAAAGGTTCCACGGGCGGGGCTATCGGCTTGGGGGGATGCGTCACCTCCAGTCGGAGGTGAGCAAGGTTGAGGTTATCGAGCGTGCACGACGATTTGTCAGCAGTGCAGATGAATGTCAGGCCCCTCGGCGCGAAAAACCTGATCGAATTGCCGATGATCGGAATCGGAAGGTCGGGCGGAGCGGCAGTTCCGGTCCCCGTTCCGGACACGGCCGGCGAGCCGAGAGTCTCAGTCGTGAATCGAAGAAGCTGCCCCCCATAGCTGTTCCCCAGAC
>DASZLO010000200.1:0-27592 GCA_035552315.1 Bryobacteraceae bacterium
TCGTCGACCTGATGTCCCATGGCGGTATGTACGGCACGGTGGATCTGCGCAACGCCATTAACAACGGCCTCGTAACCGGCCCGCGCATGCAGGTGGCGGGCCCCGGCATCGTCAATACGAATAAAGCAGGCGGAGCCTATGTGCCGGGCGGCCCGATCTCTTTCGTCGGCGCGCAGGTAGCCAATTCGCCGTGGGGCGTACGCGAAGCGGTGCGCGAGCAGGCCCACTATGGAGTGGACTGGATCAAAATCTACAGCACCGAAGAATACACGCTGAAGTCCGATGGAACGATGGTAGCGACTCCCGGCTTTACCCTCGAAGAGACGCAGGCGATTGTCGATGAAGCGCATCGAAAAGGGTTGAAAGTAGCCTGCCACGCCTATGGCGGAGAAGGCTTGCACAACTGCATCTCGGCCGGCGTGGACGTTCCCACGCACGCCGTCGACCTCGATGACGAATCTCTCAAGATGCTCCTCGACAAGAAACTGCCCCTGACATCCACTCTTTTCGATCTGAGTATCGACGACGCAATGGAAATGCGCCTTTATGGAAACAGCCGCTGGCGCATGATGGAGAAGAGCTGGAAGAAGGCTCTGGCGGCGGGCGTGAGGCTCACGTTCGGCAGCGGAGCGGGGCCGTTTCCGCACGGCACGCAGGGCGCCATGTTCGCTTATTTCGCCAAATGGGGGATGCCTCCGGCCCAGACTCTTCAGATGGCCACCAGCTGGGCGTCAGACATTATCGGCTGGCCGGATCGCGTGGGCTCGGTTGAGAAAGGCAAGTTCGCGGATCTGGTGGCTGTATCCGGAGATCCGCTGGCCGATATCAGAGAGATGGAGCGGATCAGGTTCGTAATGAAGGGCGGCGCGGTGGTGCGGAACGACTGGAAGTGATACAAGTAACGCCTGCACGAAATGCCGGGTAGTTACCTGTCCATTCGGCTGATGCGCCACGGGAAATTCCAAGGCATCATCGGAGCATGGAACAAATTCTTGCCGGGTATTCTCAAACGATCGCCGATCTGGTTGGGCAAGCCGGACGGTGGGCCGTCGCGGTCGAGGCACGCCATCGCATGGGCTCCAGTGGCATTCTTTGGAAGCCCGATGTTATCGTCACAGCCGACCACGCCATTCGCCGTGATCAGGAAATCCCCGTCACTCTGCCCGATGGAAACCGGGTCACCGCCGACGTAGCCGGCCGCGATCCCGGTACCGACCTCGCCGTCCTGCGCCTCAAAACTCCGGCCGTGGCATCCGGTGAACTCGCCACGTCGTCCGTACTCCCGCGCACCGGCGAAATCGTCATCGCAGTCGGCAGGCACCAGCCCGGTCTCCTCGCACTCACCGGCATTGTAAGCACCGCGGGCGGGCCGTGGAAGACCTGGCGCGGTGGCCACATCGATTCCCTGCTCCGGCTCGACGTGGCCGCCTATGCCCGCTCCTCCGGCAGCGCCGTCATCGATAGCGCCGGAAATTTCATCGGCATGCTCACAGGAGGCCTGACCCGGACCGCGCCGCTTGCCATTCCGGTTGCCACCATTGAGCGCGTGGCGTCGGAGTTGATCGCGCACGGACGCATCGCGCGCGGCTACCTCGGTGTCGGACTGCAGCAGATACCGCTGCCCGAAGCCTTCGCCAAAGCGTTGAACCGCGAGCAGCGCACCGCGGTGATCGTCCTCAGCGTGGAACCAGGCGGACCCGCGGACACCGCTGGCATTGTGCTCGGCGACGTCATTGCCGGAATTGCGGGCCACCCGGTGACCGACCTCGACGATGTCCAGAGCGCGTTGCGCGGCTCCATCGGCCGCGAATTGAGCGTCATGGTGGTGCGGGGCGGCGTCGCCTCTGAGCTTCGCGCCACGATCGCCGAGCGCAGGCAGTGAGCCGCCTCGCGAATCCCCGGGGTCGCGGTCAGCATCGCATGAACCGATGAGCCGAATGGAGGACGAGAGGATCCGCGTTGTGGTGGTCGGGGAATCCGCCATTGTGCGCGCCGGGCTCGAAGCCGCGATCGCGCAATCGGATCGTTTCGAAGTCGTGGGAACCTGCCATCGGGCCGACTCGGCGGCGCTGGTCGAATCCACCTTCGCGCACGCCGTCCTCATGGAAAGCGGCACTTACAGTAACTGGGACCCGCACGATCCGGCGCCGGGCAGGAAGCCCGTTGCGCCCCTGCTCACGCCGCGTGAAAGTGAGGTGCTCCGGCTGATGGCGGACGGAGCGAGCAATAAAATCATCGCGCACAAGCTGGGGATCTCGGATCACACCGCGAAATTCCACGTAACCTCGATCCTGTCGAAGATGGGCGCGGGCTCGCGCACCGAGGCGGTCACGCTGGGCGTGCGGATGGGCCTGATTTACCTGTAAGGCTGCCGCGCGCGGGCAGCTCGTTGCCCGAAATACAATTTAACGAGATCCCGATGAACAAACTACCCGTTAACCGCTATGCAAAAGCGATGGCTGGAGACCCGGGCCTGCTCGAAACCTGGCACAACGGCGGCGACATGGAGATTGCTGCATACGCCCGGTCACTCCAGAGCGCGGCGCAAACTCTCGCCGGAAAAATGAAATCGAGTCAGGTCGCCCCAACCGGTTGGGATTCTTGCCCGATCGTGTTGCTCTACCGCCAGGCCCTTGAGATCCATTTGAAGCTTCTCGTGGGCGAAGGCAGCGTCTTTCTTAAAACGAGAACCGATCCGATTTCGCTGTCCACAACTCACTCCCTTCGGTGGCTGGCGCAGATTGTCTGTCAGATCGTCAGGCGAATCGGGTGGGAAAAAGACTTCAAATGCGATAGCATGGCATCTCTTGCGGATTTCACTGCCCTGGTCAACGAAGTCGAATCCTTCGATCCGGTCTCCAGAGCGATTCTCCACTCACGGGCGAAAGGTCCCAACTCCCTATCGGAATATTATCGGACCTTTGACGTTGTGGAATTTGCAAAGAAACTGGACGCGCTGCTGGTATTAGTGGACGCGACGGCTGACGCCATTGCGGCTACCTGGGATCAACAGGCGGACTCGGCGGCCGGCGGGCAGTTCCGCGCAGAGAACTTCAATCCCACGATTCAGTGACACGAAGCCCGCGCCCGGCTTAACGGGAATACTTCTCGAGTTGCAGTTCCTTGCCGTTCGTTATGATTTTGCTGACATGGATCGCCGGTGAGCCGTCTTTCGAAGGATGTCCGCTGATCGTCAGCTTGTCGCCGGTCTCCAGCGAGTTCGCATTCCAGCCCTTTCGTTGCAGCTCGCCCGGACTGGCGAATTCGCCTTCCCACTTGCGCACCTGGCCCTTGTCATCGGTAACCTCGAACTCCACCACGCAGTGCGGATTCGTGTAATGAAACGCGATCACCGTGCCCTGGAACGTCACCTCGGCGGCGGCGTTGAAATCGCTCCATCCGTGATGCGCTTCGGCCGTCGCTGGAATCAGCACCAGCGCCGCGGCCGCCAGAAAAGTAAGTAAGGCTTTGTTCATTTGCTTTGTATTTCTCCCGCTTACCGGCCGCTCGTGGCCGATCCGTCGTCCACCCAGCGGTCCAGATCCCGCACATATCTGCGGCCGTTGAAGATGTAGCTGGGGACGGTCACCACCATGTAGCACTTGTCGGTCAGCGGAGCGCCCCGTGCATCCTTTTCATCGCGGGCCGTGGCGATTGCCCACACGTCGAAATTGCTGTTGGGATTATCCGCGCCGGGCGAAAACAGACCCTGCGGACTGATGGTGCCGACGAAATCCTGCTGGCTCCCGGGAGGCGCGTGAAACACCTGCACTGACCACGCCACGTCCACCGGCCCAAGGTCGACATCATCGGCTGTATGCATCTTCCCGTCCGGTCCCTTTTGATAGCCGGTGGCTTCGAACTGCCGATACCCCGGCGGATGCTTGGCATCGCTGAATGAGGCCATAGCGGATTGCGGCGTCACCCGCAGGTAATCGATCCGGTCATAGATCGCGGTCGCATCCGTGAGACGCGCGCCTTTGACGGAAACTTCGCGCTTGCCAAGGGGCGCAGTTGCGGCCACATCGACAATCGCGACGATCTCTCTCTGCGTATGCGAAGCGACGGATCGCACGTTCACTCCCGCGCCGAACTGTATATCGGTAGCGGCGACCTGCGCCGGGAAGTTATCTCCAATAAGCCGCACCCGCACGGATTGCGACCCGGTCTTGAGCGACGGCCGGTCCACCAGCATCAGAGTCGCCGATGCGGAGGGCCGCTCTAAATGAACGTCGAACCCGAACTCCTGATACCGCCCCCAGAACCAGCGCCCATCGGCCGACAAATGGTCGGGCGCGATCCACATCACCTCACGAACTTCGCTAAGCGGGCTTTCCGGGTCGGACGCCGCGCCGGCGGCCGGGCTGCCCTTTGAACGTCCGCGCCATGCATTGTCGCCGTATATAGCGGCCCGGCCGGTGCGCGCCAGTTTGGATTCATCCTTCAAAGACGTCAGGATGACGCGCGTGTTGTATTCGCCCCCCGCCCCGTCCACCTGCATTTCGCCGTAAAATTTCCCGCGGCCGGGAATTGAAGCGGTCACCAACCAGCGGCCTGCAAAATCCGCGGGCGTTTTGCGCGCGCTCCAGGCATCCCATTCCGGTGTGTGGAGCGGCGCGGTCTTCGCCAGAACCGCCACGGCCAGATCGTTCGGCCGGAATTTGTAAGTCGCGGCATGGGCGGCGGCATAGAGCTTCCAGTCCGCGTCCGAACGTCTCCACTGCAGCGCACGCGAAATGGAATGGCACTTCCCGCAGACCGCATGCATAGGATCGTCCGCGCCCGTCTCGTCATGAACGCGGCGCTCGATAAGATACATCACCGGCTTCGACTCCGCCGGCGCCAGACCATGGGATCCGCTGAGGGATTTCACAATCTCGACCGCCTCCGCCTGCGTGAGCGGAACGTTGTGCTCGATCGCCATGCGCCTGACGACATCCTGCCAGCCCTCGGGCGTCGAACGGGCCCAGGAGATGCGCTCCATGTTTCCGCGCTCATCGCGAGCGTGGCACGTTCCGCATTTGGCAATCACCAGCGGACTGGAAACCGGAATGCCAGGTTCGGGGTCAGGCTTGGCCTGTCCGAAAGCGGCGCACATAAAAAGCGACGTCGCGGCAAGAGCGAGGAATGCGGATGAAAAGCCGGTGCGATGCAGGTTTCGCTCCTTCGAAATCGGGATCTGAGACCGACAGGGTCAAGGGCAAACGCGACGGGGTCGCCTGGTCGATTCAGTCTAACAGGCGCCAGCCAGCTCGATACAAGGCCGCGCCGCTTCTAAAACAGAATCGACGGCAGCCAAGCGCCGGCCGGTTCGTTGTAAAGACCCGCGCTCATGAGCGTCATCGGCTGCACAACGCGCAACCCGTTTTCGAGGCACCATCGGAACAGGCCGGTATTCCGCGTGGGCACCAGAATACCCGGGCCGCCAAAACCATCGGCCGATGCGATGAGCGCCTGCAAATCCACATTGGTCTCGGCCGTCGCGTGACCGAAGAAAGCCAGCGATGACGCATAGCCGGTGATGCGGCCCCCGCGCTCGACCACGCGGGAAACACCGAGCGCGGTGCTGTGCGACAAGTCCTGCCCGCGATCGTAGCCGTGGATTCCGCGGGACAGCGCATTGCAGGCATCCACATCTTCCGGTTTCGCGTCACGCACCACGCATCCCGGCACGCTGCGTTGCACCGTCCGTCCCTGCATGCACGACAACGGTTCGCGAATATCGAACCCGAGCCGCGCATAAAGCGAGAGTGAACGATTGTGAAACGCCGCCTGCACCAGCCGGATTCCGCTCGCCCCGCGCTCAATTGAACGATCCATCACCGCCTGCATGAGCTGGTGTCCGGCGCCGTGGTTCTGCACCGCCGGATCGACGGTGATCGGTCCCACGCCGTGAATCGTGGCCCGTTCGTCGAGGCAATTGCTGCCTACGATCCGGCCGTCGAGTTCGGCCACGACACTGTAGAACCCGTCCGTGGAAAACATCATGGACAGCAGCCCCACAGGCGCTTCCGGCGTCGGAAAATCGCAGGGAAATCCGTGCGCGAGATTGATTGCGGAAAAGGCTTCGAAACAGATCCTGCCGCATTCCGCGGCATCTTCGGGCGTCGCCCGGCGGATTGTTAACTCAGGCTTCGTCAAACTCTTCAGCCGTGGCCGAGACGCATGGCCCAGCCGATTGCAAACAGCGCGCCGATGAAACAGGCGAAACAATAAGCCCCGTAATGAAGCCGTTCTTTGTCGGTCTTCTTCGAGGTAATTCCCATGACGACCGAAGTGAACAGAGCGAAAAGGAAAGCGGCCTCGAAGTGCGAAAGGTTCATCTTCGGCATTAGTCTTTCCTCCCGGCCGCGATTTCGTAGGCGTCCACCATGGCCAGAATATTCAGCAGGCCGGCGGTCACCAGAAATTTGGTTCCGTAATCGTGCACGTCTCCGGGCAGGTCAACCTGCGCGTAGCCGAACATGGAAGCCGCGAAGTACAGGATGCCCGAAGCCAGATCGCTCACGAAACCGCCGTAGTTGATCAGCGTCGTCAGGATGTCGCCCTTTTCCGGCGAGAACATCATCCCGCGCATGAACAGGCCGAAGAGGAACATCAGCGTCACGGACGCCAAAATCAGCGCGCCGCGGCCCCTTTTCTTCAGCAAAAAGTGTCCGCCGCCGGGGATAATCCACGCGGCGAGAACGGCCGGAAGCCACACATTTACAGGAGGCATGGTTTCGGCATTTTGTACAGCAGCTTGGGTTTGGGCCATTCTTTTGGGTACTAAATAGAGGTTATCATGAGGAAGGCAAACCCTATGCGCCGTTCCTCCATGAGCTTCCTGACAGCAGCCTTCGCCATGGTGGGCGGACTGCTGATGCTGATTTTCGAAAGATCTTTCTCCGGACTGCTGTGGATGGCTTTCGGGCTGTGTTGGCTGACCGCCGCAATCGTGCAGCGCCTGCGCAACGATCCGGCCGAGCCCCAAGCGGGCAGACGCCTCTTCCGGCGCTTTACGCGCCTTCTGATCTTCAGCTAACAAAAAAACCGGAACCGCCGATTAGGCTGATTCCGGTTTTGGGAGCGGACCCTTGAGCCCGCGCCGCGTCGATCAGGTTTGACCCTATTGTTGGTATTTCTTAGTCCCCTTCCAATCGGGGTATTTCGATCCTAACACGCGAACTTTCCTACAGCTTCTGCGCGATCGACTTGGCCTGCAGGAACAGCAGCAGGTAATCGGGCCCGCCCGCTTTCGAATCCGTCCCCGACATATTAAATCCGCCGAACGGATGCGCGCCGACCATCGCTCCGGTACACTTCCGGTTGATATACATGTTGCCGACGAAGAACTCCTCGCGAGACCTCTCCACATGCTCCGCGACATTCGAATAGATCGCGCCGGTCAGTCCGTATTGCGAATCGTTCGCCATCTCCAGCGCGTGATCGAAATCGCGCGCCTTCGCCACCGCCAGCAACGGACCGAAGACCTCCTCCTGAAACACCCGCGCCTTCGAATCCACATCGGCAATGATGGTCGGCGGCAGGAAATGGCCTGACGCGGGAACCGCGCCGCCCCCTGTCAACAACCTGCCCTCGGATTTGCCCGTTTCGATATAGCGCGCGATCGCCTCCTTAGCGCCCGCGCTGATCACCGGACCCATGTAATTCGCCGGATCGTCCGGCGGACCCACCGCGATCTGCTCGGTCCGGGCTTTGAGCTTCGTCAGAAATTCGTCGTAAACCTTCTCGTGCACGATGGCCCGTGAACACGCCGAACACTTCTGCCCCTGATATCCGAACGCCGACACCGCCACGCCTTCCACCGCCGCGTCGAGATTGCAATCGCCGTCCACGATGATGGCGTCTTTGCCGCCCATCTCCGCCACCACACGCTTGATCCAGATTTGCCCCGGCTGGGGTTTTGCAGCCAGCTCGTTGATATGCAGACCGACATCGCGCGAACCTGTGAATGAAACGAAGCGCGTCTTCGGGTGGGCCACCAGCGCATCGCCGATGGCGCCGCCGCTGCCGGTCAGGTAGCTGAATGCGTAGCCTGGGAACCCGGCTTCCAACAGCAGTTCGGCGAAAATCGCGGCCACGGTCGGGGTCTCGCTGGAAGGCTTGATGACCACAGTGTTCCCCGCCACCAGCGCCGCGCAGGTCATGCCCGCCAGAATCGCCAGCGGGAAATTCCACGGCGGAATCACCACGCCAGCGCCGAGCGGCAGATACCGCATTTCATCGTGCTCTCCCGGGAGTTGCACCACCGTCTGCGGTCCCGCCAGCCGCGCCATCTCGCGGGCATAGTATTCGCAGAAATCGATGGCTTCGGCGACCTCCGCCTCCGCCTCGGGCCAAGTCTTGCCGGCTTCGAAGGTGAGCCACGCATCGAACTCCAGCTTCCGTTCGCGCAGCAGTTCCGCCGCGCGGAGCAGCATCTTGACCCGCTCCATCGGCGGAGTCTTGCTCCATGCCGGGAAGTTTTTGTACGCAGTCTCGATCGCCAGATTCGCAAGCTCGGTAGTCGCTTTCTGATGAATCCCGACCACCTCGCCCGGGCGCGAAGGATTGGTGGACCGGAACTTGCCCTCGCACCGGACTCGCTCGCCGCCAATGATGAGATCGTATTCGCGTCCCAGCTGTCCATGCACCTTCGCCAGCGCCGCTTCCATGCGCCGCCGGTTGTCCGGCTGTGTGAAATCCGTGTACGGCTCGTTGCGGAAATCTTTTAGTCCTGCTGCAGACGCCATTTCCCCTCCACTGATTCGATGCGCGCGAACGCGATTTTTGGATCGTGCCCGAAACTGCAATGCCAGGCCTCGTCGGCGGCGCGTTGCATGACATTCGTTTTGGTGGCGATGGTTTCCAAAGGATACAGATCGAACGCCGCCACCCACGTGGGCGTCACATGACCCGCATACGGGGCCAAGTCGGAAAGATTGCACCACGTCTCGCCGCGCGACCGCGCCAGCACGATCATCATGTCGCGGTTGTGGCCGGGAGCAACCCGCACCTCGACACCGGGCACCACTTCGACATCGCCGTCCAGCAAAGACATTTGCCCCGATTCGATCAGCGGCTCATAGTTCACAGCGCGATAGCTGACGGCGTCGCGCGGGTGCTGCTCGCGGGCATGTTCGAGTTCGCCGCGCTGCGTGACATAGCGGGCTTTGGGCAGCGTTGCGCGAATACGCCCAGCCCCGCCCGCGCCGATCTCATCCACCGTGTTGCCGCTGCAGTGGTCCCAATGCAGATGGGTGTTGATAACGATGTCGATGGATTCCGGCTCAAATCCATGATTCGCCAGAACTTCTTCCAGCCGGGGCGGGACCTCCAGACGCATTCGCTCCCGCGCCCGTTCATCATGCCGGACGCCGCCGCCGGTATCGATGAGAATGCGCTCGCGGCCCGTCTCAATGACGTAGCAGTTCAGCCCCGCTTCAATGCGGTTCAACTCATCCGGAGCCTGCTGTTTCGCCCACATGGTTTTCGGGACTACGCCGAACATGGCGCCACCGTCCCACCAGTACGATCCGGCGGTCACTGCGGTGATGCGGAAATCCCCCACCTCGATATGAGGGCACGAGTTCTTTGAAGCCGGCGCAGGCGAGGCAGGCGTGTGTGAAATGGAGGAATGTGACATGCGTCTGGAAACGCGGCCAGTAGCCGTAACTTCCAGATTAACGCGCAGCTTAAGCCAGCGTTACCCCTGCACAAGCTTTCGCCCGCGCTCAAACAGATCGGAGGCGTCTTCGGCCAGTTTCCGGCCGCGATCGTAGAGATCCTTGCCCTTTTCCATCAGCTCGCGACCGCTCTGTTCCATGACATCGCGGCTTTCGAGAGTGGTCTTGCTGACGATTTGACGCGTATCGCGGCCTGTCTTAGGCGCAAAAAGAATTCCGGCGGCGGCGCCGATTGCGGCTCCCGCCAGAAACCAGCCAATGTTGTTGTTGTCGTCCATCCGTTTCCTCATCTCCCCAAGGGCAATAAGTCACTGCCCCTGCACTCTCACCTCCATTCTAATAGCTGCCTCGGAAATCGTGCAGCAGAAGCGGCCCCTGTCTTGCAGAGACTTGTGCATGACGAATGATCTGGAATGTACAGAGCAGGAGCCGCACGCCGACGAAACGATGGTATCCGTATTCAGTTCGTCCAACCATGACGCGGAGATGGAGGCCGAGGCGGTACGGGGTTTGCTGGAATCGAGCAGAATTCCCGCGATCCTGGTGGGCTCGCACGTGCTGCCAAACCTTGAATTTCAGGTGCAGGTGCCGGAGCATCTCCTCGATCAGGCAAGACTGATAATTCGCGGTGCCAGACAGAACGGACGCCGCGCGGCCGAAGAGGCCGAAGCCGCTACCGAAGAATAACTAACGCGTCGCGTGGACTTTCTGTTTGAACCGGCGGACATCGATGATGGCCCTTTGATGCTGGCCTTCCCCGATCAGTTTTTCCGCCGTGCGGGCCGCGACGCGGAATTCCACCCTTCTTTCATTCACCGCCAGCAGCTCCGCTTCGAACGTCACGATGGCTCCCATCCGGGCGGCCGCGCAATGGCTCACATTCACGTGCGTTCCAACTGTATCGAATCCCTCATCGAGCATTTCGAAAACGAGATTGCGGCAAACCCGCTCCATGTAACCGATCATGTGCGGCGTCCCCAGCACACGTGGACCTTCCGGTCCGAGGAAGTTGATCGCGTTGTCATTGCCGACCTCGACTGTTTCCTCACGTTTTGCATGGACTTTGAATTCAGCCATAGGATGTAAGTCCTTTGATTCTCGCATGCTTGGTTTTGGCCACTATTTTGCACCTTCGGGTGCGGGAACCCACTCACGAGGAGCAAAATATGTCAGGCAAAAATACGGCAGTATTTGGAATTTATCCGACGCGCGCCAGTGTGGAAGAGGCGGTGGATACGCTGCTGCGGGCAGGCTTCCGCAATGCCGATATCTCGGCGCTTTTTCCCGATAATGGCGGCTCGAAGGACTTCGCCATGGAAAAGAACACCAAGGCTCCGGAAGGCGCGACCACGGGCGCTGGATCCGGCGCTGTTGTCGGCGGCGTGCTGGGCTGGCTGACCGGAATCGGCCTGATTGCGGTACCGGGCATCGGTCCGCTGATCGCGGCGGGCCCGATTGTGGCCGCTCTGGCCGGCGTCGGCGCCGGTGGTGTGGTGGGCGGTATTGTCGGTGCACTGGTTGGCATGGGCATTCCGGAATACGAAGCCAAACGCTATGAAGGACGCGTGAAACACGGCGGCATTCTGCTTTCGGTTCACTGCGACGACAGCACGTGGGTGAAACGGGGGGAAGAGATTCTCAAGAGCACCGGCGCCGAAGATATCGCCTCGTCCGGCGAAGCCACTGCCGACTACGCCACTTCCGACAAACCGATGCCGCGCGCAAAAACCACCGTCAACGAAGACACTTACCCTGTAATTACGACCGAGGAACCGAAAACGCGGGGCGCGGGCAGCGGCGGACCACGCGAGCTATAACTGCTAAAATGACCCTTGCATGAGGGTCGACCAAAACCGGCGCGATTTTCTAATCACGAAACTTAGCGCCGGATTTGCGGCTGCGGTCCTGCCGGTCAGCGCTGCGACCATCACCACGGATTCATCCGGCCTGCTCGCCGGCGAGGTGCAGATTCCGACGAAGGACGGGCAGATCCCGGCTTACCGCGCCATGCCCACCGATTCGGGTGGGCACACTTTCCCGGTAGTCCTGGTGGTCCAGGAAGTCTTCGGCGTTCACGAACATATTAAAGATATTTGCCGGCGTCTCGCCAAATCCAGTTACATGGCGATTGCGCCGGCGCTTTATGCGCGGGAGGGCGATCCGTCCACCATCACGGACGTGCAGGAACTGATGCGGAAGATCGTTTCCCGGGTGCCCGATGCGCAGGTGATGAGCGATCTGGATGCAACCGCCGACTGGGCCGCCGTCAATCACGGAAACACAGACCGGATGGCGCTCACGGGATTCTGCTGGGGCGGGCGCATCGCCTGGCTCTATGCCGCGCATAGTCCGAAGCTCAAGGCCAGCGCGGCCTGGTACGGCCGGCTGGCCGGACCCGTGAATCCCCTGCAGCCGAAGAATCCCATTGACGTCGTGAAGGATCTCAAAGCGCCCGTCATCGGATTCTATGGCGGCAAGGATGCGAGCATCCCGCAGGATTCCATCGTGCAGATGCGCGATGCTTTGATTACAGCCGGAAAGACCGGCAATATAAACGTTTACCCGGAAGCGCAGCATGGCTTCAATGCCGACTACCGTCCCAGCTATAACGAATATTCGGCGACGGACGCGTGGAAGAAAATGCTGACGTTTTTCCAGCAAAAAGGAGTTTGACTTGAAAGGTTTCGCCCCACTCGTTTTAGCCGTTTTTATGGCGGCTTGTTCCTCATCCGCCCAACAGGCCCCCGACACTTACCGGGTCAGCCTCGACCTGTCTACAGGACCGGTCGTTATAGAGGTCACCCGCGCCGACGCACCCATCGGGGCTGACCATTTTTACCAGCTCGTCAAGTCGGGATATTTCGACGGCGCGCGCTTTTTTCGCGTGATCCCGGGGTTCATGGCGCAGTTCGGCATCGCCGCCGACCCGGCCGTAACCAAGAAGTGGGAAGCCTCGATTCAGGACGATCCCGTCAAACAGACCAACGCCCGCGGCACCATCACTTTCGCAGCGACCGGGCAGCCGAACTCGCGTTCGACTCAGCTTTTCATCAACTTCGCCGATAACGGCCGCCTGGACGGACTAGGCTTCGCCCCCTTCGGGAAGGTCGTAAGCGGGATGGAAAATGTGGACAAGATCAATCCTGAATATCGGGAAGATCCGGATCAGGAACAGGCCACAAACCAGGGCAACGCCTACCTCGAGAAGCAATATCCGAAGCTGGATTACATCAAAACCGCGCGAATTCTGTAAGCGCGCTCCACCCACAAATCATTTCTGATTTTTTGGGAACTAAACGCCCGCTCACGTCAATGTAGATTTTGACCTGAGTATGACTCCCGCTATCGACCTCGACACTGAGTTGATGCTGCGGGTTCAGTGCGAGGACGCCGAAAGCTTCGGTGTCCTGCTGAACCGCAATCGCAATGTGGTAATTCAGTATCTCGCCCGCATGGTGCAGAATCAGAGCATTGCGGAGGAACTGGCGCAGGACGTTTTCATCCGCGTCTACCGTTCGCGGCAAAAATATGAACCGACGGCGCGGTTTTCCACGTGGTTGTACCGGATCACGACAAACGTCGCCCTCAACCATTTCCGCGATTCCAAACGATCCCAACAGACCGTCAGTCTCGACATCGTGGATTCCGAGCAGGTTCGCCGCGAAGCCAGGGACGCCGCTCCTCTGGTGGAGGAACAACTCGTCAAAGACGTTCTGGCCCACGAGGTGCGCCGCGCGATTCGTTCCCTTCCCGCCAAGCAGCGCGCCGCCGTCGTCATGCATAAGTACCAGGAAATGGATTACGCCCAGATCTCGGCGGTGCTTCGCTGTTCGCCGTCCGCGGTTAAAGCCCTGATGTTCCGGGCCTATGAGACTCTGCGGGGGCGATTAGCCTATTTGCAGGAAAGCCGCTGAATCCCGGCGTCGCCTAAACTTCAGCCGGTTCGGCTGCGGGATGAAAATGCCGAAGCCACCAGTTCTGCGCCCGATCGAAATACAGATAAACCACCGGCGTTGTATATAAGGTCAGCAACTGGCTCACCAGCAGTCCGCCGATAATCGTGATGCCCAGCGGCCTCCGCAGTTCCGATCCCGTACCCGAGCCGAGCGCCAAAGGCAGCGCTCCCAGCATAGCGGCCATGGTGGTCATCAGGATGGGCCGCAGGCGCAGCAGGCACGCTTCGAAAATGGAATCCCGCGAGCTCTTGCCCTCGTTGCGCTCGGCCGCCAGCGCGAAATCGATCATCATGATCGCGTTCTTCTTCACGATTCCGATCAGCAGAATAATCCCGATGATGGCGATGATCGTCAGGTCGGTATGCGTGATGCTGAGCGCCAGCAGGGCCCCGGCGCCGGCCGACGGAATCGTGGACAGAATGGTGATCGGGTGAATGAGGCTCTCGTACAGGATCCCCAGGACCAGGTACACAGTAATCAAAGCCGCCGCGATGAGAACCGGCTCCGTGCTGAGGGAGTCCTGATAGGCCTGGGCGGTGCCGGCGAAATTCGTTTGAATGGTCTTGGGCAAGCCGATTTCGGAAGCCGCCGCTTCTACCTGCGTAACAGCCTCGCCTAGAGAAGCGCCCGTTTGCAGGTTGAACGAAATGGTGATCGCGGGGAACAGCCCCTGATGAGTTACCGACAAAGGCGCGGTTTCCGGACTCCACGTCGCCAGCGCGCTGAGCGGCACATGCTGGCCTGACGGCGTAATCACATAGACCTGGTTCAGGATTTCCGGGCTCTGCCAGAATTCGGGTGCCGCTTCCATCACGACGTGATACTGATTCTGCGCCTCGTACATGGTCGATACCGGCCGCTGGCCGAAAGCATCGTAAAGTGTGTTGTCGATCAACTGAGGCGTGATGCCGAGCCGGGAGGCCGTGGCGCGATCGTAAGTGATCATGGCCTGCAGTCCCTGGTTCTGCTGATCGCTGTTGGCATCGGTGATGGCTTTAAGGGTGCGCATTTTCTCGAGCATTTTGGGCGCAAATGTGGAGAGGTCCTGCAGATTGTCACCCTGCAGGGTGTACTGATATTCCGCGCCGCTGGATCTGCCGCCCACACGAACATCCTGCGCTGCCTGCAGGAAGAGACTGGCGCCGGGAACCTTGGTCAGTTGCGGCCGCAGTCTTGCGATGATTTCCTGCGCGTTGGCTTTTCTCTCGTTCAGCGGCTTCAGGGAGATGAACATGCGGGCTGTATTGGAACTACCTGTAAATCCCACGGCCGTGCCCACACCCGGGTCGGTTCGCACGATGCCGATCATACGCAGAAGAATTCCGTCCAGCGCCTGAAAAGACGTATCCTGATCGGCCACCACCGACCCCATGACGCGGCCGTTGTCCTGCTCGGGGAAGAAGCCTTTGGGGACCACGATGTACAGATAGACCGTGAGCGCGATCGTCGCCAGCAGCCCCATCGCCGTCACAAAGGAATGGCGCAAGACGCTGTTCAGCGTGCGCCCGTAGGTGTCCACGATCCACTGAAAAACGCTTTCTGTGGCGCGATAGAAACGCCCGTGCGCGTTCTTGCCCTTCAGGAGATGGGCGCACATCATGGGCGTGGCGCTCAATGAAATCACCATCGACACCATAATCGCCACCGCCAGGGTGATGGCGAACTCGCGCAGCAGGCGGCCGATGATGCCTCCCATCAGCAGCAGCGGGATGAATACCGCGATCAGCGACAGGCTGATTGTCAGGACCGTGAAACCGATTTCCCTCGCGCCTTTCAAAGCCGCGTCGAAGGCCGGCATTCCCTGCTCCAGATAGCGGGTGATGTTTTCGATCACAACGATGGCATCGTCTACCACAAAGCCTGTAGAGATGGTCAGAGCCATCAGCGAAAGGTTGTCGACGCTGAAGCCCAGCAGGTACATCACGGCAAATGTCCCGATCAGCGAAACCGGAACCGCCACGCTGGGAATGAACGTGGCGCGAAAATCCCGCAGGAACAGAAATACCACCAGGATCACCAGCGCCACCGAAATCAGCAGGGTGATTTCCACCTCCGTCAACGACGCCCGGATCGTAACGGTCTGGTCCATCGCGATGGTGAAATTGATCGCGCGCGGAACCGCGGCCTCCAGTTGCGGAAGCGCGGCGCGCACCCGGTCCACCGTGTCGATGATGTTCGCGCCCGGCTGGCGGAAGACGACCAGCAGCACCGAGGGTTTGCTGTCCAGATAGCCGGCCTGCCGGATGTCTTCCACCGAATCGACAGCTTCACCCACGTCCTCGACGCGTACAGCCGCGCCCCTGCTGTAGCCAATGATGAGCGGTGAATAATCGGACGCGTGCAGAATCTGATCGTTGGCGCCCACCTGATACATACGGTGGCCGTCGGAAAAATGGCCTTTGGGCAGATTGGCGTTCGAGCCGGACAGCGTGGTCCTTACCTGCTCCAGACTGATGCCGTACTTCTCCAAAACCGTCGGATTGAGCTCGATCCGCACGCTGGGTAGCGCGCTGCCCCCCACCACCACTTGACCGACGCCGGTGATCTGCGAAAGTTTTTGCGCCATCAGCGTGGACGCGGCGTCGTACATCTGGCCTTTGGAAAGAGTATCGGAGGTGAGCCCGACGATCAGGATCGGCGAATCGGCCGGGTTCACTTTGCGGTAATTCGGATTGTTGGGCAGGTTTGCAGGCAGATAGCCGCGGGCTGCATTAATCGCCGCTTCCACGTCGCGCGCGGCCGCATCGATATCGCGGTCGAGGTTGAACTGAATCGTGATATTGGTGGACCCGAGCGAACTGGACGACGTCATTTCCGAGACGGCTGCGATGTGGCCCAACTGCCGTTCGAGAGGCGTCGCTACCGATGAGGCCATCGTCTCCGGACTGGCGCCGGGCAGTCCCGCGGAAACCGAGATCGTCGGGAAATCGACCTGAGGCAGCGGCGAAACCGGCAGCAGCCGGAAGGCAGCCATACCCGCCAGTGCGATCGCGACCAGCAGGAGCGTGGTCGCGATCGGACGGCGAATGAAGATTTCCGAAGGATTCATTGTCTTCAGCCAGGCCTGCTCAAGTTGCGGGCGCGGTTTCCGGAGCTCCGCCCGGATTCGTTCCCGGAGCCCGCTGCGCGGCAGGCTTGAAACGGTTTGCCAGCCGGTCGAAGAAGAGATAAATCACCGGCGTCGTATAGAGCGTCAGGATCTGGCTGAGGATAAGCCCGCCGACGATCGTGATGCCGAGCGGACGGCGCAACTCGGCGCCCGTGCCTGACCCGAGCGCCAGCGGCAGGCCGCCGAGCAGGGCCGCCATGGTGGTCATCATGATCGGACGGAAACGCAGCAGCGAGGCCTGGTAGATCGCCTCCACCGGCGGCAGATGTTCCTCGCGCTCGGCTTCGAGGGCAAAATCGATCATCATAATGGCGTTCTTTTTCACGATGCCGATCAGCAGCACGATGCCGATCAGCGCAATGATGCTGAAGTCGTTCCCGGTGATCAGCAGGGCCAGCAGCGCGCCGACACCCGCCGATGGAAGCGTGGAAAGGATTGTGATCGGGTGAATGTAGCTTTCATAGAGCACCCCGAGCACGATATAAACCGTGATCAGCGCCGCCAGAATCAGAATCGGTTCGTTCGTTAAAGAATTCTGGAAGGCCGCCGCTGTTCCCTGAAACGTCCCCTGAACGCTCGCCGGCATGTGCAGGCTGTCTTTCGCTTTGTTAACAGCATCGATCGCTTCGCCGAGCGAAGCGTTAGGCGCCAGGTTGAAGGACAGGGTGATGACCGGAAACTGCCCGAGGTGATTAATCGTGATCGGTACCGACATGGTCTGCAGGGTTGTAAACGCGCTTAGCGGCGACTGACCCCCGGTGGGAAAAACGGAGCTTGAGGGCACCGGCCCCGATTGCAGTGGCGCAGATGAAGAGCCCGTCGAGGCGGAAGTATTCGCATTCGTGCTCCCGGCTCCCGATCCGGAAGAAGCGCCGGAGGAGCTACTGGAAGAGGCGGCGGAAGATGTCGCGCTTCCCCCCGCAACTCCGCTGGATCCGCTCGTTCCCGAGTGAATATACAAATTGTGCAGATCGAGAGGATTCGAATCGAAATTCGGCTGCACCTCCAGAATCACGTGATACTGATTCAACTGCGTGAACATCGTGGAGACTTCGCGCTGTCCATAAGCATCGTAAAGGGTCTGATCGATGGTGGCCGGCGTTATGCCGAGACGGCCCGCGGTCTCGCGGTCGAACAGGAGTTTGGCCTCGAGGCCCTGCGTTTGCTGGTCGGTGGCGACGTCCTCGATCCCCGGGATCTGCTTCATTTTTTCCATCAGCTGCGGAGCATACTCATTCAACTCCAGTGCGTTCGGGTCTTCCAGGGTGTATTGAAACTGCGTCCGGCTGACCACGGTCTCCACGGAAAGATCCTGGACGGGCTGCATATAAAGGGTGATGCCGGATATGCCGGACACGGCGGACTGCAGCCGCCGGATGATGCCGCTGGCATCCGTGTCGCGGTCCCCCACAGCCTTCAGATTGATCTGGATTCGCCCGCTGTTCATTGTCGTGTTCGTGCCATCGACCCCGATAAAAGACGACAGGCTCTGCACCGCGGGATCCTTCAGAATCGCCTGCGCCACCTGCTGCTGAAGCCGGGACATTTCCGGGAACGAAACCGATTGCGATGCCTCGGTGACGCCCTGAATTACGCCAGTATCCTGAATGGGGAAGAAACCTTTGGGAACGATGTAGTAAAGAAATACCGTCAGGACCAGCGTGGCAACTGCGATGAGCAGCGTGATGGTCTGGTACCCGAGTACAAATCGCAGCGTCCGGCCGTAGAACGCGATCACCGTCTCGAAGGCCTTCTCCGACGCCCGGTAAATTTTCCCTTGTTCGGCTTCCGGATTGTGCTTCAGAAGTCTGGCGGACATCATAGGCGTCAGCGTCAGCGACACCACCAGCGACATCAGAATCGTCACCGCCAGCGTGATGGCGAACTCGCGGAACAGCCGGCCCACGATATCCCCCATGAACAGCAGCGGAATCAATACCGCGATCAGCGACACCGTAAGCGAAATAATCGTGAAGCCGATTTGCTCCGCCCCTTTTAATGCAGCCTGCAAAGGCGCTTCGCCCTTCTCGATGTAGCGCGCGATGTTCTCGATCATGACGATGGCATCGTCGACCACAAATCCAGTGGAGATGGTCAGCGCCATCAGCGACAGGTTGTCGAGGCTGTACCCGAGCAGATACATCACCCCGAACGTTCCGATCAGCGACAGCGGCACGGCAATGCTGGGAATGATGGTGGCTGACAAACTCCGCAGAAAAAGAAAGATCACCAGCACCACCAGCCCGATGGTGAGCATCAACTCGAATTCGACATCTTTCACCGATGCCCGGATGGTGTTGGTGCGGTCCGTCAGGGTGGTGACGTGGACTGAGGCCGGCAGTGTCGCGGTCAACTGCGGCAACAGCGTCTTGATCTGATCGACGACTGAAATAATGTTCGCGCCGGGTTGCCGCTGGATATTGACGATCACCGCCGGCGTCTGATTCATCCACGCGGCCTGCCGGATATTCTCCACGCTGTCTTCGATGACAGCCACATTGGATAATTTCACCGGCGCGCCATTCCGGTAAGCCACGATCACTTTGGCGTAATCCGCGCTGGACAGCAGCTGATCGTTCGCTCCCACCTGATACGCCTGCCGCGGACCATCGAAATTTCCCTTCGCCTGGTTGACATTGGACGCCTGGAGTGCCGTGCGCACGTCCTCCAGATTGAGCCCATAAGAAGCCAGTTGCGTCGGATTGGCTTCGATTCGCACCGCGGGCTTTTGACCGCCGCTGATGCTGACCAGCCCGACGCCCGGCAGTTGCGAGATCTTGGGCGCCAGCCGCGTATCCGCCAGATCTTCGACCTGCGAAAGAGGAATGTCGCTGGATGTGAGGGCGAGGGTGAGGATCGGCGTGTCGGCCGGGTTGGTCTTGTTATAGATCGGCGGCACGGGAAGGTCGGCAGGCAGGTAAGTCCCCGACGCATTGATCGACTGCTGAACCTCCTGCTCGGCAACATCGATATCCAGACTCAAATTGAACTGGAGAGTAATCACCGAGCTGCCATCCGAACTTACTGAAGTCATCTGCTGCAGGCCCGGCACCTGGCCGAACTGGCGCTCCAGCGGCGCAGTTACCGAAGAGGCCATCACGTCGGGACTGGCGCCCGGATAAAACGTGACCACCTGGATGGTTGGATAATCCACCTCGGGCAACGCCGAAACCGGCAACTGGCGGTAGGCCGCGAAGCCCGCGAACAGGATCCCCACCATCAGCAAAGACGTGGCGACCGGACGGAGAATGAATATCCGGGAAGGACTCACGGGGTTGTGGTCTGGCCCGCCGGCGCGGTGTTGCTTCCACCGGGAGCCGGTCCGCTGGTGGTTGTCCCGGTGGATTTCAACCCCCCGGTGGTGGTTCCCGCAACCGGCGCACCGGCCGGCTGACCGTTATGGGGAATCACCTTGCTGCCTTCCTGCAGCTTATCGACTCCCGTCATCACCACCGTATCGCCCGGCGTCAGACCGGAGGTGATTTCGGACTCATCGCCTTCCGTGGTCCCCAGAGTAATGTTGCGGACCGTAACCGTATTGTCAGGTTTTACAAGGTAGACGTAGGTGTTCTGCGTGTTACGCTGCACCGCCGCGGTCTCAAGCAGCGTGACGCCGGTTTTCTCTTGCACCAGCAGTCGCGTATTTACGAATTCATTAGGGAAAAGAAGCCGGCTGTTGTTATCGAAGATTGCGCGCAGCTTGAGAGTTCCCGTGGTCGGATCGATTTGGTTGTCAACCGTGGCCAGAGTCCCGGTTTCGAGTTTGCGCTTCATGTCGCGATCCCAGGCCTCTACCGGCAGTTTCTGTCGAGCGCGTAGTTTCTGCAGGACCGGGTCGAGCTGGTCTTCCGGGAGAGTAAAGATTACACTGATCGGCTGCAGCTGAGTGATCACGATCATGCCGTTGGCGTCGCTGGCATGAACAATGTTTCCGGGATCGACCAGGCGCAGGCCGACGATGCCGTCCACCGGCGACGTAATGTGCGTATAGGTTACGTTGAGTTGCGCCGCGGCAACCAGTCCCTCGTCATTCTTGACGGTCCCTTCGTACTGAGTCACCAGTGCCCGCTGGGTAGCCAGTTGCTGTTCGGGTATGGCGTCCTGCGCCAGCAGTGTCTCGTAACGGGTCTGGTCGACGCGCGCATTCTGCAGCAGCGCCTGATCGCGCGCCAGTTGTCCCTGCGTCTGCGTCACCACCGCCTGATAGGGCCGCGGATCGATTTCGATCAGCCGGTCCCCGATGTGAACCTCGTCGCCCTCGTGAAAATACACCTGCATCAGTTGCCCGTCCACGCGGCTCCTGATCGTGACGGTGTTGAGCGGGGTAATGGCTCCGAGCCCCGTGTAATAGACGCCGATGTCGCCCTTTTGCGCCCGTGCCACCACAACGGGAGTGGCCGCCCCGCCGCCTCGTCCGCCTCTACCGGACGCCGCTGCGCCCGTCTTGGCAGGCACCGTCATGCGCGAGTAAATCCATGCCGCGCCAGCCAGTGCCAGCAACAACGCCAGCACAACCCAGGGCCATTTGCGTTTGCGCGGCTTTGCGCGGGGCGGTTCCCTCGGCGGAGCGGCCTTTTCCGGGGCCGGTGGTAAGAGGGCCGGTTCGTGCTCCGGCGCGGTGATCTCTGGTGTGGGATAACTCATCGGTCTCGGGATTGCCTGCTGCGGGACTTAACAGCAACCCTGATACCTTTGGCGAATGGAAACGGTCGGCCGTTAGCACGGCGATGTTCTATTCAGCACTCTTCAATTCCAGTGGCCCCGGAACCCGAAGACTTATTCCAGAAAGCCGCCGCGCGCGGGACTCGCGCATCAGCATCGCCAGCAGCACGCCGGCTGCCACGGGACTGAGTCCGTCGGACCGGATGTTCGAAATGCAATTGCGCTCGGCATCGATTTTGCCCACCCGCGGATTCCAGGTGAGGTAGACGCCCAGACTATCCGGCGAGCTTAATCCCGGGCGTTCCCCGATCAAAACCACCACCAGCGATGCCCGCAGGATCTCGCCGATTTCATCGCCGATCGCGACACGGCCCTGTTCGACTATGACCACCTGCGATCCAATCGCGCCGTCCGTGGCCTGCAGGAGCGCGAGAGCGTGGCGATGAACGGCCAGCGCGGAAAGGCCATCCGCAATCACGAAGACCGAATCGGGATTGCCGGACAACGCATCGAGGCGACCGCGCGAATCGATATCGAGACAACGTCCCAGATCAGGCCGCCGCAGATATTCGGCACGATCGCGCGCTGCACTCTTCACCACTGCCGCCGTCCATCCGTCAGCTTCCATCTCCCGCCGCAATCCGTTCGAATCGAGCGGGAAGTGAACAGCGTCTCTTGCGCGCGCATGGGCCAGTTGGAAATCGAGCATCTCCCGAGTTGGCACGCTGTTGCCCGCGCGGCCCAGACCCACCCTTGCCGTTGTGAACTGGCGCAGTTCCTTCATGCTTCACCGGCCGAGCAGGCTTACGGCGCGCGGAAGTTCACGCCGATGCGCTTCCAGCCATACCTCAAACTCGGGCGCTGGCCGTAGCCCGAGAATCGACCGCACATAAAGCGCATCGTGAAAAGACGTGCTCTGATAATTGAGCATCACATCGTCCGCGCCGGGAACGCCCATGATGTAATTGACTCCCGCGGCGCCAAGCAGCGTCAGCAGCGCGTCCATGTCGTCCTGATCGGCTTCGGCGTGATTGGTGTAGCAGACGTCGCAGCCCATCGGCAGCCCCAGCAGCTTTCCGCAAAAATGATCTTCGAGCCCCGCACGCGTAATCTGCTTGCCGTCATATAAATATTCCGGACCGATAAACCCCACCACCGTATTCACCAGCATCGGCCGGAAATGCCGCGCCACCCCGTAAGCGCGCGCTTCGCAGGTTTGCTGATCGATCCCGTGGTGCGCATTCGCCGAGAGCGCGCTTCCCTGCCCGGTCTCGAAGTACATGATGTTGTCCCCCACATCGCCCCGCCGAAGTTCGCGCCCGGCTTGCCAGGCTTCTTCAAGAAGCGTCAGATTCACGCCGAAAGAACGATTCGCCGCTTCGGTGCCGGCGATCGACTGAAAGATCAGATCCACCGGCGCGCCGCGCCGCATCGCCTCCATCTGTGTCGTGACATGCGCGAGAACGCAGCTCTGGACCGGAATCCCGTACGTCGTGCGCAGCCGATCGATCAGTTGCAGCAGCGTCATCGTCCGCTCAACACTGTCCGATGCCGGATTGATTCCGATTACAGCGTCGCCGCTCCCCAGCATCAGGCCATCAAGGATACTGGCTGCGATTCCGGTCGGATCGTCAGTGGGATGGTTCGGCTGGAGCCTTGCGGAGAGCCGCCCCGGTAATCCAACCGTGGTGCGGAAGCGGGTGATGACGCGGATTTTTGCCGCCACCGCGATCAGGTCCTGCACGCGCATGATTTTCGAAACCGCCGCGGCCATTTCCGGCATGAGCCCCGGGGCCAGTGAGGCCAGCGCCGCGGAGGTTGCGGTTTCACTCAACAGCCAGTCGCGAAACTCTCCCACGGTCAGACTCGCAACGCTGTCCAGTGCGGCCGGATCGAGTTCGTCCACAATCAGGCGCGTGACTTCATCGGCTTCGTACGGAATCAGCAGCTCTTCGCGAAAGATTCGCAGAGGAAGGCCGGCCAGCGTCATCTGGGCCGCCACGCGTTCTTCAGCGGTCCGCGCCGCGAGGCCTGCCAGTTCGTCTCCCGACCGTGCCGGAGTCGCGCGGGCCAGCAGCGTCTTCAGGTCTTCAAACCGATAAACAGTGCCGCCGATCGTGTGCGAAAAACCCATGCCAGTGCGCTGCCAGCCGATATGCGCCACATAGTAGCACCGAGGTAACATCCAGCCGCCTTGTGAACTCATTCACAGGCGTTGTCCCAAGAGCACCGAACGGTGATTTACAGAGCTTCATCTGGTAATTCTCTTGCTTCTTTTCGATCCGAGGAGTGAGAAGAACGAACATGAAAAACAAACTGTTGGCCATGGTGTTACTGGCGAGCGCGTCCGCCTTCGGCGCAGTCTCCTTCGGGATCCACATTGGTCCTCCCCCACCGCCCCGAGTCTATGCGGCGCCCCCAAGCCCGGGGCCGGGTTACGTGTGGGTGGATGGCTACTGGTATCCGGTTAACGGACACTACCGCTGGCACGAAGGTTACTGGACCCGCCCGCCTTTCGCTGGCGCCCTGTGGGTCGGACCCCATCACGATGGGCATGACTATTTTGAGGGCTACTGGCGTCGCCCCGACGGAGAGCGTTTCGAGCACCGTCATGAATGGGATCGTGAACGGAATCGCGACTGGGATCGGGACGGGGATCACGATCGTGACCATGATCGACATTAGCCTGTCGCGCCGTTTGTGAAGCTTTTTCCATTTGGCCACTGTATTGCTTCAAACCAAGCATCATGTCAACAGACATGAGAGGAGACAGTCCATATGAAGAAGCTGTTTGCAATTGTGCTGTTGGCAGGTGGTTCGCTGTTCGGGCAGATTTCGCTTGGTATCCGCATTGGACCGCCGCCGCGGCCTCGCATTGAACGTGTCCGGCCGAGAAGTCCCGGGCCGGGCTATGTTTGGGTGGATGGCTACTGGTACCCGGATGGCGGTCACTATCGCTGGCACCAGGGCTACTACAGCCGCCCTCCTTATGAGGGTGCTGTGTGGATCGCGCCGCGTCACGACGGCCAGCAATTCTACAACGGTTACTGGGAGGGCCCGGGGCACGAACGCGTCGAGCACGACCACCATTCCGATCGCGATCGTAATCGTGACTGGCACGACGACCGGCATTAGAAACAGCTGATCGCAAAAATGCCCGCCTCTCCAGCTGGCTTCCTCACTGGAAGGCGGGCAAAATATTCTCTCCAGGCTTTACATCATCCCCGTGCGCATCTTCCGGCGAAGGGAGAAATAGGTGATCCAGCACGCCGTACCAAGTATCAAAAAGAGCCCGAACACCGCTGGATAGTCGCGCACCAGGAAATGAAAGTCGGTGACGTGGCCGCCCTCAAACGAAATCTGATTGCTGAGCGAAGCCGCATAGAAGAATATCCCGAAGCCGAACAGCCATCGCATCAGCCCCAGCATGCTTCGCGTACGCCGCAGCGACTTCAACTCCAGATCCGGCGGCAGCGAGGATAGCGATAATTTTGCAAAGTTATCCGCCCACTGCAGACGAATGCGCTGCGCCAGTTCCTCGTCCTGCTTCATATACTCTTCGACCAGCGCCTTTGTCGCCGGACTGGATTCGCCCGCGAGGTATATGGGCAGCAGGTCCAGAATTACTTCTCTCGTTACGGTCATTTTTGCTCCTGATATGGATTCCGTATTCCGGATAAGGTCAATCTCGCGCGGTGGATCTTCACCTTCACCGACGAAAGCGAGATCGCCAGCGCCCGGGCGATTTCTTCGTATGCCATCCCGTCCAGCGACCGCATCAACAGCGCCGCCCGATCGATCTCCGGCAATTCCTGCAAACCTTCCAGAACCGCCCGAAGCTCCTCTTTCCGCTCCGCCTGTTCCAGCGGACTGATGCCGGAATCGCGCAGCTCTTTATCCAGCTCGACGTGCCGGACTTTCCCGCGCACCCCGTGCAGGAATAGATTCCGCGCAATCGTGAAGAGGTAGCCTTTCACCGTTGCCATCTCGACTCTCTCCGATGCAGTCCAGATGCGGACAAACGTTTCGGATGTAATGTCTTCGGCCTGACTGCGTTCGCCCGATAAATAATAAGCGAAGCGGAAAACGTCGGGCGCATACTTCCTGTACAGCGAGCTGAAGTCATCCATCGGAACTTGTTCAACGTTATGGGCCGGCGCTACACATATCTCCGTCGCCAATTCGATTGTTGCCATAAAACCCGGTCGTCATGGAAGTTATCCCCGAGGCCGCCGAAAGTTACAAATTTGCGCTAAACTCAGGGCCAAATGTCCCGATTCCGCGCCATTCCGCTGCTGGCCGCCGCCGCGCTGTCTGCCGTCCTGCTCCCCGCCGCGCCTCCCACGGTGGCCGAGGCACAGGCCTTCATGGACCGCGTCGAGGCCGAACTGCTGAAACTCAGCTCAATCGACCAGCGCGCCCAGTGGGTCCACGAAAATTTCATCACCGATGACACCGAAATTCTCGCCGCAGCGCAGGATGAAAAAGTCATCGGCCGCACCACCGAACTGGTGGCCGAAGGCAAGAAATACGAAAGCCTCAATCTGCCGCCGGAGCTGAAGCGCAAGTTCCTGCTGCTGAAGCTTTCCCTGGCAATGCCTGCGCCCTCCGATCCCAGGTTGCGCGAGGAATTGACGCGCGTGGCATCCTCGCTCGACGGCAGCTACGGCAAAGGAAAGTATTGTCCCGGCGGCCCCAAAGAGCCGTGCCTCAGCATCGACGATCTCGATGAGCGACTCGCCAAAAGCCGCGATCCGAGACAGGCCCTCGACATGTGGGTGGGCTGGCATAAGGTGGGCGCCCCCATGCGCGACCGGTATGCCCGGTTCGTCGAACTCTCCAATCAGGGCGCGCGCGAATTGGGCTTTGCCGATACCGGTGCGCTGTGGCGGTCCAATTACGATATGACGCCGGCGCAGTTTTCGGCTGAACTGGAACGGCTCTGGACCCAGGTCGAACCTCTATACAAGGAACTCCATGCCTACGTTCGCCGGAAATTAGTCGCAAAGTACGGCGCGGCGGCCGACCGGAAAGACGGCATGATCCCCGCCGATCTGCTGGGCAATATGTGGGCGCAGGAATGGGGGAATATCTATGATCTGGTGGCGCCGCCCGCCGCCCCCCAGACCTATGACATCGGTCAGATCCTGCAGCAGCGCAAAGCCACCCCGAAACAGGTGGTGAAGTATGGGGAGGACTTCTTCCGCTCCCTCGGTCTGCAGACCCTGCCCGATACCTTTTGGGAACGCTCCCTCTTCGCCCGCCCCGCCGACCGGGACGTGGTTTGCCACGCCAGTTCCTGGGATATCGACTTCGAGCAGGATGTTCGCCTCAAAGTTTGTATCCACGACACCACGGACGATTTCGTCACTGTGCATCACGAACTGGGGCATACGTATTATTTCCTCGCCTACCGGAAGCAGCCGTTCCTGTTTCGCAACGGCGCCAATGACGGCTTCCACGAAGCCATCGGAGACGCCATCGCCCTTTCGATCACCCCGGAATATCTCAAGAAGATCGGTCTGATCCAGCAGGTTCCCCCGCCCGCCGCCGATTTGCCCATTCTGCTCCGGACCGCCATGGATAAGATTGCGTTCCTGCCGTTCGGACTGATGATCGACAAATGGCGCTGGGAAGTGTTTTCGGGCCAGGTGAAGCCGGCCGGGTACAACAAAGCCTGGTGGGCTCTGCGCGAACAATACCAGGGCGTCGCCCCGCCAGTGGATCGGAGCGAGGCTGATTTCGATCCCGGGGCGAAATACCATATCCCCGCCAATACGCCCTACGCGCGTTATTTCATGGCCCGGATTTACCAGTTTCAGTTCTATCGGGCCATGTGCCGGGCGGCCGGATACAACGGACCTCTGAACCGCTGTTCGTTCTTCGGCTCCAAGCCCGCGGGCGACAAGCTGGAAGCAATGCTCGCGATGGGGCAATCGAAGCCGTGGCCGGAGGCGCTCAAGCAACTGACCGGCGAGGATCGCATCGACGCGTCAGCAATGGTGGAGTATTTTCAGCCTCTGCTCACCTGGCTGAAGGAACAGAATAAGGGCCAGAAGACCGGTTGGACGGTCGCAGCCGATCCTTTGAAAGCCCGTTAACCGGCCCGTTCGAGGGCCAAACAATACAGCCTGGCCCACCCTTGCGTGAGTTGCCGGACCTCCAATAGAACTACAGTAATAGTACAAAGAGCGGTT
>DASZLO010000201.1:0-105974 GCA_035552315.1 Bryobacteraceae bacterium
CCCGCAGGGTCTGGAGCCTGTGGGAAATCATGAGGGGAATCAGATTAGAGGTAATGTGCTCTTGCATCGGACTCATTTCCCAATTGCAGGTGATCTCCGATACCAACCCAAATAGTGAGCAGGTGTTGGGAATCGCATCAAGACTTGCGGAACTCACGAAGGAACTCGCGGAAGCGTGCGCCGACGGCGGTATTGATTGTGCTGAATCTCTGGGGCTTGCTTTAACGTCGTTGGAGACCGAGAAAAAACACACCGCCGACGGATTGAGAATCCGAGCGGAGCAGATTTTGGATACCGCCCAATCTGCGATGTTTAAGCATTCTTACTTGAGCGTTCCCCCGGAGTTTCTGGACCTGATAGACAATCCGCATCCATTTGGGAAGGAAACCCACGATGCCTTTCCGAGTGCTACTCAAGACGCCATCGAAGCGGGGAACTGTCTCGCGGCGGCCTGTAGTACAGCCGCAGTGTTTCACCTTGTAAGGGCTGCGGAAATCGCACTTCGTGCGCTTGCGCTGGATAGGGGAGTCGAATTTCCTAACTCCTCCGTTACGGAACAGCAATGTGGTGTTCTGATATCCGCACTAGATTCCAAGATCGCGGCACTGGGCCGGGCCGACAAGAAGTTGTGGCCTAACGAGGCCGTAAAAAAAGTGCAACTCAGTTTCTATCACTCAGCATTGATGGAATTTCGTTCTTTCAATGAGGCATGGCGCAAGCAAGTCTGTCACGCAGGGTGCGCTTCGTTTTACGACGAAAACCAGGCTATCAGCGTTTATGACCATGTGCAGTCTTTTATGTCGAAGTTGGCAACCCGCATATCAGAGACTGAGGTGACCCCGGAATACTGGGTTAGCCTCTAATGGGATACCATGAAAACAGTGGGCACGGAACCGAAAACGTCATCCGAATATACCGCGTTCAAGTCATTACTTCGCCGCGTGCTGACCGTGCCGCGCGAAGAGATAAAGCGCCGAGAGGCGGAGTATCAGCGACAGTCCAAGCTCAGCCCGAACCGGCGCGGTCCAAAGCCGAAACCGGAACCCGCTGGCCCCGACTCTGCCGCTTAACAATCCACTCAGAAGCGGATCGTTTCCCCCTCCTTCGCGATCAACTTCCGATAGGTAAGTCTTCGTCCAGTCACTTTTCCAAGTGCTGCTTTGAACCGTTGGTAGTCGCTGACAACATCGCCGTTGGCGTGCCGCCGGTTGTTGTACCGGAATGCCTGCTCATCCAGATACCGGAACAGGTGGAACGGCTCCACGCTGATGTAGGTGCCCTTCAGGTCTCGCTTCAGCAGGTTCCAGAAGTTCTCCATGGTGTTGGTGTGGACGTTGCCGCGAACATACTCAACCGCGTGGTCCACAACCTTGTGCTCGAAATCATTCAGGCCGTCATAGGACTTCAGCGCATCGGTAAAGATCGCAGTGCCCGCTTCAACGTGCTGGCGAATGTGGTGCTGAAGGACCGGCTTGCTCCGTCTTTCGACGTGGATTGCTCGAACGCGTCCGCCGCGCTCAACCATTCCCAGAACGAGTTCTTTGCCGTCTGGACCGGCCTTGGTTGCGATCTTGCTCCAGCGGCGGCTCTTGTGCATGTTCCGCGCTTTGCCGCCGATGAAGGTCTCGTCTACTTCCACTTCGCCGTCCAGCTTTCCGCCGGTAGCTTCGTCCTGCATGGCAAGCCGGATGCGGTGCAGTATGAACCACGCGGTTTTCTGGGTCACGCCGATAGCGCGTCCGAGTTCATGCGAACTGATCCCGTTCCGCGCATTGGCAATCATCCATATCGCAGGGAGCCATTTGTTCAGGCCGATGGGGGAGTCTTCAAGCAAGGTGCCTGCCTTGAAAGAGAACTGCTTGCGGCATTTGGAGCACTTCCAGATTTTCCGGGTCTTGAGGAACATGGGCGAATCAGCGCCGCAGTGGACGCAAGCCACGCCACCCGGCCAGCGGGAATCCGCCGCTTCATTGAGCGCGACATCAATGTTTCCGTAAACGCTGATTGCTTCCAGAAGGGTCTTGGGCTGTTCCATGACTCAAGTATGCCGTATTTATCTGGGTGCGTCAAGTATATTTTGCCTTTGACATTGGCGAACAAAAGGCGAATACTGAGGAGGTGCTATTCGGCGATTCTCCCCCGCCGGGTCTGGTCGGAATCGCAAAACTCGCGTCCGAGAGCGAGGTGCTGGATGCCAAGCGGGTGGTCCGGTATTTCGAAATCGGCTGCAAGGGTTTGCTGAACCGGACCAGACCCGGTATGCCGTTCGAGTGGAGTCTCAATCCGTATCGCGGCTGTGAATTCGGGTGCCGTTACTGTTACGCGCGCTACACCCACGAGTTCATGGAACTGCGCGAAAGCGACGACTTCGAAAACCAGATCTATGCCAAGTCGGACATCGGCCCCATCCTGCGTCGGGAGCTGAAGCGGATCGACGGCAGCAAGGGCATCGCGATCGGCACCGCTACCGATCCTTACCAGCCCGCGGAACGGCGTTATGGACGCACGCGGGCGGCGCTCGAAGTCTTCGCGGAACAGCGCGGCAATGCCATCTCGATCACCACCAAGTCGGATCTGGTCAGGCGCGATATTCCTTTGCTTCGCCAGATCGCCAAGCGCAACGCGATCAGTGTGAATATGACGATTACCACGCTCGATCCGTCGTTGGCTCGTCTGCTGGAGCCGCGCGCGCCGCGCCCGGAATTGCGGCTCCGCGCAGTTGCCGCGCTGGCGGAGGCGGAGATCGATGTGGGCGTTTACCCCAATCCGATCATGCCGCTGATTACGGATCAGGAAGAACGTCTCGACCGGCTGGCACGCGCGGCGCGCGATCGCGGCGCTACTTATTTCGGCGGCGGCGTGCTTTTTCTGATGCCCTCTTCGCGAAGGGTCTTCTTTCCGTTTGTGGGAAAGCACTTTCCCCACCTGCTGCGGCGCTACGAGGAACGCTACGAAAAAGAACCCTATTTGAAGGGGCCGTACCTCGACACGATCCGGGAGAGAATCGCGACAATTCGCGACCGGTACGGGCTCAGGTCCGGCCCGCCTTCGCGCGGAAATCTGGCGGCGGAGAATCCGCAAGCGGACCTTTTTGCGAACGTACCAATGAAATAAAAGCCTCGGCGAAATAAAAAGACTGCGATGAAATAAAAAAGCCGCGATTTACTTGCGGGAAACCGCGGCTTCGATAATGCCGGCACAGAAACGATGCTTTTAGAGAGTCGAATACCGCGTTTAATATAGGGCGCCGCGAGCTATATGAATGCCCGATGTATTGTTTCTCACTTCCTGCTTTTCTCGCGTTCCTGCAAAGGTTAAATTTGCGCGTGTTACCCCTTGACTCCGGCGATGTAACGCTATATCGTTGGCACGATTCGGCGGCGTCATTTAGCTCAAGTCGGATTCTCAAGGGGTATCTATGTCTTTACGGACGTCTGCGTTGATGTCTGCCGCGATTTTGCTCGTGGCAACGGCTTCTTCGCTTTTTCCTCAGGCTTCTACCGGAACCATTACCGGCACTGTGAAAGATCAGACCGGCGCCGTTGTTCCAGGCGCCGCGGTTTCGATTACGAACAAAGACACCGGCCAGGCACGAACTACGACTGCCAATGCTGCAGGGCTCTACAGTGCGCCAACGCTGCCTGCGGGCAACTATGACGTCAAAGTGGAGATGAACGGGTTCCGCACCCAGGTAGGCCAGGCGACGGTTACAGCGGGAAACACCACCACCGTCGATATGGCGCTGTCGCTTGGCAGCGCCACGGAGGTCGTGAATGTCGAAGCGGCCGCGGCGCAGGTTAACACGGACAGCCAGGCGATTCAGGGAACGATCGCGCGCACCACGATTCAGGAACTGCCGCTGAACGGGCGAAACTTCCTGACTCTGGCGAGCCTTGAACCCGCCATGACGGTCGGCGCCGGACAGCAGGCGCAGTTCAACGCGCTGACCACCGTTACAGCCCTCGGCGGTGGCGGCGGCTCCCTTTTGATAACTGTTGACGGCGGAAATATCAACGACGAAATGGAAGGCAACGCCTCCATGAACTTCTCGCAGGAAGTGGTGCAGGAGTTCCAGTTGTCGACAGTTAATTTCGACAATGCGACCGGCATCACCGCGGCGGGCTCGATCAACATCGTCACGCGCTCCGGCGGCAACGACTGGCACGGCAGCGCCTATTACTACTATCGCGATCACAACACCGCCGCCTATCCCGGACTCGTGCACAACCCGCTCGATCTGAATCCGTTCTTTCAGCGGAAAAACCCCGGCGGCTGGCTGAGCGGCCCTATCAAGAAGGACAAGGCGTTCTTCTTCTTTTCCTACGAAAAACAGGATCAGGTTCAGGTCTATTCGGAAAACCAAGATCTGGCCTCCCTGCAGCCGCTCGTAGGCAATTTCGCGAGCCCCTACACGCTCAAAGAGATCACGGGACGAGTCGACTATCAGCTTTCTCCCAAGAACACGGCGTACATTCGCTATACGCACGACGGGAACTTTGCCGTAGGCCCCTACGGCGCGGTTGCACAACCCTCCAACTGGTCGACCAACAGAAACTGGTCCGACCAGGGCACCATTGGCCTTACAACGACGTTTTCGGCGACTTTGGTTAACCAGGTCCGCGTTTTCTACCATCAATGGGATAACAACGACGGCCCGAACGGACCCGGCGTCGATGGCGGGCGCTATTGTCCAGCCGGCTGCATAGGCGTCGGACTGCCAACTCTGACCATCTCGGGTTCGGCGACTCTGGGCGCGATCGGCGTCAACGACAACGGACCTCAGAACCGCCAGGAGCGCTCGCCCGAGATCAGCGACACTTTCACCTGGCAGCGCGGCGCGCACCGGCTCCGTTTTGGGATCGACGAAGAGGTGATGGACACGAGGAACAAGGGATGGGACGCCTGCACCCTGAGTTGCCTCGGCGTCTACTCGCCGACGACCATCCAGTCCACGCCGGTCGCGGACACGCCCCAGAATCTGGCGGCCTATTTCCCGAACCTGCCGACCAGCATCAATTCCAACGCCGCCCTTCTGGCTTTGCCTATTAGCTTTGCGTCGGCCTCCATTTATCAGGGTGTGCCGGTCGGTAACCCCACGTACCCCGGCTACTACCAGCAGGGCGATACGGTGAATAACTGGCGGACCCACCCTTGGGCGGCGGATACCTGGAAGGTCAGGCCGAACCTGACTCTGAACGCCGGTATTGGATACCAGCTCGAGTCAAATTTGTGGTACACAGACCTGCCTTATCCGCAGTACCTTGCCCCGATTTTCGGGCAGAGCTCGGTCGGAAAGACGGCAAAACCGGACTACCTCAACTTTTCGCCCGATATCGGATTTACCTGGTCGCCGTTTAAGGACAACAAGACCGTGATCCGGGGCGGCGCCGGAATTTACTGGGATACGCAGGTGCTCTATCACAATTTCAAGAACGGCTTTGCTCTTGGACCTCCGGGAGACGGAAGAACGAATCTCTCCCAGTCCGTCTTTACAAACACGTTCCCGGGAATCGTAAATTTCACAAACCTCACCAACGGCGCGCCCACGCCCATCCCGGTCGGTACCAATCTGGTCGCAGGTGCTTTGACGAACCTGACGCTGGCCCAGTACGAGCAGATTTACGCGGCGCAATTGCCGGTCATCAGTGCGCTCTTCCCGAACAAACCGGCCATCCTGAGTGGCCCCTACCCGGTCTCGGGCATTGCGCTGTCGAAAGGAGCGATTGAGGTCTATGCGCCGTCAACGCCGACTACGCGCAGCTATCAGACGTCGATCGGCATGCAGAGGGATCTCGGACATGATATGGTGCTGACGGCCGACTGGGCTCGCCGTCTGTTTGAAAACGTCCTGCTCGGCGAACAGGATTACAACCGGTCCACGCGCTATCTCCCCGTGAACGGAATACCCACGATCTCACCGGTCATACCGAAGTGCACAGCCGCGCAATTTCTTGCATTCGACCCAAGTATCGAGTGCTCGAACGGCTCCATCACGGTATGGGACAACCAGGGACGCAGCGTTTACGACGGGCTGCTGATGAAGCTGCAGAAGCGCTTTTCGAACCGGTACTCGCTTACGGCTTCGTACGCTTACCAGAAGCAGCTCAACATGGCTGTCGTGAATCTCGATAATCTGCGCGCCGGTTACGGTCAGAACCTTTTCCATCAAAACATCAATGTCTCCGGCACGGCCAACCTGTGGTATGGCATCAAGATGAGTCTCAATCAGACGATTCACAGTCCCACTCCGGGGACCCCATATGTCTCCGGTGACGTACTCGGCGTGGGAGTCACTACGACGCCGATCACGGAACTGATCCCGAAGGGAGTAGTTCCCGGCCTGACTTACGGCTGTTTCAATGTGGGCTGCGGCAAGGCCGAGCTCCAGGCCGCGGTGACCTGGCTCAACGCGAATATGGCCGGAACTACGGAAGCCAACGGCGCGAAATTCCCGACGTTGATCCTGCCGCCGAATTACCAGCTCGGTCTCTGGTTTTTTGACACGGATCTGCGCTTAACCAAGGAGTTTACGCTAAAAGAGCGCTACAAACTCGATGTGTTCAGTGAATGCTTCAACCTGTTCAATGACTCAAATGTCCAGTTGAGCAACTTAGGCATCAATACGCAGGCAGCCAGCTCGGCCAATCAGTCATTCACTCTTGGCCAGCCCTCAAGCCGGGTGTTGCAGACCTTCAATTCCGGCGGCCCGAGGGCGATTCAGTTCGGAATGCGCATCAGCTTCTAGCAGGATGATGAAAACTAAGCCCGCTGTAAGGTCCTGTTTCCTGTAAGCCTTTTCAGCGGGTTCTGGTGGGGGGGATTTGAGGCCTCAGCGCACAGTAACCGGAGCGCGACGAGCGCTCCGAATCAGGAGCCTCTGACAGCTTGAACTCTTGGGATTGTTGTGGCAAGGGAGCTGTCTGGAGGTCTGAATGAGTAGCGCATTTAACGTTCAACGGGAATGCTTTATTTTCGGCGCGGCCGACTGGCGCGGCTTATACTCGCGTTGAATATCACGAAATTGCGGTAATCCGGCCAATGCTGCTACCAACTCTATCTGGGCAAAGAGCCGCAAATCGTCATCGGGCACACGCTCCAGGTAAACGCTCGCGTCGGACCCGAGTCGTTTCCCGGCGCCGTAGAGAATGCGCCGATAGGTACAGGTCGAGGGCCAGAACTCACGGGGTGCGCGATTCGGATCTTTCGGGTTGCTGTCTTTGCGGTACTTCTCAAGTGCGTAGGCGACCGGAGGCCCAAAGTCTCCATCTATCCCCGACTTGTGAAGCGATTCCAGATAGGGGAACTCCTCCGGTGAACCCATCATGATGCGTCCACCTGGGCCTCCCGGCGGCCTGTTCTTCCGTCTGCTCTCTGCTTCTTCATCCATCGATTCGCGGCCTTTCGGGAATCGGCGGGCGGCATCAGCTAATTGCCGATGCTCGGCAGTCAGCGAGCCCGCAAGGTCCGGGTCGAGATGCCGCAGGATATGCAGAACCTGGAAAAAGACGTGCGCTCGCCATGACGTGATTACCACAGCTCCGTCAGCATAAGTCGCAGTTATGGATTGCTCGGGCTGTTCAATAGTGACGCGGACGATTTCGCGCACCAATGTCAGCGCTTCTGCCGGAGGAATCGCCTTCCATTCGGATTGAAACAACTGGATGAACTCGCCATCGGGCGGTTTCATCGGGTCGTAGGGCGGAGCGTGCCGCCAAGCTTCAATTGCCCGACGCAGCAACGCGAGTCTCACACCTTCGTCGCCGATGCGCCGCATTACTACGTGGATCATCCCGAATGGGAAATCCGTGGTGTCCTCGTGATGCAGGAAACGAGTGACCGCTGGTTCCAGATGCCCGTGATCCAGCATCACGTCCAACAACGTGTCCTCAAACATATGAGGCGCTATCAGGCGTGGCGTCCCACTCAGTAAATCGGGCGCAACCGCCGCAGCGATCAGTGCAGCCTGTTCCAGAAGAAACTCGTTCTCGAGATCGGGCAGCTCACGGATCGCATCAAGGCCGCGATCGAAGGTGTTCCGCGCCGCGCTGGGATTGAGTGCGGTCTCCACGCGGGCGACCCGCAGCAGCGCCGCCGCCCGCACCGGTGCCATGGAGCGTTCGGCTTGTTCAGTCGCGCTTGCAAGAAGATCGTCTAGCATGAACGCAGATTAGCGCAGGACGGCATTAGCGTGCCGGGGATGAGGCATCCCCACAGGCGGTACCGACGGCTATACGTTCTGTTTAGCACGATTGTTGCCTATCAATCGCCACGCATTTCGATGCGGTGAAGCGTTGTGAACCAGACGGTCGAGGATGCCATCGGCCACGGTCGGATCGCGATCTGTTCGTGCCAGCGGGTCACCGGCAACTGTGACGTGAGGATCAGCGAGCGAACCTGATAACGGTACTCGCAGATCTCCCAGAAGTCACGACGCTCTGGCTCGGACAGCGGTGCCACGCCCAGTCGTTGATCACCAGCACGTCAATCCTGATCTTGCGCACGGACAATCTCCTGGCTGGCAAGTAACCTCCCTTTCTCAGGGAGGCTGCCCACCACTGTGTTGTCCAGCGCGGCTGGCTTGATGGGAATCATCCTAAAATTGCGTTCAGGTTCCCCCGGATTTCCCATCCGCACGAGGTTGGTAGCCAGCGGTCGCGAAGGTAAACATCCAGGCGATGCGATGCACACCACGGTGTCTGGTCTTTTGACGCCTACCCGCCGCCGCAATCGTCACTGGCGCCGTGCCGGCGATCTGTTCCGCCATCAATAGCGCCGCATCGCGTTCCGCTGTGCCGTCGCCCGGCGGCACTGGCTTGCCCGAGGATTTCCGCGAAGAACTTCTTTTCTCCCGTGCGATTCGACGGCCGTTCCAGCGACGCATACATCTGATTGAATGCAGGCGACAGAGTCCCGCCGGCACTCGTCGGGTTGGGACGCCAATAAAAAAGCCGCAATCTCCTTTCGGAAACCGCGGCTTCGATACTGCCGGTACTGAAATGATGCTTTAGAAAGTGATCTTCGCCGAAAGCTGCAGCTGCCTCGCGCCGTAAAGACCATTCGACGACGAAGCCGCTGTCGGAGCCTCGAACGTCGGGCTCGGCACCAGACATCCGTTCGCCCCCGCCACCATGGCGGCGCAGGTGGCCGTATAGGTGTAAGGAGTGGTGTTCTCGTTGAAGATATTGGTGTGGTTGAACAGGTTGAATGCTTCCGCCTGCATGTGGAGCCGGATTCTCTCACGGACCGCGAACTCACGGCCAACGCGAAGATCCACGTTGTAGAGAGGATGTCCGAAGTAGACGTTCCGGCCGATGAAGGTCGGACGGCCACCCGTCGTGCCGCCGGTATAAGTGATCGTGCCGCCGGTCAAGCCGGAATCCACACCGCCGCTCGGAAAGCCGCTGATGGAGACAAATGAAGAGGGCAGCGGCTGACGGCTCGCCAGCGTCGAGACCACCGAGAACGCGAATCCGTTCACGATGGAACTCACGATCTTGTCGCTGACCTTGAACGTCGGAGTGTAGATAAGGCTGCCCACGAAGCGATGGCGCTGGTCAAGATCTGACAAAGAATTTTCCCGCCGCTGATTGTAAGGATCGGTGGTCGGAACCGTACCGAAGAACGTTCCGCTGATTCCGGCGGCCCCGGCCACGGCGCCATCGTCGATCGACTTGGCGTAGGTGTAATTGACAAGTGCTTCGAAGCCGTGGCTCATCGGCTTGTGGAACGTGATGAGCAAACCGTTGTACCAGGAGTTGATGTTGCTCCGGCCGACCAGAATAGGACCGGTGGAGGGGTTCAGGCGTGTCGTGTAGAACGGCTCGGTATCGGTGTTCACGACCGCGCCCGCTGCATTGAGCACATCGTAGGTATGGGTCGTGGTGGTGGGCGCCACATTGCCATCGACGAATGAGGGCAGATGGAGTCCACGGCTGAATACATAACCCACCGACAAGCTCGTATTGCCGGGGAGTTGCTGTTCCACGGTGACATCGCCTTCATGGATCAGCGGGTTCACATAATCGGCCTGTACGCCGTGAACGAGCTGAGTCGAAAGCGGCAGGCTGAAAGGCGTTACCGTCGGCGTCAGCGCGCCGGGGAATGCCGCTACGGGAGCCGGGCCCGGAGGCGTGAACAGCAGGTTCGGGAAGGTGAGCCCGGTGCACGTTGTCGGCAGGCAGGTGTAGCTCTGCTGATAGATGCCGTTCTCCACGCGCATTGCGTACCAGGTGCTGTTGGAGGTCTTGCCGTAGAAAATGCCGTAACCGGCACGCAGCACAGTTCCCTTGTACGGCGAGTAAGCCACTCCGAGGCGCGGAGCGAAGTTGTTGGAGTCCGTATTGATGGTGGACGTGTAAGCCGTCGTCAGGGGAGTCAGCGTGTTCGGCTTGGGCGGCTGCGGAATTGACTGAATGTCGTAACGCACACCCAGGTTGAAGGTCAGGTTGCCGCGGAACTTCCAGCTGTCTTCGATGAAACCGGCGAAGTCGTTGTTGTAAAAATCGTCCTTGCCAGCCCCGGTTATCGGGTCGTTCACCTGCTGGAACTGCGTGAAGTGGCGTCCCGTGAGACCGTCGCCGAGGTTGGTGCCGGTAATATCGGACACCCAGTTTCCGAAAGCATTGGCGCCGCTATAGCTGTAGGAGCCGCCGCCCTGGAACAAATTGATCAGCACTTCGTGAATCACGTTGACGTCGACACCGGCTTTGATCTGGTGTTTGCCTTTGGTCCACGACAGCGTATCGCTGTATTGCATGCGGTGCTCCAGCGGAAAGGCGGGCCGGGGCAAAGCAATGCTGAGGCCGTACTGCGTCACGTTCGTGACCGCCACCTGCGGTCCACCGCCGTTGGCGCCGGCAATTTCGTCATCGACGCCCCACTGGAAACGGAAGTTGTTCACCATCGTGTTGCTGATGGTGGTGTCCGCATTACCCACAAAAATGCGCGTGTGGGTGACCAGCGTGGCGTTGTTGCTTACCGCGCCGTTGTTCACGGTGGTGGCGGGATTGTAATCGTTCGGGGCGTGGAAGTTGTTCCAGTCGAACGCGCCCGAAAGGTGGTTTTTCGAATTCAGCTGATAGTCGAGCTTGCCGAAGAAAACGTCGCCCACGGCGGTGCGCGGAAACGCTCCCAGAAGCGACCTCAGATAAGTATTGGCATTGGCGCAGTTTGTCGCGCTCACCGCCGCCGGGCAGGCAACATTCGGAGTGCTGGTGGTGGGATAGGCGGTGCTGGTGTAGCTGATGGGGAATACGCGGCGCGAGCCGTCGTATGTGAAGAAGTAGAACAGTTTGTCTTTGATCGCGGCGCCGCCCACGCTGCCGCCGAACTGCTGTTGCTGATGGACCGGCTGCGTATAAATACCGGAGGCCTTGCCGATCGGGTCCAGCGCGTTCAGCGAGGGATAACGCAGAAAGTAGAACAGATCGCCATGCAGGGCGTTGCCGCCCGACTTGGTTACCGCGTTGATGACGCCGCCCGCAGCCTGGCCGAACTCAGCGCTGTAGTTGCTTGAGGACACCTGAAATTCCTGAATCGAATCGATGCTGTAGGTGTAGGTCGTATTCGAGCGGCCGCGCGCTTCCGAGAAGAACGCCTGGTTGTTGTTGGCACCGTCGACCGAGTTGTTGTTATAGAGACCCGAAATGCCGCGGTAGGAAACCAGATTCCCGTCCGTCGTAACGCCTGGCGTCAGGAGCGCGAAATTGTCCCAGCGGCGGCCTACGATCGGCAGGCTTTCCACCAGGTGCTGGTCGACTTCCTGCGATACCTCCGTCTTTTCCGTATCGATAACCGGAGTCTCCGTGTTCACGGTGATGGTTTGCGTACCCGTTTCCACCGAGAGAGCGAAATCGATTGTCAGCGTCCGGCCCACTTCCACGGCAAGGCCCTTGCGCTCTATTTTGGCGAATCCTGCCTTGCTGGCGGTGATATCGTAATTGCCCGGCTGGAGAAAGGTCGCCGAGTAAATTCCGTCGGCGTTGCTGGTCAACGCACGATCGGCGGAGGTTCCGTTGTTATGAACTACGACGTTCGCGCCGGGAACTACCGCGCCGGCCGGGTCAGTGATGGTGCCTGTGATGGCGCCTGAGCCGGCGGTTTGAGCGAACACGCCTGACACGGCGATAGCGAGAAGCGCAACAGCCTTCACGCCGGAACGAATAGAACACGGAACTGAACAATAAGATAGGTACTGTTTCACTCGAATCTCCTGAAAATTGATGCGTTGAGCAGTCTGGATCGTTACGAGGACCGCTGGTGCCGGGACACTAAAACCCTAAGTTGAAGCTTTTAAAAATTGTAACATTTGCCCGGAAGTTATTAACCCCTGCGCGCTATAAACGATTTCTATTTCGTCCATAAGAAAATTCGGGGGCAAGCGTTGCTGGTTCTTGCCTCTGGTATAACATCGCTGTGTCAAATTCCGATGACATCGGGATGTGGCTATAACTTGTAACCTCAATGTAAACTTGATTATGGCTGTCGCCGCCACCGAATTTCGCCTGATTTTGAACGGAGAGCCCGTTCAATTGAGCGGAGTGACGCCGCAAATCACGCTGCTGGATTATGTCCGGTCGCGCGGCTTGACGGGCGCCAAAGAAGGCTGCGCGGAAGGCGAATGCGGCGCCTGCGCGGTAATCTTCGTCCGGCCCGGGCCGCGCGGAACCTGGTATCAGCCCGTCAACAGTTGCCTGGTCCCTCTGCCGGCCGCCGCGGGGCAGGAAGTTTATACGGTGGAAGCGCTGGCCTCTTCCGGCCGCCTTGCCGAAGTGCAGCAGGCCATGGTGGAACACGGCGGTTCCCAGTGCGGTTATTGCACGCCGGGTTTTGTTGTCAGCATGTTTGCCGAACACCATCGGCGCGAGGATCGTCCGGCTGATATTCATGCGCTGGGCGGGAACCTTTGCCGGTGTACGGGCTACCGCCCGATTCGGGACGCGCTTGAATCGCTGGGGCCCGTTCCGGTGGGGTCGGTTCTTGCTGAAAGGCTCACGCGCCCCGCGCCCGCCGTGTTGCCTTTCCGCTATGCCAGCGGGTATGCCAACGAGGAAGGACGATTTTCGCGCCCCTGCAACCTCGCGGAGTGCCTCGCGCTGATCGAGGCGGATGAAAGCGGCCGGTTCGTGGCCGGGAATACGGATCTGGGCGTGATGACGAATCTGCGCGATCGCCGCTTCCCGCACCTGATCAGCCTTGAAGGCACGCCGGAGCTTCGCGAATTCCGCGACGGGCCGGATGGCGTGGAGATCGGCGCTGCACTGACGCTGTCGGAAATCGGCGGCCTCTGGGAGAATGCGCCGGCGCTGTTTCGCGAATGGCTGCCTCTCTTCGCGTCGCCATTGCTCCGCAATCGCGCGACGCTGGGCGGCAATCTGGCAACTGCTTCCCCGATCGGGGATTCTGCCCCGATGCTGCTGGCACTCGACGCCAGCGTGCGGCTCACCGGTTCGGGCGGCGAGCGCGTTGTTCCGCTCCGTGAGTTTTTCACCGGCTATCGACAGACATCGCTCGGAAGATGTGAGATCCTGCGCTCGGTGCTGATTCCTAAGCCGTTCCCGGCGCTCGCCCGTTTTTATAAGGTCGCGAAACGTGCGCTGGACGACATCAGCACCGTGGCGGCCGGGATTTCGCTGGATCGCGGAAGCGACGGACGGATCAGCCGGGTGAGATTCGCTTTCGGCGGCGTGGCGGCCGTGCCCCTGCGCGCCTTCGCTGCGGAAGACGCGTTGACCGGCAGTTTCGGAAGCGCCGCGGATTTGAAGCGGGCGACAGATATCATCGCGGCCACTTTGAGACCCATGAGCGACCATCGCGGCTCCGCCGAATACCGGCTCGCCATGGCGCAAAGCCTTCTGGAAAAATTCTGGTTCGAAGAGGTGCCAGCGTGACGGTCGAGGTCCGTCTGGCAAATTCGGTTAAGCCTGTCAGCCACGAGAGTGCTCATCTTCATGTGACGGGCGAAGCACTCTACACGGATGATCTTGCGCCGGGCATTCCGCACCTTCTGCATGCCTGGCCTGTGCTTTCGCCGCATGCCCACGCGCTGGTGACGCTCCTCGACGTCACACCCGCCGAACTGGAACCTGGTGTCGTCGCGACTCTCACCGCGGCCGACGTTCCGGGCGAAGGCAATTCCGGCGCGAATCGCCATGACGAGCCTTTGTTTCCGGACGAAGTCACCTTTCATTCACAGCCCGTGGCGTGGGTCCTGGGGGAAACGCTGGAGGCTGCGCGTCTGGGCGCGTCTCGCGTGAGAGTGGAGTTTCAACCCCTGCCAGCCATCCTCACAATAGAGGACGCCATTGCGGCCGAATCCTTTCATTCCGGTCCGCTCCACATCGATCGCGGTAACGCCCCGACTGCCATTGCAGACGCCCCGCACCGCCTGAGCGGCGAACTTGCCGTGGGCGGGCAGGAACATTTTTATCTCGAAACGCAATGCGCCATCGCGCGTTACGACGATGCGGGCGGGTTCTTTATCGAATCTTCCACGCAGCATCCGAGCGAGACGCAGGAAGTGGTGGCGCGCGTTCTCGGTATTGCTCGCAATCAGGTGACGGTGCAGTGCCTTCGCATGGGGGGAGCTTTCGGAGGCAAAGAAGTTCAGGCGAATCCTTATGCGGCCATCGCGGCACTGGGCACATGGAAGACGAAACGGCCTGTCCGTCTGCGCCTGCCGCGGCGGCTGGACATGCTTCTCACGGGCAAGCGGCATCCGTTTTTCGGCCGGTTCGCCGCCGGATTCGACTCGAGTGGCGTGCTGCGCGGAGTCGAGGTGGACCTCTATTCGGATGGCGGCTGGAGCCTCGATCTTTCCGAGCCGGTGCTCTGGCGGGCCCTGTTTCACTGCGATAACGCCTACCTGCTCCCGGCTCTCAAAGCGCGCGGCTGGGTTTGCAAGACGCACAAGACTTCGCAAACGGCTTTCCGCGGATTTGGCGGCCCGCAGGGGATGCTCTTTATCGAAGAGATCCTCGATCGCATCGCGCGCACGCTTGGTTTAGATCCGCATCTGGTGCGGGAGCGCAACTTCTACCGCGAAGGCGATGTGACGCACTACGGCCAGCCGGTGAAAGACGCCGCGCGCCTGGGCCGCATCTGGGACCGGCTCAAGCTGACCAGCGCCTTCGATGAACGGCGCGCGGAGATCGTCCGATTCAATGCCGCGCACCTGCACGTGAAGCGCGGGCTCGCGATCACGCCCGCCAAATTCGGCATCTCATTCACCGCCACATTCTTCAATCAGGCAGGCGCTCTTGTCTTGGTGTATCGGGATGGCAGCGTGCAGGTGAATCACGGCGGAACGGAAATGGGCCAGGGGCTGCACACCAAGATCCGCGAGATTGCGGCGCGCAGCCTGGGCGTTGTAGTCGATGCGGTGCGGATCATGCCGACCCGTACGGATAAAGTGCCCAACACTTCGGCGACCGCGGCCTCGGCGGGTACGGATCTGAATGGCGCGGCGGTGCATGACGCCTGTTCGCAGATTCACGCGCGCCTGCTGCCGGTAGCGGCGGAACTGCTCGGGTGTGAAGAGGCCGAGGTCCGGATCGAAAATGGACGCGTGCTGTCCAGCGGTGCGAAGATTCCCTTGACCAAAGTTCTTGATGCCGCATACCGCCAGCGAATCCCTCTGTTCGCGCAAGGCTATTACCGCACGCCGGAGATTCATTTCGATGCGAAGAGCGCGACCGGCAAGCCGTTCCACTACTTCGCCTATGGGGCCGCGGTGAGCGAAGTCGAGATCGACGGTTTCACGGGCGCGCATCGTCTGCTCCGCGCGGACCTGCTGCAGGACGTCGGAGATTCCATCGCAACGCTGGTCGATACGGGTCAGATCGAAGGCGGATTTATACAAGGCGCCGGCTGGCTGACGCTGGAGGAACTGGTGTGGGACGACCAGGGCCGTCTGGCTACGAATGGGGCATCGACCTATAAACTTCCCTCTTGGCCGGAAATGCCGGAAGTCTTCAACGTGGCCTTCCTCGAACGCGCCACCGAGCCGGGCGTGGTGCTGGGAAGCAAGGCTGTCGGCGAGCCGCCTCTGATGCTGGCGATTTCCGTCCGCGAAGCCATCCGCGAGGCGATTGCCGCATTCGGAAACGGCGGCGTTGTGGAACTGGACAGCCCTGCCACGCCGGAGCGTATCTTCCGGGCGGTGCGGAAAGCGAAGGGCCGTTGACCGAGATCCTGCGCGCGGCGATCTTCCACACGCCTGCTAATCCTTTTGCGAACCCGAAAGCGCTGATCGCCTTGGATGACGGCGGTCTTGCGATCGAAGCCGGCCGCGTCGTTCAATGCGGCGACTTCGCTGCTGTCAGCGCTGCGCATCCCGGGGCCAGTGTACGCGATTGGCGCGGCGGCGTGATACTTCCAGGGTTCATCGATACCCATATCCACTATCCGCAGGTACGCATCCTGGGGGGACTGGGACATTCGCTCCTCGACTGGCTTGAGGAACTGGCGTTGCCGGAAGAGGCTCGCTTTGCGGATCTGTCCTACGCGATCACGGTCGCAAATGAATTTGTAAATGCGCTGGCGGCCCACGGGACCACAACCGCGCTGGTCTTTGGATCGCACTTCGCGCCCGCCACCGCCGCGTTGTTTTCCGCCGCCGAAGCCAAAGGCCTGCGGATTTTCAGCGGGCTGGTGCTCGCCGACCGCGGGCTGCGTCCCGAGCTGCACCAGACCTGCGAAGCCGCATATCGCGACTGCCAGGAACTGATTGCCCGCTTCCACGGCAAAGGACGCCTCGGTTATGCGGTAATTCCACGCTTTGCCCTGTCGGCCTCCGAACAGATGCTGGAAGCCTGCGGCGCTCTCCTGCGCGAGACGAACGGTCTCCGGTTCACCACGCATATCAACGAGAACAGCCTCGAAATCGAAGAAGTCGCGAAGCTGTTTCCGTGGGCGGACGATTATCTCGGCGTGTACGAAAGGTTCGGCCTGATCGGACCGGCGTCGGTGCTCGCGCATAACGTGATCGCGGATAACGCCGTCCTGAAACGGCTGGCCAGTCACGCGGCATCGGTCGCCCATTGCCCGTGCAGCAACGCCGCGCTGGGCAGCGGAGTGTTTCCGCTGAAGCGGCACCATGAGCACAGCGTGCGCATCGCTCTTGGCACCGACGTCGGCGGCGGTACCGGCTTCGGCATGTTGAAGGAAGCGCTGCAGGCCTGTCTTCAGCAGCGTCTCGCGGTGGATCCGGTGACATTGAACCCGGGCCAGATGCTCTATCTGGCAACGCGCGCGGGCGCCGAAGCGCTCGGAATCGACAGTAAAACGGGCGATTTCGAAACCGGTAAAGCAGCGGATCTTGTTTACGTGCGTCCGCGTCCGGCGAGCGTGTTGTCTGCGGTTCTGGCCCACGCGGAGTCCCCGGAACACAAGCTTTCCGCGCTGTTCACCACGGCCGGATCCGACAGCATTGGCGAGGTTCGGGTCGACGGAGAAACGGTGTTCGGTGACAATTGAACAACTCAACGCCCTCTCGCGGGAGCACTTCGTCGCGGCACTGGGACACATTTATGAGCACTCGCCATGGATCGCCGAGGGCGCGTGGAACAGCCGTCCGTTCCTCTCGCTGGGGGACCTCGCGGGCAAAATGAATGCGGTGGTGGAGAGTGCTTCGAAAGACGCGCAACTGACGCTGCTGCGCGCGCATCCTGAACTGGGAACGCGCCTCGCCGTGAGCGAAATCTCGGGCGTCGAGCAGTCCGGGGCGGGCCTGAATACGCTTTTTCAGGACGAGTACGACGTGTTAAAAAAACTGAACGACTCCTATTGCGCGAAATTCGGATTCCCCTTCATCTTCGCCGTGAAGGGCAGCGGCAAAGACGATATTCTGATCGCCCTTTCGGTGCGCGTTCATTCAGATCCCGAAACGGAGTTCAGACAGGCCCTGTGGGAAGTCTCCCGGATCGCGCGCTTCCGGTTGGCGGATATTGTTAAAGACTGAATGACTGAGTGAATGAAGGACACCATGCATCGTTTCGCCAGCGGCAATAAGAAGAGCTACTACGGTAAAGGTGACGTCACTGTTTATCGCCTCAATCGGGACGGCGCGAATCCTCCCGTGTTTGGCGCCAATGTGCTGATCCTGATCTACGGGGACGCGTTCTGGCCCACTTACACCACCGGCGATAACTCGAATCTGGTCGCCACCGACTCGATGAAGAATTTCATCCAGCGCGAAACGCTGAATTTCGCCGGTGACGATCTCGAATCTTATTGCCGGTTCATTGCGGCGAAGTTTCTGGCGACCTATCCGCAGGCAGAAGGCGCGCAGGTTTCCGCCAGCCGTATCCCTTATGATGGCCTCTCCGGGGAAGCCTCGCCGGTGTCCTTTGCTCCCGGCGGTCCGGACTGCGCGCACGCTTTAATCGAACTGACGCGCGCCGGGGCTGAGATCACGACCGCCGAAATTCGCTCCGGAATTCGCGGCTTCCGTCTGCTGCGCCTCAATGGCAGCGCCTTCAAAGGCTTCGTGCGCGACCAGTACACAACGCTTCCCGACATTGCGAACCGGCCCCTGCACATGTGGCTCGATCTCGACTGGACTTATGTCAATTCCGATGCGGCATTTACTTCGGGAGTCATCACCGCCAAAGTTCGGCAGCTCATTTTCGACGTGTTCAACAGTTTCGAATCCGGTAGTATTCAGCAGATCATTTATCAGATCGGCGCGCGCATGCTGCAGGACATCGATTCAATCGCGGAAATCAATCTCGAAGCCCAGAACCGCACCTGGGACACGGTCGCCGAGCATGGCGAGTCCGCCGGGGTCTTTACGGATCCGCGCCCTCCCTTCGGATGTCTGGGATTAACGATGACGAGATAACATGGCGCGAATCTCGACGCACGTCCTTGACATAGCGAAAGGCAAGCCAGCGGCGGGCGTGGCTGTCGAGCTGTATTTCGGCGGAGAACTTATCGCCTCCGCGACCACCAACGCCGATGGACGCACGGATGCCCCGCTGCTGAGCGCGGGCGAGATCCAGCCGGGCAGGTATGAACTTCTTTTCCACGCCGGACCCTATCTGAAATCGTCCGGCACGCCTGAACCGCTTTTCTTCGACGAGATCCGGCTCCAGTTCGCGGTTGCCGACGCATGCGCGAATTATCATGTTCCGCTGCTGCTGGCGGCGCACGGCTACAGCACCTACCGCGGATCATGACCGGCCTCGCAAACAAAGTAATTTCCCGTTGCCGGCAGATCGCGGAGTGCAGCGAGGAGCCTGGCCGCATCACCCGCACCTTTCTTTCGCCACCCATGCGCGACGTCCACCGTCTCCTCACTCAGTGGATGGAAGAATGCGGCATGCGGGTCCGTGTGGACGACGCGGGCAATCTTCTGGGCTTTCATGGCCGGGCCGCCAAACGTCTGGTCGTCGGCTCGCATCTCGACACCGTGCCGAATGCGGGCGCGTTCGACGGCGTCCTCGGCGTGGTGCTGGGGCTTGCGCTGGTCGAAGCCCTCGACAAACGCTTCCCTGGAGTCTCCATTGAAGTTGTGGGCTTCTCGGAGGAAGAGGGTGTCAGGTTCGGTGTCCCTTTCATCGGCAGCCGGGCTTTGGCGGGAACCCTCACCGATGACATTCTCGATCGCGGCGTGGGGGACGCGATCCGGGCATTTGGACTGCACCCGGAAGACATTCCGGCGGCGCGCCTGTCGCCCGAGGCCGTCGCTTACATCGAATTCCATATCGAGCAGGGCCCGGTTCTGGAGAGCCTGGATTTTCCGCTTGGAGTCGTGGATGCGATCGCGGGGCAGAGCAGGCTGATCTTCACCTTTACCGGTACCGCGAACCACGCCGGGACGACGCCGATGCTGCTCCGCCATGACGCGCTGACGGCGGCGGCCGAATGGATCTGCCGTGTGGAGGCTTATGCCACGAACGTGCGCGGTCTGGTAGCGACCGCTGGCCGCATCGAGGTGAGTCCAAACGCCACGAACGTGATTCCGGGCCGCGCGCAGGTGAGTCTGGACGTGCGCCATGCGTCGGATGAAATACGCCACGCCGCAGTCACGGCTCTAAAGAAATCGGCGGTCGAGATCGGCGCGCGCCGTGGAATCGCTGTCGAACACGAGCAGCGCATGGGACAGCAGGCGGTCGCGATGGATTCCACGATGAGCGGCATTTTGGCGCGATCCGTGGAAGCCGCCGGGCATCCGGTGCATCGCATGATCAGCGGCGCGGGTCACGACGCCATGATTCTCGCGCCCTGTGTGCCGGCCGCGATGCTGTTCCTGCGAAGCCCGGGCGGCATCAGCCATCATCCCGATGAATCGGTGCTGACGCCGGATGTGGCCGCGGCCCTTGAGGCCGGCGTGAGATTCGTCGAACAACTGGAGACAACGCTTGGCTGACCTCGTCATTCGCGGCGGACAAGTTGTCACTCCCGCGGGCACTGTGAATGCCGACATCTCGGTCGAAGGTGAATTCATCGCCGCGGTCGCGCCGGATCTGCCCGCTGGCACGCGCGAGATCGATGCGCGCGGCTTGACGGTGCTGCCGGGCCTGATCGATGTCCATCTGCATTTCAATGAACCCGGCCGCGCGGACTGGGAAGGCGCTGCCACCGGCAGTCGCGCTCTGGCAGCGGGAGGCGGCACGTTGTTCTTCGATATGCCGCTCAACTCCGCGCCGTGTACCGTGGGGCCGGGTGAGTTCGATGCGAAGCGCGCCGCGCTCGAAGCGGCGTCGATCACGGATTTTGCGCTCTGGGGCGGCATTATTCCGGGGAACCGGGACGCGCTCGCCGATCTTGCGGCGCGCGGCGTCATCGGCTTCAAAGCCTTCCTCTGCGATTCCGGACTGCCCGAGTTTCCCCGCGCGGACGATCTCACGCTCTACGAAGGAATGCGTGAAGCCGCGCGGCTGAATCTGCCTGTCGCCGTGCATGCCGAAAGCGAAGAGATCACCAAAGCGCTGACGCGGCGCGTCGTCGAAAGCGGCCGTCACGACATCCCAGCATTTCTCGAATCGCGTCCCGTGATCGCCGAGGTAGAGGCCATTCAGCGGGCCGGACTGCTGGCCCGTGAAACCGGCTGCAGGCTGCACATCGTGCACATCAGTTCCGGGCGCGGTGTAGCCGCCGCGCTGGAGGCCCGCAGCCTCGGAACCGACGTCTCGCTTGAAACCTGCCCGCACTATCTGCTTTTCACGGCGGAGGATTTGCTGCGTATCGGCGCGCTGGCGAAATGCACGCCGCCGCTGCGGGACCCTTCGGAAAATCGCGCGCTCATCGATTGCGTCATGCAGGGAAAAATCGACATGATCGCCTCCGACCATTCGCCGTGCCCGCCCGATATGAAGCGGAACGAAAACTTCTTCGGCATCTGGGGCGGTATCGCGGGAGTGCAATGGACGAGGGCGGCGCTGCTCGAAAAAAATATCGGTATGCCTGCCATTGCGAACCTGACCGCAGCCAGCGGCGCGCGCCGTTTCAGAATCGCCCACAAAGGAACGATCGAGGCGGGGAAGCATGCCGACCTGGCCATCATGAACACATCCGCCACTCAAACCGTGACGCCGGATTCGCTGTTCCAGCGCCACCGCGCAACGCCTTATATGGGTCTGAGCCTTCCGGGCCTGACACGCCACACCATCAGACGCGGCGAAATTATTTTTTCAGACGGCGGAATTTCCGCCACCACGAAAGGCGCATTCGTGCGCCCAGGAATCTAAATGCAAAATCTCGGATTTACTCGCAGCGCCAACCGGCACGACCATCTTCTGCAAACCCCCGATACCTTCGTGCGCGCGCCATTGCCCGGCATGGCCGATGCAACCGCCATCGTTCACATCGGCCCGGCGCGCGGCGCGGGTTTCGTTCAATACACCGTCGAATTCAGCGCCGGCGGCAGCTTCGAATCCGGACCCGCCCAGACGTTCATCTATGTCCTCGAAGGCGAGGTGACGGTGACCCTCGACGACGGCGAATTCAAGCTCGCATCCAGCCACTACGCTTACATCCCCGCCGATGGCAACGCCAGCGTAACCGCGGACAGGCCGGCGCGCGCTGCGTTCTTCGAAAAGCCATACGCGGTCACCGCCGTTCCAGCGCCTGTATTTTTCACCGGCAGCGAGGCCGCCGTTTCACCCACGCCATTGCCAGGCGAGCCGGATATCGAGGTCCGCACGTTATTCCCGGCCGATCCCTCGTACGATTTCGCCGTCAACACGGTGACCTATCCGATCGGAGCGTGTCTGCCCATGGTCGAAATTCATCTGATGGAACACGGACTCCTGATGCTGGAGGGCGAAGGCATTTACCGGCTGGGCGAACACTGGTATCCGGTGAAGGCCGGCGACTTTATCTGGATGGCGCCTTACTGCCCGCAGTGGTTTGGCGCGCTCGGCAAAACGCCTTCGAAATACCTCATCTATAAAGATTGGAACAGGCATCCACTCGATCTTGAATAATCCATGAAGCTCACCATCGACACCGCAAAACTCATCGGCGAACTGGACACGCTCTCCTCCTTTTCCGACACGCCCGCACCCGCCGTAACCCGCATCGTTTTCTCCGACGCCGACCTCGGCGCGCGCGCCTGGCTGAAAGGTCTCTATCGCGAGGCCGGGCTCACCGTCCGCGAAGACGCCGTGGGAAATACCTTCGCGCGTTTCGAGGGCGTCGAACCCGATCTCGCTGCCGTCGGAACAGGTTCCCACACCGATGCCATTCCGCATTCCGGCCGTTACGACGGCACCGTCGGCGTGCTGGGCGGACTCGAAGCCATCCGAGCGCTGCAGCGCGCCGGAATAAAGCCGCGACGCTCCATCGAACTCCTGATGTTCACCTCCGAAGAGCCCACCCGCTTCGGCATTGGATGCCTGGGCAGCCGTTTGCTCGCCGGCACTCTCGACCCCTCGGCCGGCCAGACTCTGCGCGACTCCGAAGGAAACACGCTGGACCACGTCCGCACACACGCCGGTTTCGAAGGCAGCCTGACCGAAGTAGCGCTCCAGCCAAACTACTATTCCGCGTTCGCCGAGTTGCATATCGAACAAGGTCCTCTGCTGGAGCGGCGCAGCGTTCCGCTCGGCGTCGTCCGCGCCATCGCGGCGCCGGCCAGCGTGCGCGTCACCGTGCATGGTCAGGGCGGCCACGCCGGAGCGGTGCTGATGCCAGACCGTCACGACGCCTTCATGGCCGCCGCCGAAATCGCCCTCGCGCTCGAAGCCGCCGCGAAATCGACGGGAGCGATCGACAGCGTCGCCACCACCGGCGTCTGCGAAGTGTTCCCCGGCGCGGTGAACAGCATTCCCAGCCGTGTGCGCCTGGCCATGGATATCCGCGACATCGACGAAGCGCGCCGCGACGGCATGCTCGCCGATCTCGATCGCGTCTGCAATGAAATTTCCCAGCGCCGCGGAGTCACCACGCAGACCGAAATCATCAACCGGGACGCGCCCGCGGCCTGCGATCCATCGGTAGTCGCAGCCCTGAATGCCGCCTGCCGTACCCACGGACTCGCCTTCGACTCCATGGTGAGCCGCGCCTATCACGATTCGTTATTTATGTCACGCATCTGTCCCGCCGCCATGCTCTTCATCCCCTGCCGGGACGGAGTCAGCCACCGCCCTGACGAGTACGCCGCCCCAGAGGCCATCGAACAGGGTACGCTGGTTTTGGCTGAAGCACTGGCCAATCTGGCTGCATGAAAACCCTGATCGTTCTCACTATCGCGGCTGCATCCAACCTCACCGGCGTCTTCCAGGCCATCGGACCGCAGTTTGAACGCGCCACCGGTATTCACCCGGTCTTCAGCTTCGGGTCCACCGCGCAACTGGAACAGCAAATCGAGCATGGCGCGCCATTCGATGTCTTCGCCGCCGCCGACACCGAACATGTCACCATGCTCGATCGGAAAGGACTGCTCGCGCCCGGCTCCCGCGCCATATACGCCACCGGCATTCTGGCGCTTTGGATACCTCCGGGCGGCAGGACTCGAATCGAAAGCAGCATCGAGCGCATAGAAGACCTCGCCAATCCCGCGGTCAGGACCATCGCCGTAGCCAAGCCGGAGCTCGCGCCCTACGGCGCCGCAACCGTCGAGACCCTGAAAAACCTCGGGCTCTGGGACCGCGTGCAGCCCAAAATTGTGTACGCGGACAATATCAGCATGGCCCGGCAATATGGAACGTCAGGCAACGCTGACGCGGTCTTCACGGCTTATTCCCTCGTTCTCAAGGATGCCGGGAAAATCATTCGAATCCCTGAGAAAACGCATCGCCCCATCGACCAGGCGCTCGGAATTGTGGCCGGTTCGAAACATCCGTCCGAGGCCAGACAGTTCGCCGATTTTCTGCTGAAGGGAAAGGGCCGGGACGTTCTCGCCGCGTCCGGATACCTGGCAGGTTTGTCTCGCGACAGCCGTTGACGGACAATGAAAGATCAACCCATCGCCATGGAACGAGCACTCTCCACCCACCTGATCTGCAATCACCACCTGACCACCGCGTGGCTGAACCGGGTGGAGAGCGCCGGCATCTCCGCGGTCGAAATCTTCTGCACGCCGCAGCATATCAATTACAACGACAAATCGCAGATTGACGATCTGGGTTACTGGTTCCGCGATTCCACGCTGAAGCTTCGATCCGTGCATGCGCCGATGTATACGGATAAGGTCTGGGGGCGATCCGGCCCTCATACCCACATCAACATTACGGATCGGAACAAGGCCGACCGGATTCGCTGGGTGGGTGAAATCAAACGCGCCATCGAAATTGCCGAGACCATTCCGTTCAAATATTTGATTCAGCATCTCGGCGCCGGCGGTCAGGAGTATTCCGAATATTCCGTCGACGCCGCATTCACTTCGCTGGAAGAGCTGGGGGTATTTGCGCGCCAACGGGGCGTGGAGATCCTGCTGGAGAATATTCCGAACGAGCTTTCCACCGCCGAGCGCCTGGAAGGCTTCAACCGGGCCACCCATCTCAATCTCAATTACGTTTTCGATACCGGTCATGCCCATATGGGCCCGGGCGTCGAGCATGAATTCGAGATCATGAAGCCGCGTATTCGTTCTCTGCATGTGCACGACAACGACGGAAAACAGGATCAGCACCTCTTCCCGCTGCGGAGCGGGGAAGGAACCATCGACTGGAAGCGCACGATGGATTCGCTGCGCTCGCGCCCCGGCCAGTATCCCCTGCTGCTCGAATTGAAAGAAGTCGCTACCGTGGAAAATCCGCTGGCCGAAGTCAGCCGCATTTTTGACGAACTGGAAGCCCTGGAATCCGCTCAACCCACTCATGCCTGAACGAATCACAATCGCCGACGCGGCGCATCATCTGGAAAAGACTGTCGAAATTCCGGGCTGGCTTTACAATCTGCGGAAATCGGGGAAAATCGTTTTCCCGATCCTGCGCGATGGCACCGGCATCATGCAGTGCGTTGCACTCAAGAACTCGCTGCCCGAAGAAACCTTCGAAGAACTCAAGCACCTCACGCAGGAATCTTCGCTGATTGTGCGCGGGAAGATTCGCGCCGAAGCCCGCGCTCCCGGCGGCTATGAAATGGATGTCGAAGGCGTCGAAATCATTCAGAAGGTTTCCGAAACCGATCCTTATCCCATCACGCCCAAGGAGCACGGCGTCGAATTCCTGATGGACCATCGGCACCTCTGGCTGCGTTCCCAGCGCCAGCACGCCATCATCCGCGTGCGCCACGAAATCATCAAGGCGGTTCGCGATTACTTCGACAACCACGGCTTCACACTTGTGGACACGCCGATCTTCACTCCCGCCGCCTGCGAGGGAACCACCACGCTTTTCGAAGTCAACTACTTCGACGACGACAAAGCCTATCTCACGCAGTCGGGCCAGCTTTATAACGAAGCCAACGCCATGGCTTTCGGCAAAGTCTATTGCTTCGGCCCCACCTTTCGCGCCGAGAAATCCAAAACGCGCCGCCATCTGACGGAGTTCTGGATGGTGGAGCCCGAGATGGCCTTCGCCGACCTCGAAGAAATCAAACGCGTGGCCGAGGAAATGGTTGTGTACGTGGTCGGCCGCGTTCTGGACACGCGCCGCGAAGAACTGAAAGTGCTCGAACGCGACGTCTCCAAACTCGAAGCCGTGCAGGCGCCTTTCGTGCGCATGAGCTACGACGACGCGGTGAAGAATCTCCAGGAACACGGCTCGGAAATCCAGTGGGGCAGCGACTTCGGCGGTACCGACGAGACCATCCTCACCCAGCAGTTCGACCGGCCCATGCTGGTCGACCGCTTTCCCACAGTGATCAAGGCCTTCTACATGCAGCCCGATCCCGCGCGCCCGGAAGTGGCGCTGGGCGTCGATGTGCTCGCGCCCGAAGGCTATGGCGAAATCATCGGCGGCGGCCAGCGCATTCACGATCCGGAACTGCTGCTCCGGCGCATCGAAGAGCATCATCTGCCCAAAGAAGCCTTCGACTGGTACATCGATCTCCGCAAATACGGCACCGTTCCTCACGGCGGATTCGGCATGGGGATTGAACGCTGCGTGGCCTGGGTCTGCGGCCTCGAACATGTGCGCGAAACCATCGCCTTCCCGCGCATGCTCTATCGCCTGCGTCCATGAGCCGGCTGCAACCCCGCAAAATCGCGCTGATCGGAGTGCCGCTGGATCTGGGGGCCGGCCGCCGCGGCGTGGACATGGGTCCTTCGGCTGTCCGCGTTGCCGGACTTGGCAAGCGTCTCGCGGCTCTCGGATTTGAAGTCGCCGATCTCGGCAACGTGCCGGTGCCCCAAGCCGAAAGCCTGCCGGACCACGGTCCCTCCGATGCCAGGTTCCTGCCCGAGATCGCATCCGCATGCACGAATCTGGCGGAAATGGTGGCTGGCGCGCTGCGCGACGGCAGAATGCCTCTGGTGCTGGGCGGCGATCATTCGATAGCTGTCGGCACGGTCGCCGGCGTCTCGAATTTCTACCGCGCGCAGCATCAGAAAATCGGCCTGCTGTGGATGGACGCCCATGCCGACATGAACACGCCGGAATCCACACCCAGCGGCAATGTCCACGGCATGCCGCTCGCATGCTGCGCCGGCGCCGGACCCGATGCCCTGAAGAACCTGCTCGGCTACAGCCCTAAAATCGACCCCGCCAGCATCGCCGTCATCGGGCTTCGCGACGTCGATGAAATCGAACGCCGCAATGTGAAACAGATGGGAGTGCGTGCTCTCACGATGCGCGATATCGACGAGCGCGGCATGCGTTCGGTGGTCGATGAGGCCATTGCCATTGCCACCAAAAATACGGCGGGCTTTCATCTGTCGTTCGACATGGATTTCCTCGATCCCGAATTCGCGCCCGGCGTCGGTACGCCAGTCCGCGGCGGCGCAACTTACCGGGAAGCGCACCTCGCCATGGAGATCGCCGCTGATTCCGGCAAGATGCTTTCCCTCGAAGTGGTGGAAGTGAATCCGGTGATCGACGAAGTAAACCGGACCGCCGAACTCGCCGTCGAACTTATTCTGTCAGCCATGGGAAAGAAGATCCTCTGAACATGAAAACACGCGTAGCGGTTGTTTACGGAGGCCGCAGCGGCGAGCACGAGATATCGCTGATTTCGGCCGAGTCGGTCATGTCGGCGATGGATCCGTCACGGTATGAAATTACTCGCTATCTGATCGGCAAAGATGGCCGGTGGAGTCCGCGCGCGATCCTTCCCGAGCCTGGCGCACACCCTGACATCGACGTTGTCTTTCCCATCCTGCACGGAACCTTCGGTGAAGACGGCACCGTGCAGGGCCTCTTCGAACTCGCCGATCTTCCCTATGTCGGCGCCAACGTCCTCGCCTCGGCGCTGTCGATGGACAAGGATTTCATGAAGCGCGTCTGTCGCGACGCAGGCCTGCCGGTCGTGGAATGGAAGATCCTCAGCCGGACCGAAATCGAAGTCGGCGTGTCCCTCGGCTTCGGTTTCCCGGTCTTCGTGAAGCCTGCCAACCTTGGGTCTTCCGTAGGAATTTCCAAAGCGCACAACCAATCCGAACTCGACACAGCCCTGAAGCTCGCTGCGGAGTTCGACCGCAAGATCGTGGTGGAGCGCGGTATCGAAGGCCGCGAGTTCGAGTGCGCCTTGCTCGGAAACGCCGCGCCCGAAGCCTCAATCCCCTGCGAAATACTGCCCTCGCGCGAGTTCTACGATTACGAAGACAAATACGAGCTCAACCTCGCGCAGACCAGACTCCCGGCCGATTTGCCGGAGAACGAAATCGCCGAAATGCGCCGCCTGGCGGTCGAATGCTACAAGGCCGTGGGTTGCGAAGGCATGGGCCGTGTCGATTTTCTGCGCGAGACCGCGACCGGAAAACTTTACATCAACGAGATCAACACCATTCCAGGCTTCACGTCCATCAGCATGTACCCCAGAATGTGGGCGCACTCCGGCGTTCCCTATGCGGAACTGATCGACCGCCTGATCGAACTCGCGCTGGAGCGGCACGCGGCGAAAAAAGCGACCAGATTCACGCGATGAGGTTTCACGGGATAATGGGTCAAGATGTCCATCAACAGACGTGGAAACGCGGCCCCCGCCGCGTCTTCGCGATTATCCGGTAGCAGGAGTCTGTCAACGCACAAGTCTGTGCGCCGCTTTATCCTGGCTCTGCTCGCCTGCGCCGCTCTTTGCGCCGCCGCCGCACCGCCTGAGACCGGCGATGAAGATGCCCGCGAAATGAAGCGGTTTCTCGATGCCTACCGGATTCTCAACCAGAATACGGCCGACCCGGTGGATCTCGATCAGGCGTTTTACCAGGGCGCAATCCCCGGGCTCCTGCGCCATCTGGATCCTCATTCCGTCTTCTTCGATCCCGGTCAGTACGGGCAGCTCAAACAGATGGAATCCTCCACGCGCAAGGGCTTCGGCTCCGTGGTTTCCGTTCTGCCGGGCCGTGTCGTCGTTCTCCAGACGCTTCCGAATACGCCGTCTGAAAAGGCCGGCATGAACCCCGGCGATGAAATTCTCGCGGTCAACAACTACCGTCTCGATCGCCTCGACGCTGACCAGATCATCGAACTGTTGAACCAGTCCAAGCAGCAAACCGCCCGGCTTGTCGTGCATCGTCCGGGGAATGCCCGGCTCATCGAATTGAGTCTGACGCCGGAAGCCATGCAGTCGTCCAGCGTGGAGCGGGCGTTTGCGCTCCGGCCTGGCATCGGATATCTGAAGGTCACTGGTTTTGAAGAAAAGACCGGCCGCGATATCCAGGCGGGCATCGAAAAGCTCGGCGGGCGCAATCTGAAAGGTCTTGTGATCGATTTACGGGAGAACCCCGGCGGCCTGGTCGAAGCGGCTCTCGAAACTGCTTCATTCTTCCTAAAACCCGGCCAGGCGATTCTTTCGGTGAAAGGCAGGAACGTCGCCGAGACCATTCAGCGCGTTCCGGACGGGAACAATCCCTATACTTTTCCGGTCTCGATTATTGTGAACGGGAAGACTGCCAGCGCTTCTGAAATCGTGGCGGGCGCGCTGCAGGATCACGATCGCGCCACCATCGTTGGAGAGCCAAGCTTCGGCAAGGGCCTCGTGCAAAGCGTCTATCCTCTTTCGGAGAAAACGGGTCTTGCGCTGACGACGGCGCTTTATTACATCCCCAGCGGCCGCTCCATCCAGAAGGCGTTCAGTTCGCAGCGCGCGTTCGGCGCGGAGGGTTTTGCGCTCGGCGCGACGGCAACCCATCCCAACGAACGGAGCGATTTCAAAACCGACAGCGGCCGTCCGGTGCCCGGAGGCGGAGGCATCGTGCCCGACATTCCCGCGCAGCCTCCCACCCTGAGCGAGTTCCAGAATGTCCTCGAAGGTTCCGGCGCCTTCACCTCGTTCGCTACCGAATACATTCGCGACCACAAAATCACTCCGGATTGGAATGTGCCCCCGCAGGCTCTCGATCAGTTTCAGACTTGGCTTGCCGAACGTCAGATTCAACCCAGTCTGCATGAATGGATCTCGAATCGCGACTTCATCGAATCCCATTTGAAAACCGAGATCTATAACCTGGCTCTCGGCGTGGCTCAAGGCGATCAGGTGCAGGCGGGGTACGATCCGTCCATCCAAAAGGCTCTTGAGGCCGTGATGAAGGCCGCCGCATAACCAGGGTTCCGGCTTATTCCGAGACTAAGTGGCGGTATTTCCTCAGTAACTCATACAGAATCACGCTTCCGGCACTGGCCACATTCAGGGAATGCTTCAGGCCCAGCATAGGAATCCGGATGTGGGTATCGGCTGCAGCTGCCGCAGCCTCTGTCAGTCCGTCAGTTTCATGGCCGAACATCACGCAAACCGGAAATCGCGGCCGCCAGTCGAATAAGTCCACCGCGTGCACGCTCGTCTCGATCGCGACGATTTCGTGCCCGGCGAGACGCAGTTTCGCGATGAATTCGCCCGCCGCCGCGCCGTACTCCCACGGTACAGTTTCCTCCGCGCCCAGCGCTGTCTTCGAGATCATGTTCTGCGGAGGATAACCGGTAATTCCGGCCAGATAAAGTTTCTGCAGCGCCACGGCGTCGGCCGTGCGAAAAAAAGAACCTACGTTGTACAGGCTGCGAACGTTCTCCAGCAGCACGGATGCAGGTAGCGGACGTATCTTGTCATAGCCTGCGGCGGCGACTGTTGCGCGGTAAGGAACTCTGTTACCCGATCCGCTGCTATCTTCCGGCATCTATGACTTTCGTTAGTATTCCCACCGACGTCCGGATCTTATGATACCGCTTTGTAAAAAAATCTTTACAAACATCTTGACACTGACTTTTTGGGGCGATAATATCTGCAGGCAGTACGGGGAGTACTGCTCCCCAGCAACATACGGACGGGGAAAAAATGAACACTGCAAGGTTTACGGCCACGTTTACGCCGTTACTCCTGGCCTTGACCTGCGCTTGCGCGCCGGTATTTGCCCAGGCGCCGACGGGTTCCATTTTAGGCACTGTTACTGACCAGACCGGCGGAGTTATACCGAACGCCACCGTCACGGTTACAGAAAAATCAACAGCTGCGACACGTACGCTTACCACGAACGCGCAGGGTCTGTACAGCGCGCCAGCCCTGCCATCGGGCGACTATACGGTTCGCGGTGAAGTTACCGGTTTCAAGACCATGGTCCGCGACGCGCAGGTTACCGCGGGCGGACAAACCACCATTGACTTGCCTATGACTGTGGGACAGGCCAGTGACGTTGTCAACGTCGAGGCCTCGGCGGCGCAAATCAACTACGAAAGTCACTCGGTCGCCGGTGTAATCGAGCGTCAGAACATTCAGGAACTGCCAATCAATGGCCGCAGTTTTCTTTCGATCGCGTCCCTCGAACCGGGTGTTGCTCTCACCACCGGAGTCGCCGCGCAGTTCAATTCGCTGGTCAACGTAGTCCCGCTCGGCGGCGGTGGTTACACGCGCTTCACCATTGACGGCGGCATCGTCAACGATGAATGGGAAGGCAATGGATCGACCGGCATGAACGTCTCCCAGGAGGTCGTTCAGGAGTTTCAGATGTCCACCGTCAATTTCGACGTGGCGGCAGGCATCGGTTCCGGGGGGCAGGTGAACATCGTGACCCGCGGCGGCGGCAATGACTTCCACGGCAGCGGCTACTTCTTTTTTCGCGACCACAACATGGCGGCATACCCCGGTCTGAAGCGCCCGACCGACCCCAGTTCGTTCAATCAGTTTTGCGCCAATCCATCGTCGCCTGCCTGCAAGAGCGTGCAGAATCCGTACTTCGGCCGCCGCAATCCGGGCGTTTGGGGCAGCGGTCCGATCATCAAGAACAAACTGTTCTTCTTTTCCAACTACGAGTACATGAACCAGGTTCAGGCTTACGTGATTCAGGAAGACCTGCCCTCTCTGCAGGCCCTCGCCGGAACCCCGTTGAGCCCTTACCACAACACGCTGTTTACCACCCGCTTCGACTACACCATGAATTCGAAGAACACGATGTTCGCGCGTTATACGCACGACGGTAACCTCGGCTTCGGTCCTTACGGCGGCACGCAGCCGCTGCAGTCGAGCTGGTCGAGTAACAAGAACTGGTCCGACCAGAGCATCATCGGCCTGACTACAGTAGTCACCACGAATATCGTGAATGACGCGCGCCTGCAATATCACTTCTGGCAGAACAACGTCGAAATCGCCTCGGCTCAGCAATGCCCCGCGCCCTGCCCTGGTTTCGGGCTGCCCTCTCTGGTGGTGGGCATGCAGGGCTCGTCCACCTTCTACGGCGGCGTGAGCGACAACTCCCCGCAGCCCCGCCAGGGCCGCGTCTATGAACTGGTCGATAACCTGAGCTGGCAAAAGGGATCCCACCGGATTCGCTTCGGCGTCGATTACGAGCGCATCGTTACCAAGAACACCTGGGATTTCTGCCTGCTCTCCTGCCTCGGTCTCTATTCACCGGAAACCACCCTCTCGCTGGCAAATCCGGCTGTCCTCGCGGCCACCGGCTTCTCGGTGCCGACGACGATCAGCTCGACGGCCGATATCCTGAAACTGCCAGTCTTCAATACTTCGTCCTCAATCTACAGCGGTGTTGACGTGGGCGACGGACGCTTTCCTGGGCCGTATGACCGGACTAAGTTCAATCACAACGACCGCCCGAAATTCTATGTGGCAGACACGTGGAAAGTATCTCAGAACCTGACCGTAAACGGCGCGCTTGGTTATGAGTTCGAAACGGGACTCTGGTACGACCTCCCGTTCCCGGCCATTCTGTCGCCGATCATCGGAAACAATCTGCAGGCGCCTCCGACTAACTACCACCAGTTCTCACCTCAGGTCGGCTTCGCTTACGCCATCGGCAAAGACAAGAAGACAGTTATCCGTGGCGGCGCGGGCTTGTATTGGGACAGTGAAAATCTCTGGCACCACTTCCGTGCAGGCGCATCGCTGGGACCGGTGGGCAACGGCAGAACGACGCTCACCGCCCAATCCCTCACCAATATCTTTCCGGGCATCGTGAACTTACAGAACGGCAACCCGGTCAATATCGGCGACCCGCTGCCTCTGACCACGCTGACCAACATGACCCTGGGACAATACATCCAGATCTATAACCAGCAGATTCCGCTCCTCAACCAGCAGCTTGCTCCCACCCCTCCCAGCAGCGGACCGTTCACGGTTTCGGGTCTCGATGTCGCAAAGACGGCCGTCGAACTCCACGCGCCGAACTTCCAGGTGATGCGCAGTTACCAGAATTCGATCGGCGTTCAGCGCGATCTGGGACACGACATGGTGCTGCAGGTGGACTGGGCCCGGCGTCAGTATGAAAACGTGGACCTGGGTGAACTCGACCTGAACCGGTCCGTTCGCACCATTCCGGGAACCACCACACCCAATCCGGTGATTCCGGCCTGCACCGCCGCGCAGAAATTCGTACCCGGGCAGACCTGCTCTACCGGATCGGTCACGTTCTGGGTTCCGCAGGGCCGCACCGTTTACAACGGACTTCTCGCGAAGCTTCAGAAGCGGATGACGAAACGGTTCCAGTACACCGTATCGTATGCGCTGCAAAGCCAGAACACAGTCAATGCCCCGACTCTGGACCTGAACAATTATTTTCAGACCTATGGGTCCAATCTGGGCCGTCACAACCTGAACATCGCCGGCGTGGTGGAACTACCCTGGGGCTTCCAGTTGACCTCGAATACGTCGCTCACCTCGCGCGTACCCTTCGAGCCGCTCGTGATTGGACCGGACCTCTTCGGGTCCGGCACCACTCTTCCTCTCTCGCTCGCCGTGCCGAATATTCCTTACAACTGCTTTGCCCAGAGTTGCGGCAAGGCCGAGATGGCCACTGCGATCGCGACGTACAATTCGACCGTCGCCGGCACGAAGGACCTGCGCGGCAACACGATCAAGCCGATATCGATCCCCGCGGACTACCAGTTCGGCGATCCGAAATACAATACCGATGCCCGTCTCACCAAGCGCTTCACTTACAAGGAGCGTTACCGGGCTGAAGTGTTCGTCGAGGGCTTCAACCTTTTCAACGTGGCCAATCTCAGCGGATATTCCAGCATCATGGGATCCGGCTTCGGTCAGCCGACCCAGCGCGTTGGCCAGGTCTTCGGATCGGGCGGACCGCGCGCCTTCCAGGTTGGAGGCCGCGTCAGCTTCTAACTTCAAGTTAAGTCAGGAGGCCGGGTTTCCGCCAGAGTCATCCCACGGGGTGTTCAGTGGCGAGGCCCGGCCTTTTGCTTTGCATTCGATGACGCCGTTTCCCCAAACGGTATGTTTGCCAACTCCGGTCCAACAGGCCGCCCGCAGCCAGGGCGCGAACTCTGCAAGCTCTCCCTCATACTGCGCGACTCCTGTGAAGCCGCCGATCGGGTGTACCTCGCCGGTTCGTCCGCTTCGCCGCGAAAAATCATTGTATTGCAGCTCGCAGCTCACGGTGCGAATCGACGCCGCGCGCTCCCCGGCCGCCCTATAGTCGAGCTCCAGCGGACCCTCGCCGTAGAGGCTGCTTAAAATTCCGATCCGGTCACGTACCCTCGCGAACAGGATTCCGAATGGGATCTCAGAGCCGGTTTGTCCCTTCAGTTCAACCGGCGTGATGAACCTGACTTGGAGATTTGACACCTCGGTTTCGCAGGGCGCGCCGCCTGCCAGATCAACGCTGTGAATGGCGGACGGGGAATTGTCCGAAATGAACTCGGCCCGGCCGCGCCGGGTTCCGAAGCCCAATGGAGCAAGTTCTGAACAGGCGCGCGTCAATGCGTCCGCGAGCGGTTCCGAGAGGTCAAAGAGATTCACATCGAAGTAGAACTCTTTGCCGGCCTCGATTGAACTTCCCTCCAGGTGCGCGGCGCGGAATACGAACGGGCGCGGTGGATCTGCCAGTCCGCTGGGGCCCTCGTCCCGCCGCGGAGGAAAGAAGCGCGCAAAATCCTCCGAGCCCCACAGGATCTTGCCGAACGCCCCGCGCAGAATATTGCCCGCCTTCCCCGCCGGGAATACGATTCTGTCCAATGCGCGGAAACTAAGCCGCTGCGCGCGTATTTTAAAAAGCAAGATCCAATGCTAACGAATTACTTGATCTCGCGGATTTGGGCGGGTGTTTGCAGGCGGAAATTCAGCAAAGTGCCCGCGGCGATTTGCCCGTCTTTCGCGCTGGCATCTTCCTTCATGCCGCCCTCCAGCCCGTAGCGATGCCCATGGACCGAAACAGCGCCGATGTCGAGGAATCGCTGGCTGGCGGCGCCGAGCACCACGAGAGTTGCTTCCGACCCGCGGGGAATCTCCACCACACCTTTACTGTCCATCACGTCGCGCGCTACGACCCCGGGAAAAATCCCTCCGGCTTCGGCTGTCCGCAGCGAAATGGGTTCGTTATTTCGAATCTCGATGGTGCTGCCCTGTGGAATCTCCGGCGTCTCCTCCACCGCCTGGGCCCGCATCCGGGACGCATCGAGCGAAGGCGGATTCACCACCGACGAACTGATGATGGGGGCAGGCCGCGGAGGTTCCTGGGGCGCGGATTCCTTGTTGCAATCCGCCAGTTCCAGCGCCAGCGAAACCACCAGAAGCACCTTCAGCATCTCTTCATTCTACGTTCGCTATACTGAGGCGTCTTTACAAATGAATCCCGACCTGTTTGCGCTCGGATTCCTCGAGTACGTCGTTTTCCTCTTTTCCACTACTTGTCACGAAGGCGCGCACGCTCTTGCCGCGAAGTGGGGCGGCGATAACACTGCGCTCGAAGCCGGGCAGGTTTCGCTGAATCCTCTGCCGCACATCCGGCGCGAGCCGTTCGGCATGGTCATTATGCCGCTGCTCGGCATCGCCACGCAGTCCGGACTGATCGGCTGGGCGAGCACGCCTTATAACCCGAAGTGGGCGGCCGAGCACCCGAAACGCGCCGCATGGATGTCGCTGGCGGGCCCCGTTTCCAACTTCACGATGGCGCTTATCTCCGGCATTATCATGCGGATCGGCCTCGCAATGGGTTCGTTTGTTCCTGCCAGCCCGTCATTCACCCGCATCGTCGCCCCGGCCGCTTCGGCGGGAGGAGTCGCGGAAGGAGTCGCCACCGTCCTCAGCGTCATGTTTTCACTGAATATCCTTCTGGGGGCGTTTAACCTGATTCCGTTTCCGCCCCTCGATGGCTATGGAATCCTGGGATTGTTCACCACCGAACAAGGCGCGCTGCGGCTGCAGGAATGGCGCATGAAGATGGGCGCGATGGCCATTATCGGCCTGGTGGTCGCCTGGCAGGTCTTCGATCGCTTTTACGACCCGCTGTTTGCGACAAGCATCAACCTTCTTTATACTGGCTATCGATTCTCCTGAATCCCTATCGGGTTAGATGAGTATCTTATAATCGAGTATTCAGTGGACCACCTAGACCTGCTCGAGGCCGAGAGCCTCCAAATCATTCGGGAAGTTGCAGCGGAGTTCGCCAATCCGGTGATGCTGTATTCGATCGGAAAGGATTCCTCCTGCATGGTGCGGCTCGCCCAGAAGGCGTTCTTTCCGGGCAAGATCCCGTTCCCGCTCCTGCATATCGATACGACGTACAAGTTCCGTGAAATGATCGAGTTCCGGGATGAATTCGTGAAATCCATCGGGGCCAAACTGATCGTTCACACGAACCAGCAGGCGATCGATGACGGCGCCAATCCCCTCCGGCTCGGCACCCAGAAATGCTGCGGATTTTTAAAGACCCGCGCCCTTCTCGACGCCCTGGCTGCGGGCGGTTACGACGCGGCTTTCGGCGGCGCTCGCCGGGATGAGGAAAAATCCCGCGCCAAGGAACGGGTTTATTCCTTCCGCGACGAATTTGGCCAGTGGGACCCGAAAAACCAGCGTCCGGAGCTTTGGAACGTCTTCAATTCACGGGTGGACAAAGGCCAGCACATCCGCGTTTTCCCGCTCTCCAACTGGACGGAGCTCGACGTCTGGCAGTACATCGAGCGCGAGAATATCCCCATCGTTCCGCTCTATTACGCGAAGGAACGCCCCATGGTGATGCGCGGATCTTCGCTGATTCCGGTGGAGCACGATTTCATGCTGCTGCCCGGCGAGAAGCCCAAAATGGTGATGTGCCGGATGCGCTCGCTCGGTTGCAGCCCGTGTACGGGAGCGATCCATTCCGAGGCCGACACGATCGCCAAGATCATCGACGAAATGAAGCTGGTGCGGCGTTCGGAACGCGAGAACCGCATCATCGATCACGACCAGGAAGGTTCCATGGAGATCAAGAAGCGCGAGGGCTATTTCTAAGGTGAGCCTGCTGCGTTTTTCCACCGCCGGCAGCGTTGACGACGGTAAAAGTACCCTCATCGGCCGGTTGCTTTACGATTCCAAGGGCGTTTACGAAGATCAGCTGGCGAGTGTCGCCAAGGCATCAGCCAACGGCAGCGGCGGCAAGATCGATCTGGCGCTTCTGACCGACGGCCTGCGCGCCGAACGCGAACAGGGCATCACCATCGACGTCGCGTACCGTTATTTCTCCACGCCCAAACGCAAGTTCATCATCGCCGATACTCCGGGACACGAGCAGTACACGCGCAACATGGCAACCGGCGCATCCACGGCCGACCTCGCCATCATCCTGATCGATGCCCGCAACGGGGTATTGCCCCAGTCGCGCCGGCACGCCTTCATCGCGAACCTGCTCGGCATCAAGCATTTCGTCGTCGCCATCAACAAGATGGACCTGATGGGCTTCGATGAGGCCGTCTACGACAAAATCCTTGTCGAGTTCACGGCTTTCATGGAACGCATCGGCGCGCCGGCTCCTCTGTTCATTCCGATCAGCGCCCGCGACGGCGACAACGTCGTCACGAAATCGGAGCGCAGCCCCTGGTACCACGGCCCCGCGCTGCTGGAGTTTCTGGAAGAAGTACCGGCCGACGCGGGCCGGGAGAGCCTGCCCGCCCGATTCCCGATCCAGTATGTATTGCGCCCGGACCTCGATTTCCGCGGCTATGCCGGACAGATTGCCTCCGGCGTTTTCCGCGCGGGGGATCTGGTTCTCGCGCTGCCCGCCAGACGCCACACGCGCATTGAACGCATTGTTACTTTCGACGACGATTTGCCTTCCGCCGAAGCCCCCCAGTCGGTGACGATCTGCCTCGCCGACGAGATCGATATCAGCCGCGGCGACATGATCGTTCCGGCCTTGTCGGTGCCCTTCGTGGCCCGCCGTTTCCGGGCCAGCGTGGTCTGGATGAATCTGCGACCGCTCGAAACAGGCCGCAGCTACTTCATCAAACACACTTCCCATCAGGTGCGCGGCGTGATTCGCGGCATTCACCACCGCGTGGATGTCAATACGCTCGAACATGTGCAAGCGCAGCGCCTGGAACTGAATGAGATCGGCGAGATTTCCGTCGAGGCGCACCGCCCGCTGTTCTTCGATCCTTACAAAACGAACCGGATCACCGGCGCGTTTATCCTGATCGATCCGCTGTCCAACGAAACGCTGGGCGCGGGCATGATCATCGACGTCGAGGGTAAGGAAGAAACCCGCGGTCAGGTGACGGAATCGGAGCGGCAGGCCCGCTTCGGACACAAGCCCGCCATCGTTGCCGTCGACGATTCCGAAGCGGCTCTTCTGTTGGAGCGTGAGCTGTTCGACCGCGGCGTGATGGTGGCTGTAATTCCCGCGGGCGGGACGGCTGCCCTCGAGGTGGCGCGCGCCGCCGGAGTCATCGCGATCGTGACCGGAGAACCGCCCCGGTTCGCCTTTGACGCCCGTAAACTGGCTACCCATGAAGCGGTCCATCTTCTCGAAAGGCGCGGCATCCTGGTCGGGCACGAGGAACAGCTTCTGGAGGGCGAAGGCATTTAAGCGGACCCGGGGGAAAGCGCCCGGTTCAACGTCTTATCCGGTTCTACGATAGACTGGATTTCGATGAAATTCCTGATTCCCCTGCTTGTAACTATTCCCCTGCTTGCCCAGCACGGATATACTCCGGCTGACGTCGAGACGGGAGCGCGGGTCTACCGCAGCAACTGCTCCTCCTGCCACGGCCCGAACGGTGATCTGCAGCCCGGAGTCGATCTCGGCCACGGCAAGTTCCGCCGCGCCAATTCCGACGAAGAAGTGGCGTCGATCATCATGAAAGGGATTCCGGGCACGGGCATGCCGCCGGGCAACTTCAGCGAATCGCAGGCGTTGACCATAGTGGCCTACCTTCGTTCGCTGGCTTCGGCCTCGAATGTGGCGACGGTGGTGGGCGGCGATCCGGCCAAGGGCAGGGAAGTGTTCGAAAGCAAGGGCGGATGTCTGAGTTGCCATCGCGTCCGGGACACCGGATCGCGCGTGGGCCCCGATCTTACGGACATTGGCATGCTCCGCCGCACCGCCGACCTGCAGCGCTCACTGACGGATCCCGATGCCGAGGTGCTGGCGCAGAACCGGTATTTCCGGGTGGTTACAAAAGCAGGCGCGACGGTGACAGGGAGACTGCTGAACGAGGATACTTTCAGCGTTCAGCTGCTCGATTCCACCGAGCATCTGCGGTCCTTCAAGAAAGCGGATCTGAAGGAATATTCGTTTGTGGAGAAATCCACTATGCCGTCTTATAAGGACAAGCTGACCGCGCAGGAATTGAGTGACGTGGTCGGTTATCTGACCTCACTGAAGGGTCTTTAATAAAAATGAAAGCACGCTCTCTTATTTTTCTTACCCTGACTGGTCTTGTGAATGTCCCGGCTCTGTTCAGCCAGGTGACTTTCGATCGCCTTCTGCATCCCGAAAAAGAGCCGCAGAACTGGCTCTCGTATTCCGGCGGTCCGTCAAGTCAGCGCCATAGCGCGCTGTCGCAGATCAACCCGGGGAACGTCAAGAATCTGGAACTGCAGTGGGTCTTCCAGCAGCGTTCGCTGGAGAAGTTCGAAGCGACTCCGCTGGTGGTGGATGGCGTGATGTATACGACACAGGCGCCCGACGACGTGGTGGCTCTCGATGCCGCCACTGGACGCATTTTCTGGGTCTACTCGGCGAATGTTTCGCAAGCCTCGCGTACCTGCTGCGGCCGGGTCAATCGAGGGGTTTCGATCCTCGGCGACACTCTCTTCCTCGGCACGATCGATGGCCGCCTGATCGCGCTGGACGCCAAGACCGGCAAGCCGATCTGGAAGGTGAACGTGGCGAAAGCGGAGTCGGGTTACTCGCTGATGCACGCGCCGCTCATCATTAAAGACAAGGTCATCATGGGAACTGCGGGCGGCGAGTATGGCATCCGCGGTTTCATCGCGGCTTACGACGCCAAGACGGGCAAAGAGCTCTGGCGCTTCTATACGATTCCTTCTCCGGACGAACCGAACGGGAAAACCTGGGCCGGCGATTCCTGGAAGCACGGCGGCGCGCCCGTCTGGGTTACCGGTTCCTACGATCCGGACCAGAACCTGACTTACTGGGGCATCGGCAATCCGGGGCCGGACTGGAACGGCGACAAGCGCGCCGGCGATAACCTCTACAGCGATTCAGTGGTCGCGCTCGACCCTGACACCGGCAAGCTGAAATGGCATTACCAGTTCACCCCGCACGACGATTTCGATTTCGATTCCGTCCAGGTTCCCGTGCTGGCCGATGTGCAGTGGCAGGGCAGGCCCCGCAAAGTGATGATGTGGGGAAACCGGAACGGCTTCTTCTATGTTCTCGACCGGACCAATGGCCAGTATCTGCTCGGCAAGCCGTTCGCGAAAGTGACGTGGACCACCGGGCTCGATGAGCGCGGCCGTCCCATGCGTCAGGCCAACATGGAGCCGACGCCGGAGGGCACGAAAATTTATCCCGGCAATCTGGGGGCGACGAACTGGTATTCGCCGTCCTACAGCCCGCAGACCGGCCTGTTCTATCTCTCGGTTTGGGATAACTACTCCAGCGTTTACGGCAAGACCGATGGCGATTATGTGGAAGGCCGCCTGTTTATGGGAGGCGCGCCGCGCAACGTGGTGCCGCTGCTGATGCAGCCCGCTCCCGTGCTGAACCGCCGTGAAGACGAGGGCTACGGGGCCGTGCGCGCCATCGACCCGAAAACCGGTGAACGCAAATGGGAATTCAAGATGACCGATGTTACCGATGCGGGCATCCTGACCACGGATTCCAATCTGCTTTTCAGCGGCGGACGCGATGGTAACTTCTATGCTTTGGACGCGCGCAACGGTGCGCTGTTGTGGAGCACCACGCTGGGTGGCCCGGTGGCTTCGGGTCCCATGACTTACTCGGTCAATGGCCGTCAGTATGTGACGGTAAATGCGGGTACGTCCATGTTCGTTTTCGCGGTCAAGCAATAAGTCCTTAAGGATAATTATGTCGCTCCGAATTAACGACACCGCGCCCGATTTTCCGGCTGAGACAACGCAGGGGCCGATCCGCTTTCATGAGTGGATCGGTGACAGCTGGGCTATTCTCTTCTCGCATCCGAAGGACTTCACTCCGGTCTGCACGACAGAGCTCGGCTATATGGCGAAGCTCGCGCCGGAGTTTGCCAAGCGAAATACCAAAGTGATCGGACTGAGCGTCGATCCGGTGAGCAGCCACGGGAAGTGGGCGGCGGACATTGAAGAGACGCAGGGTTCGGCGGTGACTTTCCCGATGATCGGCGATCCGGAACTCAAAGTGGCAAAGCTTTACGACATGCTGCCGGCCGATGCGGGAGATACGTCCGAAGGCCGCACCGCGGCGACGAACGCGACCGTTCGCACCGTGTTCGTCGTGGGTCCGGACAAGAAGATCAAACTGACTCTGAGCTATCCGATGAGCACCGGGCGCAACTTCGACGAAGTACTGCGGGTGATCGATTCGATGCAACTCACGGCGAAGCACAAAGTCGCCACTCCGGTGAACTGGAAGAACGGCGAGGATGTGATCATTCTGCCTTCGGTTTCAGAAGAAGAAGCGAAGCAGAAATACGCGGACGGCTGGAAAGCGCCAAAGCCGTACCTGCGGATCGTTGCGCAGCCGAAGTAGCGCTGAAACTTCAGTTTCCGTTAACAAGCGCGTGCTGCGCGCGCCCTTCCTTTACCATCGCCAGGAAACGCCGCGCCAGCTCGTGGATGCGGTCTTCCTGATGCAGTTCGAGCGCCTGATGCGGGATCAATTCCGCGCCCAGACCTAACGCCGTAGCGCCTGCCGCCATGAACCCGGTCGCCGTCGCCTGATTCACGCCGCCCGAAGCGATCAAGGGAATCTGCGGCAGTGGAACTTTCAAAGATTTTATGTAGGCCGCGCCGCCGACCGGAGCGCACGGGAAGATCTTCACGTAATCCGCGCCGGTCTTCCATGCGTTGATGACCTCGGTCGGCGTAAGTGCTCCGGGAAAAACCACGATGTCGTTCTTCAGCGCGAACTCCACCACCTCGGGAATCAGACCGGGGCTGGTGATGAACTTCGCGCCGGCATCCACACAGCGAATCGCCGTCTCCACATCCAGCACCGTTCCTGCGCCCGTCACCATTGCGGGATGACTTTTGGCCAGCTGTGAAATCACATGAATCGCGCCGGGAACCGTCATGGTAATTTCGGCGACCGGTATGCCCGCCCGAGCCAGCATCTCAGCTGCAAGACGGGCCTGCTCGGGTTTGGCAACGCGAACTCCCGGAATAATTCCGAGGGACTCAATCTGAGCTTTAACTTCCGCCTTGGTCATCAGGTAGATTGTCGCACCGCGGTTTTACGACGGGCGCGGATGGAAGGGGATGGGGAATTCATTCGCTTCCGCGATATTGAGGTTCACGACGACGGGCTCCTGCCCGCTGCGCACCACCACCGCTTCGACCGGCTCGTCGGGGCGGGCATTCATCTCCTGATGGGGCACCCAGGGCGGAACGAAGATAAAATCGCCCGGGCCAGCCTCCTCGGAAAACTCGAGATGATCGCCCCAGCGGAAACGCGCCCGGCCTTTGACGATGTAGAGCACCGTTTCCAGCTCTCCATGGTGGTGGGCCGCCGTTTTGGCGTCCGGATCGACCACCACGGTGCCTGCCCAGAGCTTGCTGGCGCCGGCCGAGGCATGGGTGATGGCGGCGGCTCGCGACATTCCCGGGGTCTGCGGGGTGCTGGAATCGAGTTCGCCCGCGCGTATGACCCGAATCCCCTGAGTTTTCCAGTCCGGCATTTTAGTTTTTCACGTCTCTCAATAATAGTCCGCGCAGCTCATGTAGTAACCGCAGCGGGCGCAGAAGAGCTTGCATTTCAACGAGTCCAGCCGGGTCGAGCACACCGGGCAATAGAGCATCGGGTTGTCCTCGGTTGCCGGATTGGTTACAGGAGGTGGTTGCGGTGGCTCCACGGAACTAGCATCATTATAGGCATCGGTGATTATGCGACTCAAACCGGCTTTTTTGATTCTGGCGATTGCGGCGGCGCTCCTGGCGCAACAGCGGCGTGAACCCCCGGCCCAGTATCCTGCCCGCGGCACGCATGGAGCGGTTGCGGCAGGCAGCAACTACGCGTCCGACGCGGGCATGCGGATGTATTTCGAAGGCGGGAACGCCGTGGATGCGGGCGTAGCGACCATCTTTGCTGCGGCCACCACAGAGTATTCCCATGTGGGATGGGGCGGCGAAGCGCCGATTCTGATTCGGACGAAAGACGGGAAGGTCCATTCAATCGCCGGCGTGGGAACCATGCCGAAACTGGCGACTGCGGACTTCTATCGCAAGCGTCCGCTGCAGCCCGGCGAAGTGCTGGAGCCGCCGGAGAAGAACGGACTCAAAGGCGTGATACCGGTCGCGGGCCTGATGGCTGCGGTGGTGCCGAGCCTGCCGGACGCGGCGCTGACGGCGCTGCGGGAATACGGCACAAAGTCGTTCAGCGAAGTGGTCGAGCCGGCGCTTGAGCTGGCGGACGGCACGGCAATCGACGAGCAGCGAGCCAACTCCGTGTATTCGAGCCGCGAATTTTTCACGCTCTGGCCCACCTCGATGAAGCACTTCATGCCCGAGGGTCACGTCACGCCGCCGGGCGATATTTTCCACCAGCCCGATCTCGCCGGATCCATCCGGGGCATGGTGGCCGCTGAGAAAGCCGCGCTGGCCAAAGGCGCCAGCCGCGTGGCCGCGATCGATGCAGTGCGCGATTACTTCTATCGCGGGGAGATCGCGAAAAAGATTGATGCGTTCAGCCGCGCCAACAACGGACTGCTTCGCTATGACGATATGGCGGCGTTCAGACTCAAACCCGAAGAACCCGTCTCGACCGAGTTTCACGGCGCGCGCGTTTATAAGCCCGGCTTCTGGAGCCAGGGTCCGGCCATGCTCGAAGCGCTGAACATGCTGAGCAGCTACGATCTGGGTTCGATGAAGCAGAATTCCGCCGAATACATTCACACGCTGGTGGAAGCGCTGAAGCTGGCGTATGCGGACCGCGACACCTACTACGGCGATCCGAAGTTTTCCAAAATTCCGGAAGCGGAACTGCTCTCCATGAAATACGCCGAAGCGCGGCGCAAGCTGATCACTGAGAGAGCCTCGCAGACCTTCCGGCCCGGGAGCATCGGACCGAATCCGCCGCTGCATCCTTCGCAGGAATCGATTGCACGCACGAAGATCGACGCGTTCCTGATGGCGCATGACACCACTTGCGTCGACGCCATCGATGCATCCGGGATTATGTTCGCCGCGACGCCTTCGGGCGCGTGGCTGCCGTCCGTGATCGCCGGCGATACCGGCATTCCGCTCACCGAGCGCGCGCAGAGTTTTCTGCTGGTGCCGGGCAGTCCGAATGAGCTGGCGGGCGGGAAGCGTCCGCGTGTGACGCTGAGTCCGACGCTGGTCACACACGGTGACGGTTCGCCGTGGTTCGTGCTCTCGACCCCCGGCGGCGACAATCAGGAACAGGCTTTGATGCAGATCATGTTCAACGTGATGATCTTCCATCAGAACGCCGAGCAGGCCATTGAAGCGCCGCGTTTCGAGACCCGCCATCTGGTTTCGAGCTTCGACAATCACGCCATGAATCCGGGCGATTTGCAACTGGACGACCGGACTCCGCAGAGCGTGATTCAGGATCTGGCTAGCCGGGGCCACAAGGTCGGGACGCGTCCGAAGTGGTCCAGCGGATCCGCTCCGGGCATGGTGCGCGTAACGCCCGGCGGTGTGATCGAAGCGGGCGCCGATCCGTTCGGCTACCGGAGCATGCAGGCCTGGTAGGGGAAAATCCCGGATTTTTATTCGATCTGGACGAACGCCCGGCGGGGTTCGATCGTGAACGTCTGCGCGACCGGCTGCAGGCACTGGCGGCTCAGGGCATTTACGTCGGCGGCAGTTCCTGGAAGTACGAAGGCTGGCTGGGCCAGATCTATTCGCGCTCTCTTTATCAGACGCGCGGGAAGTTTTCCAAAAATCTTTTCGAAGACACGTGCCTGGCCGAGTATGCGAGCGTGTTCCCCACGGTCTGCGGTGACTTCGCGTTTTATCAGTTTCCTTCCGAGGCCTTTTGGGCGAAGCTTTTCCGGCAGACGCCGGACCCTGCTTTTCGCTGGGCTTTCAAAGTGCCGGAGCAGATTACGGTACCGGTCTGGCCGGTGCATCCGCGGTACGGCGCACTGGCGGGTTTGGAGAGTCCGACGTTTCTCGACGGGACGCTTTTTGAGCAGGCATTTCTGCGCGTTCTGGACCCGTACCGGCAACAGATCGGGGCGCTGATTTTTGAGTTCGGGACGTTTCGCGAACGCAGCTTCGCCAGCGATTCGGATTTTGTGAAAGTCCTCGATCCTTTTCTCGACCGGTTGCCGGAAGGGTGGCGCTTCGCGGTGGAGATCCGGAATGCGGAATTCCTGACGCCGCTCTATTTCGACTGCTTGCGGGCGCATCGCGTGACGCATGTTTATAACGCGTGGACGAGGATGCCGGAGATTGCCGATCAGATGCGAATCGCGGGATCGCAGACCACCGATCTGGTGGTGGCCCGCGCGTTATTGCGCAGAGGACGTCCGTATGAAGAGGGGGTGCGGACGTTTTCACCGTACGACCAGGTGCGTGACGTGAATGAGCCGGTGCGGCAGGGACTGCGGGAGTTGATCCACACGGCCCGGGTGAATGGGCGTCCGGCGTTTATTTATGTGAACAACCGGCTTGAGGGCAATTCGCCGGCCACAATCGCTGTGGTTGCCGAGGAGTAGCGCTAGCGCGGGGTGTGTCGTTTGGCGGTGATTTCTGCTTTCGCATCAGCCACGATTTTTAAATCCGCCCCGTTGATATGCGCATAGGGATCGTTCATTCCCAGCGTTTTATCCGCGCCGAGCTTCACTAGAAGGTCCCCCGCCTCCTTGCGGATAATGAACGATCCGGCCAGATACAGTCCCTGCGTAATTAAGTAAGGCGTTTGCCCCCAGATGTTCTGCGCATTCACGTTCGCACCGTGATCGGCCAGAAACTGCACCAGCAGGGTGGAGCCGAAGTAGGCCGCGCCGTGCAGCGCCGTCTGGCCGTTTTCGTTCGCGGCCTTGATGTCGTTGCCGGCCGCGAGACAAATCTTCACGGCTTCCAGCGCGGCCTTCTGGAGCGGCATCGAATCGGTAAACCAGCGACGTCCGTACTTGTCCTGTCCGTCGATGAAATCGATTCCCGCCGCCACCATCAGAGGTGTTGTGCCGTCTTTCGACACGAGGCTCGCGTCGGCGCCGGCGTCGATCAAAATCCGCATCGTCTCCGTATCGGCAAAGCTCGACGCGAGCCAGAATGGAGTTGCGCCGATCGGATCGGCTTCCACGCCGCTGTCCTCCAGGATGAAGCGGGAAAGAAACGGCAGGCGCTTTTCCAGACGCGCATTGACGTTCGCGCCATGGGCCAGCAGCGCCTTCACGGTCCCGGGCATCGCCTGTTGAATGGCCGCATGCAGCGGAGTGCGTCCCGCGCCGTGCTGATTCACATCGGCGCCGTGGTCCATTAAAAATTCCGCCATCTCGGCATGGCCGCTATCGATGGCGACCAGCAGCGCGCCCGCTTCGGTGTTGGGCTTGTACATCAGACGCGCGTTGGTGTCGCCGCCCACGCCGTCCGGCGCGGTATCGTTGACGTCGGCGCCGGCATTCAGCAGGAGCCGCGCGCATTCGGCATTTCCCTGCTGCGCGGCGAACAGAAGAGCCGTGAAGCGGTTGGTGGAGCGCGCTTTCACGTCCGCGCCACCCGCGAACAGCGCATTGACGATGGCGGGGTGATTGGCGGCTACGGCCCGCATCAGGGCAGTCTGTCCGCGCGAGCTTTCTTTCGCATTCGCCTGCGCGCCCGCCGCGAGGAGGAGTTGTACGACTTCGAGGTTCCCGGTGAGGGCGGCGGTCATCAGCGGTGTTTCGCCGTTCACGCGCGTCGCATTGGGGTTCGCGCCGGCTTTCAGCAGGTCGGCTACAATCCCCGGATTCGCATTGAGGCACGCGAGCGACAAAGGCGTGACCCCTTCGTCATCGGCGGCATTGGCGTGAGCGCCGGCGCGAAGCAGCATGCCGGTGGTATCGCGGTCATTCCATTGCACGGCCCAGTGGAGGGCGGTCGCGCCGTCCCCTTGCGCAGCGTTCACCTCCGCGTGCTTTTCGATCATGGCGCGGACAGCGGCGGAGTCCTGTTGCTTGACCGCATCGACGAGACGGAGACTTCCGCCGGACGCTGCAAAGCAGAGGGTTGCGCAGCCCATTGCCAGGAGGACACGCGATAAAATCACGATTGAATCGTATCACCGATTTTGACGGGCGCTTCGGGACTTTCACCGGCCGCGTGATAGACTGAGGATTCTTTGTGGGCTCGTAGCTCAGTTGGTTAGAGCGCTTCCTTGACACGGAAGAGGTCGGAAGTTCGAGTCTTCTCGAGCCCACCATATCCTTTCCAATTTTTGGTTTATTAACCCTGCACCCCAAACGCTCTCGATGCATTTTGCCTCGGAGGCCAGCGGATGCCAGACGGCGGGCGTCCTTCTGTGCCTGCCTGGTGAAGACGATCTGCCAAGGCGTCACCAGCCCGGTTCGTTCTCGCATTCTTCGATCGGCGTGGCAAGTCCTTCCGCGATGGATTCACGCATGCCGGGTACGGAAAGAAGATACAGACTTTCCTGAATCGAATTCCAGTCTTCTTCGCCGACAAGGACTGCGTTGGAGTGCGGTCCGGTGATCAGCACGGGTTCGTGATCGCTCGCAGTTTCGTCCTTCTCGCGGGCTTCACTGGCATCCGTGCTGGTCATAACATCAGCGTACGCGTTGCCGTACGTCGGAGCAAGTCGCCGGTCCAGTTGACCGGTTCAATCGGTGAGCCTTGGCCAAATCGACACGGAAGAGGTCGGAAGTTCGAGTCTTCTCGAGCCCGTCATATCCTTTCAAATTTTCGGGTTTTTAAACCCCGCACCCCAAACCTGAAACCCGATAACCTGAGTAGACCGCCATGGTCCTGAAACAGTATTACCTGGGTTGTCTGGCCCACGCTTCTTACCTGCTCGGGGACGAAGCCAGTTCGACCGCCATCGTCGTGGACCCCCAACGCGACATCGGGCAGTACCTGGCCGACGCCGAAACGTTCGGCCTCCGGATCCGGCACGTCTTTCTCACGCACTTTCACGCCGACTTTGTCGCCGGCCATCTGGAGCTCCGCGACCGCTGCGCCGCCACCATCCATCTCGGCGCGCGCGCCGCCGCCGAATACGCGTTTGTGCCAATGAAGGATGGCGATGCGATGGACTTCCCGGGAATGCGCCTGGTTGTTCTTGAGACCCCCGGCCACACGATCGAGTCCATATCGATCCTCGCGTTCGATCTGCAGAAAGATCCGGCGAAGCCCCATGCCGTTCTCACCGGGGACACGCTGTTCATCGGCGACGTTGGCCGCCCGGATCTGCGGGCATCGCTCGGGTGGAGCGCCAACGATCTCGGCGTGCATCTATACGAATCGCTCCACGACAAACTCCTGAACCTTCCCGACGAGACGCTGGTTTATCCGGCGCACGGGGCCGGCTCGCTGTGCGGGAAACAGCTTTCGTCCGACACCGTTTCTTCGCTTGGCGATCAGCGGCGTCTGAATTACGCCCTGCAGCCCATGACCAAAGAGGAATTCGTCCGCCTTGTGACCGCGGACCAGCCCGACGCTCCGGCCTACTTCACTTACGACGCCATCCTCAACACGCGCGAGCGCGCCACGCTGGACAACAATCTTCAACAGGTTCTCCATCCGGTCGATCTAGCCGAGGTCGTTCGGATGGGTGACGCGGGGGCGCAGGTCCTGGACGTTCGCGACGCCGCCGAGTACGCAAAGGGCCATCTTGCCGGCAGCATCAACATCGGGCTGGGCGGCCAGTACGCAACGTGGGCGGGGACGATACTGGATCGCGCCAAACCTATCGTGATCATTGCCGAACCGGGTCGGGAGCAGGAAGCCGCTTTACGACTGGGGCGAATCGGCTTCGATCACGTCAAAGGCTATCTGCAGGGCGGCATGGAAGCGCTGGCCGCAAGACCGGATCTGTTGTGGCCGACCGAGCGCATCAGCGCCCCGACGGTGGCGGAAGAACTGGCAAGCGCGGACCCGCCCCTGTTGCTCGATATCAGGAATCCCCGCGAGTGGGCGGCCCGGCATATTTCCGGCAGCGTGAATATTCCACTGAACCATTTGCAGGAGCGCATCGCCGAAGTCGCTCGCGATCGCCGCATTGCCGTGCATTGCGCCGGCGGCTATCGATCGTCGATCGCCGCCAGCATTCTGCACCAGTACGGGATCACGAATCTGATCGAGATGGCCGGTGGCCTCGCAGCCTGGGATTCAGCTAAGCTGCCTGTGGTTTCGGAAGGCAATGCTTAGCGGCCATGGAACGGCTAAGATAGCCGTGAGGCGGAAGTCTGTGAAACGCTACCTCGTAAACATCCTTGCTGCCCTTGGAATTGTGGTTGGTGTTAACGCTCAAACGATGGTCCGGCCGGCCTTCGAGGTCATTTCCGTCAAGCCGCATAACCCGAACGATACCAGCCGCGGCGCCACCTTCCTTCCGGGCGGCCGGTTCAGATCGGTTGGGTTACCGCTGCGGTTCGTAATCGGCCAGGCCTTGGGGGTGGGATTCCAATCGGTCCGCCTCACTGGAGGGCCGGATTGGATCAGTTCCCTTTCGAGCGTGTACGACATCGAAGCAATCGCGGCAAGCGCCGCAATTCCAGCCGGACTTTCCGATGCGGCTCGCGAGCAGCAGATGAGGTTGATGCTCCAGGCCTTGCTGGAAGACCGGTTCAAGCTGAAAATTCGCCGCGAGACGAAAGAATTGCCGATCTATGCCGTGATCGTTGCGAAGGGCGGTTCGAAGCTTGAGAAGGCGAAGATCGAAGAAAAGGATTGTCCCGGCTCCGAAGTCATGGGCATCGCATGCCACACCTTTAATGGCGGCCGGGGACGGGGTATTCATGGCGCCGCGGTCAATATGGCCGATGTGATGCCCTTTGTCGAGAACTGGGCGGACCGTCCGATGGTCGACAAAACCCGCCTCACGGGCCTCTTCAATATTCAAACTCCTGGCTGGGCGCCTTTCCAGCCTGGGCCAATTCCATCGCCAGGCGCCAAGGCCGAGGACGGATCTGATCTTGCCGATGTTCCCACGCTCGCCGAATTATTCGACAAGCTCGGTCTCAGGATGGAATCGCAGAAAGACAAGGTTGAGATCTACGTGATAGAGCACGTCGAGAAGCCAGTGGAGAACTGAGGCCGGGCCCTTCATCATTACTGGCCGTTAACCGAGAATGCCAGCAGCACATTATTGGAGCCTCCGCCCAATACGCCGCGGTAGCCCGAAATCAAGTAGAGCATTCCATCGGCGATCGTTCCGGAAGTGACGTCGATGGAACCGCCCGCTTGGCTGGCGACGCCGTTGATCGACTTATAAGTTCCACGCGCCGTATCGAAATCCCAAAGTATGCGGCCATCGGCGGAGGCGTAGGCCCGCTCGTGGCCGTCGGTGGCGCCGGAGAATACCACGCCCGGAATCGCCGACGGCGCGGCGGACTGCGCATTGAAGCACGGCATCGTCCCGGTGGCCCAGCCGCAGCCGACACGCGGCGAGGGAACGTACCACAGGTCTTTTCCGGTCGCGGGATCGAGCGCGAACAGACCGGGACGTGGGCCCTGCGCTGCAAGCACATCGGTGTTCGCTACGTACAATCGCGTGCCGTCGCTGGCCATCCCCCATTCAATGCCGCCGAGAAAACCGCCGGCCCCGACCTGAGTGCGCCAGAGCACTGCGCCGGAATCCGGATCGAGGCCGAAGACAGCGCCCGACTTCTGTCCCGCCAGTACGATTTCTTTTCCATTGGAAAGCGTCGCGAGGACAGGCGATGAACCGAAATCGTAATCGTGGCCATGGATGGTTGGACAATTCACCAGCGGCCGGCCGGACGTGCAACCCGACAGATCGTTGTCGTGCTCGGTTACCTGACGCCGCCAGATGACGCGCCCGCTTTCGAGGTCCACCGCAACCACCGCGTCCGACCCCGCCTCTTTTGAATCGGTGTAGGAATTCCCCGTTGCGAAGTAGAGCCGGCCCCGCTTCCCGTCGATGGTTGGCGACGACCAGACGGCCGCGCCGGCAGGCCCGTACAGTTGTGTTCCCGCGCTGTTCTTCCTGGTGGGAGCGGCAGGCTGATCGATTGCAAATGCTTTCCACAGCGGCTTGCCGGTAGCGGCATCCAGCGCGGCCACGCTGCCGCGGAAAGTGCAGCAGGAATAAGCGGCCACGGACGCGACTCCCTCTTCATATGAGGACACCGGAACATACAGGCGTCCTTTGTAAAGCGTCGGTGCACCGGTGAGAGCCGCGCGCGGATGCGAATCGACTTGCTGCTTCCAGAGAGGAGCGCCGGTCGCGGCGTCCACCGCGTGGACGTTGGCGCTGCTGTCGCCGAAGTATGCCGCGTAGCCGCTTGGCGCGACGCCGGGCAGTGGGCCTACCGAAACGGTCGTACGGGAGGGCGTCGACTGCGCGATACGCCAATACAGGCAGCCCGTCTTCGCGTCGACCGATTCGACCGCGCCCCCCAGGCTGGTGAGAAAAAGCCGGCCGCCGACCACGGTGGGCTGGCCGTAATTCCCTCCGTTGTAGCTGAGGGACCACTTCACTTTGAGCTGCGGGATCTGCGCCGCGTTGAGGCCCGGGTCGGGCTGGTAGCGCCCGTTGCGCGGATCGACGCTCCAGCCGTTCCATCCAGCTCCCGCCATGCTGAAAGCGGCGGGCTTTGAACACAGTGGAGGATCGGCCGCGGCGACGGCGGCTTCACGCGGCTGCCGGCCCGTGAGATAGGTGGCGACAGCCTCGATGTCGGTTTCGCTCAGGCTGGCGGCCATCGGCTTCATGGCGCCGGATGTCAGGGCGTTGACAATCTCGCGCGGAGACAGAGATGCCAGTTGTTCGCGGCTCTGGGCACGGCTCACGGCTCGACCCTCAGCCGGATCGTGACAAGCAGCGCAGGTTGTCTTGAAAATGCTTTCGCCCTGCGAGTGGAGTGCGGCGACGGGATCCGCGGGCTTAGCGAAGGGTCGCTCGTGGCGTATTGTGATGATGACCGCCGCCGCGATGAGCGGAATGAGCGCGAACCGGATGCGGCGCAAATTGGCCGGGACGTGGAAGCCGCCGCCGCTGCCCGTTTGAATCAGTTTGTCTTCAAACAGGCGCGACAGCACGAACAGTTCCAGCGCCCCGAAGATGACAAGGACCGCCGCTGTGCCGTAGAGATCGGACAACGGAACGCCGCTCTGCAGCCGGGCCAGCATGACCATTGGCGTATACAGCGGTATCCAGGAAAAAATCCGCGGGATCAATCCGTTGGGATCGCGCAGGATCAGGGTGGCGAGCGCTGCGGACGGCACTGCGACAACCGCGGATACCGGGATCAGGTAGGCCTGCGCTTCCTGCATGCTGTCCCGCGTGACGCCGATGGCCATGAAGATCATCCCGATGGTCAGGTATCCAGCCAGAAAATAAAAAATCATCGCGACAGCGATCCACGGCGTCTGCCACAGCGAAGCCAGCGCCCCCACGACAAAGCCCAGAGGGGAAGATGGCTGAAGCTTGACGATCGCCACGACTGCGCCGATCCAAACCCCGACAATCGAGAGACCGATGGCTGAGATGCCGATCAGTTTTCCGGCCATCAGCTCGCGGGGGCTTACGCACGCCAACACCGCCTCCAGAAGCTTATTAGAGCGCTCTTCGACCAGCCCCTGCAGCATCATGGACCCGGTGATCATGGTCGAAATCAGCAGCAGGTAGGCCAGGGCAAGCGGCAGCATCGAATGGACAATCGCCTGGCCGCCTGGGGCCGGCGTCTCGGGCGCCTCCATCGAGACGGGTACGCTCAGGTCCTGGATTTGTGCGGCCGACAAAGGATCGATGCCCGAAGCCCGCATCGTTTTGAGACGCAGGGCCTGCGTCAGCTCGAGCTTTATCTCCTGCACGAGCGCGGCCCCGGCCGGGCCATCGGTCCACACCCGGACCTGACCGCCGGAATCCACGTCCGCCGGGATATAGACCGCGACGGTAAGCCCAGCGCTGCCGGCCCCGGCCCTCGATGCTTGCTGAAAATGAGGACCGATCGTTGCGCCAAACCGGTCGGCGCTGCCTGTATCCACGCCGGCGGGAACCGGGATCTCAACGATCGGTCGGGGCGGCGGTTGAAATGCGGGCGCGCTGGCAAGTAGCCTCGGCTTCAGCGCCCGCAGCACCGCCGGCGCGCCGCCTGTTGAGACGAAAGCCTCCACCATCGCGTCGCTGGATGAGGATCCCCTCCCCGAGGCGGCTCCAGGTGTTGTTTGAACATTCGGCCTCTGAAGATTCGGAACGGCGTCACCAGACCGCCATCTGCCGGCGTACACCAATAATTGAACCAGCACCTCGCGCTGATATTCCAGTTCCAGACGCCGATTGATCTGCTGCGCGTATTGTCCGGATTTGTCAACCAGCACATAGGCTGCTGCCGTCTGAGACCTGCTGAGAAGCTGCTGCAGCATCGGCACGACCACGACCAGTGTGGGCACGATCGCGGCGATGATCCAGAATGCCGGCAACGTGGTCATGCGCACGTACTCGCGCGCGGTAACGAGCAGAATGCGCCTCACTGCCGCACCTCCACAGGTTCCGGGGACTGCTCCGGAGGTCCGGCCAGGTGCAGGAAGACGTCGTGCAGGGTCGCGCTGTGCGCCTCGAACCCTCTGAGCGCGAAGCCCGTTTCGACGCAGGCTTGAAGCAGGTCTCCCGGTTCGGTGCCAGGTTTCAAAACGATCTGCCAGTCGGTCCAGCCGTCCTGATTTTCCTGAACGCCGGTTGCGAGCCGTTCGGCTCGCGCCACGCCGGGCAAGCTCGATGGATCGGTTTTCGCGCATACGCGGACGGAGCCGGGCAGCATCGCGCTTGCCTGTTTCCGATCGCCGTCGAACACCTTCTGCCCGCGCGCCAGCATGATCAGGCGGGTGCATAGCCGTTCGGCGTGCTCCATGACGTGCGTCGAAAACAGGATGTTCGAACCCCGGCGCGCCGCCGCCAGAATTTCGTCCTGCAGCACCGCCTGATTCACCGGATCGAGCCCGGAGAAGGGTTCGTCGAGCAGGAGCAGCTTCGGCGAGTTCACCAGGGCAGTGGCCAACTGGACTTTCTGTGCCATGCCTTTCGACAGCCGGTCAACCCGGCGGCCGGCGAACGAACCCAGACCAAACCGATCGAGCAGGGGAATGGCAGCGTCGCGGGCGGCTGCGCGCGACAGACCCTTGAGCTGTCCGAAATAGATGACCGTCTGCAGCGCGGTCATGCCGCGATAAAGGCCGCGCTCCTCGGGAAGGAATCCGATCTCCGCAGCTTTGTCCCGCCCCGGCGGCCCGCCCAGCACTTCGATGACGCCGGACGTCGGGGGCAGAATATCGAGAATCATGCGCAGGGTTGTGGTCTTGCCGGCGCCGTTGGCGCCCAGGAAGCCCACCACCTGACCTTCGTCGATCGAAAAGCTCAGATCGTTAACGGCGACAAAATCGCCGAAACGGCGGGTCACTCTATCGAGGCTGAGAACTTTCATAGGCGCTCATGATTAATGCGTCCGTATTGTACATCAGTGACGTACAATATGAAAGCGGGATTATGCTCCGGATCGATTTAGCGTCAAGCGCGCCCGTCTTCGAACAAATCGCCAACGGTCTGCGCGCCGAACTCGTATCCGGGCGCTTCAGCCCCGGCGCGAAGCTGCCCACGGTGCGGACACTGGCCATCGATCTGGGGGTTCACCACAACACGGTCGCGGAAGCCTATCGTCTGCTGGCGAGCGAAGGCTGGCTCGAACTCAGGCGTCATCACGGCGCCGCCGTGCGCGAACGCGGGAGCCCGCAGGCGGGTCCGGATGCCAGGGAGCGGTTTGCGCGCCCGCTCCGGGAGCTTGTTGCGAAAGCCCTCGGGGAGGGACTTTCGCGGAAAGCCATCGCGCGGGAAATGAACGACTGCGCGCGCAGACTCGAAAGGGGCACGGTTTGAAGTCACCGGCTGTGGTTCCCCTCGTCATTGCCATCACGGCAGGCGTCGTCGGAACCATGCACGCGGCCCTTTTCTGGTTCATGCCGCGCCTGACTCGCCCCGATCTCTATTTCGCGGTTACGGTGGCCCACGGTTTCCGGGAGAGTGCCGAGGGCAGATCGATTCTGCGACGCTATCGCGCCGAACTCGTGCTCGTAACGGCGCTGGCCCTCATGGCGTTCATTGCGGGTGTCTTCTGGCTCGGCGTGGGTTTCGTTCCGGCCGGCGTCTTCATCCAGGTTGCGGCTGCATTCCTCGCGTTCTACCGGGCAAGGCGGCGCGTGCTACCTCACTCCGTGCCGCCGACGACCATTCGCGAAGCGGAACTTCACAGCGAAGGTCGAACCGTTCCTCACGGCCGGTTTGCGGCTTCGGCGCCGTTCATCGTGCTGGGCGTGTGCGCCGCATACCTGTGGACTCATGGGGCAAGCATCCGCGGAGCAGGCGGGCGACGCATCGTTTGGACAGGCCCCGCCCTTGCGACCGTTTATTTCCTGAGCACGGGCGGAATCCTAACCGCCCTCACCCTCATTCGCTACGGGATGAGTCATTGGGTTCGGTCCGTTCACGCCCGTGGCGCCGAACACTTCACCGAACTGAAGTTCCGCAGGACAAGTTCGACCATCATCCTCGTCGTCGAATATTTCATTACGCTGCAAGCCTCATGGATCTGTCTGGTCCCTCGTCCCGTCGCCGGCGCCCCCGAAGGGCTGGTGGTTGCGCTGTTCCTCCTGGCTCCGGTCCTCGCCCTGGTAGCAATAGTCGTGCTGGCGCATCTCGGGCAAGGCGGCGTCAGGATGAACGGAGGCAAGGAGGCGGGATCAGGCGAGGCTTCCGCACCGGTTGGAGACCGCACGCGCGACAGTTGCTGGAAGCTGGGTATCTTCTACTTCAACCGGGATGATTCGGCGGCGCTTGTGGAAAGGCGTTTCGGCCTTGGATACACGCTCAACTTCGCCCGCCCCGCGGCCTGGGTCATTGTGCTTCTGGTGATGCTGGGTCCGCTGGTTCCGGTTCTGGCGTCGCGTCTGCGGCGGTAATAAACCCGGCTCTCTCCGCGATTGGGAACGCGGCGCTATTTCCCGGCCGCGATAACAATCCCCCCAATCACGATCAGCAGTCCGCCTGCCAGCACTGACGTTGAGGGCGGCTGCTTGAAACCCAGCCACGACACCAGCTGCGCGATGACGAAAAAGAAGACCACGTACAAACCCAGCAGCCGTCCGAAATCCCATGCCGGCGCGTTCACGGTATAGCCGTAGGAAAACAACACCGCGGCTGAAATCGCAAACAAACCGAATCGCGGCCACCCCGGCGAAGTATGCAGGCCCACTCGGACGATGGCATCGCCGCCGGCCTCCAGCAGCGCGGCGAGCAGCAGAATAAGAATTTCCTTCAGATGAGTCATCCCGCGCATTATCCCAGCCGCCGGTGGCTAGTACATATTGATTGGGCGTACCGCGATGCGCTATCATCCCCCATTGCCGCTTCAGGGCCCCAAACCCCGCGACCAGTTTCTGCCCTATTGCCTGCCCTCCATCGGCGAAGAAGAGATCGCCGAGGTGGTCGACAGCCTTCGCTCCGGCTGGGTGACGACAGGTCCCAAGGTGAAGAAGTTCGAGCTGGCATTCGCCGCTTACACCGGCGCGAAAAATGCCGTGGCCGTGAGTTCCTGCACCGAGGGACTTCACATTGCCCTCGCCGCGCTCAACATTGGACCGGGTGACGAAGTCATCGTTCCCACCATGACCTTCTGCAGCACCGCGCATGTGGTGGTGCAACTCGGCGCGACTCCGGTGCTGGCCGACACCAGCGAAGATCTGCTGCTCGAAGCCGCGGCCATCGAACGCGCCATCACCAGCCGCACGCGCGCCGTGATCCCGGTCCACTATGCAGGTTATCCATGCGATCTGGACGCGATCCGCAACCTGGCGGACCGGCACAGCATTCACGTGGTGGAAGACGCGGCGCACGCCGCCGGCACCGAATACAAAGGACGCCAGATCGGACACGCCAGTCCGGCGGCCGTGTTCAGTTTTTACGCGACGAAGAATCTTTGCACCGGCGAAGGCGGCATGATCGTGACCGATGACGACCGCCTCGCCGCCCGCTGCCGCCTGCTTTCGCTCCACGGGATGAGCACCGATGCCTGGAACCGCTATGCGCAAGGCGGCTCATGGCAGTATGAAGTCGTCGAGGCCGGCTACAAATCCAATATGACGGACATCCAGGCGGCCCTCGGCATTCATCAACTGGCCAAACTGGACGCCTTCAATGCCCGGCGAACTGCGATGGCGGACCTCTATGACGCGGCGTTCGCAGCCATTCCCGGTCTCGTATTGCCGCGCCGGCCGGCGGATGGCAAGCACTCCTTTCATCTCTATCCCGTGTATCTGGTTCCGGGGAAAGCCAAACTAAGCCGCAACGAACTGATCGACCGGCTGCGTGAAGCCAACATCGGCGCCAGCGTCCACTTCATTCCGCTGCATCGCCATCCTTATTATTCGACGGGCCAGTTTTCATATAAACCCGGGGACTTCCCCGTGAGCGACCGGATATTTGAAGGACTCTTGTCGCTGCCCCTCTATCCAAAGATGACGGACGCCGACGTGACCGATGTCATCGACGCGGTGCGAACGCTGCTCACGTGACCGGGTTCCCAGGCGTCGAGTAGTTCAGACCTTTTTGAAATGCTCGCAGTGCATGTTGCACGCGAAGAACAGCAAAATTGACTTCCTGATTTAGCTCCGAGAACTCGTCATCGGGCAGTAATTCACGCCGAAGGAAGGCACTTACAATATTCATCTCCTCGCCACTGACAAGAGAACCAACATCCTTGCCGAGAAGATACGCGTTCGCATACTCCACATCTTCCAGATCAGCGTCGAAAACGTCATCGTCGAAGATGCGATCGCTGTCCTTTTCATACGCCCGAAAGAGTGTCCGCAGGTCGAGAAGATCTTTCCCGCGGCCATACGGATCATCCATGAAGGCAATAATTTTTAGAAGTGCGAGCACTGGCAGAGAAGCGACGCCATACCGCGCTCCTTCTCCGAATGCGGGCAACGCCATTGCAAACACGTGCTCGAAACCGACAAGACTCATCACCAACTCACTCTCGGGCCAGACCAACCGCTTCGACGCCCGCAAAGCGGGGCCAGCCGGCAACAAATCGACAGTCGAACCCCTCGGTCCATACCAGCGGTGTTCTTTGCGCGGATCTCTGGTCCAGCCCTGCGTTTGAAGCTCTCTTGTGAACCTGGGAAAATCCTCAAGGTCAAGAGCGACGGCCAGATCGACATCCATCGTAAACCGCTCGATTTCGATGAAGCAGCCCAATGCCGCGGCCCCGATGATTACCAGTGGAGCCGCAAATCTCTAGGCGGTGGTCTGGAGGCTGGCGAGATCGTCAAGTTGTGATTGTGTCAACACGGGCTGCTATACGAGAAGTTTCCTGTACAATTCCTCCGCGGCTTCGTGCGCACGAGGATCGGCGCTCGCGCAGAGCTCGGCATAGATCAGCCACGGCGGAGCAAGCATATGATGTTGTCGTTCTTGCCAGAAAACCACTTCCCCGAACGCTTGCAGGAGCGTAATCGGACCCTCGCGATCCGGCAGCAACCGAAGCGCCTGCGGGGCTGCTCGATACATCGATTCAACGAACAGAGCTATGTCGGGGCTTCTGTAGAATTGCTGCAGAATGAAAGCGGCTGACGCGCCAGTGAGCGAGTACCGGAGGTCCGAAGATACGCGATCCTGAACGCGCCCGAGAAACAATTCGCCGCTTTTATCCCGAGCCCGAAAGCGTCCCAGCGAAAGTCTTGGCCGGAGGATGTGCACATATCCGGAAACGAGGCGCTCCCGCAACAAACGTACAGGTGCGAGCCCGTATCCTTTGCCGCTGCGGACCAGCAGTCCTTCCTCCACCAACTGCTGCCGCAGGCTGGCGACACTGCTCTTGCCGATACCCGCCGCCGATTCAAGACGGCGGACGGGCCACGTGATCGAATCCGGATTCGTAACGAATTGGAACAACAACTGGAGTTGCGCCGGGCTTACAGGCCTGCGGTCGGCCGTGGTTGCAGGCGCGGATTTGCCGATCGATGTCCAGTGGTATTGATCGCCTAATGCAAGATGAATGTTGCCTGCATCATCGGCAAAGTTCACCTTCGCGGCAATTAGCCGGTCTGCTACGGGACGGGGGATATAGCGTGCAAGAAGGATTGCCCGCTCCGGCCGTTGCTTTCCCAGGTATTCCAGCCATCCGAGAAACTGGCTGACTGCGGACTCCGTCAGGAATGAGCGCTTGATCTCTACCGGAAGGCGAAAGTTCCCGATCGGCGTTCGAATGTCGAGCTCCCCGTCGTAGCCTCTGTCCGGCCCGGCGGCAGGAGCATAGTGCAACTCCTGGACAAAAGGAATTTCCTCCAAAGCCGCGAGCGATGGTGCTTCCAAGCTCATTGTCCACATTATACCAATGTCCAATAGTAATGGACAGACAATAAATCCGGACAAACACCAGAACCCTTACACTTGACCTGAGAGGAGCTATCCAGTGGACCTGCAACTTCGAGGCAAGAAAGCTCTTGTGACGGGAAGCACCGCCGGTATCGGTCTTGCGATCGCAACCGCGCTGGCGCGGGAAGGCGCCGACGTCACGGTCAATGGCCGGACAGAGGCTCGCACAAACGAAGCCATCGCCAGGATCCGGGGGGAGGCGGCCGGATCGGTTTCCGGAATCGCAGCCGACGGCGGCACGCGGGCCGGAATAGACGCTCTGGTTTCACAAATGGCCCACGTCGATATTCTGGTGAACAACCTGGGGATCTTCGAACCTAAGCCCTTCGCGCAGATTCCGGATGAAGATTGGGTTCGTTTTTTCGAAACCAATGTGCTCAGCGGCGTCCGCCTCTGCCGGGCTTACCTGCCCGCGATGATCCAGCGCAACTGGGGCCGCATTGTGTTTATTTCCAGCGAATCCGCTTTTCAGATTCCCGCGGAGATGATCCACTACGGGATGACCAAGAGTGCTCAGGTCGCGGTGGCGCGCGGACTGGCCGAGACGACGGCGGGAACCGGCGTCACCGTCAACACGGTGCTCCCCGGCCCCACGCGCTCTGAGGGACTGGAGGGCTTCGCGGACAGGCTGTCCGGAGGCAAGAGCTTCGCCGAATTTGAACGCGAGTTTTTCGAGCGCGTCCGCCCCACTTCGCTGCTGAAGCGTTTCGAGACGGTGGATGAAATTGCGTCTGTGGTGGCTTTCGTGTGCAGTCCGCTGGCATCGGCCATCAATGGCGCGGCCGTGCGGGCCGAAGGCGGCGTTTTGAAATCCGCTTTTTAAAGACTCTAATCTGCGCCGGAAATCACGATAAGTCGTATGTGAGGACTCTTGTGGATCAAAGCGCGGGACGAGGCGCGCCGTGACCCATCCGCCCAATGAGGCTCTGGAGATTTTGATTGCCCCGGGCCGGGCTCCTGCCCGGGATGACCCCCCGTTTGCCGCCACCGATCAACCGCGCCGCGACAATCTGCGCAGGTTGTTCCGGTTGAGCCAGATCGCGCTCGAAGGCCTCACCGATCGCAGCCGCCGGGCTACTCTCAGGGCCAGCATTCGGGGCGATCTGATCCGTTAGCGGTTCGGATGTTACGCTTGAGCGCATGCCCGGTGCGCATATGGTTCGTCAGCCTCAGTATTTCGAGCGCTTTCGCTGCCTTGGTTCCGATTGCGAGGATACCTGCTGCGACGGCTGGGGCATACTCGTCGATCGGGAAACTTTCGACAAATATCAGAACCCTCTGATCCAGCGGATTCCGGGCGAAGCTCTAAGCAGTCTCGTCGAAATCAACCCTACCGGAACCTCTACCGTCGATTACGCCAAGTTCCGACTGGACGGCACGCGTTGTCCCGCGCTGGAGGGCGGCCTGTGTTCCATCCAGCAGACTTTGGGCGAGTCTTATATCGCCGACCTGTGCAGCTCATTTCCCAGAGTCCTGAACGCAACTTCGGACGCTATTGAAATGTCCCTGCATACCTCCTGTCCTGAAGCAGCGCGGCTGATCCTTTTGGATCCAGAGGCCATGGCAATCCGGGAGTTCGCGGAAGAGGAACTGCCGTACCGATCCGGCTCTGTGACTATGATCGGCGATGCGCCCGGGGACCGGCTGAATCAGACCCGCACCTTCGCGATGGAAATCATCCAGGACCGGTCCCGCCCTCTCTGGCAGCGCATCGTTTCGTTTGGATTCGCCACCGGAAACCTTGTACTGGAAGATCATCTGCGGGATCTCCGGTCGGGTGCTTTCGACGATCGCCTGAACGGGCAACAGCCCGCACCGTCGCTGCAGATCGAGATGGTGCTGGAGTTAATCGTCGCCCGCCTCGGGAGCGACTACACGCCCCCGCGGTTTCTGGAGTGCTATCGGGAATTCATGCGGGGCCTCGAATGGACCGCCGAATCCAGCATGGACGATCTCACCGTCCGCTATCGATCCGCGAACCGGGATTATCTCCTGCCGTTTATCCAAAGCCATCCGCACCTGCTGGAAAACTTCCTTTCAAATTACCTGTTCCGGACCTATTTTCCGTGGCGCCGCCGGAAGCCCCGCCAGTCTCCAGCCATCGACAGGAGTGCGGCGGGGATGACCGATGCTTTTCTGCTGCTGGCTGTGCATTACGCGATCATCCACACGCTCATGATCGGAATGGCGGCCTTTCACAGGGAAAAATTCAGCACGGAACTTGCCGTCAAACTGGTGCAGTCTTATTCCAAAGCGTTTCTGCACAGCAGTTCCTTCGATGACATGGCGCTTGAATTTCTCGGAAAGAACCCGGAAACCCCGCTCCGCAAAGCCGCCATTCTCGTAATGGATTAAAGGAAATGCTCGCCGCCCTGACTCGCGCCGTAAGTCCGACCCTCAATGCGTGCGAACTGACGTGGCACGCGCGGCAGGCAATCGATATCGGGCTCGCGCAGGAACAGCATCGTCAATACGAGACCGCGCTGGCCGAACTCGGACTGCACTTGATTTCGCTTCCCGCCGAGCCGGAATTGCCGGACGCCGTGTTTGTGGAAGATCCCGTTCTGGTCCTCGACGAACTGGCCATTCTGATGCGTATGGGGGCCGCCAGTCGCCGGCCGGAGACGAAAAGTCTGGCGGCCGCAATCTCTCCCTATCGCCCGCTGAAAGAACTGACAGACCCGGCGACCATGGAAGGCGGCGACATCATGCGCATCGGGCGCGATTTGTTCGTAGGTCTGTCCAGCCGCACCAATCCCGCGGGCATCGCGCAATTGCAGACTTTCGTCGATCCTCTCGGGTATCGGGTCCGCCCCGTTGAAGTGCGGGGATGCCTGCATCTGAAATCGGCCTGCTGTTCCATCGGAGACGGGAAGATTCTGGCGAACTCCGAATGGCTGGATACTGCGGCGTTGCACGAATTCCGGATCATCGAAGTCGACGAAGCCGAGCCGGGTGCGGCCAATGTCCTGCGGATTGGCGATACCGTGCTGCTGCCCGCATGCTTCCCCCGCACGGCGGACTTGCTAACGCGCGAAGGATTGCGCATCCGGACGATGGATATTTCGGAGCTGATCAAAGCGGAAGCGGCGGTAACCTGCTCCAGCGTGATCTTCGAAATCAGGACCGGCTTGCCGTGAAACTGCGCCGCGAGCTCGGCCTGCGAGACATCACGCTGTTCGCCATTGCCTGCACGGTGGGGACGCGGTGGATCGCATCGGCCGCCCATGCGGGCTCCGGCTCGATTCTGCTTTGGCTGGTGGCGGCAATTCTCTTCCTGATTCCCTTGTCCGTGGCGACCGCGGCCCTCACCGAAAAGCATCCGGAAGCGGGTGGCCTCTACGTCTGGACGCGCGGCGATTTCGGACCGTGGCATGGCTTCCTGGCATTCTGGGTCTACTGGATGGGAATCATGATCTGGTTCCCCAGTGCGGCGATGTTCTATATGAGCATCGCGATTTCTTCGCTGGGTCCTGGCTGGGCCCGTCTGGCGGAGGGACGGGCGTTTCTGCTGGCGGCTTCGCTCGGCGCGATCTGGATTGCGCTCGGCACGAACCTGATCGGAGTCAAAATCGGCAAATGGACCGAGAATCTGGGGGCTTTGGCTTCGTGGATTCTGGGAGCGCTCCTGGTAATAATGGCCGCGCTTGTCTGGCGCAGGCGCGGCGTGGCTACGCCCTTCCAGCTGCTGCCCGGCTTCAGCTGGGGCACCGTCAGCTTCCTCGCCACGATCGCCTACGCGCTGAGCGGCTTTGAGATGGTCGGACTAATGGGCGGCGAAATTCGCCATCCGCAGCGCGACCTGCCGCGGGCCGCGCGGATCGCGTCGGCCTTCGCTACTCTTTTCTATGTAGCGACGACGATGGCGCTGCTCGTTATTCTAAGGCCGGAGAATATCAGCGAACTGAACGGCTTGGCACAGGTGGCCACCGAGACGGGCCGGGTGCTCGGGATCGGCTGGCTCCCGCCCGCCATCGCTTTGCTGGTGATGGCGACGGCCATCGGGCAATTCGGCGGACTTGGTTCCTCCGTTTCACGCATGCCTTTCGCGGCCGGGGTCGATCACCTGTTGCCGGCGGCTTTTGCGAAGATTCACCCTCGCTGGGCGACGCCTTACGTTTCGATTTTGACGCTTGGCGGGCTGGCATCCGTGCTGCTGGTCGCGATTCAGTTCGGCGATACCATTCGCGGGGCCTACCAAACGCTCGTATCCCTCATGGTGATCGCGGGATTTTTGCCCTACCTGTACATGTTTGGCAGCGCCTGGAAATCAGGAAGGAAAGTCAGCGCGATCTCCGGCTGGAGTATCACGCTGCTGGCCGTTCTCTGCGCCGTGGTGCCGACCGAAGAGATCCACAACGTGTGGCTTTTTGAGTTCAAGCTGGCGGCGGGCACGTTTGCGGTGATCGCTTCGGCGTGGCTGGTTTACCGCCGAACGCGACTCTCCCGCGCGCGAATCTAAGACGCAGGCGGGATTTCCTTAAAACGACGGAGCAAAGGCGTCAGGGTCAACCCCTGCGCAAAAACGGAGAACGCCACCACCGCGAAGCAAACCGTGACGATCGATTCGCGGAAAGGCATTTCGGCTGGCAAAGCCAGGCTGAGGGCAAGGGCGAGCGCGCCGCGCAGTCCGCCCCAGACCAGCACGTGCTGGTGCTGCGGAGCGACCCGAAGCGCAGTACGCGCGAAGGGAATGCAGCAGGCGTAAACGGATACCGCCCGTGCCACCACTACCAGGACGATTCCCACTGCGATCGCGGGCCAGGCGGAACGGAAATTCTGATTGGCCTCCCGCATTCCGATCAGAAGAAATACAAAGGAATTGGCCACGAACGCGGCGTATTCCCAGAAGGCCTGCACAGCTTCCCGGCCGCGGCTCGATATGATGCCGAGCCGCCCGACGTTGCCCAGGATCATCCCAGCCGTGAGCGTTGCGATGACGCCCGAGAAGTGGAACCTCTCGGCCAGCAGGAAGGAACCGTATGCAGCCACGGTGGTGAACGTAATCTCCACCAGATGATCCTGCGTGCGCCCCGCCAGCGCCAGTGCCACTCCTGCGATGAACCCGCCGCAAAGCAGGCTGCCCGCCGTCGCGCCGATCAGCCTCAGGCCAGCCTGCGGCAGCGAAAAAGAGCCGCCGAAAGCCGTGTCGAGGACGATCGCGAACAAGACCGCGGCCGTGCCGTCATTGAAGAGACTCTCGCTTTCGATGAGCAGCAGCAGGCGGCCTTCGGCTCTGGCTTCTTTGAAGGTCGCAATCACCGAAACCGGATCGGTCGCGGCAATCAGGACTCCGAAGACCGACGCGCTGATCCATGGCCATCCGGCGAGATAGTGCATGCCACCGGCGGTTATGACCGCCGACAATGCGACTCCTGCCGTAGCGAGCGTCAGCACAACCGGCATATCCCGCTTCAAATGCCTCCAGTTCAGATAAAAAGCGGCTTCGAAAATCAGCGGGGGAAGAAAGACCGTGAACAGCAAATCTCTGGTGAGGGTGATGTTCGGCGAAAAAGGCAGGAGCGCGATGACAATCCCGGCGGAGACCAGACCCACGCTGTAGGGCAGGCGAAGTCTCCGGCTTATCATCGCCACGACTGCCGCGATCAGAAGCAGCAACGCCCCGCTTTGAATGTTCAATTCCATCGCTTGTCGTATAGGGAAATACAAAAATTCCCGATTATGTATCGATTCGAACCCCAGCAATCATCAAGAAAACATCAATGGATCTATTTACTATTTTATAATCAAAAGGTTAGCAGGACTAAGCCGATTAGATAATGACGGAACGGGACCCCAATAAGGACGATGTAGACCGGTTCCTGAACGACAATATCGATACAGTGCCTCATCTGGAGGCGCTTCTGCTCCTCTGGAATTCCCGGCCCCGGGACTGGCCAGTCGGCGAAATGGCGGAGCGGCTCTTCCTTTCCGCCGATTCCACGACGGAGATTTTGAGCGATCTTGTGCGGCTGGGACTGGTCGGCTGTTCACCGGATTCCCCGAATAACTATTTTTGCCCGAAGGATTCCCGCCAGGAACAAATACTGGCCGATGTCGATGCCACCTATCGCCACGAACTGATTCGGGTATCCCGGTTGATTCATTCCAAACCATCGGCCGCGGTACGGGCTTTTGCCCGCGCGTTCCGGTTTAAGAAGGGCGATTAGCATGGCACCGGCTGTCTATATTCTCGGAACATTGGTCTGCTTAAGTTGTGCCGTTCTGCTGATACGGGCTTATCTCCGGGTCAGAAAATCTCTCCTGTTGTGGAGCGGGCTTTGCTTTGCCGGCCTCACGATTTCGAATGCCCTGGTCTTCGTCGATCTGGTCATCTTTCCGGATATCGATCTTTATCCGCTCAGGCTCGTGACAGCCGCGATTGCCATGGTGCTTCTGCTGTACGGGCTGATTTGGGAGAGCGAATGATGCTGGTTGAGGGATTCCTGATTGGCCTGATCGCCACTGCCTCCGTCACCGCCGGCGTATTCTTCCTGAAGTTCTGGCGGAAGACCGGCGACTCATTTTTCCTCTCGTTCGCCGCCTCCTTCATCATCGAAGGTCTGAACCGTTCGGCTGGATTGTTTTCAGACAGACCGAACGAGGGCAGCCCGTGGAGATACCTGATCCGGCTGCTCTCGTTCCTTCTGATACTCGTCGCCATTATCAGAAAAAACTCCAGCGACGAGTGACAGCGGAAAGCCTTACATCGAAGGTCTTTGCAGATCCTTCAGATCGACTGCGCCGATATCGGTGATGATCTTTGCATAAGCCCGCGTAATATTCGCCAGCGCCGGCGCCGGAGTGATATCGGGCGTCTCGTGATCGGAGTGCCAGTAGAAGCCGGTGTCGATGAGCTGGATCGATGGCGAAAACTGATAAATTCGGCCGATTTCCCCAGCCGGCGAGCGGGCGGGGATTTCGAATGTCGGCACGCCAAAGGACGCCAGCGCCTTCACCGTGATGTCTTCGAGTTTGTGGCTGCCCCCCACATACCAGGTCAGCGTGGAGGCGAAATTCGTTTTCGAGATGGTCTGGTTTCCGATCACCAGCTCGGTGGCGGCGGTGTGCTCGCAGTTGATCAGCAGAGCCGTTTTCGCGAACATTTCCTTGTGCTGGGAAAGCCAGGTTCCGCTTTCCGCCGTGCCGTCGTGGTGACCGCTGGTGCCGAGAAAGATGATCGTCCGGTGGCGCTGGCTCTGCGGAACTTTCGCGAAGTATTCGGCGAGGCCCACCAATGTCGCTACGCCCGTACCGTTGTCGTTCGCGCCTTCAAACCAGCCATCGCGATGCGCGGTAATGATCACCGTCTCGTCGGTGGCGCCTGGAAGCGTTCCCCACACGGTGGAAGTCTTCTCGTTGGGAACCATCTGCACGTTCAGAGTTACTTTGACGTGCGGCGCCGCTCCCCCGCGCGCTTTGCCGATCATTTCGCGCATGGCCAGGCCGTCCTGGTAGCCCAGCGCGAAGGTCGGGACATTGACGCCGACCGGATAGAACTGCATCTTCAGGTTGCCGGGCACAAGAATGGTGGTGAAAATAGCTGCGGCGCCCGCGTCCGCCAGGCGTTTCCACGCGCCGTTATTAATGGTGGCGTGTCGCGAATAGTAATCGGTGCTGTAGAAGAATACGGCTTTACCCTTCAGATCCCGGTTGACCAGATCGCCTGGACTGGCCAGGCCGACATCCACGGCCTCAAGATCGAGGCCTTCGGGGCCCGTTCCGGGAGAACGGTGGGTGGGCTGCGCCGTTTCCAGATGCAGCGTCTGCCCTCCGGAAGAAGCCGAAACGCTCCACGACTGCGGCATCCACTGTGGCGGCAGATCGAAAGACTGCTGGCGCACGTCGGAAAGACCCGCTTTGCGGAATTTGTCGAGCATCCACTGGGCGTTCTCTTCATCCGCCGGAGTGCCGATGATGCGTCCCCAGAACTGGTGCCCCTGATCGCGATAGCGCCGTGACATGGCGGCCTGGTCTTCCACATATTGCTTCAGACGATCGCCGTTGATTGCCGTATAGGCCTTGTCGGCGGGTGCGACAGGCCAGATCAGATAGGACTCGTCCAACGGGTGCAAGGGCTTCATCGGGGGCTGCGGTTGAGCGCCCCGTCCGGCCCCGCGAGCAGGCGGTGTCTGTGAAAAACCGAGGCACGCCGCGATGGCGGTCAACGCGAACAGAGGGACAGTTTTGTTCATAATTTGACGGTCTCCAACACGCGACAATGCTATAAGGTGGTGTTGTACGGTGTCAATTCCGGAAAAACCGGGAACACGGCCGACAGAGTCGTCGTAATTGGACTGTAGACGCTTTGCGCGGTATCATCAATTTTCAGGACTGGATGTGTATGAATAAACACCAATTTTCTCCCGTCGCGATATCGTTCGCGGTGGGACTGGCTTTGAGCGCCGCTGCAGCCGCTCAGACGACTCCGACATTTTCCAAAGACATCGCACCGCTGTTCTTCAAGGATTGCGCCACGTGCCATCGGCCGGGCGAAATCGCTCCCATGTCGCTCCTCAGTTATCAGGATGCTCGTCCCTGGGCGAAGTCGATCAAAGCGCGCATCGCCTCCGGGCAGATGCCGCCATGGCAGTCGGACGATCCGCACGGGACCTTTCTGAACGATCGCCGCCTCTCGGAAGCCGAGAAGAGCCTGATCATTCGCTGGGTGGATGCCGGCGCGCCGCAGGGCAATGCGAAGGACATGCCTCCCGCCCCGAAGTTCCCGGAAGGGTGGCAGATCGGCAAGCCTGACGCCGTGTTCTCGATGGCGAAGCCTTACGAAGTTCCCGCCACAGGCACTGTGGAGTATCAGTATTTCACCGTTCCGAGCAACTTCACGGAAGACAAGTGGATTCAGGCGATCGAAGTCCGCGCCGGCGCCCGCAGCGTGGTTCACCACATCCTGGTTTACGCCAAAGATCCGAGTTACAAAGGACCCCGCCGCGATGCGTTCACGGTGGCGGTACCCGATATGTCCAAACGGCAGCGCCCGGCAGGCAGTCCGCCTCCCCAGCAGCAGCGCCAGCTCACCCCCGAAGAAGCGCTCCGGCGCGATCCGGGCACGCTGGTCGGCATGATGGCGCCCGGCACCAATCCGATGGTCTTCAAGCCGGGTACGGCCATGAAGATCCCGGCCGGCTCGCTGCTGACTTTCCAGATTCACTACACGGTGAACGGGAAGACGGCAATGGAAGATCAGTCGAGCGTCGGCATGATCTTTGCCAAGACGCCCCCGCAACAGGAAGTTCGGGACACCTATTTTGCCAACCCGACTCTGGTGCTGCCCGCGGGCGCTCCGGACGTTGCTGTTCCTTCGGCAATCGTGTTCACCGAAGATTCGCACATCACCGGCATGGTGCCTCACACGCATCTGCGCGGCAAGACGTGGGAAGACCGCCTGGTTTATCCGGACGGACATACGCAGGTGATCCTTTCGGTGCCGACTTACGATTTCAACTGGCAGACGCTCTACGAGTTCGCCACTCCGCTCGCGGTGCCCGCGGGCACACGTCTGGAGACGGTGGCCCACTACGATAACTCGGCCAACAACAAAGCCAATCCCGACCCCACCAAGACCGTCCACTGGGGCGATCAGACCTTTGAAGAAATGCAGTTCACGGCGTTGCTTTATACCGTGGACAAAGCGCCTTCGCCGGCCAGCCAGAACGCTTCCGGCGGTGGCGGGCAGTAAGGTGAGGCTTCGGTTTTACCCGGCCGCAATGTCCAACGGCATTGCGGCCGTTTTACTTTTTAGCATCGCGGCAGCGGCGCAGACTTCCCCGACTTATTCGAAGGATGTCGCGCCGCTTTTCTATAAGAATTGCGTCAGTTGCCACCGGGCCGGGGAAATCGCGCCGATGTCGCTGCTGACCTACGATCAGGTCCGTCCGTGGGCAAAGTCCATTCGCGAGAGGGTCGCGCTGGGAACCATGCCTCCGTGGCATTCCGATGCGCCCCGCGGCACGTTCGAGAACGACCGCCGGTTAACCGAGGCCGACAAGGCGACCATCCTCAAGTGGGTGGATGCGGGCGCGCCGCAGGGCGATCCGAAAGACTTGCCGCCCATGCCCAAATTCACAGAAGGCTGGGAAATCGGCAAGCCGGACGCTGTTCTTACGATGACCCGGCCGTACGTCGTGCCGGCGACCGGGACCGTGAACTATCAGTACGCCATGATCCCGACGAACTTTACGGAAGACAAGTGGGTGCAGTCGATTGAAGTGCGTCCGGGCGCCCGCCAGGTGGTGCATCACGTCCTGGTGTTCATGCGCGAAGCGAAGGGCACCAAGCCGCGCAAGGACGTATTCACGCAGGTGGTTCCGAACCTTCCCTCCGGCCTCGGACCCGGAACCCTGCTTGCGACCACCGCGCCTGGCACCAACGCCATGACATTCGAGCCGGGCACCGCGATGAAGATCACGGCGGGCGCCACTCTGATCCTGCAGATTCACTACACGGCAAACGGGAAGGAAGCGGTTCCCGACCAGACCAGCGTTGGCATGATCTTTGCGAAAGAGCCCCCGCAAAAGGAAATGCGGACCAGCGCATTTATGAACCCGTTCCTGCTGCTGCCCGCGGGCGCGGCGGATACGGCCGTTCCGTCAGCCATTGTTTTCGACCGGGATGTGCATATCACCGCGCTTTTCCCGCATACGCATCTGCGTGGCAAAGCATGGGAGTACACGCTGGTTTATCCGGACGGACACAAGCAGGTGGTCTTGCCGGTTCCTGCCTACGACTTCAACTGGCAGACCTATTACATCTTCTCGAAACCGCTGGCTGCGCCCAAAGGCTCGCGCCTCGAAGCGGTCGCGCACTACGATAATTCAGTGAACAACAAGGCCAACCCCGATCCCACGAAACCCGTGCGATGGGGCGAACAGACGTGGCAGGAAATGCAGTACTCGGGGATTAACTACACCGTGGACAGCGGCTCGGCCGAAAGCGTTCCGACCGGCGGCCAGTAACGGCCGCCGCGTCCTCTATCGGTTCAGCCAGGCGACAATCGAGCGCGTAACCAGGTCGGAGGCGTCCTGCTGCACAAAGTGGCCCGCTCCCGGTATGGTTACCAGCGTCCAATCTTTATCGAGATAATCCCAGGTGTTGTTCAGCGCGCCCGGCAGCAGTGCTGTATCGGCCAGTCCGTGAATCTGCAGCACCGAAGCCTTGACCTTCACGACCGGCGAAGGATCCTCGCGATACGGCTCCTTCGGATAGTTCGCTTTGTAGTAATTCATCATGGCTTCAAAATCGGACCGTTTGAAGGCTTCAACATACTTCGCCTTCGCCGCCGGATCCTGCACCCACCGGGCCAGGCCTTCCGCAGTAAGCTTGCTGGCGGCATCGGGCTGCTGGTTATTGCGGGCATACTGGCTGTTTTTGGCCTGCTCGGGGTTATGCACCAGCTCGCGGGCAAGTCCGCGGGGGTGAGGCAGGTTGAGGATGACCAGCTTGTCCACGAGCTCGGGACGAGCCATGGCGAGCTGCCAGGAGATCATGCCGCCCCAGTCATGCCCGATGACGATGGCGGAGCTTCCGCCGGCATCTTTGATGACTGCGGCAACATCTCCCACCAGCAGTTTCATGTCATAGTTTTCAACGCCTTTGGGCTTGTCGCTGAGATTGAATCCGCGCAGATCCATCGCCGCGATCCGGTAATGCGGCGCCAGCGCTTCCATTTGATTGCGCCATGTATACCAGAAATCGGGCCAGCCGTGAACCATGACGATGAGCGGGCCTTTGCCGATGGTGACGTAGTGAATTTTCACCCCGTCGTGATTGGCGTAATGGTCCTCCACCTTCTTGTCGAAGTCGGGGCTTGCGGCGGAGAGCGTCATAGTCAGCAGAACGAACGGCAATAGGCGGCGAATCATTCCGCTATCTTATCGCTTCGGGATATGGACCACTACCCGCTCGTCCCCCTCGCGGCGCGTGACGTGCTCGCGGTCGAGATATTCCAGCAGCGGGATCGCATACTTCCGCGAGACGCCTGTCCAGTCTTTAAAGTCGGGCACCGCGAATCGCTGGCCGTTCTTGTCAGCCAGCGTGGCGTGAAGCTTCGCGACCGCGTCGGCGTGGAGCACCAGTTCATCCGAGATCCGGACCAGGCGGCCTTCGCGCAGGAGGATCTGCAGAATCGAACGTGCCCGCGAATTTTCCACGCCGGAAGCTTTCAGGACTTCGGCAACAGCAGGGGCGGCGAGGCCCGATTTTTCGAAAGCCGTCTCGATGGCGGCGCGGGCTTCTGTTTCATCCTGCTTCAGCACCACGCGATGTGTCTTGAGCCGGACCACCTCGGCATCCTGCGTGAGCTCGCTGGCGGCGGACAGGGCGTATTCGAATATCTCCACCGGCGCGCGCGGCATCACGCGGGCTTTCAGATCCTGTTTGAGGATGCCGGGCAGCAGGGATTTCTCTTTATGAAACGCGCGGCACGCGGCGGTCAATTGCTGGCGCAAATCCGCTACGCGATCGCTGGCGATCCGGTACTTCCCCGCGGCTTCGATGCCCGGATATTCCGGGACCGCGTGCATGCCCGTCCAGGCGATCAGCTGTTCGACGGTGAGACCGTAGGGACGTTCGGCGATCAGGAATTGCGGCCGCAAGGCTTTCAGCCGCGCATCCGGATCATCCGTTTTCCGGTACCGGTGGCCGCTGATATCCGTGACGACGCCTCCGCCGATCGTGACCACGGGCGAGAACATCCGGATGATGAAGTGGTCCCCCGGAAGAATGAGCGCCGGCTCTTTCAGCACGATGCGCGCCCATGTGAATTCTCCGGGTTTTAAAGTTGTGCGCCGGTCGAGGTAGCGCACCTCCGCTTCGATCTCCGCGGTGCCTGCGTGAAAGTGCACGGGCGCGCGGTTCTTTAGAGGCTTGGCGGAACTCAGCAGATCGAGCCGGCAGTCCAGACGTGTGACGGGAGCGAAGCAGCCCGCATCGGTCAGCACCATGCCGCGGTGCAGCTCGGAAGGTTCAATGCCCGCGAGATTCACCGCGGTGCGCTCGCCGGCCCGGGCGCGATCGGCGGCTTCGCCATAGACCTGAATCCCGCGCACGCGCAGACGGCGCCCCGCGGGGAAGAGCTCCACTTCCTGTTCACGCTGCAGAGTTCCGGAAATCATGGTGCCGGTGACGACCGTGCCGAAGCCTTTCATCGTGAACGCGCGGTCAATGGGCAGACGAAACCAGCCACCGGCGCTTTTTTCGCGAACCTTGCGCGCGGCCTTTTCGAGCTCTTCGCGCAGTTCGGGGATTCCGGCGCCGCTGGTGGAACTCACCGCAACGCGCGGGGCCTTTTCGAGGAACGACCCGGCGAGGAACTCGTCAACTTCCATCCGCACGAGTTCCAGCAGATCGGCGTCAACCAGATCCGATTTCGTCAGCGCCACCACGCCCGCCTGCACGCCCAGCAGACGGCAGATTTCGAAATGCTCGCGGGTCTGCGGTTTGATAGACTCAGCGGCCGAGATGACGAAAAGGACCAGATCGATGCCTGCCGCGCCCGCCAGCATGTTGCGCACAAAGCGTTCATGGCCAGGCACGTCGATGAAGCCGAGACGCAGATCGGGCGCGATTTGCTGGCTGGCGAACCCGAGGTCGATCGTGATGCCGCGGCGTTTTTCTTCGGCAAGGCGGTCGGCGTCGGTTCCCGTGAGGGCCTTGACCAGCGCGGTTTTGCCGTGGTCGATGTGGCCGGCCGTACCCACGATGATGTTCCTCGGGATAATATCTCTCATGCGCGCCGTTTCCATCGTATTACCGGGATGAGTTTTCTTTACCTCACGCCGCTGCTGGCCCTGCTTGCGGGCTCTATCGTTTATTGCGTTCTGGTGGTGATCGGCGCAGCGGCATACCGGCGCAGCGGGGCTTCCACATTGCGGGAATGGCCGCCGGTGTCCGTGCTTCGTCCGCTGGCCGGAGCCGAAGATAATACGGAAGCCAAGCTGCACAGCATCTTCGAACAACGGTATCCGGATTTCGAAGTCCTTCTCTCGGTGCATGACGAATCGGATCCGGCAGCCGCTGTGGCCCGGCGCGTGATGGCTGAGTTCCCGCACGTCTCCTCACAGCTGATTGTCGCGGGACCTTCCCCTTTCCCCAATGCCAAGGTCTGGAGCCTGCGCGCGCTGGAGCCATTGGCCCGAAACGAAATCATCGTGATGACGGACAGCGATATCCGTCTGCCGGAGGACGGATTGAAGACGATGATTTCCGAACTCCACCAGAACAATGTCGGGCTGGTTACCTGCCCATACCGGGCAAGAGGCGGCGCATCGTTCTGGTCGAGGCTGGAAGCGCTCGGTCTGAATACGGAATTTCTGGGCGGCCTGCTCACCGCGCGCCTCCTGCATGTGATGGACTTCGCGATCGGCTGCACCATCGCCACCAGACGAGGGGACCTGGTCGCCATCGGGGGCCTCGAGACGTTGCAGCGCTATCTCGCCGAGGATTTCATGATGGGGAATCTGACGCGGAACCGAGGCCGCAAAGTCGTACTCTCGCGATGCATCATCTCGCACTACATCGGCGATGACGGTTTTGTGAACACCTGGAAACACCGGCTGCGTTGGGCGCGCAGTACGAGACGCTCCAGGCGAATCGGCTATGTAGGCGAACTCTTCACGAAAACGACCGCGATTTCTCTGACGCTGTGGCTGGTCGCGCCGGGCGCGTGGGGCTTGGCGCTGATCGGACTGGTTTTCCGTGCCTGGGCGCAGTGGGCAACCGGCGTTTGGGTGCTGGACGATCCCCTGGTAGCGCGTTACTGGTGGCTGCTGCCGCTGGAGGACATCGCCAGCTTCGCCACGTGGGTCCTGGGCTTCTTCGGCAACACGATCGTCTGGCGAGGACGCAAACTTGTACTGGCGCGAGACGGTAGTTTTAAAGAGGCTTGATCCCGTGTCCGAATTTCACACAGTTGCTTGATCGGCTCGTCCGCTGTATTTGATTTTTCTGTATTTTCATCGTTTTTCCAGAGGGCAGGGAACTGCTTATCCGCACCATCATGAAAAAGCCGCTTGATTCCCTCAATAGCTATTCTGTTGCTTGCGCCGATCGCCAGCATTGCCCAGACAGTCGTCGACCTGCAGAGGGCAATTCTGGATACGGCAGCCGGAAAGAACGCCGCTGCCAGCCTCAGAGCGAAGTATGCGCCGGCGGAAGACGACCTGAAAGCTCGCCAGGCTGAGATCGATTCCGACCGCGCGCGCCTGGATCGCGAAAGCAGACGCCGCTCCGCATGGTGGCCCTGGCGGCATGCGTTAAGGCCAAAGCAGAAGGCGCAAATGGAGGAGGCGATTCGGGAAAAAATCATCGCCCGCAAGCGCAAGGAAGCGGATGATCGTGCGGCACTCGATCGGGACCGCATTCCCATCGTTAACGAACTCAGCGATCGAATGCAACGATTGTTTACTACGTATCAGCAGGACCACGGGAATCTGACGGTACGTCAAATCAACCCGCAGGAACAGCCAGCCGCCGGGGCCACTGACATTACGGACGAGATCGTGAAGCTATACGACCAGACGTGGCCCGTAAAACCCTAGGGCTTTTTGAGCGCTTCGATCAAAGCGGGAACGACTTCAAAAAGATCGCCCACAATTCCGTAGTCCGCCACTTCGAAAATCGGCGCTTCCGGGTCTTTATTGATGGCGACGATGGTCTTGGAACCCTTCATGCCGACCAGGTGCTGAATGGCTCCCGAAATGCCAACCGCCAGATACATTTTCGGCGCCACAGTTTGCCCCGAACTGCCGACTTGCCGTTCCATCGGCAGCCAGCCGTTGTCGCAAATGGGCCGCGATGCCGCCAGTTCGCCGCCGAACGCGTCGGCGAGTGCTTTGACAATCGGAATGTTGTCAGCCTCTTTAATCCCGCGGCCCACGGAAACGATAATGTCCGCGGCTGTCAGATCCACCGCGCGCGCAGATTCGCGGAAAAGCTCCAGCGGTTTGGTCCGGATCTGTTCCGGCTTCAAATCCACGGCAAACTTTTCTACCGCCGCTGTTCCCGCCACCAGCGTGTCTGCCCGGAATGCCCCCGCCTGTACGGAAGCAAAGAATGGCGGCTCGCCCGCGAAGCGAATGTCCGCGTTGATCTTCCCCTGGAATAGCTGCCGGACCATTACGACTTTGCCATCCTCCACACGGTCGGCAATTACGTCGCTGACGAGCACGCGCCCCAAAGCGGTGGCCAGCTTCGGCGCAAAATCGCGCACCTGATAAGTGTGCGGAAAAAGAACATACGCGGGGTGATGCTGCTCAATCAACTGCTTGAGCGCGATCGTGTAGCCATCCGGCGTATAGTTCTTGAGCAGCTCGTGCTCGAGGACGTGGATCTTTTCCAGCTTGTAGCCGGTGAGCGCGTCACCGCCTCCGCCAGGCACCGCCGCGAACACCGGAAGATTCAGCGCCGCGCCAAGCTGCTGTGCAGCCGCCAGAGCTTCCAGCGCCATCTTGTGCAGCACGCCATCGCGCTGCTCGAGAACCGCCAGTACGCCGCTCATATCACCCTCGCTTCGAACCGCAACTTCTCAATGAGCTTCGCCGCGGATTCCTTGGCCGGCCCGTCAAATATCTGCGAGCGCTTGGTTTTGCCGGGGAAGTAAATCTTGTCGAGCGTGATCGCTGCCGGAGCGTCCACGTGCAGCTCCGATGCGGAGACCTTGCGAACTTCTTTGGTCTTCGCCTTCTTGATGCCCATCAGAGTGGCGTAGCGCAGTTTGGTCGCGCCGGATTGAATGGTCAGCAGCGCGGGCAGCGGAATTTCGACGTTCTGAAACCAGCCGTCTTCCAGTTCGCGTTTGACCGTGATCTTCCCGCCCGCCTCTTCGATATTCATGATGATGGTGGCGTGCGGCAGCCCCATCACTTCCGCCAGAATCACGCCCGTCTGGCCGTAGCCGAGGTCGTCGGACTGCAATCCCGTCAGCAGCAGGTCGGGCTTCTCGGACTCCAGAGCCTTCGCCATAATCCGCGCCAGCGCCAGAGGATCGGAGGATGCGTAATCGTCCGTCTCGATATGAATGGCCCGGTCGGCGCCTTTGGCCAAAGCCTCGCGGATCGTCTGTGAAGCGCCTGCCGGCCCCGCGCAAATTACCACCACTTCGCCCGATGATTTCTCGCGAAGCTGCAGGCCTGATTCGAGCGCGTAGGCGTCCGGCTCGTTGATCTCCCAGGCAAGATCGGAATCTTCAATCCACTTGCCCGAAGAACTTATTTTTAACTGGCTGTCGCGCGAGGGAACCTGTTTGATGGCGACGACGATCTTCATCCCGCAGTCTCCGTGTAGCGTTTAAAAATGAGCGCCCCGTTGGTGCCGCCGAAGCCGAAAGAATTGCTCAGCGCGTAGTCAATTTTCATCGGGCGAGGGTGATTCGGAACGTAATCCAGATCGCAGTCCGGATCGGCGTTGGCGTAATTCGCAGTGGGCGGCGCGATCTGGTCGCGAATCGCACAAACCACGATGCCGGCCTCAATTCCGCCGGCGCCGCCGAGCAGGTGCCCGGTCATCGATTTGGTGGAACTGACCGCGAGTTTCGACGCATGCTCCCCGAATGCCCGCTTCATCGCCACCGTTTCAGCGCGGTCGCCGAGCGGGGTGGAGGTGCCGTGCGCATTGATGTAGTCGATGGCTTCGGGCGCCAGGCCCGCGTCTTTGAGCGCATTACGCATCACGCGATAAGCGCCTTCGCCGTCTTCCGGCGGCGCGGTGAAATGAAAGGCATCGCCGGACATTCCGTAGCCCACAATTTCGCCGACGATGGGAGCGCCGCGGCGTTTGGCGAATTCCAGTTCTTCCAGAATCAAAATTCCGGCGCCTTCGCCGATGACAAAACCATCGCGGTCGCGGTCGAACGGCCGCGAAGCATGGAGGGGATCCTCATTGTTCTGCGACAGAGCGCGCATGGCGGCGAAGCCCCCGACTGCCAGCGGCGTTATACAAGCCTCGGCGCCGCCGCAAATCATGGCATCGGCATCCCCGCGCTGAATGATCTTGAACGAATCGCCGATGGAATGGGCACTGGTGGTGCAGGCCGTAGCCGTGGCGGAGTTCGGACCCTTCGCACCGGTCCGGATCGATACGTATCCGGATGCGAGATTGATGATGGTTGCCGGAATAAAGAAAGGCGAAATCCGGCGCGGGCCGTGTTCGAGCAGCGCCCGGTACTCTCGCTCGATCACTTCGAACCCGCCGATGCCGCTGCCGATATAGACGCCGACCTGTTCGGCGTTCTCGGGAGTTATTTTGAGGCGGGACGCCGCCATCGCATCTTCAGAAGCCGCGATGGCAAACTGCATGAAGCGCCCCATCTTCTTGATTTCTTTCTTCTCGACGAAGCGGGACGGATCGAAATTCTTGATTTCGCCGGCGATCTGCGAATTGTATCCGGTGGTATCGAAGGCCTCGATGCGCGAGATCCCGCTGCGCACCTCAAGGATTGCCTTCCACGTCTCTTCCGTGGAATTGCCGATCGCGGTCAACAGACCGACTCCGGTAACTACGACTCTGCGCGGAATAACAATCTCCTCTCAGTGCGGACCAAATTCCGTGCGCAATCGAATCGCACGAAGCAAATGCCGGAGAGCGTGAAACGCGGGCGCCTTTGCCCCACGGACACTCCTTTGGATGCGGGAATGCGGCGGCAGGTGGCGGATTCCCGGGTTGGAACTCCCCGGGCGGCGATTACTTTTTGTGCTTAGCCTCGATATATGTCACAGCATCGCCCACCGTGGCGATTTTCTCTGCGTCTTCATCGGGGATTTCGAGCTCGAAGGCTTCTTCGAACGCCATCACCAGCTCCACGATGTCCAATGAATCTGCGCCCAGATCATCGACGAATGAAGCCTTGTTGTCCACCTGGCTCTCATCCACACCGAGTTGTTCCACAATGATCTGCTTGACCTTTTGCTCTACTGGCGATGCCATACTTCCTCCACTATAGCCTGTTTACTAGAACTGTTTGCTGGCTTCCGGGCGCGGATTCAGCCCGGGAGCGTGGCGCAAAGTCTTGATTCTACACCAGGGCCTGCTGGCGTCCGGAACGCGCGCGCGAGGTTCGTGCAAAGATCGTTGTATCGCCTTACAAATCAGCGTCATTCTCGTTTCTACCCGGAATCCTTTGAACATCGGCGCGGCGGCCCGCGCGATGGCGAATTTCGGGGTGGAGGATTTGCGCGTGGTCAATCCTTACGAGGTGGCATTCCGGGAGGCCGTCTCCGCAGTGGGCGGGGCGCACGTTCTGCGGTACGCGCGTGTCTTCGAATCGGTAGCTGAAGCGGTGGCCGACTGCTCCCTGGTGGTCGGGACGACGGCGGCGCAGAGGAGGGAACTGCAGCAGCCTGTCGAAATGCTGCAGACCGGCATCCCGCCGATTCGCGGGCATCAGGGACGGGTGGGGTTGATGTTCGGCTCTGAGAAATTCGGTCTGTCCAACGAAGACATGAGCTTCTGCCATTCACTGCTCTCGATTCCGACCTCGCCGGACACTCCCTCGATGAATCTGGGACAGGCAGTGGCGGTGTGTCTTTACGAACTGAGGCGGGAGACAGAGGTTGTAGCTGGCGACGCGCCCGTGACGCGCCCGACATCAGTGGACGCCGTCGAGGGCGTCGAAGCCGAGCGGTTGACGAAGATGATGCTGGAGGTGCTGGAGAGTTCCGGTTACACCAACCGGATCACCGCGACGTCCACCGAACAGAAAATCCGCCGCTGGATCCGGCGTCTTCGCCTCAGCCGCAGAGACACGCCGCTGCTGCTGGGGATCCTGCGCCAAGTGCTTTGGAAGATGAATAAACGGTGACTGCGGCCGAATAATTTCCGGAAGGATCCCTTCGGCTTCGCGTCTTAAAGCCCGAATGGAGAGCTAATGCGTCTAATTGCAGCAGCGTTATTTGCCGTAGCCACGCTCGCGGCGCAGAGCGGTCAGCCCGCCGGGCGCAATCAGGTCGTGGAAACATCAGAAAGGCACTATGCTGAGGCCAAGGCCGATGTGCTTCGCAGTGCAGAAAAGGTTCCGGAAGATCTCTACTCATTCCGGCCAACACCGGATGTCCGGACATTCGGCCAATTGATCGCACACGAGGCTGATGGTCAGTACGAGCTTTGCGGCCCGGCAACCGGGAAGACTGTCGATAAGAATATCGAGGATACAGTGAAGGGGAAACCAGCTCTCATCGCTGCCCTGAAAGAGGCCTTTGCCTACTGCGATGCCATCTACGCCAAAATGGACGACGCGAACGCTGTCTCGACAATTATTGTCTGGGGCCACAAGTCGTCAAAGATCGGCGTGATGGACTACAACACGTCCCACACGATGGAGCACTATGGCAATCTGGTCACCTATATGCGCCTGAAGGGAATAGTACCCCCTACCAGCGAGCCAAAGAAGTAGCTCTCGCGGCTTCCGCCAAACTGAGGATTTGCTGTGAAGAAAAATGAACCGCGAACCCGCGACCTCTATAGCGCCGCGAGGTTCATGGCCATTTCCTTAAGACCGATTGCTTCGATTCCCTCACCCACCGGATATCGCTCCGTGCCCGAATTGATCACGAAGCTTTTGTCAGGCTTCACGTCCTCGCAGGCGGAGAAGAAACCTTTTTCGGGTCTTGCCGACGGGCTGCGTTTGATTTCGATCGCCCAAAGCCCGAGCCCCGGGATTTCCAGCAGAAGATCGATTTCCGCTCCGACAGCTGTGCGGTAGAAGAGCGGCACGGAGCGCAAGGGCGCCGCGGCAATAAGGTTCTCGATTACAAATCCTTCCCAGCTTGCTCCCGCGACGGGATGGCCCAGCAGGGCCTCCGCGTCCCCGATGTTCAGCAGCGCATGCACGATCCCGCTGTCGCGGATAAACACCTTGGGCGCTTTGACCAGCCGCTTGCCGATATTACTTTGAAAAGGCTGCAACCGGCGCACCAGCATCAGATCGGTCAGCAGGTCGAGGTAACGGACTACGGTCTTGCCGTCGACAGCGAGGCCGCGAGCCAGTTGCGCCGCGTTAAACAGGCCTCCCTGGACGTGCGCGAGCATGGTCCAGAATCGCTGCAGAGTTGTGGCCGGAATTCGCGGACCAAACTGCGGGATGTCGCGCTCCAGATAGGTCCGGATGAATGCCTGCCTCCAAATCAGACTGCGCGAGGCATCGCTGGCCAGAAAGCTTTCCGGGAATCCCCCCCGCACCCAAAGATCGGACTGCCGGTCATCGGAGACTTCGAGCACATCGAGAGGCGACATTTCGATGTAAGCGATCCTGCCCGCGAGCGATTCGGATTGGCGGAGTAAGTCGACCGAGGCGGAGCCCAGCAACAAGAATCGTCCGGAGGCCTTGCCGCGCTGTCTTCCGGTGTCGATCAGCCCGCGGAGCGCCGCGAAGAGTTCCGGCATCAGCTGTACTTCGTCCAGAATGACCAGCCGGTCCTGATGACCGGAAAGATAGAAGACCGGATCGCTGAGTTTGGCGCGATCGACGGGGGATTCAAGATCGAGATAAACGCTGTCCCGCCTGGCACCGACGAGTTGCGCGAGCGTCGTCTTGCCCACTTGGCGCGGCCCGAGAAGCCCGACTGCGGGGAATTGGCTAAGTCGTTCCTGCAAAACGGCTTCGATACGACGGGAGATCATCTCATGCAATTATGGCATTGCATTCCCGATTTGCACGAAGACGTTTTAACCGATTGACAGGAAAGGCGCTTACTGCCTGCTCAATCGGCGATTGTATTCAGCAACGGCATCCGCATAGCCGGGCGTGATGTTCTGCGGACTGGTGCTGCGCACGCTGCTGTCGCCGGCCTGCAGCTTGCGCCGCAGAACCAGTTCCAGCTGGTCGATTTCCGATAGCGCCTGACCGTTGATAACGGAATTCAGCTGCCCCTCATTGTTCCAGTGGCGCGGATCGAGATCCTGCGCACGTTTGGTGAGGTCCTGAATTTCACGCGCGACATCTTTGTCGTCTCCCGCCGCGCCGCGGAGCCGTCCGATGTCCCGCATCAGATCGCTGTAGGCCGCATCCGGATTGGCCGGGGGCGGCTGATTAGCGAGATCGCCTACCCGCCAGCTTTCGTTAACGGGTCCATTGCGGTCGGCTCGCGGACCGTCATTGTAGCCATAGCCGCCGCCGTAAGGTCCGGCCGAGCCGCCCGGACCGCCATTTTGCATGTTGCCGGCCTGCTGGCCGCCGCCTTGCTGGCCACCCTGCTGCTGACCACCGGCCTGTTGTCCACCGGCCTGTTGTCCACCGGCCTGTTGTCCACCCTGCTGATTGCCACCTTGTTGGTTGCCAGCTTGCTGACCTCCGCCTTGCTGGCCACCCTGCTGTTGGCCGGCTTGTTGTCCGCCCGGCTGATTTCCGGGCTGGCCCTGCTGGCGCGCCTGTTGCTGACCGCCCTGCTGTCCACCGGGCTGGCGGCCTTGTCCCTGTTGGCCACCCTGCTGTGGCTGCTGTCCGCCCTGGGCACGCTGATCGCGCGCACGCCCAAGCTGTTCGATCTCACGGCGAACACGTTCCGCCTGGTTCAGCGCCTGCTGCATGGCAATCTGGCTCTTGTCATCGCCTGCGCCGGCGCCGCCGGGCTGGCCGGATTCCGACTCCAGTTTCTTGAGATCGTCCTTGAGCTGATTCAGCGCCTGGGTTACCGGCGCTTCATGCAGAATGGCGTACTGACCCATGCCCTGCTGCAGTGCCGCCTGGGTCCATTCCATCTTGTTGGCGATTTCTTCCTGCTGGCTGCGCCCCATGGTTTCGCGGAGCTTCTTCGAAGCATCGGGCTGCGTACCTGTCAGGTCGCGCGCCGTCTGCTGCATGTCCTTCTGGAGCTGGCTGTATTCATCCAGCATCTTTTGCTTGTCCTGGACCAGTTGCTGCGCCACCGCCGGATTCCCCTGACCGCGCTGGAAGTTCTTCTTCAGCTTGTCTTCAAAGTCCTGCTGCTGCGAGGCCAGTTGTTCGGCCTGATTGGCGATGTTGCCCAGCTCCGATCCGTTCTGCTGCGAACGCATGGACTGAAGCGTTTGACCGGCCTGTTTCAGCCGTTCAGCCGCCTGCTGGGCTTCGGTCTGCGCCTGACCGCTTTGCTGGCCCTGCTGACTGGCTGAAGCCGAGTTGCTCATATCGCGAGTCGCCTGTTCGAGCTCTTTGATGGCCCGCTCGAGCTGCTGCGAATTCATCGCTTCCTGCCGGGACTGAATCCTGGGCTTCTGCTGCTGGCCGGATTGTCCCTGCTGCTGATTGCGTGCAGACTGCTGGCCCTGGCTTTGTTGGCTTTGATTCTGTTGACTCTGACTTTGCTGGCCGCCCGAAGACTGGCCGCCGCTGCTGCTGGCGCTCTGCTGTCCTTGTTGTTGGCCTTGCTGACCCTGCTGTCCTTGTTGTCCCTGCTGGCCCTGTTGCTGCTGATCGCCGCGCTGCAGCGCTTCCATCTGCCGCTTCAGTTCCTCGGCTTCGCGGCGGAGCATTTCCTGCTGCCAGCGCTGTTGCGCCATCTGTTGCTGATTCTGCTGTTGCTGGGCGAGTTCCTGCTGACGGCGCGCCAGTTCCTGTAATTTCTTCAACGCGTCATCGATCTGCTGCTGTTTCTGCTCGGCCGCCGAACTGGCGTTGGTCTCGTACTGATTCTTGTCCTTGTCCAGTTCGAGATCGAAAAGATTCGCCAGATCGCGTCCGGCGCCGCCACCACCGCCGCCGCCGCCGCCACCGCGGCTGATCTGCACCTGAATCTGCCGGAACGTGGATTCGGCGCGCAGCAGATGCTGTAAAGCCTGCTGTTCGGGCGTGAGAGCATCCTGGAACGCGAGGCCTTTCAGCTTGTCCGAAGCCGGGCTCATGGCCGCCACCGCGAGTTCCATTTCTTTCACGAACTGCGAGAACGCCGCGCCATTGCTGTCGAGCTGCCGCGCTTTGGTACGGTTCGCAAGAGACTGCGCCTGATCCCGCAGCTTCGCCTGCACTTCAGAAAGATATTTGCCGTTCTCGGCAGCCGAGGCTTTCGCTTTCGCGTCGCCTTTCAACTGATTAAAGGTCGCGGCGATGATTTCCTTCTCGCGCTCGGAGATCTGCTGTTGCTGATCGTCCGCGCCACCGCCTCCCCCGCCGCCGCCCGATTCCTGCGACTGCGAATACTCGAACTCGAACGGAACGGCCTGCACGAAAATCATGTCGGTTTTCGTGGTGTTCTTGCCGTCGCGCGCGGTCGCATAAAGGCTGACGATATCGCCCGGCACCAGCTTGAAGTCTTCCATCGAAAGCATGGTGGAACCTTCCACCTGTTTCGCGCCCTTGTCTTTCAGCATGGAAATGACTTTCTCGGCATTGCCGTTCACCGAGTAGTGCAGGGCAAGTTCCTGGAGCGGAAATTCATCCTGGCCGGTCACCGTGATGCCCACCTCTTCGATGGGGCTCACTTTGGCGTCGCGTCCCGGCTTCGTTATGTGAACATCGGGCGCGCCCACTTTGCGGGCTTCAATAAAGTAATCGTCGGTCAGGCGCACCAGCTCGCCGTGATCCAGCACCGCCACGTGATACGAACCGTCCTTCTCGATGGAAACGGTGGCTGGAGTGACGTTGTTCGACGACGAGCTGAGGTCAACGGCTTTGCCGTCCTCGAAAACGATTTTCGCGTTGCTGAGAGCCTTGTCGGTGCGGATCTCCAGCTTCGCGACGGTTCCTTCCACGGCCCGCAAATCGCCGCCCGGGTCTTCCGTCATTGCGGCCATGCCGGTCCATGACGGGTAGTTGTAGCTGACCCGGATATTCTTGACTGCGGGCAGATCGATGGTGTGGAGCTTAAAAGTCGCAGACCGGAGTCCGCCCGCTTCCACGTAATACTGGGCGTCTTCCGCGAGGCCCGGCAGCATAAACCCGAATCCGGGTCCACCGGATTCCGGCTGCATGGGCGCTTCTTCCCATTTGGCGGAACTGGCGTACTGCACGAAGACATTGGCCTTCGATGCCAGGAAGCCGCTCATCTTCGCGCCGATCACTACGTCAGACTTGCGCCGCACGGTCTTGTTGCCCGGCTGCACGGAGATGCTGTAGAAGGGCTTCGAAGACTGATCCTTCGGATAGCTGCCCCAGAGAAGCGAGGTGCCGTATCCGAAAACACCGGGTCCCCAGAACATCAGCCAGACCAGCACACTCGCGGCAGCGGCGGCCAGCGAGGCAAACTGGATAAACCGCCCTTTTTCGATCACCTGCTCCGGCTCAGCCTCGCGGGCAATCACCAAGGCGTCTTCCGCCAGCAGGGGGAGGAAAGGATCGGTGGCGTTGGTCTTCGCGCGTTCGGTGAAAGTCAACAGGCGCTGATCGAAACCGGGGTGCCGCTGTTCCACTTCCTGCGCCGCGCGGCGGCGGTTCATGCGCATCAGCGGAACAATCAGGCCCGCGGCGATGGCCGCTCCCACACCGACGAAAAGGACGAAGCGTCCGAAGACGAGTCCGTTGGGCGAGAAGGCGAACAGCATCAGCGAACTGACGATGACAACCGTCAGCAGCAGCGCCGCGCCCACCACCGCGGCAGCCCCCCGCGTCCACGCGAACAGCCGGAGACGACGCTCCAACCGGTCCAGGTAATGAGCAAGCCCTTCGAGTGGATTCACGCTAACTCCTTCTTACCCGCCCGCGGCTTTAATCCGCCGCCTGAGCGTTCATATGCCGATTTCCGAGTAACGATTCCGCTATCGCTAGTATCGCAAGCGCCGCCAGCACATACCACCACAACTCCGCGTTATCGTCCTGCGTGGACGTCCCGGCCGCTGTACTGGCGGTCCCCGGCGAGGGCGCTTTGCCGGTGTTTTTCCACAGTTCGATGGTCTCGGCCGGAATCACCGAAAAATCAGATTCGCGCCGGTCCGGATTCACGGCCGCGAGCTCTTCCCGCCCGCTGGCGCGCCGGATGTCAAAAAAACCTTCCGAGGGGAACTGGAAAGTGGTGGCTTTGGACGATTCCGCCAGCGACAAAAGTCTCTTATTGCCGGGCCCGGTGATCTCAACCGGCACGTTCTTTTCCTTGGCCGTGCGCAAATCGACAAACGAACCCACCCGGTAATTGCCGGGCGACGTGCCGATGCCGCCCATCTCATGCGTCGTCTGATCGAGGAACGGCAGCCATACCGGCTGAATGGGCAGGTTGTTGGCGATGTTGTCGATGGTCGAAGTGAAAACGAGAACATGGCCCTCCCCGATTTTGCGGTCGATCAGCAGCGGCGATCCGTCGGAAAGCTTCGCGGCAATGCGCAGATCCGGCGAGGCCTGCGGGAGTTGCAGTCTTACGTCCTGGAAGAAATCCACGCCGCCCCAGTTCTGGGCTCGGGAAAAAGCAGGGTAGGAGGTATCCACGGATGCGACCGTGAGAATCGGCTCATGATCGGGCGCAACCGTGTGGACGCCCATCACCTGCAGATCGGCCAGCGCCAGATGCCGCCCCGGCGATGTATTCTTGCCCAGCGTCATCAGTACTGACCCGCCATTCTGCACATACTTGGCCAGAGCTTCGGTGATTTTCTGCGGCAGCGGTCCGGGATCGGAAAGAATTACGAAAGCGTACTTCGAGACCTCGGCATTGGCGGACTGGCTGGCCTGCAGCGATTCCAGTTTGAAGGCGGCCTCGGAGGATGATTCCAAAGCGGTTTTCACATAGAGGCCGCTCATGTTCTCGCCGTCCGCATGGATCAGCAACGCCGGTTTGGGGTCGGCCCGCTCCACGGAGAAAAGCCAGCGGTCATCCAGCGGAAAAACATCTCCACCGTCGATCCGGATCTCGCACCGTGTGAGTCCGTACGGCGCATCGAGCGCCAGAAATTCCACAGTGGCCCGGCCATTTGCCGGGACCTTCAATTCTTTCGTCTCCAGCGGCTTGCCATTGGCAAGAAGGGTGACCTTCCGGACCGAATCGGGCGTATTGAAACCAGCCACGGTCGCCAGTGTCCTGACCTTTTTCGTATCGAAAACACGGCGCGGCGCTTCCACGTTTTCGACGGTCCAGTTGGGGATGGGCGCGGTGGCCACCGGGTGGATCTCAAGTTTGGTGCCGTCGTCCAGCTTCAGATCGGCGAAGCCCGGCGGTAGCGCGGATTTCTGATCGTCCGTAAAGACGTAGGCTTCAATGTTCGCCTTATTGGTTTCGGCCGCCGCCCGGAGAGCGCGGGAGAGTTCGGCATAAGCATTGGCGTCGTCGCCCGGTTCGAGAGCCGAGACGGCGGCGCGCAGGGCCTGCTTGTCCTGGGTCATTTCGGTGAGCAGACGAGCCGGACCGCCGAAGGAAATCACCTGCCCGCGGTCGATTTCGCGCATGGCATTGATCTGATCCATGGCGGCTTTTTTCGCATCGGCGAAGCGATCGCCCTGGCGCATGCTGAAGGAATTGTCTATAGCAAAAACCAGGGTGCGGCCGCCATTCGCATGGGCCACCGCGGCCGAATGAATATAGGGACGCGCAAACGCCAGGGCGAGAAGCGCGACAAACAGGCTGCGCAGAGTAAACAGAAGAAGATACTTCAGACGGCGATGTTTAATCGAGCTCTGCGTACGGCGCTCGAAGAACATGAGCGAACTGAACGGCACGGGCTTCTGGCGGTATTGCCGAAGCAGATGGACGTAGAGCGGAAGGCCGACGACGGCGACTCCCGCCAGAAACCATGGAGTAAGAAATCCCACTTAGCTTGCTACCCTCTCGAATGGCTTCCTCATCGCCGCCTCTGGCGCAGCATCAGATAATTCCGCAGACCCTCGTCCAGAGGCTTTGAAGTGTTCATGAAAACATATTCCAGACCGGAAGCCGCGGCCTTGTCTGACAGGGTCTTAATATGCTGGTCGATTTTCGCGCGGTATTCGGTGCGCGCATAATCCGGCGAAACTTCCATCGCCGAGTCGTCTTCGATATCCTGCAGCAGCACCGGATCGCGGAACTTCGGCGCAATCTCATTCTGATCCAGAATGTGAAACAGAATCACCTCATTGCCGCGATAGCGCAGAGGTTCCACCACCTTGACGATCTGTTCCGGCTGCTCGTAGAAATCCGACAGGACCACCACCGTTCCGCGCCTTTTCAGAAACTGCTGGAAGTGGAAAAAAGGCTTGGAGAAATCGGTGCGCGACCCGCCGTCGGCTTTTTCGATCGCATGCAGAATCCGCATCAATTGTCCCTGACGCGTGGAAGGCGGAATGTAATTCGAAATATCCGAGTCGAAGACGATTAAACCGGTGGCGTCCCGCTGCTGCGAAGAAAGATAGGCGAGAGACGCCGCGATGTAGCGCGCGTAATCCAGCTTCGTGATCCGCCCCGAACCGTAAGTCATGGAGGCGCTGGCGTCCAGCAAAACCAGCAGCTGCATGTTGGTTTCGCCCTTGAAGCGCTTCAGGTACAAGCGCTCCGTGCGGGCGTAAACATTCCAGTCGATGTGCCGGAGGTCGTCGCCTTCGACGTATTGCTGGTATTCGGCGAACTCCTGGCTGAATCCGAATTTGGGCGAGCGGTGCAGCCCCGCGACAAACCCGTCGACCACCGTCTTGGCGACGAGGTCGAGCGAGGAAAGCGAGGCAAGTACCGCGGGATCGAGAAATCTTTGGAGCATCAAGCTTCCGGAATATATCTCGGAAATGTATTTCTTCCGGTCTTAGTCCCTGGGCGCTGGCTTGAGTTCGAGTACCTGGCGCAGAACGTCGTCCTGCGTAAGCCGGTCGGACTCGGCATGGAAGTTCAGCAGAATGCGATGCCGGAGGATCGGGATGTAGAGCTCGCGCACATCCTCAAAGCTGACGTGATAACGGCCTTTCATCAGAGCCCGGGCTTTTGCCGCAAGTACAAGGAACTGCGCGGCGCGCACGCTGCCGCCGTAGTTGACGTATTTCTTCACCACTTCCGGAGCGGCGGGATCTTTCACGCGCGTGGCGCGCACCAGATCGATGGCATATTTTGCCACGGTTTCCCCGATAGGAGTCATTCGCACCAGTTGCTGGAACCCGAGCAGTTCCTCGGCGGTGGTGATCGGGTCGGCTTTGGCGACGTGAGTGGTCGTCGTGAGATCGATCACCTTCAGTTCCTGATCCGCCGTCAAATAATCGAGCAGGATGTTGAACAGGAAACGATCGAGCTGCGCTTCGGGCAAGGGATACGTGCCTTCCAATTCAATCGGATTCTGCGTGGCCAGCACGAAGAACGGCGCCGGCAAAGTGTAATGGTGGCCGCGCACCGTACAGGCGCGCTCCTGCATGGCCTCCAGCAGCGCGGACTGCGTCTTGGGCGGTGTACGGTTGATTTCGTCGGCGAGAAGCACGTTGGCGAAGATCGGCCCCTGCACGAATGTCCACGTGCGCTGCCGGCTGACCGGATCTTCTTCGATGATGTCGGTGCCGGTGATATCGGTCGGCATCAGGTCGGGGGTGAACTGGATGCGTTTGAACAGCAGCCCAAGCACGTCAGCCATGGTCCGCACCAGCAGCGTTTTCGCTGTGCCGGGCAGGCCGGTGATGAGGCAGTGGCCGCCGACAAACAGACCGATGCGCACCTGTTCGACGACCTCATGCTGGCCGACGATGACACGGCTCACCTGCCGGACAATTTCGGAATCAACTTCACGGAATCGCGCGATCCGCGACCTCAAAACATCGGAATCGACCTGTACGGTCTCGGTTGTGGACATGAGTTTTTATTTTCCGCCTTCGCCGCTGACTTCCAGCAATAATTTTTGTGCGGGTTTGTAATTCGGCGCGGCTTCCAGTGCTAAAACTGCTTCCTCTCTGGCCTGATCGTTCTGGCCGGCGGCTTTAAGGGCCCTTGCAAGATTGTAATGGCTGTCTGCTGCGTCGATCGGATGCATGGCGACGACGGCCTTGTATTCGCGCACGGCGCCGGGCACATCTCCCGTCGCCAGCAGCAGTCCGCCCAGCCGCTGATGCAACTCGGTATCAAGCGGATAGACGTAGTTTAACCGTTCCAGTGCAGCCGCCGCTTCCTTGTTTTTCCCGGCATCTTCGAGCAGCTTGGCGTACTTCTTCATCGTGTCCGGATCGCGGCCGCCGATTTTCGAATAGCGTCCCAGTTCGTCAATGGCACAGGGCTTATCGTTTTTCTTCAGGCAGGCCTCGGCTACGAAATCATAAACGCTCCCGGCTTCCACGTAATCCGGATAGATCCCCTCGATGGCCCGGCCTTTGGCAATCACATCGTCGTATTTGCCGTCTTTGGTGAGCTGGTTCAATGCCCGCACGCCTTCGCTCCACTCTTTGAACCCGGCCACGGTCTTGCCGGTTTCCTTGTCGATCATCGCCATGAAATCTTTGTCGAACTGTTCCGGCTCGATTCCCAGTTGCTGACGGATCACATCCGGCGTCGGAGTGTTCTTCGCAAAAGCATGCACGATGTCGAGGAGCTTGCCTTCGCCCCAGCGCTGCGAAATGTAGTCGCACATCTTGCCCGCTTCATAGTAGGAAACGATTACCTGGGCGGGGAATTCCGGGTGGATAAAGCCCCGGTCGATATCGGACACCGGGAGAAGTTTCTTGTCGCGAATGGCCGCGATCACATCGGGGCTCAGGCGGTCGCCCCAGTCGGCGTTGATCGCTGTCTCTTCATGTACGGCAAGGCCTTCGGTAAACCAGCGCGGCACGCGGTCGTTGGTGATGCTGAGAACGTAGACGTGGCTCATTTCATGCCACAGTGTGCTGGCCCAGTGGAAACTGCCGGGCGCGCGGCCGGACGGGCTGTCCATGGCGACAACGTTATTGAACGTGACGCCCAGTGCGCCCAGCCCGGGCATACCCATGGTCCGAACCGCGAAATCCTCATGATCGGGATAAACCTCGACCTGGACCGGGGTACTCATTTTGTACTTGTACTTCTTGTCGTACTCCGCCATGATCTTGTCGAGTTCGGTCTGGAAATAGGGCAGCAGAAGGCTCACTTCTTTGTTATTGAGCTTGATCACGGTGCGCGGCGTCCGGATGGTCTCGAACCGGTTATAGCTGTCCATCAGGGTCAGCGTGTTGACGGTTGGCTTGTCGCGGTAGTGATTTTCGTACGCCAGTTCCAGTTCTTTACGGGCTTCTTCTTCCCGCGCCAGGCGCATCAGGTTTATGCCCAGCTGGGAGTGCGCGCTCCACAGATTCGGCGTGGCCGCGATGGCTTTGCGGTAATAAGCAATGCCGTCTTCATAGCGCCGGTTGATTACGAAAAAGGAGGCAATCGTCTCGTAACCTTTGCCGCGGTTGCCGATCTTTGCGACCCATGGAGATTCTTTGTCCGCGAGGAGATCGAGCGAGGCTTTTACAGCGATGGCATCGACCGCGTCTGGATTGATCGCCAGAGCCGCGTCGGCTTCTTCGCCGGCGGTCTTGTGATCGTCGTCTTCGAGCGCGAGCCGCGCCATCATTTCATGCGCTTCGAAAAGCTTTGGATCCGTTTCGAGCGCCTGTTTGGCGTAATTCTTTGCTTTGGGATCGTAATTGGCGGCGGCGATGCCCGCCAGGCCCAGCATCGCCCGGGCATTCTTGGGGTCGATGGACAATGCTTCCTGGTAGAGCTTGGCCGCGTCGTCCGGATTAAATCGTTCTTCGAAAAGCTGACCCCACCGGACCCGGTAATCGGCGTTCTTCGGATTGGCCGCGACCAACGCTTTGAATTCGTTGTTGGCGCCCTCGAAGTCCTGCGCCTTCCAGAGCGCCTCGGCGCGCTGGATCGACTGCGCCGAAAGAATGAATGAAAATGCGAGAAGAATGGCCGCGAATTTCATGGGCTGTCCTTAATTAACCGCTACTGATCGATGCTGGCCTGCGTGCGCGCGAGATCGAGAAGCAATGCCGTGAGTTGCTTCTTGTATTCGTCCGGCGCCATCAGAGATTTTTGATACTTCAGCGCGTCGATCTTGTTTTCGATCTCGTCTTTTTTGGCGATGAGCGCCCGTTTCGCCGGATCGGTTACCACTGCGGTGGCTGCGCCGGTCTTCAGAAAAGCAAACGACGCGGCGCGCTGCTGATCGTCCACCTGCGGATGTTCGGTGGCGAGACGCTTCTGCTCCTTATAGAACTCAGCGGTCTTCTTTTCGGCATATTGAAAGGCTTCGAGCGCGGAAAGCGAATCGCTTTTGTCGACATCGGCCGCCGGGTCGCGCATGGCTTCAACCCAGTAGCGTCCGAACACGGTCGCGTTCTTCTCGGTGCCGGAGCGCGTCGCCGTGACGATCGTCCGGTTTTCTTTCTTGAGCGCGGCAATGGCGCCGCCGCTGGCGCTGGTCATGTCGACAACGAGCTGGCGTCCGGCCTGAATGCGGTTCATCAATGTAGCCAGCTCGTTGCCGGAGATATCCGGGCCGGGCAGGTTGAACTTGTAATCGGTGCCGTCGAAGGTGCCATGGCCAATCATCAGCAGCACGAAAGCGTCAGCGGGCTTGGCCTGCCCCGCGATGCGATTCAGCGCCGCCTCCATTTTGGCCTTGGTGGCGTCGGCGCCTTTCAGCGTTTCGACCACCCGATCGGTTTGTCCGCCGGAGTGCAGGATTTTGTCCACGTCGGTGGCCAGCATGGTGAAGCGCTGCTCGTAGTCGGGCTCGCCGCCGAGTCCCGCGACCGTCAGGAAGTATGTGGACCCGAATGCAGGGCTCGCCGCCGCCACTAAAGCGGCCAATATCGCCAGACGTTTCAAACGACACCCCACTTCCGCCGCAGGAGCCATTCTCCGCCGCGAATTCCGATTACCAGCAGAAACAGAATCGGCATGTCCCATATATCCAGATTGTCATGCGAACTGATGCCCGCCTCCGAGACGGCCACTTCACCCGAAAGACGCTTGGCAGTCGAAGGCGTGTAATAAGAACCGCCGGTGTCGCTGGAAAGTTTTTCGAGCAGATCCCGATTCTGCGCCGCGCCGAAATTTTCGGCTACGCCGTCTTCGCGGCGGAACGTAAGAGTATCGCGGCCGAGGTCGGTTTTGTCCTGGCGGGCCGTCGTCTCCGCGACATAGGTGCCGGGTTTGTCGGCGGTGTAGGTTCCCGTGTAAACGCCGGATTCCAGCGGATCGGGCTTCAGCTCGAGCGTGTCCGAACCTCCGTCCGGCCGCACGAAAGAAGTCTGCACGGTGGCGCCGGAAACGGGATTGTAGTCTTTGTCACGCACGGTTACCCGGAGCGGAAGGCGAGTGTCGTCCGATAAAACCTGATGAGGGGTAGACGAAATAACTTCACCGGGCGTTTCCGTTACCATCCAGCGCATCAGCTGCTGCCAGAAGATCGCGTGCGTTTTATCGGTGTGATCCTGCAGCATCTTCCAGCGCCAACTGCCTGCCGAAGCGAAAACTCCCACCCGTCCGCGCCCGTAGTTCTGAACCGTGAGCAGCGGCGACGGACGGTGCCCCTGTTCGGCGACCGTCATTAGAACAACCGCGCCCGGCTTGGGCTCGCCCATCACGGCGTAGTTGGCGACCTGCGGCATCTTCTTCCAGCGGGCATCGTTGCTCGTGCGGTCGTCTTCAAGGCGGGTGATCGGGCTTTCGCGTCCGGCTTCAGTGAGCGCCACATCGGCGAAGTTCCGGCTCCACGTTTTTTCGTTCGGGATGCGCAGTGGCATCATCTCCGCCATGGGCGTGTTGGCGTAGCCGCCGTCGGCCAGCGCGAAACGGCCGCCCAGAAAGAGGACGCCGCCACCCCGCCGATCGGCGAAATCGCGAATCATCTGCTGCTGCGCGGGCGTGAAGTAGTTGGCTTCTACGCTGCCGATAATCAAACCGTCATAGCCGAACAGCTCTTCAGGCTTGGTGGGAAATCCGTTGGCGAGTTCGCCGGCGCGCGCCACCTGATAATAGGTCTTGTTCTGCGTGGTCCGGACCATGCCGCTGAAATCGATGGCCGGATCGTTGTAGTCCACAATGGCGCGCCGCACGAACTTATATTCCCAGCGCGGTTCGCCGTCGATGTAGAGTACGCGCATCTTCTTGTCGGCCACATTGACCAGACGAACGACTGAGTTGTTCTGCGTGTTCTGCTCGCCCTCGAGCGGCTCGATGCCGATCTGAAAGGTGTGCGCGCCGGCCGCGCCGGAGTTGAACAGAACAGTCTCGCTCTGCTCGGCGTCGGGCTTCAGTTCCAGAGTCTGCTGCGAAACCGGATGGCCGTTTTCGCGGACCGTCAACTTCACCCGGCTGTCGGAGTAACCATGCTGGCGAATCGCCACCCGTGCGCTCAGCCGCGACTGGGGCAGCGCGCGCGCCGGGGCCGCCACATCGATAATTTCGACGTCTTTGGCGAAGTGGTCCGGGCCGAACCCGATGGTGTCCACCGGAACATGCAACTGGCGAAGCTGCGAGATGGTGTCGCGATCCACGCCGCCGGTATTGTCGCCGCCGTCGGTGAGGAGCACGATCGCGCCCAGCGGCATGGTGCCCGCTTCCGAAGCAATATGCTTCAGGCTGTCGCCGATGCGGGTGGCATTGTCATCCGCCGCCAGACCCTGCGTGCGGTCGATCCGGACAGCGTCCCTGCCCATAGCGTACAGGCGCACCTGAAAGCGTTTTTTCAGGCCGGGAAGCAGTTCGTCGTTGAGAAGAGAGTCCGCGGCCTGCAGGCGGGGTTTGCCGTCGTCGGCGATTCCCATGCTGCGGGAATGGTCCACCAGAACGGCGACCACGTTTTGTTGCGGCCGGAGCCGGGCCACGCTGATGGCCGGATGCCACAGCATGAATAACAGAAGGGCGATGAGGGCGGTTTGCGCAAGCCAGATAATGCCGGAACGTACGTTGGTAAGCAGTGTGTGACGGTGGCGGATGTTCCAGAAGAGTCCCGCGCCGGCCGCCACGATCAGCAGGGCCATCAACCAGACCGGCCACGGAGAGAGCAGGACAAACTTCCCTTTAGAGAAGATTGCGGGCGGATATTTAAACAGGAACTCAAACATATATATATGTCCCTAGTGGGTCATTGCATAAGTGACGTAATTGATGCCCAAACGGTATGCCTGAGAAGTGTATTTCTCTTCATAGGCCGGATTGTCCGCGTGTTCCCAGGCGTCGCCATCGTCCTGATTGAAGCACATTGCGACCATCACGCGCCCGTCGTCGTCATAGATGCCCCGCCAGTGGGGGATGGTTCCGTCCTTTTCATAGATGTGTCCGCTGTACAGGTATTGCAGACCGGGCACCTGCAGACGGTGATCCAAATCATACACCGTGTGGAAAATCGGATCGGCATCGGGGAGTTCCACGATGGCCCTGTCGGGGAAGATCCGGCTCATGCTCTGCACGAACACGCCCCATTCAAATGTCCCGTGGAAATCGTCCACCATCAGGAAGCCGCCGCGCAGCAGATATTCCCGCATGATCTTGCATTGCTGGTCGGTGAGGTCCCAGTGTCCGACCTCCACCGCATAGACCCAAGGCCAGTTAAAGATCTCTTCCGGCTGATTCACGAGGTCGATGACCTGCTCGACGGAGCGGGTGTGGATCTTGGTCAGGCGGCGTACGCCCTGTAGAAACTGCCGGTCGGCTTTGGGGAAATCGGTGGGCCAGCTGCCGCGCGCGCCATCGTAGCCGGTATAACGGCCTGAGGGATAGCGGAGTCGCGCAAAAGTCCACTCCGTCTTTTCGAACGCGTCCTTCGGGACGGGGGCGGGGTTGTCTTCTTCGCCGCGATATTCCTTAAACTGAGCCTGAAAGGCCAGCAGCGCAGAGAATCCGCAACAGAGCTGAACCGCGAGAACCGCGGTGCGTAAGCGCATGTCCTTCTTATGGGCCGAGAATAGCACGAACGGGTACACTCTCCAGGCCCCGGGAGCGTGCCTCGGAATTCGCGTTCGTTCTTCCTGCTGAAAAGACGCCGCTTGCGCGGGCCGCCTGGCGCATTCTAGTTGAGAACCACTACCGGATGGTAGACGTGCGGGAGCGCGATTCGTCCTATAGCGACCAGATTGCCCGCCGGATCGATGGCTTTGACATGTTCGGTGCCGACGCTCACACGAAAGGGCGAGGCGTTGAAATCACGCCCCTGGCGGATTCGCGCGGTCGTGATGTCATCGACGAACACTGCCGGAAAGTGCGGGAGCAGTTCCGCCGCGGGAAGCAGCGCCGACTGCAGGTTGCCGTCGTCTTTCAATTGCTGCAGCTGTTCGAGCGTGAACGCGTTCTCGAGAGCGAAGGGACCAGAACGCGTGCGCACCAGCGCATCGACGTGTGCCCCGCATCCCAGCAGGATGCCGAGCTGATGGGCGATGGTGCGGATGTAGGAGCCCGCCGAACACCGCACCCGCAGGCGCGCGCAGACGCCGTTGACCTCCAGCAGCGTCAGCTCATAAATCGTAATCTTAACGGGCGTCAAATCGACCGGGATATTTTTCCGCGCCAGCTTATAGGCCGGAACGCCGTTGATCTTTTTTGCTGAGACGGGCGGCGGCGTTTGTTCGATCTCGCCGCGCATGGGCGCGATGCACGCCTCGATCTGTTCGGCGGTGATGTTCGGTTCGGTGACCGGACCCAGCGGATCGCCCTGCTTGTCGTAGGTCGTGGTGGCGAAACCGAATCTCACCACAGCCTCGTAGGCCTTTTCGGATTTATGCCAGAATTGAGCCAGTCTGGTGACCTGCCCGATCATCACGGGCAGCACGCCGGTGGCGATGGGATCGAGAGTCCCCAGGTGCCCGACGCGGCGTGTTCCGGCGATGCCGCGCATTTTAGCCACGACGTCATGCGAGGTCCAGCCTTCGGGTTTATTGACGACGATGACGCCGTCGAGAACGGAGTTAGAGCTTTCTTTCACTTCTGGTCTTCCAGCTCGGAGAGGCTCTTCATTACCACCGCGCCGATTACCTCAAAACTATGCGGGCTGAGTTTATCCATCGTGTCCTGCGGGGTGTGCCAGAAGGTGTTCTGCGACTGAAAATCGATCAGGTCGACGGCGCGCACGCCCGCTTTGAGAAACGGCACATGATCGTCTTCGACTGAGTTTTCCGTGCGCGGAAATTCGCGCGCGTAGCCCAGCGAATCGGCGGTATCCCAGATCAGCTTCCTTACCGATGCAGCCGAGGTGATGTCGTAGAGCATGGTCAGGTTCTTGTCGCCGATCATGTCGACATTGATCAGCGCCTTGAGCCGCGCGTTCGTACCGTCCTTCGACCATTTCTCCGCCAGATGCCGGCTGCCATAGAGGCTGTCGGTGTCCGACCATTTGTGAAACGCTTCCTCGCCGTCGAAGAAGACCAGATAGATATCGTCCCTGTGTGCGCCGCCTTGCAGCGCGGCCGCCATTTCAAGCAGGAAGCCGGTGGAAGATCCGCCGTCGTTCGCGCCCACGAAGCGAGGCATGCGCAGCGTGTCGTAATGGCCCGTCACCGCGACGGCCCGCCCCGATTTGCCAGGAAATTTCGCGATGATGTTTTCCATCGGCACGGGGCCGTCGGGCGTTTGCGCGATGAATTTGTCGGAGATGATTTCACAGCGACGGCTGGCAAGATCGGCTTTGATCATCGTGCGCAATTTAACAATTGACGGAGAACCGTCGGGTCGCGGACCGAGATCGACCGCCTGTCTGGTGAAGTTGAAGGCCGCATCTCCGCTGAACGTTTTCGCCTGTCCGCTGGCGGGCAAGAATACAAAAACGGTCGTGATGGCGGTTAGAAAAATCCTGCTTTGCATATGATTACCGGCGCGAAAAAACGAAGCCATTCGGGGAGGGAAATTCCCGGCGAAAGAGGGTTAACCTTCTATAGCACAACAGGTTGGCACAAAACGTGTTATACCATATGGAAAGGAGGCGGCTGGTTGTCCGCAGTTGGAATTGGCACGAAATTACGGCAGGCGAGGATCTCTCAGGGCCTCGCTCTCGAGGATATCGCCAGAGCCACGCGGATACAGCAGCGCTATCTGGATGCCATTGAAGCCGAAGATCTGGACTCATTACCTGGACTGGTTTTCACACGAAACTTTGTTCGCCAGTATGCAATCGCACTGAAGCTCGATCCGGAGCCGCTGCTTGCCTCTCTGCCCAAACTGGACGAATCGCGCGTCCAGTTGCCGGTGGCTCCAAAGGTAGCAAGGTCGCGCCGCTGGGATTCACGTTCGAAGTCGCTGTTGACCACAGCCGCATGGCTGGCGGGCATCGCCGGAGCTGTTACCGGGGCCGTTCGCTATGTCGATTTCCGCTATCTCGATTATCACATCCATCGCCCGCCTGTAATTCCATCGCGGGCCGATCCTCCCCGCATCGTCGAAGAGAAGCCGGTGGCGCCTGTTCCCGCGGCGCAAGCTTCCCAGGCGGCAATACGCGGCATCGCGGCGCCGACGAGCCCCGTTCAAGTGGTCGTGACCGCGCGCGAGACCACGTGGGTGAGTCTGGCGGCAGACGGTAAATCTTCATTCGCCGGAACACTCCGTCCGAACGAGACGAGGCAGGTCTCCGCGATTGAGCAGGTAAAACTGATCGCGGGCAATGCCGGCGGAGTTACAGTTTCGCTCAACGGAAAAACGCTGGACCCGATCGGCCCGCAGGGACAGGTGAGAGTGGTTAAGCTGACGGCGGAAGGCCCGGAGTTCCTTGCGAAAGTTCCGCCGACCGCTCCCGATCCTCTTTAGACAAGCCGCCCATTTTCGACAGGCCGGCCATTCTCCGACGGTTCCGAAGCGCCTCGCGGCGTTCGGCCAATAGAATTTTCCGGCGTTGCCGTTCGGCGATCAGCAGTTCCTGACGGCGTCGTTGCTTGGTCGCGATGTCGACCTTTCTCCAAAACCTGCCGAAGTAAGCGACGGCCGACCAAAGCGAGAAGAGCACCACAATGTAAAGCGAGAGTTTCGCCCAGCGCGCGACCCACTGGTGGCGAATGCTGATCATCAGAAGCGAGATCGCGATCACCTGCCAGAACGTCTTGGCCTTGCCGAGTTCGCTGGCTTTGATGGTGTAGCCCTCCACCGCGGCAATGCTGCGGAGTCCGGACACCGCAAACTCGCGCCCGACCAGCAGCACCACGAGCCAGCCGGCCACCACGTGCTGTTGCACCAGAGAAATCAACGCAGCCGAAACCAGGAGTTTGTCCGCGATGGGATCGAGCAGCGTTCCGATCGTGGTCACCTGACGCCAGCGGCGCGCCAGATACCCGTCCAGCAGATCGGTGATGGCCGCGACCCAAAATATAATCAGCGCCAGAACATCATTACTAATGACAGCGCCGTTCCAATGGAGTATGATCTTTTCCTGGACCAGCACGGCAACCAGGAAGGGTACGAAGAAAATACGCGCGATCGTAAGCGTATTGGGGAGATTCATCTGATGTCTCGAATTGTGGAAATCCCCGCCAAATACATTCTTTATTGCCGATCCCGTCTCATCCAATTGTAAATCTTAATTTTCCGGCCATAAACATCTGAGGTAAAGCTATTTACGAAAAATGCTGCGCCTTGGTTCAAGTGTGCGGAAGCCGCGCATGCACAAGGCTTTGCGGATGCCGTAATCTAGTTGTGCACAGAATTTTCCACAGGCCTTCGCGCAGCTGGAACCAGATACCGCTTCAGACGTCTGCGAAGCGACTCCGGGGCATCTACTTCCAGTTCGCATAAGTTCCCATCATAATCCTCGGAAAGCACTTTGCCGCGCGCATGCAACATTGCAATCGCCGCTCCATCGCGCAGCGGAATGCGAAACCGCGCCAGTTGCACCGGGTCGAACGGAATCGCGGCATCGATGAGATCGAACAAACGTCCCAGGCCTTCACCTGTGAGCCCGCTCACCAGCACCGCGGGCGTCAGAGTACTTTGCCTCGCCTCACCGAGCAGGCGCGCTCCCATGAGCGCGGCATCGGCATCTTCCGGCGGCAACCGGTCGGCTTTGTTCAGAACTAAAATCTGCGGCGTTGCCGCGGCGCCGATTTCAGCCAGAACCCGGTAGACTTCGGACACGTGCTGCGCCGCCTGATCGGAGGAAGCGTCGACGACATGCAGGATCAGGGCTGCGTCGGCCACTTCTTCGAGCGTGGCGCGAAAAGCGTCTATCAAAGTGGTGGGCAAGTTCCGCACGAAACCCACGGTGTCGCTCAGCAGCACTTTGCGCCGCGAAGGCAGAGAGATGGAGCGGATGGTCGGGTCGAGCGTGGCGAACATGCGGGCATCGGCGAGAACTCCCGCCGCCGTGAGCCGGTTGAAGAGCGTCGATTTGCCCGCGTTCGTGTAACCCGCGATGGAGACGGTAGGAACCGGGACCGAATCGCGCTTGTCGCGATGCAGCGCGCGCCCGGTCCGGACCTTTTCCAGATCGAGTTCCAGTTTCTTGATGCGGGTGGCAATCCTGCGCCGGTCGGTCTCCAGTTTGGTTTCGCCGGGGCCAAGTGTGCCGATGCCGCCGCCCTGGCGCGACAGTGAACGTCCCTGGCCGGTGAGGCGAGGCAGCAGGTACTTGAGCTGCGCCAGTTCTACCTGCAGGCGGCCTTCGGAAGTGCGCGCGCGGTGGGCGAAGATATCGAGGATCAACTGCGTGCGGTCGATGACCCGGATACCAGTTTCGTTTTCGAGGTTGCGCTGCTGGGTGGGAGTCAGTTCGTGGTCGACGATGAGCACGCTGGCGTCCAGCGCCTCTCCCATTTCCTTAAGTTCCTGAACCTTGCCGTGTCCGATCAGAGTTGCCGCATCTATAATGGGGCGCACCTGGAAGACTTCGGCGACAATCTCCGCCCCCGCGCTTACGGCGAGTTCGGCAAGTTCCCGGAACGACTCGGCCGCTGCAGGCGACGCTGCGCCGCGCCTGCGCTCAAAGCCGGCCAGGATGGCTTTCTCGGGGAACTGCTCAAGCGAAATCGTTCTGTTCAAACCCCCGCCGTTCTTAGTGCCCTTCGTGCGCCGCGGCGCTTCCGACGGCCTGTGCGACCGGCGCGGAGGCATTCTGGCTCGCCGGATGACTGACGGGATGCTGGATCGGCCGCATGGTTACGACGGTGGAGATTGCGTGCTTGAAGATCAGCTGTTCCTGATTGTTGGTTTCGAGCACCAGTGAATATTTGTCGAAGCTCTTGATGCGTCCAGAAAGTTTGACACCACTAAGCAGGTAAATGGTGATCAATCCTTTTTCTTTGCGCGCATTGTTCAAAAAACTATCTTGTATGTTTTGCGCAGGTTTTTCCATCATTCATTCCGTGCCCTGAAAAATTTGAAGGTGCAAGCACAGGGCCGATAGCATTGTAACCCAGACGCATTGCGATTTTTAGCCCGAATTTCCGTTCACTTGAGCGGGATTTCAGAATGCAAACAGCGGCTCCCTTATACTGCAGAGAGACATGGCCAAGTTTGCGCATTTTGAGAGCGACGGCAGGACTGCCTGGGGCACCGTTGAAAACAATGAAATCCATGAACTCCGGGGCGGCTTATTCGATCCGCTGGAGCCATCGGGGCGGCGGCTCAAACTGAGCGACGTGAGCCTTCTCGCGCCCTGCGAGCCGGCCAAGATCATTGCCGTCGGTCTGAACTACAAGAGCCACCTGGGAGACCGGAAAGTCCCCGAAAATCCGGAAATTTTCTACAAGCCGGTTTCCTGTCTGCAAAATCCTGACGGCCCCATCGTCATCCCCGGCGACGCGCTGGACACGCATTTCGAAGGCGAACTGGTGGTGGTCATCGGCAAGACCGTGCGCAATGCGACGCGGGAGCAGGCCGCCGAAGCCGTATTTGGCGTCACCTGCGGCAATGACGTCAGCGACCGCAACTGGCAGCGCGGCGCCGGAAAAGACGTGCAGTGGTGGCGCGCCAAGGGCTGCGATACATTCGGACCGCTGGGACCGGTGATCGTGACCGGCCTCGATTATTCAGATCTCGCACTGACCACGCGCGTCAACGGAGAAGTATTGCAGCATCAGCGCACCAGCGATCTGATTTTCGATATCCCCACCATCGTCAGCTTTGTCAGCCGGTATCTGACGCTCACGCAGGGCGACGTCATCTATACAGGCACGCCCGGCAATACGCAGCGCCTGAAACCGGGCGATGTGGTGGAAGTGGAAATCGAAGGCATCGGAATCCTGCGCAATCCGGTCGCTTAAGCTGGACGCTTGGCCCGCTTCTGCGATGTCAGCCTGCCCGTTCCGCTGGACCAGGCTTTCACTTATTCGCTTCCGCTGACGCTGCAGCATCGTGTGACACCCGGGACTCGTGTCCTGGTGCCATTCGGGACGCGCAAAATGACGGGCGTCGTCTTGACTACGCACGACGGGCCCGTCCCTCAGGGCGCCGGTCCTTTGAAGGACGCGCTGCGGCTGATCGATCCCGAGCCGGTTCTCGACTCCGAACTTCTGGCGCTGGGCAAATGGATTTCCGGCTACTACTGCGCGCCGCTGGGTGAAGTGCTCCGCTCGATGCTCCCGCTGGCCTCCGATATTCGTTCCGGGAAGAACTATTCGCTGACGGATGCGGGCCGGGATGCCTCCCGGCAGATGTCGATCCAGCCGGAAGCGGAAGACACTGTCAATCAGGTGATGCAGATGCTGGCCGCGCGCGATCTCACCGCCAGCTACATCAAGAAGAAGATCCCGCTGGCGGACCGGATTCTGAAATCGCTGGAAAAACGAGGCTGGATCGCGGCGGAAGAAGTGCAGCATGACCGCGATCCGTTGCGCGCTCCCTCGGCCCGGCTGCGTATCGCCCTAGTTCCGAAAGAGCCGCAAGGCAAGCTGCCGAAAGCCGAGCGCGAACTGCTGGCCTATCTCGCGCTGCATCCGGGTTCGCACAATCTGGGCGATGTGGAAGCGCTGGTTCACCATGCCAGTCCGGCGGCCCGCTCGCTGGCGCGAAAACAGCTCGTTACACTGACGCCGGAACCCCTGGCGATCCGCAGCGCGCCCATTCGCGCGCCGCACGATCTGAATGCTTCGCAGCGCAACGCCTTCGATCTGATCGAGGCGGGAATTCTTGCGCGGAAATTTTGCACGTTTCTGCTGTACGGCGTCACCGGATCGGGCAAGACTGAGGTCTATCTCAACGCCATCGACGTGGCGCTCGCCCAGGGACGAAGTTCGCTGCTGCTGGTGCCCGAAATCGCGCTGACGCCCGCGGTGGCAGGCCAGTTCTACGCCCGGTTTGGCGATCGCGTGGCAATTCTGCACAGCGCCTTCAGCGACTCTGAGCGCGCCGACCAGTGGCGCCGAATTCGCAATGGCGGCGCGAGCGTGGTGGTTGGAACGCGCTCGGGCGTGTTCGCGCCGGTCCACAATCTCGGCCTGATCGTGGTGGACGAAGAACACGATGCCAGCTACAAGCAGGAAGAAACGCCCCGCTATCACGGACGCGACCTGGCGATCGTGCGCGCGCAGGCCGCAAACGCTTGCGTGGTTCTGGGATCGGCGACCCCCAGTCTGGAAAGCCGCTTCAACGCTTCCTCCGGCAAATACACGCTGCTCGAATTGCCCGATCGCATCGCCGACAGGCCCATGCCGGTGGTGAAAGTCGTCGACATGCGGGAGGAGTTCCTCGAAACGCGTAAGCATGCGATTTTCTCCCGCGCGCTTCTGGAAGCCATACGGGAACGTCTGACGAACAACGAACAGGCGATGGTGCTGCTCAACCGCAGAGGATTTTCCACGTTCGTTGCCTGCCGGTCCTGCGGAGAGCGCATTCAATGCGCGAACTGTTCCGTCACCCTCACTTACCATCGGCGAGACAGGCGCTTGCTGTGCCATTACTGCGGCTACGCGGAGAAGATTCCATCGGTCTGCCCGAAATGCCAGAGCGAGCACATTCACTTCATGGGCTCGGGTTCGGAGCGCGTGGAAGATGAGCTGCATGCGGAGTTTCCCGAGGCTCGCATTGCCCGTCTGGACCGCGACACCGTGGCGGGGAAGCGCCAGTTCGAAGACATTCTGCACAACTTCCGTGAACGCAATTTCGACATTCTGGTGGGCACCCAGATGATTGCCAAGGGACACGACATTCCGAATGTGACTCTGGTGGGCGTTGTCTCGGCGGACGTGGGCATCGGGATGCCGGATTTTCGGGCGGCCGAGCGAACGTTCCAGATTCTGACGCAGGTAGCGGGGCGCGCCGGGCGCGGCGATCTGCCCGGGGTCGTCTATCTGCAAACCATCAATCCCGATCATTACGCGATCCGGTTCGCGGCGCAGCAGGATTACACCGGCTTCTTCGAAAAAGAACTGCAGTTCCGCCGTTTCATGAAGTACCCGCCGTTCACGGCGATGGCGAATATCCTGGTGCGCGCCGCGAAGCAGGAAGATGCCTTGCGCATGAGTACTGAACTCGGGCGGCACATTGCCTTGCCCGCGGACAACATCAAGATCATGGGGCCGGCCGAGGCGCCGGTGCAACGGCTCAAGGCGGAGTATCGCTATCAGATTCTGATCAAGTCGGGCAGCCGGAAAGATTTGAATGCTCTGCTGCGAAAAGCGCAGGACTTCGCGCGTGCGCAGAAGTGGAGCGCAACAGCCCTGGTGATTGACGTGGACCCGCTGACGCTGCTCTGATTAGCGAAGCGGCGGCGTGCTGGCAGGCGCATGCCGGTGATGCGTTGCCTGCTCGTAGGCGTAGGCGATTTTCAGCAGCTCCGGCTCCGACCACGCGCGCCCATAGATCGTCATCCCCGCCGGCAGCGTGCCGCCCCGGCTGAACCCCATCGGGACATTGATTGCCGGAAAGCCGGTGGTGGGTGAATAGAACTGACTGTTGTCGCCCGCCGGAGTGTTCAGATCGCCGATCAGACGCGGCGGATTGCTCCATGTGGGATAGACGAAGGCATCCAGCTTGAGCTTGTCCATGGTGCTGTTCACGGCTTTGCGGACCTGATCCCGGTAGGCCGTTTCGGCTTTGCATGCCGGAGAGTCCGGTCCGTTTTCCGGGCCGCGTTCTGCCTGTTCCAGACGCCTCTGCACCGAGGGATGAAATCCGTTGGAGGCGATGATCGCGGTGAGGTTCGCCACAGGGACCTGGCCGGCCCGCGAAGCCAGATAGTGGTTGATGTCGTATTTGAAGCCCATGCAAGGGCCGGCGTCGCGCGGCCGCTGGATCGCCGCCAGTCCTGCGACCGGCGCGGGATCGACAATGGTCGCCCCGGCGCGCCGCAGCTCCTCCACAGCCGACATGAAGATGCGCAGCACTTCGGGATCCGCGTTTTCGCGCTCGTAAGCGGGACGGAGGACGCCGATAACCGCGCCGCGAAGTCCATTCGTCTGCAAGGCCGCGGCGTAGTTCTGGGGGAGATGGGCGGGCGCGGCGGAGGTCACCGGGTCGTTCGGGTCTTCCCCGGCGATCACCTGAAAGACTTTCTCCGCATCCTCCACGGTGCGGGCGATCGGACCGGCGATATCGGCGAGCAGACTGAGAGGCATCACGCCCGCGCGGCTGGTTAATCCCATGGTGGAGCGGATACCGACCAGCGACTGATGCGAAGACGGTCCGCGAATGGAATTGCCGGTATCGCTGCCCAGCCCGACCAGTCCGAAACTGGCGGCAATCGCGGCCGCGGTGCCGCCGCTCGAACCCGCGGTGACACGATCGAGCGCATAGGGGTTTTTGGTGTAGCCGGGCAGAATCGAGCTCACCGTTTCGTAAGGGCTGAAGGCCCATTCCGCCATGTTGGATTTGGCAAGGACGATGGCGCCCGCTTCTTTCACCCGTTTGACCTCGAAAGCATCCTGCGCGGGGATGTAGGACGCCAGTGCCAGAGCGCCGTTGGTGGTGCGCAGCCCTTTGGTTTCGAAGTTGTCTTTCACGATCATCGGGACGCAGTGCAGGGGACCGGTCAGGCCTGACTGGGCGTAGCGCCGGTCGAGATCGTCCGCCTCTTTTTCGGCGTTTGGATTCAGCAAAACGATGGAATTGATCGCCGGACCGTTCTTGTCATAGGCGGCGATGCGTTTGAGATAGAGATCCACCAGTTCGTGGCAGGTCAACTGGCCTGCCTGCATGGCCGCATGCACCTGGGCGATGGTGGTCTCTTCGACTTCGAAACGGGCGGCCGGCGCCTGTGCGAGCAGCGGGACAGCAGCGAGGAACGCAAAGGCGAGGGCGCGATTCATAGAGTTCAGGATAACCGCCCCGCCCGGAGATCCGTCAGAATACCGGGCGCGCCG
>DASZLO010000202.1:0-1988 GCA_035552315.1 Bryobacteraceae bacterium
CACGGGCAAGCCGACCAGCTACCCTGATCAGACAGGCCAGCGCTTCCTTCGCGCCATAAATATCGATACCGGCGAAATCGCGTGGGAGATTCCCCAGCCTGGGCCTGCGCGCGCGAAAACCTGGACCGGAGTTCTGGCCACCGCCGGAGGGCTGATCTTCTATGCTCAGCCGAATGGCGGCTTTGTCGCGGCAGACCAGCGGGATGGCAAAACTCTCTGGCGCCTCGAGACGAACGTCCGAATGAAAGCCTCACCGATCACTTTCACGAATCGCGGCCATCAATATGTGGCGGTGGCCGCCGGACCCAATATTCTCTGCTTTGGCTTATGACGAGATTCTGGCCCTTCCTCTTCCTTCAATTACTCTCGCCGCTGCTTCCGACCGCTTTTGCCGCACAACGCTTCCTTGTCTTTGAACCGCATGGGCGCCTGCAGGGGAAGAATATCGTTCTCATCAGCGGAGACGAAGAATACCGTTCCGAGGAGCTGCTGCCCGAACTGGCGAAGATCCTTTCGACTCGCCATGGCTTCCGTTGCACCGTTGTTTTCGCTATCGATCCGAAAGACGGCACGATTGACCCTGACCGCCTCGACAATATTCCCGGTCTGGAAGCTCTCGACTCGGCCGATTTGCTCATTCTGCAGACTCGTTTCCGCGATCTTCCCGACCGTCAGATGAAGCACATCGTCGATTACCTCAATGCCGGCAAACCGATCATCGGCATCCGAACCGCCACGCACGCGTTCGCTTTAAAATCCAGTCCCACCTACGCAAGGTTCAGCTGGAACAATCCCGATGGAGGCTTCGGACGGCTCGTGCTCGGAGAAACGTGGATCAATCATCATGGCAGGCATGGCAAGCAAAGCACGCTCGGCGTGATCGCGCCGGGACAGGCGGATAACCCGATTCTCAGGGGAATCCACGCGGGCGACCTCTGGAGCACGACGGACGTCTATGAGGTCCGCCTTCCTCTGCCGGGAGACAGCAAGGCGCTGGTGTTGGGTGAAGTCCTCTCGGGCATGCACCCTGACGATCGGCCTGTGGAAGGATCGGCGAACAAGCCCATGATGCCGATCGTCTGGACGAAGACCTGGACGGGCGCAAGCGGCAAAACGTCCCGTATCCTCACCACGACGCTTGGAACAGCGCAGGATCTTCTGCGCGAAGGCAGCCGCAGACTGTTCGTGAACGCTTGTTACTGGGCTCTCGGTCTCGAGCGGAAAATCGATCCACACGCGAATGTGGATCTGGTTGGCGACTACAACCCGCACCCGTTTGGCTTTGGCGGCTACGTAAAAGGGCGCACGCCCGATTACTTCGCCCGGCACAACTAAGCTTCAGCCCCGGACTCGTACGCCAGAGAACGTCGGGTGCCCGCAAGCCCTTTCGCGCCCGCATACAGCAGACAACCGGCGGCCAGTACCGGCGCGATGCCCGCAATACCCAATGCAATAGAGAATTCCTTTTCCGGTCCCAGAATCCATCCGGTAATCAGCGGGGCCGCCGCCCCGGCAATCTGGGAAATGGTATTGAAATAACCGATGGCGCGCCCGACGAGGTCCGCGGGCGCAATCTGTTGCGAGATTGTCCAGTAATTCGTGTTTCCGATGCCGGTCGCACACACGGAAAAGAGCAGTACGGGCAGCACCGCCTCGCGTCCATGCAGCGCAAGCAGCAGCAGAATTGCGCCGGATCCCGCGTATCCCGCAGCGCAGAACCACACACGTACGCGCAATGCAGATTCCCCGTGACCAGCCCTGACAACGGCCCGATCCGCTACGAATCCCGCGGCGATATTCACAAATGCCATGGTGAAGAGGGCGATCGAAAGTACCCGGCCCATTTCCGTGGTGGACAATCCGCGCGACGATACCAGGTAAGTAGGTACCCAGGTCAGGAGGAAGTACCAGAAGTAGGAAGAAAGGAAGATGCACGCCGAGGATGCCCAGAACCCGCGTGTAGCGATCGTCCGCCGCCAGGGAATTTT
>DASZLO010000203.1:0-18610 GCA_035552315.1 Bryobacteraceae bacterium
GTCTGATGGAGGGTCGTCACGTGCACCCGTCGACGCTGTATCCGGGTGGAGTGGGTACGGTGCCGACCGTACAGTTATTCACCGACTACATCGTGCGCCTGATGAAGTATGTCGAGTTCATGAAGAAAGTGGTACCGCTGCACGACGACTTATTCGATTTTTTTTACGATGCGCTTCCAGGGTACGAAGAGGTCGGCCGGCGGCGGATTCTGCTTGGTTGCTGGGGTTCCTTCAATGACCCCGATCACTGCGACTACACCTACGGGAACATGACGAACTGGGGGCGCAAGATGTTTGTGACGCCCGGCGTGGTGGTGGACGGCGAACTCGTGACGACGGATCTTGTCGACATCAATCTCAATATCCGGATACTGCTGGGCAGTTCCTACTACGACGACTGGCAGGACGCGCAGACTTTCGTCAAGAACGATCCGCTGGGTAACCCGGTCGATCAACGGCACCCGTGGAACCAGACCACAACGCCGCGTCCGCAAAAACGCGATTTCAAGGATAAGTACACGTGGGTCATGTCTCCGCGCTGGTATGACAAGCGGACGGGCGATTATCTCGCGCTGGATACGGGAGGCGGCCCGATCGCGCGTTTCTGGTCAACCGCGCTGGCGGGTCTGGTCGATTTCGGCTATGTGAAGTCCACGGGCAAGAGCGTCAAGATATATCTGCCGAAGACAGCCTCGCTGCCCGAAACCGAATTTGAGTGGAAGATTCCGAAATGGAGCAATGCCATCGAGCGTGACCGCGCGCGGACTTATTTCCAGGCTTATGCTGCCGCGGCGGCGCTGCACTTCGCTGAGAAAGCGCTGGCCGAGTTGCATGCCGGGCGCACGCGGACCTGGTCGGACTTCAAGGTTCCTGACGAGGCAATCGGCTGCGGATTCCACGAGGCTGTGCGCGGCGTGCTCTCGCATCACGTGGTGATCAAGAACGGCAAGATCGCGAATTATCATCCGTATCCGCCGACGCCCTGGAACGCGAATCCGCGCGATATCTACGGCACGCCGGGTCCTTATGAAGATGCGGTGCAGAACACCCCGATATTCGAAGAGAACGGACGGGACAAGTTCAAGGGCATCGACATTATGCGCGCGGTCCGGAGCTTCGATCCCTGTCTGCCTTGCGGGGTGCATATGTATGACGGCGGCGGAAAGCTCCTTGAGATGCGCCATTCGCCGATGTTCGGTCTGAACAGCTGATTTCGATGCCGGGGAAACCGCAGTTCCAAAAGCAGCTGGAATCCGTTGAGCAGATGCTGGGGCGAATCGACGCGGCGGCGAATCCGGACCTGCGGGCCACCGTGCAGGAACTGGTGCAGGCGATTATGAACCTTCACGGCGAGGGTATCGAGCGGGTGCTGGAACTGCTGCGCGCGGCCGGTGAAAGCGGCGACGCACTTATCCAAAGAATGGGCCGGGATGAACTCGTGGGCAGTCTCCTCGTCCTCTACGGACTACATCCCGTGGACATCGAAGGGCGCATTCATCAGGCGCTGGATAAAGTGCGCGGGCCATTGCGTGGCCGTTCCGCCGAAGCGGAATTGATCGGTATCGAGGACGGGACGGTTCGGCTGCGATTGCATGCCACCGGCCATGGCTGCGGTTCTGAGGCTTCGAATCCTCATGGGTCAAACTTGGATGACCTGAAAGAGATGCTTGAAGAGGCAATTTACCGGGCGGCGCCGGACGCCACGGTAATCATTGCCGAAAGCACGCAGGCGACTGGCAGTTTCGTTCCGCTTGAAATGCTGGTGGGAGCTGCTCCCGCCGGAGCGAAGGCAGGTCCGTGAGCAGTTCGCTGGATGTGCTCCGTCAGTTCATGCGCCCGCGTACGGCGCTCGAAAGGTGCGAGATGTGCGGGCGCGAGCTGCCCTCGCATCACCAGCATCTGCTGGAACCTCTTGCCCGCAAGGTCATTTGCGCGTGCGACGCGTGCGCCATTTTGTTCGCAAACCAGGCAAATGCCAGATACCGGCAGGTGCCGCGGCGGAGCCGGTTTCTGGCGGACTTCAGGATGACGGACAGTCAGTGGAACGACTTGATGATGCCGATCAACATGGCGTTCTTTTTCAGGAGCACGCCGCAGAATCGGATGATGGCTTTGTATCCGAGTCCGGCGGGTGCGACGGAATCGCTGCTTTCACTGGACAGTTGGGACGAGGTGGAACGCGAGAATCCGGTGCTGCGCGAGATGGAGCCGGATGTAGAGGCGCTGCTGGTCAACCGCATCGGACATGCGCGGGGTTTCTCGGCCGCCGAGTATTATCTGACGCCCGTGGACGAGTGTTACAGACTTGTCGGGCTGATTCGGCGGTCCTGGCAGGGACTGTCCGGCGGTACGGAAGTCTGGAGGGATGTCGGACAGTTTTTCAGCGATCTGAAGGCGCGATCTTCCGTTGTCGGAGATCTTGCGGCAGCTCCCGTCGCGGATAAAACCGGAGAAGCGCCGCATGCCTGATCTGAGAATTTCCGTCGAAAGCGCCGAAGCGGTTCCCTTTGCAATCTCGCCCGCCCTGGCGCTGAAACTTCGCGTAACGAATGTCGATCCGGCGGAGAAGATTCATACTGTCGTGCTCCGCGCGCAGGTTCAAATCGAAGCGCCCCGGCGGCGATATACGGCGCCGGAGCAGGAACGGCTGCGCGATCTGTTCGGCGAACCGGAGCGATGGGGGCAAACGCTGCGGAATTTGCTTTGGGTCAACGCCAGCGCAATCGTTCCCCGGTTCACTGGGACCACGACGGTTGACCTGCAGATCCCCTGCACTTTCGATTTCGCGGTCGCCACTACCAAGTACTTCAACGGGCTTTCCGACGGGGAGATTCCCCTGTTGCTGATGTTCAGCGGCTCGATCTTTCACGAGGACGCCGCAGGCGATCTGCGCGTGGCGCCGGTCCCGTGGGACAAGGAAGCAAAATACCGGCTGCCGTTGAAACTCTGGAAAGACACGATCGATATTTTCTATCCCAACAGCGCATGGCTCTGCCTGCGAAGAGATGTGTTCGAAGAACTGCACCGCTTCAAAGTCCAGAGCGGACTTCCCGGCTGGGAACAGACCTTCGAGATGCTGCTTGCGCGCCTTCGGAAAGCCGAAGATGCGGAGAGGGCGCAGCAGGAAAGCGCCGCGGTGCAGGTATGAATACGAGCGCGGTGGAAAAGATCGCCAACGCGGTCCTTTACGAAGGCTACATGCTTTATCCTTACCGGCCTTCGGCTTTGAAGAACCGGCAACGCTTCAACTTCGGAGTTCTGTACCCGCGTGATTATTGCGAGCTTGAGGCGGGATCCGACGCGTGGGAAATGCGCACGGAATGCCTCGTAGTCACGGAGAACGCGGAATCCGCCATGATCGAAGTCAGTGTTCGGTTTTTGCAAATGGCCGCGCGCGAGGAATGGCAGGACGGACTGGAACGGGTGGTTACGTTGCCGGCCGCGACATTGCAATCTTCGGCAGGGCAGGCATTGCGGCATGAATTCGTGCTGGAACCATCCAGAGATGCGGAGGGGCGCTGCTGCGAAAGACTAGTCGGCGAAGCGGAACTCAGCACTTCTCAACTGGCGGGAAGTGTTTTTAAGCTCACGCTGAACATCCGCAATCGAACCGAAATCGAGACGACCCGCGAGACAACCAGAGACCAGGCTCTGATGCGATCGTTCGTCTCGGTGCACAGCATCCTGCAGGCCACGGGCGGCGAATTCGTTTCATTGCTCGATCCCCCGGAAGATCTGAAGGGCGCGGTTGCGGAGTGTCACAGCGCCGGCACTTTTCCGGTCATGGCAGGGATTGAAGGACAGCGGGGTTTGATGCTGTCGTCGCCGATCATCCTTTACGACTATCCGCAAGTTGCGCCGGAGAGCGCGGGCGACCTGTTCGACGGGACGGAAATCGATGAGATTCTCGCGCTGCGAATCCTGACCATGACACAGGAGGAAAAGCTGGAGGTCAGGAACGGAGACGATCGGGCCCGGCAGATTCTGGAGCGGACGGAGATGATGCCGCCGGAACATTTTCAGAAGCTGCATGGCGCGCTGCGCGGGATGCGAGTGAAGCCGGAGGGATTGCTATGAACGAACGGGAATGGCACCTGCTGGAGGACAAGCCGGCCATCGAAGGAATTACCGTGAACGGCGTTGAACTTAAGGCCGGTACACGCGTCCGCCTTCGTCCCCGCCAGGGAGGCGATGTCATGGATGTCGCGCTGCGGGGAAAGATCGGGATCATCGAGAGCATCGAGCAGGACTACGAGGGCAAGCTGCAGATGGCCATCGTTCTCGAAGATGATCCGGGCAGGGATCTCGGGATGCTGCGCCAGCCGGGTCACCGGTTCTTTTTCCACCCCGACGAACTGGAGGCCCTGTGATGGAGCGGCAAATTCTCGTGGCCTGCATCGGCAACATTTTTCTGGGCGATGACGGATTCGGCACGGAAGTAGCGCAGGTGCTCGCGGGGCGTTCGCTTCCGCCGGAAGTCACCGTGAAAGACTTCGGGATTCGCGGCCTCGATCTGGTTTACGCATTGCTCGAGCCTCATGACCTGGTGATCCTGGTGGATGCCTGTGCGCGAGGCGGGCAGCCAGGAACTCTGTACCTGCTTGAGCCGGAGCCGGTCGGGGAAGGGCAGCCGGTGAGCATCGACACCCACGAGATGAATCCAATGAACGTGCTTCGCACGGTGAAATCGATGGGCGGCGTCGCGGGGCGAATTCTGGTGGTGGGCTGCGAACCCGCGGATACGGATTCGTTTGAAGACGGGCAAACAGGTTTAAGCGAGCCGGTGAAGGCGGCGGTCGCGGGAGCGGCGGCGCTTATCGAATCGGTTGTATCGAAAACTCTGGCGGGACAACCGGTGGGAATCGCGGCGGAGAACTAATGTCGCTGGAACTAATGAAACGGACAGAGAACCAGAGCTCAGAACCGGATTCGAAGGAGGACCGGGATACGTTGATCCTGCTGGGTGGCGCGGCGATGGTGATGGTTGGCGCCGGCCTGATTCTTTCGACGCCGAGAGTACGGCGATATCTGGGAAGCATACAATTCGCCAGCCTCCTGCGCACTGCGATACCGGATATCGAAAGGTATTTGAAATTGCGGTTCATGTGAATTGACGTGAGCGAATTGAATGTGAGTTCGGCCGGCACAGACGCAGCCCTCGGGCAGTATCTTCTGGACAACAACGCGAGCCGCTTCACGGTTCGGGCCTTTGCCGGCGGAATGCTGGCGGCCATGGGACACAGTCCAACGATCGCCATCCGGGACTTCAGCGGCGTCGTGAACTTCGATCCTGCTCATCTTGATCCCGGCCGTGCGGAGCGCGCGGCGCTGCGAATGGAGATTCGCGCGGATTCGCTCGAAGTGACAGATGACATCAAGAGGGCCGATCGCACGGAAATGGAAAGCACGATGTGCGCGAAGGTGCTTGAGACAGCGCGTTATCCGGCGATTACGTTTGAAAGCGCAGGCGCAGCCGTGGAATCGCTGGGAGAAGGGCGGTACCGCGTTACCGTCACCGGCAAGCTCTCGCTGCACGGCGTCACCCGGAGCCTTCCACTGACAACTCAAATGACGATTACTGGCGGCATGCTGCGGGCAAGTGGCGACTTCTCCATTCTGCAAAGCGATTACGGGATCGCACGCGCCCGTGTGGCGGGCGGGGCGCTCAAATTGAAAGACGAATTGAAATTTGCGTTCGACATTGTCGCGCGAAAGCAGGGATAGCTTATGTGTCTCGCGATACCGGGAAAGATCGTGGAACTGCTGGATGAGGACCGGAGCCTCGCGCTGGTGGAGGTTCTCGGAGTGCGGCGCAAGGTCGATCTGGGATTGCTGTCCGAAGACCCGCCGCAGACCGGGGACTGGGTCCTTATCCATGTCGGATTTGCGATGAGCAGGATCGCGGAAGATGACGCGCTGGATCAGTTGCGTCTGCTCACGGAACTGGGTGAGCAGCAGGCGGCCATGGAAGAGGTGGAGGGATATGGACTGGGCGAAATGGCGGACGCCGAACGCACGGCCGGGCCCTGACAGGAGAATATGCGATGCGATTTGTGGATGAATTTCGCGAACCTGAGCTGATCACCAGGACGGTGGCGGAGATCCGCCGCCTGGCCGATCCGGCCAGGCATTACCGGTTCATGGAGGTGTGCGGAGGCCACACGCACTCCATCTATAGGTTCGGCTTGAAGGACCTGTTGCCTGCCAACATCGAACTCGTTCACGGACCGGGTTGTCCGGTGTGCGTGCTGCCCATGGGCCGGATCGACGACGGCCTCTCCATCGCGGAACAGCCCGATGTGATCTTCACCGCCTTCGGCGATATGATGCGCGTGCCGGGCAGGAAGGGAAGTCCGCTGGAATACAAAGCGCGCGGCATGGATGTGCGGATTATTTATTCCCCGTCCGATGCGCTGAAGCTGGCGCGGGCCAATCCCGATAAACACGTGATGTTCTTTGCGATCGGGTTCGAGACCACGGCGCCATCGACGGCCCTGACGCTGATGCGGGCGAAGAAGCAGGGCATTCATAATTTTTCGGTCTTCTGCAATCATGTGACGATCATTCCCGCGATTCGCGCGATACTTGATTCGCCGGATATGCGGATCGACGCGTTTATCGGGCCTGGACATGTGTCCACCGTGATTGGATGCCGTCCTTACGGATGGATCGCGGGCAACGAAAAGAAGCCTATCGTTGTAGCCGGGTTTGAGCCGCTGGACATTCTGCAGTCAATCGTAATGCTGCTGCGGCAGTTGAATGCGAATCAGACGACGGTGGAGAACCAGTACAAACGCGCTGTGCCGTGGGAAGGCAACGGCGCGGCTCTGAAGGCGATGGCCGAAGTGTTTGAGCTGCGGCCTTACTTCGAATGGCGCGGCCTCGGGTTCATCTCGCAGTCCGCGCTGCGCCTTCGCGAGGCGTATGCGGAATGGGATTCGGAGCGACGGTTCAGCGTGCCGGGGATAAGGGTGACAGATCCGAAAGCCGCGCAGTGCGGGGAGGTCCTGAAGGGCGTGCTGAAGCCGGCGCAGTGCAAACTGTTCGGCAAGGAATGTACTCCGGAGCATCCGGTGGGCGCGCTGATGGTGTCATCGGAAGGCTCTTGCGCCGCTTATTACAACTATGAACATCGCAAGGCCCGTTTGGTCGAGTCCGTGAGCGTGGCGTAAGGAGGCATATTGCATGGCGAGCGTCGTATCCAAACTTCGGTTTCGCGATCCACAGGTTGAAATGGCGCATGGGGCGGGCGGCAAGGCCAGCCGGCGGCTCGTCGACGGATTGTTTGCGCCACTGCTTTTTGAATCCGCGCATACGCCGCTGGGCGATGCGGCCCACGTGGATATCAACGGCACCTGCGTGGCGATGACGACAGACAGTTTCGTAGTCAAGCCGCTGCGCTTTCCGGGCGGCTCCATCGGGGAGCTGGCTGTAAATGGTACGGTGAACGACCTGGCGGTTTCCGGTGCGCGGGCGCAGGCGCTGGTTGTGAGTTACGTGCTGGAGGCCGGGCTGCGAACGGAGATTCTGGAAGCCGAGGTACGGGCCATGGCAGCCGCCGCGCGCGCCGCCGGGGTTGCGATTGCGGGAGGCGACACCAAAGTTGTCGAGCACGGGAAAGCCGATCAGATTTACATCACAACGTCCGGCATCGGTCACCTGATTCCCGGACTGAGTATCTCGGCGGCCGCGGTCCGGCCCGGCGACAGAATTCTGCTGTCGGGACCGATCGGCGACCATGGCATCACGATTCTGCTGGCGCGGGGCGAACTCGATCTGGACGCGGATCTCCGTTCGGATACGCGTTCGGTGCTGCCGTTTGTGGAGGCGCTGGCGGAAACGATCGGGGCGGGCGTTCACTGGATGCGGGATCCGACGCGGGGCGGGGTCGCGACGTCGTTGAACGAGTTGGCGCAGGATTGCGGCCTGGGGATTGTTCTGTACGAAGATCGGATTCCTGTGCGGGACGAGGTCCGCGGCGCGTGCGAATTGCTGGGGCTGGACCCGCTGCACATCGCCAATGAAGGCCAGTTCCTTGCGGTAATCGCGAAGGACCAGGCGGATGCGGCGCTGGAAGCCCTGCACGCGATGCCGGGAGGTGCGGACGCGGCCCTGATCGGTGAAGTGAAAGAGCAGCCCGCCGGCGCCGTGCTGGTCTCAATGCTTTACGGCGGCAGCAGAATTGTGGACATGCTGGTGGGCGATCCGCTGCCCAGGATTTGTTGAGAAATGGTTCAGACGGACGCAGCAGTCAGCCACGTGCAGGATCAGCTTCTCGAGCGCAACAGGATCTTTGAAAAATTCTTTGCGCAAGAAGCCCGGCCGCTCGCCATAGCCTGCAGAGAAATGTCCGAGCGGTTCCTGCGCGGGGGAAGGCTGCTGGCATTCGGACGCGGCCCGTGGGCGACCGATGCGCAGCACGTGTCCGTCGAGTTTGTCCATCCGATCGTGGTGGGCAAGCGCGCGTTGCCCGCGCTGGATTTATCGATGCACTTCCGGCCGTGGCTGGATGCGATCCTGCAGCCGGACGACATGGTGATGGGGTTCGGGCCTCCCGGAGGTGACCCGGAAGTCACGGCGGCGCTAAATGGCGCGCACCGTCGCGGGGCCATGACTTTCGAATTGCCCGGAGAGGGCGGTTCTTATCCGCTGACTCCGCCGAGTCAAGATCCATTCATTCATCAGGAACTGATCGAGATCCTGTACCACACGCTGTGGGAAACGGTTCATGTCTTTTTCGAGCATCGTGAACTTGGGCAGGACGCGGGAAGCTCCGGATTCTTGTACCCGTTCCTGGGCGAAAAGAAACAGCAGACCAGCGATATTGTGGATGACGTCGCGGCGTCCATCCTAATGAAGGCGGAAGCAGACTCCGAGCTGCGGGTTCAGGTGGCGCGGGAGGAATCGGAGCAGATCGTCAATGTTTCACGGGCGATCGACGAGCGGCTCGCGCGCGGCGGCAAGCTCATCCTCTTCGGCAACGGAGGATCCGCCACAGACGCCAATGACTGGGCCATTGACTGCATCGATCGGGGCATACCCGCGATATCGCTGTCGATGGAGCCGGCGAATATCACGGCTGTCGCCAACGATGTCGGCGTGGACGTAATTTTTCTGCGGCAGATGATTGCGCATGCGCGTCCGGAAGACGTGGCGATCGGGATTTCGACCAGCGGCGGCTCGCGCAACATCATCATGGCGATGGAAGAGGCGCGCAAACGGGGTCTGCTCACGGCGGCTTTGCTGGGATATGACGGCGGCGAAATCTTACGCCGCGGAGTGGCCGATTTTCCGCTGCTGGTCCGCTCCGATTACATTCCGCGCATTCAGGAAGTACAGGCTTCCACTTATCACGTAATTCTCGAAACGCTGGAGATGCAGTCGCATGCGTAAGTTCGAGTTATTCGGAACCCGAAGCTGCCCCTATACCGAAGAGATGCGGGAGTGGCTCGAATGGAAGGGGCACGACTATGTCGAATATGACGTGGACGTGGACTCCGAAGCGCGTGCGCGCATGATCGCGGCCGCGGGCGGCCAGCGAATGGTTCCGGTGCTTGTCGATAGCGCGGGCAGTGTCGTTCAGATCGGCTGGCAGGGGCGCGGCTGCGTGGTGGCGGGCTAACAAACCCATGCATGAACTCTCAATCGCGATGAGCATTGTGGAGATGGCTGAAGAAGAAGCGGAGCAGAGAGGCGGCGCGCGGATCAACGCGGTCCATTTGAAAATCGGCGCACTGGCAGGCGTGGCAAGGACTGCGCTGCTGTCGTCGTGGGAGCTGGCGCGGGAGGGGACCTGTTTAGAGGAATCCCGCCTCGAAATCGAAGAAGTTCCGGTGGTGGTTTATTGCCCTGCGTGCCTTGCGCCGAGAACGCTGGAATCCATTCAGTGGTTTGCCTGTCCGGAATGCAGAACTCCGGTATCGCAGATTCTGAAAGGACGCGAGCTCGAAGTGGTGGCGCTCGAAATTCAAGACGAGGAGACCAGAGAGCCGTGAGCCAACCGCGTATGGTGGAGGTGAGACAAAACATCCTCAAGCAAAACGATGTTGTGGCGCGTGAGCTGCGGCAGCAGTTTCAGAATGCGGGCGTATTCGTAGTCAGTCTGGTGTCGAGCCCCGGATCGGGGAAGACAGCCTTTCTCGAGAAGACACTCGCGTTACTGCGGCAGGATTATCGGGTGGCGGCGCTGGTGGGCGATCTCGCCACAGAAAACGATGCCGCGCGGCTGGCCCGCTCCCAGACGCCTGTCCGGCAAATTACGACGGGAACGATCTGTCACCTTGAAGCCGCCATGATCCGCACCGCACTGGATGGCTGGAGCCTGGCTGATCTCGACTTCCTTTTTATAGAGAACGTTGGAAATCTGGTGTGCCCGTCGTCGTACGACCTTGGCGAAGATCTGCGCGTGGTTCTGCTGTCGGTGACGGAAGGCGAAGACAAGCCCCTGAAATATCCCACGATCTTCAACAGCGCCGACCTCGCGGTGCTGACGAAGATGGATCTCGCCGAAGCGGTTGAATTCGATCTCGCCGCGGCCGAGGCCAATATTCAGCGGGTCCGCCCGGGCATGCCGGTTCTGAAGGTCTCCACCAAAAGCGGAGCAGGGCTGGACGGCTGGCTGAACGTGCTGGCTTCGGCCAGGCAGAGGAATGCGGCGGCCTGTCAGACTGCCCGTTCGTAGAGCACCTTACCGCCCACGATCGTCATATCGATTTTCATGGTGAGGAGCTTCTCCGGAGAGACGGTGAGGATGTCTTCGGGAAGAACCACCATGTCCGCCAGCATGCCCGGTTCCAGCGTGCCTTTGATCTTTTCCTCGCGGGTGATGAACGCGCCGGCCCGCGTATACATGGTAATCGCGTCTTTCATGCTGACCGCTTCTTCCGGCCCGTAGACTTTGCCGCTCTCGCCTTTGCGTGTGACGGCTGCGTAAAGGCCGATCAGCGGTCCGATAGGCAGGTTGTCGCTGCCGAATGCCATGAAGATGCCGCGCTTGATTGGCGTAGAGAGCGAGTTATTGGTGGCCAGACGCCGCCCTTCGAGAGCATCGCGATAGCGTTCTTCGAGGTTGTAGGTGAAGTTGGGCTGCTGGGCGATCAGGATGTGCTGCTTCGTCATGGTCTGCAGCGTGTGTTCCGGCGGCAGGACCGTGAAGTGGCACAGATAGTGGCGATGATCGGCGCGCGGCCAGGCCTGCAGGACTTTGTCGTAAGCGTTGACAGTGGCTTCGATGGCGGCGTCTCCGATGGCGTGAATGCCATACTGCCAGCCCATCTTATGGCCCACCTCGACATTGGCGCGGATTTGTTCCTCGGTTAAGAAGCCGCGGCCGCGAAATCCAGGCTGGCCTTTATAGTCGACCAGGGACCACGCGGTGGGTCCGGTGAATCCGCCATCGACAGTCATTTCTCCGATGGAGCCGACGCGCAGCCTTTCATTGCCATCGCCGGTCTTGCGGCCGAATTCCCTGAGCCGCGCTTCGCCGGTTTTGGCATCGCCGGGAAACTGAATCTGCACGAACGCGCGCGGCAGGTCTGTCCCGTGATTGGCGTAGAGGACTTCCCATTCGGCGTAAGAACCGACGTTGCCAGGGGTCAGGGACGCGCCGGCCTGGATCACGCTCGTGATGCCGAGCCTGAGCTGCGAATGCACGTTATCAAAGAAACTGTCGCGCACGTCGGCGGGTTTGTCACGGGGCACCAGCCGCGTGTAGAGGTCATTTCTTTCGCGGATTACGCCAGTGGGCAGGCCATCCGCGCCCTTCTCGATGATGCCGCGATCCGGATCCGGGGTGGCCTTATTAATATCCGCCATTTCCAAGGCTTTGGAATTGCCGGCAATGCTGTGGCCGCCAGCGCGGGTGAGAGCCACCGGATTGTTCGGTGCCGCCGCATCCAGATCGGAACGCAGGGGTTTGCGCTTTTCGTCGGTGAAATGATATTCGTCCCAATTGGCGCCGGTGATCCATTCGTTGGGCCCCAGCTCTTTGGCCTTTTCGCTGACTTGCTGCTTGAGTTGTGAGAGCGAGAAAGTCTCGGTGAAGTCGATATGGCGGCGGGAACTTCCGCCGAGGTGAATGTGGGTGTCGTGGAAGCCAGGCATGACCATGCGGCCCCGGAGATCGATGGATCGCGCGGCAGTATAGCGGTTGCGCAGTTCGTTACCGCCTGTTTCCACGATTCGGCCGTCTTTAACGACGACCGCCTGTCTTATCGAAAAGGCGGGATCGACGGTGACCACCTTGCCGTTGTAGAGGATCAGGTCGGCTGCCCGGCCCTGCGCCGAAAGCTCAAACGCCGTGGCTCCGCCAAGCGATGCGGCGGCCGCGGCCTCTAGGAATTCACGTCTGGAGAAACTCATTTTGACCTCATTTTCCCGCGGTACGGCCCGTGAAAAACGACCTGGTTTTAATGGCGGAATTATAACAGGATCTGGTCCCGTATCCGGAACCGGCGTCGCGCTCTTGTACGCTCGCCGCGCGCAGGGCTTCGCTAAAATCGGTCCTGCGCCATGCCTCTATCCCCCGGTGACAAGCTCGGACGATACGAACTGCTCGCACCGATCGGCAAGGGCGGCATGGGCGAGGTCTGGCGCGCGCGCGATCCGCGCCTGAACCGCGACGTGGCGATCAAGAGTTCGCTCGTAGGCCTGGAACGTTTTCAAAAGGAAGCCGAGGCCATTGCCGCGCTGAACCATCCGCACATTTGCCAGATCTACGACGTCGGCCCCGACTATCTGGTGATGGAGTTCATCGACGGCAAGCCGCTCTCCGATCAAACTCAAGCTGGCCCGCTGCCTCTCGAAAACGCGCTGCTGATTGCTGCCCAAATTGCCGGCGCGCTCGAAGCGGCGCATTCCAAAGGCATCCTCCATCGGGATCTGAAACCAGCCAATGTTCTGGTCGTGCAAGTGAACTCTCAGCCGTGCGCCAAACTGCTCGACTTCGGCCTCGCCAAAATGATGCTGCCCGCCGATGAGGAAGTAACGGGAAAAATCCGAATCGGAGAGACCATCGACGGTGCGATCCTGGGCACCGCATCCTACATGTCGCCGGAGCAGGCGCAGGGCAAACCGATCGATGAGCGCTCGGACATTTTCAGCTTCGGGGCAGTGCTGTACGAATTGCTGTCGGGTAAACAAGCTTTCGGCGGCGGGTCGTTAATCGATGTCTTGAGCGCGGTGGTACGCGACGATCCCGCGCCGTTTGAGTCCCCTGCTGCAGCCATCGTCACCCGGTGCCTGTCCAAACGGCGCGAAGACCGGTTTCAGAGCGTGGCGGAATTGAAAACGGCGCTGGAAAAGCTGGCGCTTGCGAAGCCGGCCGGACGGTCGCCGTCCATCGCGGTTCTTCCGTTCGCCAATATGAGCGCGTCCAAGGACGACGAGTACTTCAGCGACGGACTGGCCGAAGAAATCCTGAACCTGCTGGTTCGCATCCCCGAGTTGAAGGTGACGGCGCGCACCTCGTCGTTCGCGTTCCGCGGCAAAGAGCAGGACATAACCGGGATCGCAGCGAAGCTGCATGTGAGCACGATTCTGGAAGGCAGCGTCCGACGCTCCGGCAGCCGCATCCGTGTTACCGCGCAGTTGATTAATGCGACCGATGGATATCACCTCTGGTCGGAGCGGTACGACCGCGAAATGACCGACGTGTTCGCGGTGCAGGACGAAATCGCCGCAGCCATCGCCCAGGCGCTGCGCCTGAAGTTCTCGCAGAATGTTGCCGGCGACCGCCACCAGCCCGGAGTGCCTGCCTATGAGGCATTCCTGAAGGGGCGGCACATGATACTCAGAAGCTCGCCCGAGACGCTGGATCGTGCCAGACAGTATTTTGAGCAGGCGATCCTACTCGACCCGGAGTATGCGGATCCGTACGCAGAGTTGGGCCAGAGCTACGCTTTGTTCGGAATCTGGGGTAACCGGACCGCGAGCGAAATGCTGCCGCTGGCCCGGGCCATGGCCTTGAAGGCCCGCGATCTCGCTCCGCGTGCTCCCAGGGCGCACGCGGTCCTCGCACAGTTGGCCGCCTTTTATGAGCACGACTGGAAGGCAGCAGCCGGGCACATTCGGCAGGCGCGGGCCGCGGGCAACCTGCCTGTAGAGGTGGCCCTTCGTTGCGGGCTGGCCGGAATCTGCCAGGGGTTTTACCCGGAAGCCATTCGGGAATTCGAATCCACGCTTGAACAGGACCCGCTAAGCGCGCTCTTCCGGTCGGTCCTTGCGATGACGCTGGCGCTGGGCGGGTATTTCGACCGGGCGATCGGCGAGGCTGGAAAAGCACTTGAGATCGAAACTTTCTGGATCGCGTGGTTTGCCATTACTCTGAGCCATATCTCCAGCGGGAGGTTCGAGGAAGCCTGCGAAGCGGCCCGGAAAGCGGTCGAGGCTGCTCCATGGAACGGCATGTGCGCCGGCCTGCTGGCAGGGCTCTACGCACGCCAGGGAGATCACATTCGCGCCACCGCGCTGCTCGCACCGCATGGCGACGGACTCCCGGCGATGCTCCGTCACGTCGTGTGCGGAGAGGTCGAAGCGGCGGCTGGCTGGTGCGAAAAGGCGCTGGATCGCGGGGAAGCAGGCTTGGCGTTGTTTGTACCCTCCGCACTCTTTAAAGCGTTCCGCGAAAGCTCCGGCTGGCCCGCCATCGCGAACAGGATGAACCTGCCGGTCATTCTTCCTTAGTCACCGTTCAGCGCGCGTTGGTTCTGCTCTCTTCCAGCGTTACGCATGCCCCGGAAGCCGGTCAGGAATGAGTTCAGGCGGTGACGGGAATCGAGTTCACGCCAGTTGAGCCCCAGATCGACGATCAGCAGAGAAGCGAGCGTAAAGACAATCAGGCCGAGGGCGGCGAAACTGTCCCCAAGATGGCTCCAGTAGCGCGGCCAGGGGTTGAGCACCCGCGTCGACACGAAGGTGAATGTGACCGCATACGAGCGGGCCATCCATCGGCGATGCTGAACGAACTGGCGGTTACGCGCGGTAACGAAAGCAGCGGCGGTGCAGACGATCCAGGCGGCGGCCTGCACGATGGTCCCCGGCATACCAGGACGGCCGGCGGAGAGGGCGATCCCGGTCAATGCGCCGACAGGTACCGAGGATACGTAAAGATAGCCGAGTACGCGATGAAGCTTCGGGTGAAGCTGACGAAGGCGCGACGAGAACTGCGGAGGGCCGGCAAGAAGCGGGATCAGGCTGCTCAGGACATGGGGAATGAGCAACCGGCGATCGGCGATTACCTGCAAACGGTAGGCATGGTACATGGGGTAATCGACCACCAGAAGCGCCTCTGAAGTGACGAACACAAAGAGGGTCGTGAGACCGAGGGAGACCCAGAGAACCGTCTGGAATCTGAAACGGCTCGAACTGCGGGTAAGCAGAGCGGAAGATGCCATTGTCAGGACTGTACTGTTTTTCCTGTAAGGCTATGGACGTAAGCGAGCCGATCCGGTTACGCCCGGCGCGGCCAGGACCCGATCAAACCGTTTGTTCCGGATTGTCACTTGGTTGACAATGTTGCCGCGAGCGGCAACTTGCCTCATTGATTTTCCGCTTCATTCTTCCACTTTTCATAAAGAATTACAAAACAAAATATACCGATTTACGTTGTGTAAACACTTCAGCACTGGCCGTTGTCCTGCAGAATCATTGCCCGTTGACGCCGGGACTGCGTCAAAAATTCCCGCAAGGGCATTAGGGGTTTTATCGAAATGAAAGCAGGAAAATCGAGTATTTTTATAACATTCATGTCGCTCTTATTCGCTTTGGGGCTTTACGGGCAAACCACGGGGAGTATTAGCGGCAAAGTGACAGCGCCCGACGGCCGCGCCATACCGACGGCGTCGGTTACGGTAACGAGCGCGACGGGAGCTACCCAGACCGCAGTCACCGGTCAGGACGGCACCTTCACCATCTCAAATCTTCAACCGGGCCCCTACCGCGTTGACGTCCAAGTCAACGGCTACAGTCCGCTGACCCAGAACGACGTACAGGTCTCGACCGGGGGGCCCATAACCGTAGCGCTGGCGCTGCAGCCGGGCAACTCCACTCAAAAAATTCAGGTGCAGGGGCAGTCCTCAAGCATCCAGGACGATAATGCAACAATTGCGCGGGCCTATTCTTCAGGTTCCGTTACGGACCCTCCGATTATCGATCTGAATCACCAGCAACTGGTGGAGAAAATGCCTGGTGTCCAGCCTCCGGTAACTTTTTCAGCTCAGACGGAGTCGGAAAACGCCATGATGACCCCGCCGCTTACCAATCCGACTCTTCTGGATCCGCAGAACAACCGGGTCTGGGCCACAAACGGGCAGTCGCCGCTTCGTAACAATCAACTGCTCGACGGCGCGGAAATTCTGGAGCCGGTCAACGGCATTGCCGTCCATGTACCGACGCAGATGTCACTCCAGGAAATGAAAGTTACTACGAGTAACTATCAGGCCGAAAACGGCCGTGCGACCGGAACGGTGCTGACCGACATTACCAGAACCGGGAATGACGGCTTTCACGGCCAGTTGTTTGAGTTCAACAGCAATGACTGGCTGCGCGCGCGGGACTACTTCGATCCCGCCGGCCTGCCACAGTCACGCTTCACGTCGAATCAGTTCGGCGGCCTCTTGAACGGACGCATCGTCAAAGACAAAACGTTTTTCCTGCTCTCCTATCAGGGCGACCGTTTCTCCGGTGAAAGCCCGATGTTTACGACGGTGCCCACGGTCGCATTCCAGGGAGGTAACTTCGCGGGACTTCCGGCCGGATCCATCATCAATCCCACGACGGGGCTTCCTTTCGCGAACAATCAAATCCCGGGCACAATGCTCAATTCAATCTCGCAGAATCTGATTGACGCGCTGCCGCTGCCTTCTTTCTCCGGGCAGGAGTTTAACTATTTTGCGAACACTCCTTACAAGAACATCGGCAACCGCCTCGATGCCCGCATCGACCAGCATTTCTCTGACAAAACTTCAATGTCGCTTCGGTACGGATTGTCCTACTATGAAACCTATCAGGGCGCGCTGTTCCCGGGGATCTCGGCCGACGGCGGACGGTCACGCCTTCGGTCACATGAAGGTCTCTTCAATGTGGATCACGTATTCGGCGCGGGCCTGTATACGAACCTGCAACTCGGGATGAACCGCTATTCGGATCCGATCTCAGCTCTTCCTTCCGACTATTCAGGCTCGTTCTTTGGATTTTCAGGCGCGAACGGCGCGGTTCCGCTGATTCAGGTCTCGGGACTGCCGGCGCTTGGCTCGAATCCGAACCTCCCGCAGATCAACAAAGAAAACAACTACACGCTGAAGAATCAATGGAGCGCGCGCTACGGGAGAAACGCTCTGCGGTTCGGAGTCGATCTCTGGAATATCCGGTTCGATGGATTCCAGAATCTTCCGTACGGTCCGGCGGGTGGTTATTCGTTTACCTCAGGGGCCACGGCACCGCTGGGATCGACTTCGGTCGCGCTCTATCCGAACGCGCTCGCATCGTTCCTGCTGGGCGCCCCGACCACGTCGGGAATCATTTCCTCCTCGTACCTGCCCAGCTACGTCTCGTGGCAGTATGGAGGCTATCTTGACGACCAGGTCAAGTTCGGACGCCTCACAATGGACCTTGGTTTGAGATACGACTATTTCCGCCCGGTTCAACCGCGCAGTAATGCGGCCTCATATGACGTCTTCGATCCTGCAAGCGGCGGGCTTGTACCGCTGGGCTCGGGCGTGAACCGTTTCGGCGGACAGCATAGCCAGACGCTCAACTTCGCGCCCCGCATCGGCATGGCATTCCGGGTAAACGACCACACGGTGGTCCGGGCGGGCTACGGCATGTCTTACTGGAATCCGCTTCAGTATGAGGCGAGCGCTTTAATTCCGGCATTCACGGGCGCGGGCTTTGGAGCCGCGGGAACCTATACCGTGGCGCCCGGAGGATATGGCGCGTTCGCCCCGATATCTTCCGCCTCCACCCTGGCCCCCAACGTTCCGCTCTACTATACGCAGAACAACTTCCGCACGCCGTATGTGGAGTTCTATAACTTCACAGTCCAGCACGACCTTTCGCACGGCATCCTGTTTGACATCGGATATGTGGGCAATGTCGGACGGGATATGCCCTACACGCTGAACACGAACGCAGCGCTGCCCGGAACGGGCGTCACGGGATTGCCGTATTTCCTGAGCGGCCGCACGGCGCCGACTTACCTGCGCGGCACCGGGTTCTCGAGTAACTACAACTCACTGCAGACGAACATCACGAAGAGATTCTCCGGAGGTCTGGGCTTTAGTCTCGCTTACACTTACAGCAAAGCGCTCGACTACGGCCAGGGTCTTCAGCCGTTTCTCAACAACGTAAACCCGACGGCTAACTACGGTCCGGCGGACTGGGACCGCACCCACGTCATCACCATCACCCACGACTGGCGCCTGCCCTTCGGCGCCGGCACCAATCACCTGAGCAGCGGAGTGCTGGGACATGTACTGGGGCCGTGGCAACTGGACGGAATCTTTACATGGAACAGCGGCCTGCCGTATACCCCGATCGGTTCCACCGCCCTTTGCGGATGTCCCGGCAATACTGTGACGGCAAGCCTGGTAAACGGCGGCAACTCTCCGTATGC
>DASZLO010000204.1:0-42527 GCA_035552315.1 Bryobacteraceae bacterium
AACTCTGGATGTTCAGGATGTTGTCGAGGAAAATCCGCGAAATCGCCAGCGTCTTCAGATACTCAACCGCGGTGGCTTCCTCTTTAATAAAGCGCCCGAGCGAGGTGAGTTCCCTCTGAAAGCTCCACGGGATGAAAGCGGTGAAACCGCCGGTGTCCTCCTGAATCTGGCGCACAATTTCGAAGTGATTCATGCGCTGTTCCAGAGTCTCGCCGCAACCGAACATCATGGTTGCGGTGGTGCGCATCCCCAGGGAGTGCGCGGTGCGATGGACGTCGATCCATTCCTGTGTGCCGCATTTCAGACGGCTGATCCGGTAACGCACTGCGTCGTCGAGAATCTCCGCGCCGCCGCCCGGAATGGAATCGAGGCCGGCATCGCGCAGGCGGGCGATGGTATCGCGTAGCGAGATTCCGCTGACCTCGGCGATGTTGGTGATTTCCGGCGCTGAGAAGCAATGGCACCAGATGTTGAATTTGGCTTTGATCGAGCGCAACAGATCCTCGTACCACTCGATCTTCAAATCCGGATGCAGTCCGCCCTGGAACAGGATGCCGGTCCCGCCGAGGTCGATCGTTTCCTGAATTTTGTCGAAGATGACTTCGCGCGGCAGCACGTAGCCTTCGGCATGGCCCATCGGCCGGTAGAAGGCGCAGAAGCTGCAATATTCCGTGCAGAAGTTGGTGTAGTTGATATTGCGGTCGATGATGTATGAGACCACGCCTTCCGGATGAAGCTTCCGCCGCAAGGCGTCGGCCTCCATGCCGATGCCAATCAGGTCGTCGGAATTGAACATATCGATGGCTTCAGAACGCGTGATCATGAATTCCTATTCTAATGGGCGGCATTGCGGCTCGCGGGATTCCGGCCGCTGGTGCAGGCGATACCGGTCCCCGGTGGCCTGAGCTAGAATGTGCATCAGACGGACCTTACTCGGACTCATTGTTCCGGTGGTCAACGCAAGAGTGAAGGCGGCGGTCCCATGCCATTCGTGGATACCAACAGACTTAAGGTGATCGAACGGCTACCGGGGTGGAAGGGCCGCTATTTTCATTCGACGAGTATAACCTTCGCACATTACGAGTTTGCGGCCGGTTCAACGATTCACGAGCACTTTCATCCTGAGGAAGAAGTTTACGAAGTCATTGAGGGCGAACTAGAGGTGACGATCGACGGAGAACCTCAGATTGCAAAGCCTGGAGTAGTTGCCATTGTGCCCTCGAACAGCCGGCATTCGGTCAGGGCTTTGACTAACGGCCGACTGATTGTTGTCGACCACCCGAGCCGTCCGGATTTCGGCTAGTCGAGGCACTCGATATAGAGGAACCTTCGCCTTGGCCCCACGGCTCGGGCCGGGTTACGTCAACGATCGCCGCCTGCAGGCCAATTACGGGGCGCCTGTCCGAGCCAACCCGAATCAGGAGCGACCGTTCTACTACCTGCGTCTCGGATCGCTCTCTAAGAGACACCCATCTTTTTGAGCCGCCACGCCTGGTAGAAACCGTGGATCATGCACAGCCCCGGGCCGTCGGCGACGTTTTCGTCATGTACCACCCGGGCTACAAAGAACCATTGATTACCGATTTTGTTCGCAGTCTCAACCTCAAGTTCCCTGACTCGCAGGGCGAAATCGGGAACGGGAATGCGAAATGTGGCCGACTTCCTCACCGCGAATGGGAGTTGCTGCCATTCAATCGATTGTTTGTAATGATTACCGGCGAGCCGATACGCGTTCGCCTTCTGCGAGACCGGGACGCTCGTCAGCGCCAGCCGCCCGGCGCGCCCCACCAGATCCGCCGGTGACCTCGATTCTTTCAGAACGAATCCGATTCGATCATGCCCCAGGTCGCCCATAATATTCATGGGAAAAATATTTCCGCCGCCCTCCGTTTCAATACTCGCCAGCATAACCGGATGCGGCCGGATCATCATGACGATGGTTGCACGCTTGTCCAGAAATGACATCGAAATTCCTGAGGTGTCCGGGTGACGCCAATGGGAATATTCGTGCAGCAGGTAATGCGTCCAGAGCTGCCGTTGCGGGAGGCAATAATTTGCGGCAGTTCGAGCTTCGAATATATGCAGGTCCGGGGCTAGTGCGAACTGTGCTGTGCCGGGCTTCAGTCCGATTTCACCGAGCAGGCGCTGCTGGCCGTTTCGCTCGCGAAAACCGAGCGACAGCCGGCCGCGGTTTTCGGCGGGAGGCAAGCCCGATTTATCCAACGAAATGCAAACGGCAAATGGCCCTGAAGAGGCGGGGGCATGCCGTTGAGTGACATCGATCGGCTGACCCGCTCCATGCAACCATACTGTTATTTCCGTCTGCGGATCGATGAGGCCGAGGGTGCATTCCTGAGGCAGCGCCGTCTCGCCCAGCGCCAGTTTTCGGATCGCGGCGCGGGCTCGTCCAGCTATCGACATCCCCGCGTCACGCCTGGTTCACGTGAAAAAGACATTCCGATTCCAGAACGCCCGGAACCTTATGGCTGTTCCATGCCGAAGCGCCTTTCCCGGCCAGGGTCAGCGAGCGACCGCCTCGGGACACCAGGTCACAGATGGATTCGCCAGCCCGGCTATTACCTACAAAGAGGAAGCTGTCTCGCGTGGTGCGCCGGATCTCTTCCAGGTATGTTTCCAAAACATCCGCAGAGACATCGGAAATAGCGTGCGAACTGAAACAGAGGTCCGCGCACTTCGAAGGCATGGTCTCCATTTCGGAGACTGGCATCAGTACGACGTCGGCGCGCGCGATCGCGTCCTGGGTGAGGTCCTCCTCTCCATAGAGCAGAAACCTCAAGTCGGGAAATGCCTTCATCAAATACCAGGACGCCAGTGCGATGCTCTCAGGAACATCGAAATCCACCCAGGTGACGTCCTTCCGGTCGCGGAGCAGATAGTAGGCCATCCCGCCAAAGCCTCCTCCGACCTCGGTCATCACTTTTCTGCCGGGCCCGAGCAGGAGATTGATTCTGTCGGCGCAATAGTGGCGGTATTCCGCACCGCTTTCGATCAGGATTCCGCCCACAAACATTCCAAAAGGATTGCCGATTCCGGGCCCGGCCAGATCGCGTACAGCAAACCGGCCCCCCGTTTGCATCCCCCAGTAATCCAATCGGTATAGCGCATCTGTGAGGAATACGCGGCGATGCAGATCGCTGATCGTCCCTTGGAAAGGGGACTTCGGCAGTCCATAGGGCATGCCGATCAAACCTGTCGAGCAGGGGTCGCGGAAGAAATTTCTGTACATGCCGCACAGGAGCGATCGATCGCCCGCCCGAAGCGCGCTTATGGCAGGCTGCAGGCTGGAGCGACGCAACTGTTCCCACCAGTCGGTCGCCCGAAAGATTCCGGAGGCGCGCCTTTGCGCTTCCTCAGCTTTCGCATAGGCGGTGCAAATTCTTTCAAGCAGCGCCTCGTCAGCCGTCTCATCGGAAAACCGGTCGGCGAACTCGTCGCTTACGAGGGATAGATCAAACCGCGCATCATTATGGAAGCGACGTTCTCCGACTTTCGCGAACCGCCGCATGTTCAACTGCGCCGAGAGCCGCTCCCGGGCAAGCTTCACGGATCGGCGCGGACGGAGCAAATGTTCGAACTTCAGTCTCATCCCGCTACGTTCACTGGCCGGTCCATCGGCACGAGGTTCAGCCTGGCACAAGCCCGCTGATGCGGCGCGCAGGTCCCGATGCGGGGTAAGATCGTTTTTTGCCGGAGCCCCCTCACCTCCCGGATTTCTTTCTCGCGGGTGCGCCCAAGGCCGGCACCACCTCGCTCTATCGATATCTGGATAGCCACCCGGGAATATACATGAGTCCTATTAAGGCCCCGTGCTTCTTTGCTTCTGAAGTGCGGGTGCAGAATTTCGCGCCCGCTCTCCAGAAGCAAATGGCCGCGGATGCGGAGAATCTGAAGGGCTATCTCGCGGGGCCTATGCGCGAGAAACGATCGGGCGGAATTGTCGTCAACGAGGACGATTATCACCGCCTCTTCGCTGCTTCCGAAGAAGGCGCGGTACTCGGGGAGGCCAGCGATTGCTATCTGTGGTCTCCGAGCGCTCCCGGGCGAATTGCCGCCAGCATACCCAACGCGAAGATCGTTCTGATTCTTCGTTCGCCTCCGGACAGGGCGTTTTCGCAGTACCTCGATCTGCTCGGCATGGGTCAGGTGAGCTGGAGCTTTTGCGAGCACATTCGGCGCAACCTGAACTATACGTCGGGCAAGTTTTGCGATCATTACCCCTTTCTTGAATACGGCCTGTACGGGTCGCAGCTGCAGCGTTACTTCGCGCTGTTCGGCAGCAATGTGCGAACGATTTTCTATGAAGACTTTCGCGACCGGCCGCTCGAAGCATACAGAAGTATCTGCGGGTTCCTGGGTGTTCGGAATGATTTCACGCCGGACATGGGACGCCGTTACCGCGAGAGCCAGGTGCCCCGTATGCAATCCATCGGGTGGCTGCGCCGGATTGGATTGTGGCGCAGTGCAGCCGCCGTTATGCCGTCGGCGCTGCGACCGTTTTTCCGGTCGCTGCTGATCAGGAAGCCGGGCGTCGCCCAGATCGATCCCGCGGATCGTGCCTTCCTCGTTGATCACTATCGCGAAGACGTGCGCACGCTCAGCGGACTGCTGGGTCTGGACCTGGACGCGTGGCTCGAACACGGATATGCTCCTCGATATGAGCGCCCTGCTATTACTTGACCCAGATCTGCGCGCCCTTTTGACTCGGTACTCCGCCGACATTCACCACGATGCTGACCGCGCCCGAACTGGCTGTCCCGGGAACCAGGGCATTCACCTGCAGGACCCCAGCTACCAGTCCCGGAGCACCACCTGAATAGAACACCAGGGCTGTCTGATTGTCGATCGACACGGACGTAGCGGCAATCGGCATCGGAATGTTCGCAGCGGGAGTGATGGAGCCGCTCGCTGCCTGGGGAAACATCTCTCCGGCTCCCGTGCCGTAGATGGCAATCTCAGAACCCTTCGCCGCCGGATTCGTTTGCGAGTTCACGGTGCCATCCTGATTCAGCACCGCCGCCAAATCTCCGGCGCCCACGGGTCCGCTGGTCGTAAAAATTCCGGGAGCGGTAAGAGCAACCCCCAGCGTAACGGGGGGCGCTGCCTGGCCGGCTATCGTCACCTTCAGAGCGGTCTGGAACTCACCCGCCACTTCGTACGGCACCATGGCTGTAATCTGCGTTGAGGTCACATTGATCAACGATGCGGAAATGTCGTCGAAGGTGACCTGAGTATTTTGCAGTGAAGCCGCGGCGGTCGGGATCCCGAGACGCGTTGCCGATATGGCGATCAGTTCACCGGGGGCAACAGGACCAGACATATAGCTGGCTGCGTTGCCAACGCCTTGCGGCGTGAATGTGACCGGAGAGGTTCCCAGGCTCTTCATGAATTCGATCAGGGCCTTTCGCTCCGTAGCGTCGGGGACGAAGAAAGGATGGGCAGCTTTCGGATCGCGCTTGGCCGGATTCATCATGATGTCCGCAACTTCGTCGAAGGTGCCGGTGACACCCGTGATCTCATCGTCATGCAGTAAAGCCGTACGCCTGGCCAGATCCACCTTGAGCGGAAGTCCGAACCCTTTGATGTTTCCCTCGCGCGTCGCGTCGACAATTACCATGCGGTTGTCATAAAACGGACTGGGGCCGCCGAACGATTTCTGGATCGGCGAAAGCGGCGCGGACCGCGTGGAAATTATTGTCGGATTGTACCCGGGATATATGCTCTTGATTGGCACCAGCTGGGGCGGGACGAATTTATTCGGATCCAGCTGATGACAACCGCTGCAATGTCCGGTACCCGCGAAAACCGCCTGGCCCAATGCCGCCAGCTTCACATCGAACGGACCCGGGGCAGGCGACTGCAGGCTGTTTGTATAGGCATTCAGATTATTCAGTTTCGTCGCGTCCACGCGAAGTCCAACGGGCGCCCCGTCGGTGCTGGCAGTCACCTGGGCCGCTTTTACAAAAGGCACAACCGACAGCGTGGCGACCCCTGCCGGAATCACGCCAATGGACTTGAGGACCTGTTCGTAGTCAGCGACGATCTCGTCTCCGGCTGCGCCCGCCACCGAGTGCAGAAACTGTTTTCCTGAAGGGGTCAGGATCGATGTCGGGTCAAGCGAGACCGTGTAGACGAAGTTGGAAAAGTCGTTCAGCGTGTTAACCGCGCCATCGATACCCCAGGGGGCCGAAAGATCAGTCCGGAAAAGCGGAGGATTGTGAACCGGCGCGCCGATGCCGTCCGGGAACGAGTCGAACTGGCCGACGGGATAATAGCGCTGGCCGCTGGCGCTCGTGCCGGTCAAATATTGGATGGCCTGCTGTTCGTTGGGAATGGCGGAGGATGTAGTCAGTAAACCCGCGAAGTCCCCGCGGCCCACGGTGGCGTTGTTCAGCGCTTTATATTGCAATTGCATCATCGGATAGTAGGCGAGCGGCCGCAGTGCGGTGGCGAAGATGGCGCCCGCGTCGATCACGTGATTGGCGGGCCCGTCCAATTCCTTGCCGACGCCTCCGGCTGTTTTCAGCGTGGCATTGGGGGCAAGCACAGTGTTGTCCGTAATCGAATGGCAGAGTGCGCAGGTGATGCCCACTTTATCCCCGCCGGCCAGATTCAGCGTGCCGGTGTTCCCCGCGGCTTTTGCTGCGCCCGTGGAATCGAAAACCACGACGCCCTGGACGGCCTGCTGTTCGATGAGCGACAAAGTTACATTCGGATCGCCGAGGGCTGTCTTCGCGGGGTCGGTCCCGTTTTGCACCTGCTGAATCGCGGCAGTAAGAGCCGCGGCGGTGGCGGAGTTGAGGGCTCCCGCGTTCACGTTCATTCCAAGCTGCAGCGCCTGCAAAGGTGTCACCTTCGCAGCCGCGATGCCCTGCGGCAATTGCATGGCATCGGTCCAGAACCCCTGATTTCCGAATGTCTCGTAACGGAACACCGCTTGACCAGCGACTGAATCGCCCACCGGATGCTGAAATGCGGGAGGCAGCAGATCGGGTCCTGGTCCATCGCCGGGACCGCTTTGCTGCGATTTGCCGACGGAGATCCAGCCGAAAAACAGGATTGCAGCCGCGGACAAACCTGTGAGGACACCCCTCCTCCTCATAAGACCTCGCCTCTGCGTTTCAACAGTCATTGTTCGCTCCCGATGTACCTGCGTTTTGCCGGAATACTGTTAAGAACCGGACGCGCTCCGTCAGCCGCGCGGAACACTTTTATCCGGCTCACGCGGCACGGACGCGAAGAGAGCGAGGAAGCAAATTTACAACTAATTTACAGCTGAGTGGCCCGGCCAGCCGGTAGCGTGGCTGTATGTGGATTTTGCTCGCGGCGCTGGCGGGGGTGCTTCCCTTGCTGATCACTCCGGGCCTGCTGTTTCACTACGACATCGCGCCTCGAATCGTGTTGCTCGCGCTGCTTGTCGCCATCGCATCCTTGCGTGCCAAAGCCCTGGCAGCGGGAATCTCCGCACTCTTGAACCGGAGGGCGGGGCGCTGGCTCTGCGTCATCGCGGCCGCCCAGATATTCTGGCTTGCGGTCGCGACCGCCACTTCGGCGCGACCCTGGTTTTCCCTGCTCGGTTCAAACTGGCGGCGAATGGGTTTGTTGACCATCACGGCTCTGGTGCTTTGCGCCGTGATCGTAGCGGCTGAGCTCGTAGTCAAACCCGCCGGGATTTCCACTCTTCTCCGCGCGAGTGCCGGGGCGGCAATTCTTGCGTCAATCTACGGGGTCGCTCAGTATTTCGACATCGATCCTCTGCAACCAGCCTCCGCCTATCATGCACACGCCGGTGATTCGGTGATTGTCCGTCCACCCGGCACCATGGGACATGCCGATTTCTTTGCGTGGTGGCTCGCCATAGCGTTGTTTTGCACCGCGGGGCTGGCGGCCACTGAGAAGGGTCCCTGGCAATGGATCGGGCGCGCGGCAGCCGCGATGTCCGGCATCGCGATACTTTTCACCGGAACACGATCCGCCATTCTGGCCGTGGCAGCAGGCTTCGCAGTTATCGGATTCTTCACTGGAATCAGGTTCCGCAGGATTCATGGATTGGTTGCACTGGCGACTCTGGCGGTGCTTGCAGGTTTTTATTTTTCCCCGGCGGGCACGAGAATGCGCGCGCGTGTGCAGTGGTCCGCAAGCGAACCGCTGGGAGGAGCGCGGCCCCTCCTGTGGCGCGATTCGATGCGAATGGTCGTCGACCGGCCCGTTGCAGGATTTGGGCCGGAGACTTTTCCGTCCGAATTCCCCCGCTATCAGTCGACCGACCTCGCCCGATTGCTGCCATCCTTCTATCAGGAATCGCCGCACAATATGGCCATTGATGCGCTGACCAGCGAAGGCACCCCGGGATTTCTTCTGATGTTAGGCTGGGTGGCGGCCGGCATCTTTGGGGCAATCCTGGCAACGCGGGGCAAAGCATTCGCGGGCGGAACGCTCGCACCGTTTCTGGCGGCGGCTTTGGTGGCGTCTTCGGTGGCCGGGATATTCAGCGCCGCGATTTGCGGGCCTTTGATTGCCACCGCCCTGGTCATCGCAATGCTGGTCGCGATGACTCCGGAAGATCGGACATTAGTGAGACCGGCTGTGAGCAGCAGAATGACCTTAGCCATCGCGACGCCGATCAGCTTCTGCCTGCTTGCCTATGCGGTAATGCTCTTCGTTTCCGATTTCAACCTGGCGCGGTTCCAGCGCGCACCAGATATTGCGGGATACCGGCGCGTGGTGGAAACCTCAATGCCGGGCGCTGCGGAGGATCTTGTTGGTTCGCGCCTGCTGACAGGAGCCTGCGGCACTGATCCAGCGTGCGCCTCCACAATCCTCCAAGCCGCTGCGCGGGCGACCCGCACTGCGGACAACCCCTCCAACGCGTGGTACAACCTGGCTATCCTGAGCGCTATTAGTAATGACCCGGTGCCGGTGGAACACGCGCTGCGTACCGCTACCGCGCTGGCGCCCAACTGGTTCAAACCTCACTGGGCGCTGGCCAGCCTGCTGGCGCTGACCGGAAAGCAGCCCGAAGCTCGCGCGGAGGCAAGAACCGCGGCATTTCTCGATGCAGACAAGGATGCGGAGGTTATCCAGACCTTCCGCCAGCTTTCCGCAAAAACGCAGTAGCGCTGGTTACAACAAATTTACGAATCCCGAACAACTACCCTTTGCGGTTGCTAAATACTTTAGGAGTGAAACACCGAATACTGAGCGGCTTCCTGGTTCTTCCTCTTGCGATGGGCGTGAGTCTGGCGCAGCAGTCCCCTGTCATCACCCCCGGCGGCACAGTGAACGCGGCCACCAATGGACCGAAACAGCCGGTAGCGCCGGGCAGTCTGGTGTCGATCTATGGGAGCGCTCTCGCGGCGGGACTGGCGCTCGCGAGTTCAGTGCCACTGTCCACATCCCTGAATGGAACTACCGTGACCATCAACGGAATCCCGGCGCCACTGGATTTTGTTTCTGCCAACCAGATCAATGCGCAGGTGCCGTACGAGCTTGTAGGAACTACGGGCGCGGTGAATGTGGTCGTCAATGGCGATAACGGGCAGTCTGTACCCGATCCGGTGGTTCTCAATCCCACGGCCCCGGGAATCTTCCCTGTCACCACGCCTGCCGGTGACGTTTATGCGATTGCATATTTCGGCGTCGATTCCGATCCGAGGTTCTTGAAATTCGCATGGCCGCCGAATGCCTATCCCGGTCTCACGACTTTCCTCGCCAAGCCCGGTGACATCCTGACGGTCTATGCGACGGGATTAGGCGCGGTGAATCCGACAGTACAGACCGGCCACGATTCCCAGGACCAGGTGCGATTCACAGTCGCCGATACGAGGGTGCTGATCGGCAACGCCGACGCCACCGTGTATTTCTCCGGATTGACTCCGTACTTCCCCGGTGTTTACCAGTTGAACATCGGTGTTCCGCAGGTAGCGCCCGGCGCCAAAGTTCCGATTCAGATTCAGATCGGCGGCGTCACCAGTCCGGCGAATATCTTCATCGGGGTTGCCGCGCCGTAAGTCGGCTCATTTCCAGTTGAGCGAACAAACGCAGCGCTGGCAAGTCGGGTTTGAAGCAACATCGAGGGCGGTCCGGAATGCGACCGCCTCAGCGCTGTTGATCACTTCCAGCAGGCTTTTATCCGGGCCTGTGCGGCCGACCGGTGGATGAAAGAAGCACGGACGCACCGTTCCATCTGTCTCCACAACTGCTGAAATCCACGGGGCGTTGCAACGGGGCGCTTGCGGGATCCCGCGAAAATGATCGGCGATGCGACGAAGCTTCTGGGCTGACTCGGCGACGAATCTGCCGCATTCGCCAGCCGCTTCCAGCGCTCCGATCTCCGACTCCAGAGCCTCCAGATCTTCGGAGGTGAGCGCAACTCCGGACACACGTTCGGGACTCCAGCCAGCGGGACGGTTAAAGGCCGTCGAAGTCAGATCGGCAGCCAGGAAGGAAACGCCATTCAAGCCAAGCGCGCGCGCGGCTGAAACTGTGGCGCGAAGGTGCGCGCAATTCAGGCGCTGCACGGTGCAACGGGCCGTTACACAAAATGCGGGTTGGATATTGCGGATGGCACGAACCCCGGCCTCCAGTTTCGCGAACACACCGGGAACACGCCGGATGCGGTCATGAATTTCGCCGGGTCCATCCAGCGACACGATTACGTCATCGGCGTGTGTGACAATCGACGCGGCATGACGTTCGAGAAGCAGCCCGGTACTGAGAATGCTGACGCGAATCCCGCGATCGCGCAGGATTGCGCAAAGACGAAACAGGTCGGAATGCATCAGCGGTTCTCCGCCGGTGAACACCACCCACTCAACCCCGAGTTGTTCAATGCTCGCCATATGCCGCTGAAGATCTTTGGCGCTCATCTCCTGTGCGTCAGTGACTTTCCAGATGTCGCACATCACACACCGGCAGTTACAGCGGCTGTGCGGACTGAAGATCAGAACAGGCATACGTTCAATGACGGGACTCATGTGTCAATCCTTTTCCCGGCTAATTTGATTTCTGGCCCCAGGCATTCAGCGGCGGCGGCAAATAAGCCCGGGACGTTCGCCCTTATGCGAAAATTTCCTCGGCCGGCCACAGCGATTTGATGGAAGCGGTGATCGAAGCCGCTGCCCGTCAGTTCCGAAAAGCGTTCCGAAGCCAGCATGATTCGTCCACCGATCAGGACTGCTTCGGGGCGAAGATCGCAGAGAGACTCCCATGGAGTCTGTCCGTGATCCCTGACCACCACAAGGTCGGCCACGCCACCGGCTCGGATCGTTCCCCGTCCGTCTTTCAAACGCAGAACTTCGGCGGCGTTCGCCGTTACGAGGGGATAGATATCCGTCCCATCCAGTCTCCACTCGGATCGGGCCACCCGCATTTCATCGATCAGATCGCCTTCACCTGTGAGCGCTGAGTCGGATCCCAGCGCGAAGAGCACCCCGGTACGCAGCGCGCCGGCGCAAAGAGTGCGGCCAAGCGTAAACAAATTCGAACTCGGGCAGCTAACGATCGATGTGCCGCGCGCGCGGATTGTCTCCAGTTCCCGGGGCCCTGCGCCCACAGCATGTACCAGCGCTGTTCTTCCGTTGAGGACACCCATTTTGTCGAGCCGGCTCACTTCAAGCCGTGCGTTGACATCAGTGCCTTCCGCGGCGTGGACGATAAAAGGCCAGTGGTCCGGCGTCTGACGGTGCCGCTCTGCGAGATCCGGACTGAATTCGATGGAATGAGCCCAACCGTATCTGCGCACCACGCGGACCGGGAACGCCGAGGTGAAAACCAAAGGCTCCCAGGGATTGTGGTGCGCGACCGTGGTGACCCCGCTCAGCAAATTTTTGATGCCGCCCCAGATGAGACGGGTCTTTTTCGGAACGGCCAGCTGTTCTTTCACCGGCGAGGCGCTTGGATGATAGATGTCGGCGGCCCATTGAGAAGCGCTCTCATAGCGTCCGTGCCCCAAACGGGGAAAGAGATTGAACTCCAGATGATCGTGCGCGTTGATGAGTCCTGGGAGGATCAGGTGGCCGGAAAGATCATATTGGCGGGTCTTTGTGGCCGAGGGGACTCCGTCGCCGAACGGAAGAACCCGGCCGCGGCGGATCGTAAGGTCGATGGGTTCCGCGCAGTTCGCACCGAGAGCAACCCTCGCGCCTGTCAGTCTGGTGACCTGGTCCATGCCGTTATGAGAACCGCCGGAAGTCCCTGGGAATCTTCAAACATCTGTTCCTTGCCTGCGCGATTGAAGATTCCGCGCTCCGCATCGCCGAACGAGGGTTCCACGCGCCATTCCGGCGTCAGGCCTGCTTCAGACGCGGCTGCCTCAAGTTCTTCGGCGGAGTGAGAGTAATGCTGCACCTGATAGAGTTCGCCGCCCGCGCGAAATGAGCGGGTCCATCCCCGCAGCACCGCGCCCGGATGGAGATCGGAGATGATCACGCGCCGTGCGACCCGCGCCAGTTCCCGCAGCACCGGTCCAGCCGATGCCAGATAGCCAATAGTGAAGGAACAAATTGCAATGTCCGCGGCATCGTCGCAGACCGGGAGCCTGTTGAGGTCGGCCAGCGCGGAACGTCCTTCGAGGCCCGGTTTGCCGGTTGCCTTGAGAATCATTTCGTGGCAGGCATCGACGCCGAAGACGCGTGCGCCGCAGCGTTGCGCCCATTCCATCCACCGGCCCGTGCCGCTTCCGGCATCCAGGATGCGACGTCCGGAGATGTTACCCAGACGCCGCGATAATACGCGGCTCTCAAGCGCCAGCAGTGCATTGGGTGTCTGGTCATATTCCTGCGACCAGATTCGATAGGCCTCTATCGCGTTGACGACTTTCGGGGCCGGGCTCACTAGAGGCTCTCCCAGCGCGGTTTTCGTAATGCGACCAGCTTCTGTGCCCACTCCAGTTCGAACGGCGCACCGTAAACTCCAAGCGCATAGCGCCAGCCGCTCAGGGACTTCAGCATCATCCGGCTCCAGCCCGGGAGGTGGATGTCCTGGACGGTGGGCCAGCGCGAATTGATCACCAGTTCGAAATTGTCGATACGGCGCTTCACGCGTCCAGGCAGCCACGGCAACCGTGGGTCCTGCCGGATCGTAAAATTAAACCAGCGGTCCGTCGCCCATTCTTCGGGGGACGAGGGAAATTGAATCTCGGCGTCAACCTTGCCGAACATACCGTCGGGGTGGGGCGTAGGTATGTAATGCTGCACGATGATCTCGGCGTCCGGGTTCAGACGCTTGATGCGGCGGATGAAATCAATGGTTTCCCGGGTGTCGCGTTCCGGGTTCTCCGGATTTCCCACCACAAAAGAAAATTCGGGAATGATACCGAACTTTCGGATGCGCGCAGCGAGTTCCAGGGTCTGATCCGTCGTGATCCGCTTATTCATCGCGAGCAGCGTTTTGTCCGAACCTGACTCGGCGCCGAAAAAGATCATGGTCGATCCCGCGCGGCGGATGGCCCGCAGCGTATCGTCCGAATACTTCACGAAAGTATCGATGCGCCCTTCGCACCACCACTTGAGATTGAGCGGAGCGAGCAGCTCAGCCTGGCGAACCGCGTGACTCTCGTTCAGAAAAAAATTGTTGTCGTAGAACTGGACAGCGTCGATCCCGTAATCCCGCTGCAGCCTGGCGAGTACGTCTGCGGTTCGCTCGGCGCTTTCCAGCTTTTGTCTGCCGTCGAAAATGGGAACCACCCCGCAGAACTGGCACCGGAACGGACAGCCGATGCTGGCATGATGGACGGCGGTCCTTTTCCCCAGAAACGTCGGCAACAGATATTTTTCAATCGCTCCCAGCCGATGATAGGGAAGCTCGGGGAAATCATTCGGGGATCGCAGCGTCCGCGTGGCATTGTGCACGTGCAGTCCGAACACGTCTTTCCAGGACAAGCCCCGCACCTCGGACAGCTTCTTCTGGCCGCGCAATACTGCGAGCAGTTCGACGATCGTTTCCTCGCCCTGCCCTTTCACCGCGTAGTCGACGTACTTTGCGTTGAGCGTGGCATCCGTATAAAGGGAAGGAAAATAACCGCCCCATACAATTGGAATCGCGGGATATTTCGCGCGGAACTCACGGCAGAGCTTCATTGCCGCCACCATTTGCGGCCCCGGCATTACCGAGGCAGCCAGGAGTTCCACGTTGTTTCCGGCTACCAGGCGGTCGATGGTGCGCTCCGGATTCGGATCCAGATTGCCATCCACGATCACATACTCTTCCTTGCCTTCCAGAACAGCCGCAATAGAGAGGATGGCCAGCGGAAACCGGCGGTTTTTTGGACGCACCGCGCGCGGATGAAACAAGATGATCATCAGTCGCGGAACCTTCCGGTCAGAATGAGAAATTGAGACGGCGGACGCCGCTTCCGAAGCTTTGCTTTGAGCGGCCGCAAAGCCCAACTCAGGCCATACCAGGCGCGGGCCCGCGTCCATTCTATGTTCAATTCATGCCCTAATTTGTGCAGCATCGCCTCGTCAAAGAATTCAATGCTCGGCGCTGCGTCGGACCGGAAACCGTATTGCCGCTCGAACTGCTCATGCCGCTCGTTGCGCATTTGTTCCCCGTGTTCGGGCAGCTTGTAAACGGGCGAATCGACGATAGCGAAGCGCCCTGTCTTTCGCAGGCAGCGGCGCACCTCAGTCAGTGTGCGCCGGTAATCGGTGGAATAGTGGAGCGACGAGTTATAAACGGCGAGATCGAATGAGCCGTCAGCGAAAGGCAGCTGATCGAACTCGGCTTCCACACAGGCCAAGGGAACCGTGTAGTTGCGGGCGGCGCGCAGGCCGTCCGACTGATCGGCAAAGATATCCAATGCCACCGTCCGGTGATTGCGCAGCGCCAGACGGTAGGACATCCAGCCGTTTCCGGCGCCGAGGTCGAGGATATCGAGCGGCCTTCGGGCTTCTTTCTCGATGGCAGGCAGGACACGGGATTCGAAGTATCGGTAGCTTCGGGCCCGGATGGCCCACTGCGCACTGTTCTTTCCAGTGAGGTCCCGATATGGCAGCGCACGATAATACTCGGGGTCGGACGAGCCGCGGCCTTCCGCGCGCCGGATGCGCGAGTAGTCTTTTAGAAACTGTCGCCGAATATCGCCATCCATAGTCAGCACCGCGCAAACACCAGCAGCCGGTGATCGGAAAGCGTTCGCAAAAATGGGAGATGAGCCAACTGCTCCTCCAGCACGGCGCAGGCTTTCAGAATTCTTCCGGACGGTTCCTTAACATACGAGGGTGGAATGAAGACGCCGATTCCCGCGAATCTCACGAGCTTGAAGTCAGGCGCAAGAGCTTTGCGCATCTGACGCGCCGTGGGATAGAAGACCCGGAGGCCGAGGGATTGGCTGACGCTTTGGCCGCTCCAGCGGCGGGCCGCTTTTCGCAGTTCGCCGCGCAGCAGGAAGTGAATGCTTTCCCAAAGGCAGAACCGGCCGATGACACAAACGGCGAGAGTACCTCCAGGACGTATCAGGCGTGTGAGTGGCGCGCGCAGGTCTTTCAGGGAGGGAACACAGTTCAAGGCGCCGAAGTTGGAAAGGGCCCCGTCAAAGGTTCCGTCGATCCGGTCCAGTTCTTCCAATCCAAGAACACAGGCGGCGACTCCGCGATCGCAGGCGATCCGTACCATGGCTGGCGAGGCATCGAAAGCGCTGACGCGAATCCCCTCGCGTTCCAGATAGATGGCATCCTCACCGGTGCCGCAGCCCATATCAATCATGGAATCCCCGGCGCGGAAATGCCCCTTAAGAAAACGCCACACGGACTCGCGCTGCAAACGTCCGGCGCTTGTATTGGTCCAAAGCTCGTCATAGCGGGCGGCGAGTTTGTCGAAGGCGCGGCTCGAACTTGCCATTTATGCCTCCACCTCGGCGCGCGTGGTGTGAAGTCCGTTCCTCGCCGCGAGGATTGCGTTTGGATCGGGCTGCGCCGACATTTCCATCTTCAGAAGTTCATCGGCGTACTGATAAAAGCGCCGCGAGTGCCGTCCCTGAATTCTGATCTCGCGGTCTGTGGTCGCGGCCCACGGCTTCAGACTGACTAGCTTTTTCGCGACTTTGTTAAAGTAGGGCGTCCCCTTAATCGGGTACGACACGGTTGTGAAGAAAATGTCAGGACGGCACTCTCGTACGTGACCAATCGTGGCCTCCACATCGCCGATGTCCTCACCCTCATAGCCCCACATGAGGAACATGCCGGTTTGAATTCCGTTCTGGCGGCACATGGCAACGGCGCTCTGCACCTGCTGGACCGTAACGCCGCGCTGCATCGCGTCGAGAATTCGCTGGGATCCGCTTTCCGATCCGATCCATACCCGCATGCAATTCAGATCGCGCAGCGTGTCGGCAACGCGCTGATTGATGCGGTCCGCGCGCGTGATGCACTCGAAGGGAATGCTGATGCCGCGCCTTTTCAACTCCGCGGCATATTCAAAAAGCCAGCCGGGGTGGATCGTAAATACGTCGTCGGCCATCCAGAGCATGTCCGGCTGGTAGCGCTGCAGCAGCCACTCGACTTCATCGGCGACAGAGCGCGGCGAGCGGCGGCGATGCGTGTGCCCATATACGGAATGGCTGCACCAGTTGCATTGATAAGGACAACCGCGCGCGGTGATGACCGAAATCGACGCCTTTCCGTGATGCTCGCGCCAGGTCCGCATATATTGCGCGATGTCGATGCGCTCCCGGTCGGGCCAGGGCTGGTCATCCAGATTTGCGATCAGCCGGGGAGGATTGGTTTTCACCACAGCGCCTGTCCGATCGCGGAAAAAGATTCCCTCAATGCGGGCAAAGGAGTCCGCATCGAAGTTCGCGGCCATCAATTGTTCAAGAGCGTTCTCCCCCTCGCCTGCCACAATCACTTCCGCCCCTGCGTCGAGATACTCTTCCGGATAGTTGGCGGGCTCGGGTCCGCCCAGAACAACGCGCCACCCGGCCGCGCACGCCACGGCCGCAATCTCGAGAACATTCGCGCGGGTCATCAGATTGCCGTAAATGCCAATCGCTGACGGCGGTCCCTCCCGCAGGATCCGGAAAAGCTCCTCGCGCGATCCGAACGTAGAATCGTAGATCTCGACGTCGAATCCCCTGGCGCGGAGATGGGAAGACAGATAGAGGACTCCAAGCGGCGCATAGGGCCGCATAATCTGCTGCTCTTTCGGATCTTCCCGCAGAAAATACGCATGCGTCAGAAGCAGCCTCATGACGCTACCGCCACAGTCTCGACCCTTTCGAGAGAGGCTCGCCGTTCCAGTTCGTAAACGAGGTCCCAGGCTTCGGCCAGACCAGCCCCTCCGCGAACCTCCAGATGCAGCGCATCCGCCAGAGCACGGTAGAAATCGCTGGGATAACTGCCGCGGAACATCATCGAAAGATCGTCGCTGTCTGACCAGTTCGAGATCGCGCCAAGCTCTCCGGCCACCTTCTGATAAAATCTGGTCCCCCGCAAAGGATAGGAAACCGAGACGCCGATGTCATCGGGCGAAGTCTCGCGAACCATGCGAATGGTCGCCTCGATCTCGCGCCATTCTTCCCCCGGATAGCCGAACTGCAGGAAGAAACAGGCGCGTATTCCGTGCCGGCGCAGGTTCTCGCGGGCTTCATAGATCTGGGCGACTCGTGTGCCCTTCTCCATCGCATCGAGAATTTTCTGCGAGCCGGATTCGGCGCCCATCCAGACTTCGGCGCACCCGGCCCGCTTCAGCGCGGCGACTGTGTCACGCGTCATCAAATCGCACCGCGACTGCATTTTGAATGGAATTTGCGCGCCGAGTTCCGCCACCGCATCGGCAAAGGCGTGCGTCCAGGCCGGCGAAAGCGCAAAGATGTCATCGGCGAACCAGATGTGTTCCGCACCGAGGACCGTCTTCAAGTGGAGCATCTCTTCGGCAACCAGCCGCGCCGAGCGGTAATGATAATTCTGTCCGTAAACCGGCTTCGCGCACCAGTTGCAGCGATAGGGACAGCCCCGGCTGGATGCAATGTTCAGCGAAAAATATCCGTGGGCCGTTATCCAGGCCTGCCGATATCGCCGCAGGTCCACCAGATCCCACGCCGGTCGTGGCAGGCTATCCAGATCCGCCCGCACCGTCCGCGGCTGGTTGTACCGGACGGAGAGTGCTCCGGTAAAGGCCAGCCCGCGAATCGATTCGAGCGGTTTTCCCTGCACGAGCTCGAGCAGAGTCTCTTCTACTTCGCCCGTCAGAACGAAGGAAAAACCGGCGCTGATATATTCACCTGCATGGTCGGAAGCGTCGGAACCGTGCACGGCGGCAGGTATCCCCCGGAGGCGGCATAATTCCGCCATCTGGAACGCCAGTTCACGGTTGCGGATCAGGCACATCTTGGAGAGAAAATTGAAATCGTCTTCACAGACGATGACAAGGCGAGGCCGGTACTGGTCGAGAGCTGCTTCGAAGGCCTCGACGGGAGGCTCCATGCACGGTTCCAGCGCCGGGTCGAACATCGCTGTATCGAAGCCTTTTTCCCGCAATACTGCCGCCGCGATCATCGTTTGCAGTGCCGGATAGGGCTGCATTTTCCCTGTCTGTTTCCGGTCGGAGAACAGATGATTGCTGTGCGTGAGAAGAACGTCGGCCATACCGCTTCAGTTGACCCGCGACAATCGATTGCTCAGGGCCTGACCCGTTAAAAGCGAGCGCTTCACCACCAGCCATTGCTTCGCCATTGACAGCCAGAGCTCCACCGGCCAGCCGAAGGAGTGGGTGCGCAGACGCCAGTGCAGGGGTCCGCGCATCAGCCCCGCCAGCCATCGGAACGCGGGCGATTTGGACTTCCTCCGCGCCTTCGTTAACTGGTTATTGAGAAGGAAGTAAGAGATTCCCCGCTGCAGCGTTTCGTAAGGCCGGCCGCTTAACCACGGCAGAGCGTTACTCCCCAGATCGATGTCAGTCCATTCGGCAAGTGTTGCCGGTTCTTTCAATCCGCGAGTCTTCAGGTCCTCCCAAATCGGAATGCCGGGATACGGCACGAAAACGTTCGGCGAAAAAGTAACGTTGTCGAAACGGCCCGCTATGTCCCCCATGACGCGCAACGTTTCCCTGCGATGACTGTCCTGTTCTCCCGGATAGCCAAAGATCAGGTTGAGAGTGACACGAATCCCCGCCTTCGCGCACTTCCGCGCGGCTTCCGCGATATCAGGAATGTGCTGATGCTTCTTGTTCATCCACATCAGCACCTCCTTCGAAGCCGACTCCGTGCCGAATCCGATATGGCTGACGCCACTGGCGCCAAGCAGCTCCACTTCCTCGTCTGTCATGCGGCAGAGCAGATCGGTGGATGCCTGGAAGGTCCATTTAAAGCGCGTTCCCGAGTCCAGAAATCCGCGCGCAATCTCCACGGCGCGATGCGTATCAACCAGAAAATTCGAATCCACCAGGGCCACTTCATCCAGACGGTGCCTGCGCACGAGCCCGGTTACTTCTTCCACCACGCGGGATACGTCGTTGGGGTTAAAACGCCGGTTGTAAAAAACCATGTCGGTGCAGTAGTTGCACGCATAGGGACAGCCGATGCTGGTGGCGTACGGCAGCTTGCGTCCGCCGCCGGCGCTGTCATAGGCGTCGAAATCAATCAAGTCGAAAGCCGGCGAAGGCAGCGCTGCGATGGGCGCCGCCGGACGGTCGGGGTTTTCGTGAATCTTTCCGTCGCGCTTGAACCAGCAGCCTGCGACCATATCGAGGGACTTGCCGGCTTCGAGGCGTCGCAGGATTTCCACCAGGGTTTTTTCACCCTGATGGCGCACCACAATGTCGACGTAGTCCTCGCGCAGAGTCTGACCGGGAAGCAGGCTGGGATGCCACCCGCCGAAAATGACGGTCAAACCCGGCTCGGCGGCGCGCACAAATTTGGCGGCCTCAATCGCGGCGCGAATCATCGGTCCGGTCAGAAGGGAAACGCCAAAGCAAAGGCAATCGACGATTTCGCGCGCGATCCGCGCCATGTAGTCAGGGTTGAGCGCACCGTCGATGATGCAAGGCTCATAGCCGTTCTCACGCAGCGCCGCGGCTACGCTCAACAGGCCCAGAGGAGGCCCCAGCACCTTGCCGGCGTAAGGCGGCTGAAACAACACCACCTTGCGGGAAGTCAGCACGTGACGGCCTCGGCTTCGAGCATATGGGCGTCCACTTTTGATTTGGGCGGCTGCACCATCCGGTTCGCCATGTCCTTCAACCACAACTCGAACGGCAATAAATAGAAACTGTGATCGAGACGCCACCGCGCCGGCACTCCGATCATTCCGTGTACCACGCGCTGCAGCGTATTCTGTCGTTTCACGCCGATCGGCACCCGGTTGAAGGCTACCCGCAGATACTCGCGCATCGTCTGGACGTCCTTGTGCTTCCGTCCTTTCAGCCAGGGCAGAGTTGTATAGCGCGGGAAAAAATCGATCCAGCCGTCGAGCGACTTGGGAACGTCAATCCCCAGCTCGAAGGCCTTGTTCATGATCGGTGCGCCCGGATATGGCGTGAAGATATTGGTCCAGAACTCGGCGCCCGGGTACTTGCGGCAGACGTCCATAATGAGCGCTACGGATTTCTTCCGGTCATCCTCGTCTTCCCCCGGAAAACCGAAAATCATGTTGAATGACGGCCGGATGCCAGCCGCCGACAGCTTGGCGGCCGCCGTATGGATGGTTTCCATCTTCTGGAAATCCTTGTTCATCAGGTGCATGACCTTCGGCGATCCGCTTTCGGCGCCCTGCGCGACCTGAGACAGGCCGGCGCGGCGAAGAAGCTTCAGCTCGTCGATGGTGAAACGCGAAACCAGGTTTGTGGAGGCCTGCACGCTCCAGTCGAATTTGACGCCGCTGCGCACCAGACCTTCCGCGATTCCAATGGCGCGCTCGCGATCGACCAGGAAATTATCATCCACAATCCACAGGAGGGAAAGTCCGTAGCGCGTGACCAGATCGGTGGTCTCTTCCACTACCTGGGCCGGTTCCAGCGCGTTCCATTTCCGGCCGTACACGCCACTATTGGTGCAGTAGGCGCAGTTGTAAGGGCAGGCGAGGCTGGAGGTGTACATCGCCCAGCGGCGCCCGCAAACACGCTCGTAAGCATTGAAATCCGCGATGTGATAGGCCTTGGGGGGAAGTTCCCGAATTGGCTTCATCACGCGCGGCGGATTGAAAACAATCCGGCCATCCTCTTTATAACCGACGCCCGCAATGCCTTTCATGGACTCGCCCGCTGCGATTCGCTCGACGATCTCCAGCATGGCGTCTTCGCCCTGCCCTTTGACCACAATGTCCACGTATTCAGCCGCCAGCGTCTGGTCCGGCAGGAGCGACGGGTGCCAGCCGCCCAAAATTACCGGCTTGTCCGGATACCGTTCCTTCGCCGCGCGCGCAATCTGCACCGTCTCCCGGATCATCGGCCCGGTGACCAGTGAAATCGCAATACACAGCGCGTCGTCGAGTTCCTCAAGAGCGCGCTTGTGGAAGTTCGGAGTAATCGTGGAATCGATCAGGCAGATCTTATAGCCCGCCCGGATCAGGGGTGTTGAGACCGCGAGGATACCCAGCGGCGCCGTCGCCTCCGAGCTCGAAAAAGCCGGGAAAAAGAATACAACCTTGCGGGACCGCGTCGGTTTCTGTGAGTTGAAACCTGTCCTGGCGCCGTTGGAGTTGTTGCCGTTTGAGTTGCCGGGGTTTGAAGTGCCGTGGTTAATCACGTCGCGATATCAGGTGGGACGCCAAATTATCCGGAGCGGGAACAAACTTGCCCAACACTCGTCGTTCTATCGGGCCCTCCGAACGTGTCGAAGGAAATGTGCCGCTCTCTGACGCCAGCCCCGAACGATTGTGACCCCTGTATACCCCGCGAAGGTTTATGCTTTGTCCGCAAGCCGGCCCTCCGCCTGGCTTCGGGTCATTTATTGCATCGAGCCGTTTATCGCTCTATGCGGTCTCCTGGTTCTGACGCCTCTGTTTCTAACGATTGCGGCGACGATCGCTATACTCTCCCGCCGCAGCCCGTTCATCTCTCACACGCGGGTCGGCTGGCGGGGCGCGAGCCTGCCGATGCTGAAGTTCCGGACCATGTGGGGTGACGATACCCTCGGCCAAGCCCCGCAGCAGCGCTGGTCTCTGGTTGAAGATGTATCCGTCAAATTTGATCCCGGCAAGAGTGCGGGCGCGCGGGCCCAGTCGGATCCGCGAATCACCAGCCGGTTTGCTTCGTTCTGCCGGCGGTTCTCGCTCGACGAGTTGCCGCAGCTTTACCACGTAGCCATGGGAGAAATGTCGCTCGTCGGTCCCCGTCCGATCACGGCGGCGGAACTTGAGACCTGGTACGGCGAATGCGCCCAGGAAGTCGTCTCGCTGCGGCCCGGCATGACCGGGCTTTGGCAGGTGACGGGACGCAACACGCTTACGTATGAAGAGAGGAAGCGCCTGGACCTTGTTTTGGTTCGCGAAGCATCGCTGCTCCTGTACTTCAGTATTCTTTTGCGTTCCATTCCCCGGGTACTGACAGGCACCGGCGCCTGTTAAGTGCTGTTCCGTTCACTGCATTCTGTTCCCGAACTGTAAACAGCGTTGTCTGGATTAGTGATGCGCGTTGCGCTGGTGCACTACTGGCTACTGGGTTCCCGCGGAGGCGAGAAAGTCTTCGAAGCCATCTGCCGGCTTCTTCCGGACGCGGACATATTCACGCTCCTCTACGATCCGGAGCGGGTCTCGCCGTTCATCCGGTCGCGGAATGTGAAAGCCTCATTTCTGAACCCGCTGAAATCCATTCATCGCAGCCTGCTGCCTCTGATGCCCATGGCTTTGGAGTCTTTCGACCTCCGCTCCTACGATCTTGTGATCAGCAGCGAATCCGGACCCGCGAAAGGCGTCATCACGTCCGCCGATACGCGCCATATTTGCTACTGCCATACCCCGATGCGCTATCTCTGGGACCTCTACCCCGCTTACCGCAACGATTTCGGGCAGGGGCGGATTGCCCGCGCGCTCATGGCTCCCGTCTCCAGTTATCTGCGCACGTGGGACTACTCGACCGCGGCCCGCGTCGATACATTTCTGGCCAACAGCTGGAATGTCCGGCGCAGAATCTGGAGAGCTTACCGCCGGCGCGCCCGTGTCGTACACCCTCCCGTCGATACCGCAAGCTGCTTCCACAAACGGGCCGAGGGATATTTCCTGATGGTTTCCGAGATGGTTTCCTACAAACGGCTCGACTATGCCATCCGCGCTTTCTCGAGGAACGGCCGCCGGCTGAAAGTCGTCGGTGACGGGCCCGACTACCGTGACTTGAAGAAGCTGGCCGCTGAGAATATTGAGTTCTGCGGGCGTGTTTCCGACCCCGAACTGCATGATCTTTATGCCCGCTGCAACGGGCTGATCATGCCGGGCGAGGAAGACTTCGGGATGACGATGGTCGAATCGCTGGCGAGCGGAAAACCGGTGATCGCGTTTGGCCGGGGCGGCGCTGTGGAGATTGTCGGTGAGCGTGGAGGGATTCTTTACGACGAGACATCGGAAGACGCTCTGAACGGTGCGCTGCGAATTTTCGACGCCGTGGCCCCTTCCCTGAATCCGTTCGAAATGCGTGCCAGCGCGTCCCGGTTTTCGGTGGAAGTCTTTGAAAAAAAGTTCCAATCCGTCTTGTCCAGAGAGCCCGGATCTTCGGCCGCGCCGCAATTGGAATTCAGCGCTCCGGCGCGATGACCGATTTTACAGACTATTTACAACTTCCGAACGACAGGCGCGCGCTCCGGCGAATACTATCGGTCCATGCTTACGCAAGGCGGAATTTCGCCTGAATTCTCGTCTCCTGAACTTGAGAGGATGGCCGAAACTTTTCCCGAGGCTCTAACCGACGAAGAATTGATGCTCGTGCTGCGCAGCCTTGTGGACGGTCCCGGTCGCAATCGGCTGTTTAGCGAACTCTTCCGCCGCTATCAGGTTCGCGTAACCTCGTGGTGTTATCGCATCACGCGCAACCAGACGTCTGCAGCCGACCTGGCTCAGGAGATTTTCTTCAAGGCTCATCGGCATCTGGGAAGTTTTCGGGGAGACGCCCGATTGTCCACGTGGCTCTATGCGATCACGCGCAATCATTGCCTGAGTTCCATCCGTCGATTGGCTTCCGATCCCGTGGAGATCGGAGAAAGCGTTCCGCCCGGATTGCGCGATTTAACTGCGGCGGATCCCGACCAGGATATTGAGCGGACGCAAATGGGCCAGCGCGTGCGGCAGATGCTCAACCTGGCCCTCGATCCCCTGGAAGCCCGCGTCATGACCCTGCACTATGGCTACGAACTATCGCTGGCTGAAATTACTCAGAGACTGGCGCTAACTAACCCGAGCGGAGCCAAAGCATACATCGTAAATGCCCGCCGGAAATTGAGCGCCGTCATACGGCGGCGTGCTTTAACGTCTGAGCTCAAACAAGATCTGCAGCCGGCCGTTGTTTCCATGAAGAAGCCCGCCGCGTTAAAACGGCGCGTAAAACACTCGGACGCCGCAGTCCTCCATCGATCAGCGGCGTGAGCGCTGTCGCTCAATTCGACCCTCTTCAATACGAGTTCCCCCTGGAACTCGAACGCGACTATTCGCCCATGGGCGTCCCGCTCCGGATTATCACCAATTCACCGGACATTCTCGCCGCCGCCGATCCGTGCTGGGAGAGTTACCCTTTGCTCGATGACGCCGCGCCGATGACGATGCGTGTCGCGGTCACCAAACAACGCGGGATCTTTCCAGCCCGGCCATGCCTGCCGATCGGGCAGGAGCACCTGGTGTCGATGATCCACGGCCCCGAAGATTTCGCGGTTTGCGATCTGGCCGCCTCTTTCACGTACGCGCGCCTTACTCAGGCGGTCGCCGCCGACAGCGCTTATGTGCGATACCACTTCCTCGATCCGGCTGTGTACCTGATGGCCGAGGCAGCCCGATTTTGTCCTGTTCATGCTTCCTGCATCGCGCTGAACGGGCGCGCGGTGTTGCTTTGCGGCGAGTCGGGCGCGGGCAAGACTTCGCTGGCCTATGCGTGCGCAAAGCGAGGATGGACATTCCTGAGCGGCGACGCCACGTATATCGTGCGCGATACAAGCGAGGCCATTGTGGCCGGGCGTCCGCACTCGATTCGCTTTCGCGCGGAGGCACGGCGTCTATTCCCCGAACTGGGCGTTTACCTGCCGGAACGAAGACCAAACGGAAAGCTGGATCTCGAGCTTGATACGAAAGAACTGGGCTTGGACACGGCCTTCCGCAGCAAAGCCTGCGCGGTTGTATTTCTGAACCGTAAGAGTGACGAGCGGCCCGCGACCATTGCATCCTTTCCGCGTGCCAATGGCTTCATGCAACTCTCGCAGGCCATCTGTTACGGCAACACACACATCCGGACCGCTCAGAAAACCGCTCTTCTCAATTTCCTGGAACTACCCGCCCTCGAACTTACCTACACCGACTTCGACCGGGCGGAACAGGTTCTTCGTGTGCTGGCATCCGGGCGGCCTTGATCCGGAACTCAAATGCGACTTCTTCCTGTTCTGAAAGCGCTTCGTTTCCATAATCGAAGTACGTCGGAACTGCGGTCGGTTGCGCGCGCCGACTGGCCTGCTATGTTGCGCGCCACTGACCAGCAAGGTCTCACGCTGCCCCTTGGCATCCGGTGCCCGGGGTTGATGCCTCCGTTGATCGAAGCCCGTATTCAGAACAACCTGGCCAGCAATGCCGAGCGGCATTCCCGACTGATTGCTTCTCATGCTGAAGTCGCCGCGAAGTTGAGTGCCGACGCCCTTCCGTTCGCGATCCTCAAGGGGCTCACGAAAACACAGCACTATTGCACCGATTTGCGTTTTCGTCCGCAATACGACATTGACATCTACATCCCCGGCCCTTCACTTCCGGCGGCACTTCATGCCGTAGAGACGCTGGGATGGGAAGCTCTGCCTGAACGCCATGGGCGGAAGGCCGATCATCTGCCCCGCATGATTCGAAAAACCGGATGGAAGTGGCGGGAAGATTACTACGATCCGGAGATGCCTGCCGCGCTCGAACTGCACTTTCAGTTTTGGAACGAAGAGGCAGAAGGTTTCAGCCTTGGTGATCTGACGCCTTTCTGGACCCGCCGCGCCGTGCGCGAGGTCGGCGGCATGCAACTGCCCTCGCTGAATCCGGTCGACGCGCTGACCTACTCAACCCTGCATCTGGTTCGCCACCTGTTTCAAGGCGCGCTGCAGTTGCACCATGTCTATGAAATTGCCCATTTCCTCGAGTCATCTTCGTGCGACGACGCTTTCTGGAGTGAGTGGTACCGTTCGGGCCTGCCCTCATGCCGTGTCATCGAGGGCATCTCGTTTCGACTCGCGATGGAGTGGTTCAACTGCAACGTTCATCCTGCCGCGCGCGAGGCCATGGAGAGACTTCCCGTCGACGTGAAACGCTGGTTCGCTCTGTTCGGAATGTCGCCCGCACTCATTGCAGGACCGCCGAACAAAGACGAACTGCTGCTGCATCTCTGCCTGATCCCGCGCAGGGAAGTTCGTCGCAGGGTGGCGCTCGGCCGGTTATTTCCTGTGCACAACGGGAGCGTGGTACTGGACGCTCACGTTCCGCGCAGCCGCATAAGCCTGCGGCGCCGGCTGCGCGGGACCGCCTATGCGGCCTGGTTCAGGCTCAGACGCACGGGGCACCATGCTTTTACGCTGCTGTCGATCACGATAAGTACCGTTCGCTGGTGGCTTAACGTGCCGCCTGCGAAACCGGTTAGCCGCACCGCGCCGGCACGATCAGGCTTGCGATGAAACGCCTGCTGCTCGGGCTCGCCGTGATAGCGTCCCTGGCGCTCTTTTTCTGGAAAGCCTTCTTGCCCGGCTGGACGAGGCAGACGACCGACTTTCCGAACTATTACACCGCCGCACGGCTGGTGCGTCAGGGGGCACCCCTGCGTCTGTACTACGACTGGATTGGTTTTCAGCGGCAAATTGGACGGGCAGGAATCGAGGGCCAGCTCGGCAGTTACATTCCGCAAACGCCGCTCACTATGATTCCGGTCATTCCGATGGCCGCGATGAAACCACAGAACGCCAAGAGGGCGTGGCTGGTCCTGAGTCTTGTATTTCTGTTGCTGACGATCGAGCTCTTGTCGCGTATTACCGGCTTTCGCCGAGCCGTGATGTGGCTGCTCGTCTTCGCCTGCTGGGAACCTCTACGATCCAACTTCGTACTCGGTCAGTATTACGTTTTCCTCCTGTTTCTTTTTGCGTTCGCGGCATGGGCGCTCGCGCGGGACCTCGACAGTTCAGCCGGCACGATTGCCGGACTCATCCTGGGACTCAAACTATATGCCGCTCCTCTGATGATCTGGTTCGCCGCACAAAGGCGCTGGCGCGCGGCCGCCGGAATGGCGATCTCGACAGCAGCGTGCGCGGCACTATCGATCCTTTTGTTCGGCTGGCAAGACGTTTGGTATTTTGCGGCGCAGGTCCTGCCACGGGCTCTGCAGGGCGAGACGCTGAATCCCTACCATCCCGGCAACGGCACGCTTTCAACCCTGCTGCGGGTGTCATTGATAGCCGAGCCGGAATTGAATCCTCATCCGCTCTTCCACGCTCCGGCTGCCTTCTTCTTCCTGCAGCCGCTGGTCGGTCTGACGCTGCTTGCGATTCCCCTGCTTTCAGCGGCATCGCTGGCGTGGTTCCTGGTTGCGCTTCTCATTGCTTCCCCGAACACCGCTTCATACACGTTCATTCTTCTGGCTCTGCCCGTTGCACTGGCCCTTAATAAAACGCCGAAGCGGCAATGGCTGTGGCTACTGGCGCCTTACATTGCGATCGGATCGCCGCTGCCTGCGTCGCTGACCTGGGCTTTTCCGCGCCTGTGGCTTCTCTGCGCGCTATATATCGCGGCCGGGCGCGGAAACTGGAAGTCCATTCATCCCCGCGCCGCGGCCGTGACTCTGACCATCATTATTCTTCTGTCTTGTGCGAGCATGTTACTGCGCGTTAGAAGCTACGACGCCGAGCCTGCCCGTTCCCTGGCAACCGCAGTGAGTTCGCCGAACGCTATCTTCTCTGCCTTCCCTGCCGTCACTCCTGCGGGGCGACTGGTCTACGATTCGATTTCCAACGGACATTACGTCCTGAAACCGTCCGGGGATTCCAGCCCGGCGACACTGGCTTTCGCGGGCGAGGCTTTTCACCCGTCGCTGCCCGACGGCGGCTCACCGGTCTATTTCGAGGTTGCCGTCGGCGGGAACTCCTGGATCGCAGCGCTGGGAATATCTCCCGCCAAGTTGGAAAAGTCCGCCGCCCAAGTTCCGAATCCCGCCGACCCCGCCGTTTCTCACGACGGAAAACTTCTCGCAGTGGTCTCCGGCAACGCCCTCTTCCTGTCTGACGGTAACCGCACACGCAAACTGCCCACGCCGCTGCCGGTTGCGGACCCGTCGTTTGTGCCAGGCGATCGCGCCATCGTCTTCTCGGTCTCGACGCGAAACGGTTTTGGAATTTATCTCTTCGATCTCGATTCCAGCCGCGTGCGGCTACTCTACTCCGGCAGCTGTCAAGCCGCGCGGCCTTCAGTCTCGGCCGACAAGGCGCGGCTCCTCTTTGCTTCGACTGCATCGGGACCCTGGCAGATTTGGATTGCCGATCTGGCCAGCGGCCGGGCAACAAGGATTACCGGCGGCAATTGCAACAATTCAACCCCTGCGTGGAGTGGTCCCGACCAGATCCTCTTCGCCAGCGACTGTGGACGTGGGTTGGGTCTTCCGGCGCTCTATCGCCTCGATCACCTCGCAGACGCGCTCCCGAAACGTTTCGATTCGGAAGCGCCGATGCCATTCGCATCTGCCCGCGGCCGATAACGCCTCCATCCGGCGCGGATCGCGCAGCAGAGATATGATCGCCCGCGTCAGGCCCGCAATATCATCGCGCTCCACCAGAATCCCGGTTCGGCCGTCCTCCACCAGTTCAGGGATTCCGCCGGCGCGATAAGCAACCACTGGAGTTCCGGCGGAGAAAGCTTCCATGATCACGCGCGTTGCCGCCTCCTTGGGACCGGAGGGCACCACGAGGATATCCAGATCCCGCATAGCGGCTCCGACGTCTTTGCTCCAGCCGCAAAACTCTATCGGAAGGCCTTGAGCCGCCGCGCGTACTTTGCGGTCGTAACTCGCATCGGAAAACAACCTTTCGCCGTAAACAGGAAATCGCGCCTCCGGATTTTCCATTGCAACGGCGCGCGCGGACTGCACGAAATCGAGGTGCCCTTTTTCAGGCGCGATCCGGCCCACAATGCCGATACGTGCCGGACGCGCCGCGAACGTTCTGCCGGCCCCGCCGAAGTCCGGCACACCGTTGTAGGCGATTACGGCCCCGGGAAAGTGCCGGGCAACGAATTCAGATACCGCAATAACGGTTGCGCCGGCGCGCCGCGCGGAGATTTCGGTCACCCGTTGCGAGAACCGCCCCGCCACCACACTGTGCGCCTGGAAAACGACAGGGCACCCCGGCCTGACGGCGGCGGCCAGAACGCGAGGACCGTTCACGTAGACCAGATCGATCGCGTGCCGCGCGACAATCTCGCGGATTGCACGCCTGGTCCGCGGAGTGTGAACCCCGAACCGCAGAACGTCGAGCGCGGACTTCGGACCGTTCGCATAGCCGCTTGGGCGCATCGGATGAACGGGGATGCCGGCCCGCTCACACCATGCCGCGAGTGCGCCCGCGCCGGGAACCAGCAACCGCGCATTCCACCCGCGCGCCATGACTGCCGGCAACAGGTCCATGAGGCAAAGCTGCGCTCCGCCGGGTTCGCTGAACTGATCGACGAACAAGATATTCATTCGCCGGATTCCCTCGCGGCTGTGGCGAGCACCCAGAAATAGAGAGGCAACACTCGCCAGAAGGTGATCAGGTCGCCGGAGAACATTTGCACCATCTCGCCGCACCAGAAGCAGAAGATCCAGCTACCGAAAAAGGATGCGCGCGGGTTTGGCGATCGTGACGCGCGCAACGCCGTTCGCAGGATTGCAATGTTCAGCGCCATGAACACCCCCAGACCGATCAGGCCCGTTTCCACCAACAAACTCAGGTAGGTGTTGTCCGCGATCACCGCCGAACCCAAATAGTCGGTATAGGGCAGCGTCTTGTATCCGATTCCGGCCAGCATGTGCCACGGCTGGTGAAGCAAGAAGTTGCCGATCACGCTCCAGGTGTCAATTCTTCCGGAAAGGATATCGTTCGGCGAAGTGGACAGGAACTGCAGCGATGCGACCAGACGCGTCCAATAGTAGGAAGCCAGAGTTGGAAGCGCGAAGTGGACCAGAATGGCCGCGCTTGCCAGCACCGTACACAATCCCGCCACAGCGCCTGCGCCGATCCGCACCCGCCGCAAATAAAGGAAAGCGCAACCCGCTGCCGCGAGCGCCACCAGCGATGCCCTGGAATAGGAAAGAATCAACGCGCCTGTGAACAGGGCGCCCCCAAGGCTCAGCGCAACCCGCGAGCAGGGCCGCTCTTTCGCCGGCACAAAGAAAGACACCACCACCATTACCAGAAAGAAGACGCAGAAATTTCCCAGCGTGCTCGCTTCGTAAAACAGCCCCTGCGCTCGCCGCAGCACATTTTGTCCGACCCAGATGTACTGAGCGCCGTATCCGGCCGGCGCAGGCAACTGAAAATAGAAATCAACGCACGCAAAGAGCGCGCCAATGGCCCCCGCAAAAAAAAGAAGGACGGCCAGTCGCCTGGGATCGGTGTGATGCGCGCGCGGTCCGCTGTAAGTATGAACAAAGACGTAAACACTGAGACCAAAGAGCCCTGCTCGAGCCATGCTTCCGAAGGCAATGGTCCAGCCCGAATACAACGCGGCGAGCGCGGTGCTCGCCAGAATTACAGCAAGGAAAAGACAAAGCAGCAGTGGCAGTGAACAACGCCATGCCCTCCAGCCGGACATTCTCAATATCCCGGAAAACAGGCCCAGCAGCACGAACGCAGGGGCGATATGGACGCCCGCATTTCCGAAGGGAGCGGGCAATGGCGGCAAGAGTATCGCGGAGAAAAGGAATGCCGCCAGCCACCGCTCCGGCTTCAGAAGCGTCCACCAGGCAATCGCCCCGCCCAACACCGGAGCGGCCAGCAACTCTTTCGTCGTGAGGTCAGGGGCCACCGCGATCGCAGCGGCCCAGAACCCGATCACCAGCGGGATGGACCAGTGTCCTCCTAGCCGTTGACGGATGATAGATGTCATCCGAACCTATCGAACACTGTGGCTGAAAGCGCGTTCCGATCTTGCGCTCACCACCCGCACATGCCCGAAGCGGAAGCCCAGCCATACGATCGAGCCGATCAGTGAAACGATCAGTGCGGCCACCATATTCAGCCTTGTGTTTGGAGAACTTGGCTGCTGAGGAACAATCCCGGGATCGATGATCTGCAGCCGTTCGCCGTGAGTCAGCGACGAAGAAGACATGTCGTTCAGTCTTGCCTGTGCGGTCTCGAGACCATTTAAAGCGGCCGATTCTTCGCGCTCCAGAGCGTAACGCCGCGCCTTCGCCGTGTCCAGCTGCGGCGCTTTTTGAATGAGCACAGCCTGCTGGCTGCGGACCTGCGCCTCCAGACTGGCGATCTTTGCCTGGGTTGTGGTTACCTGACGGCGGAGCCACTCCGGATCGCTTCCGGTTTCCGCGGCGTAGCCCGCCAGATCGGTTCGCGCCATCTCAAGATCCCGCTCCAGGCGAAACTTCAAGTCGGCTGCATTCTGAACTTCGTTCTCTAATGTTTCGGCCGATTGCAGGGGGTCTTTCGTACTCAGTGCGCGCCGCGCGGTGGCGTACCGGTCCTGAGCTCTGGCGAATTGAGTCCGGAATTCATTCAGCAATTCAGTCGACGCCTGCATCTGCATCGATTTGTTCAGTTCGACCGTTTGTTCCGCGATGTATTGAGCCAGGGCCTGGGCTTTTTTGGCATCACGCATAGTGGCGCTGATCTCAAGGGCCGCGGTGCTCGCTGGCTTGGAAACTTTCAGCACCCGGCTTTTAGCGGATTCGATGGTCCCGCCTTTTTCGATATCGCCCGCGTGCACCGCATCAAGCGCGCGGACAAACAGAGTGTCGCTCGACGCGTAGCGTTCATAAACTTTCAGTGATTCCAGATACACGGGACTGACTGCCGTCGCCGCTCGCGGATCGTTTCCTCCGGGCAGTGCAATCAGGACATTCGCGGTTGCCGTGTATCGGCGAGGGAGTGTCTTGCTGATTCCCCACGCCAGGCCGACGGCGATCCCGCAGGAGATGGCAACCGTCAGCCATCGTTCCCGAACATACCCCGCGAAATCCAGCACGTTGAAGTCGCCGTCCATCATTCCTGTTCCCTGATACCTGTCTGGCCTGTCTATTCCCAACAGATGTCCAGCGCTCCCGTCGCTTTTTTACCGTCCGCCAGCGCCGGGAGCGCTTTTAAAGTTGGACCCTCCGGCTCGACAAATGGGAACACAGATTCTCCAACGGCAGATCCACTGACTCCAGAGGCCCCTCGTGAGGCCACTTTCGATGCAGAGCGGGGTGCGTGGATCCTGAGCCGTTACGCGGACGTTTCGGAGGCCTTTCGCGAGCCCGCTCTGTGGCCAGTGGCGGCCCGCACAACAGCAACTCCGAAGATACCGGACGCGCGGGCGCAGCAGTCACTGCGAACGAGCGTACTCGAAGCTTTTTCCGCGTCCCGGCTGAACGAGTGGCAATTGCGGCTGGAGGCCATTCCCGCGCCGGCAGTCTTTGACCGCCCCCTCGATCTGGTGCCGGAATTTATTGAGCCATGGTGCCTGGCAGCGGCGGAAATTGTAACGGCATCCCGAGCGGCCGATCGCCAGCGGCTGCTCGACGCCGCCCGGATCGTTTCACAGGCAGCCGCCGAACCGCTCGATGAGGAACTGCACGCCCGGTCTGTGGCCGCCAGCGCGGAACTCGATAGTTACTTTGAACCCATAGCCATTCCGATGGCCGGCCCGACCTTCGTCGCTCTGGCACGAACGGTCGCAAGCTTGCTCGCAAGTGGGTGGCTGGCCCTTTTTCGCCATCCCGCGGAACTCGCTCGCCTGCGCCAGCAGCCGGAACTGGCGTCAAGAGCTGTCGAGGAGATCCTTCGCTACGCGTGTCTTCCGCAATCGGTATTCCGGCGCGCCTCAAAATCGCTGATCTTGTGTGGTCAGCAAATGGAGGAAGGCGACCGCGTGATCCTGCAGTTGGCTGCGGCGAATCGCGATCCGGAACACTTTACGAATCCCGAAACTTTCGTCGTCGGCCGACGCGGGCCCGCGCATCTCTCGCTCGGCATCGGCCCGCACGCCTGCGTGGGGGCCGCTCTGATCCGCATGACGGCCACTGCGGCTACAAGGGTTTTTCTGGAACAGTTCGCCGGTGCGGACCTTCTGGGGCCGGTAACGTGGCAGGGAGGCAATGGCTTCCGATCGCCGGCTTCTCTTCCCATCCGGCCAGGTTGCTGACGATTCCGCGCCGGGCAACAGGTCAGGCGGGTGGATAAGGGAGGCGCAAACGAAAACGGGCCCCGGTGGATCCACTCTCTTCCGTCCACATATCGCCGCCGTGATCGAGGACAGTCTGCCGCGAGAGCGCGAGCCCAAGCCCCAGGCCATTTTTTCCGCCGGACACGAACGGCTGAAAAAGCCGCGCTCGAACGGATTCCGGAACGCCGGGCCCTGTGTCGTCGACCTGCACCATCACGTGGTCCCCGTTGCGTCTGGCGCTGATCTCGACGCTGCCGCCGTCCGGCATGGCTTCGAGCGCGTTGCTGATCAGATTCAGAAACACGCGTTCCATTCGCGCGCGCTCGAGCGGTAGTTCGATGGAAGCTTCCACTTCGGTGCGAATATGAACGCCTTGCTGGTCGGCCATGCTCGCATGGGTGTCCACCGCCGCCCCGATGATCTCGCTGAGCCTGCACGACTCGGGCGCCTGATTGCGTCCGCGCGAGACATCCACCAGCTCGCGAAGCAGATCGTTCACCGCGCGGGATGACCGGTAGATATTACTTGCGACCCGGTGCATCTGCGCTTCATTCAGGTCGCCGTCCATCATCATTTCCGCGCCGCCATAGATCGACGCGAGCGGATTCCGCAGGTCGTGCACAATGGAACTCGACAACCTGCCGATGGTGGAAATGCGCTCCTGCCGGATCAGTTCGTCGCGGGCGCCTTGAATAGAACTGCACATCGCGTTAAAGGTGCGGGCGAGGCGGCCCAGTTCATCATTGCCTCCTTCTGCCACGCGGGTTCCATATTCTTGTTTCGCAATCAGCGCGGCCGCTTCATCCAGTTCGCGGATCGGCTTCAGAATGCGGTGGGCGAGGAAGCCGCTGATGGCGAGGCCCGCCACAATCGCGGCAGCCCAGATGAGAATAAGATTGCGCAACAGGGCGTCCAAACTGCGGCGTATCGAATCGAAGGTGCGGACGACGAGAAGATCCCCCTCCGGGACACCCTCGATATTTCGCAGGGTATTGCCGAGAACGGCGAATTCTCCGTCCTCCATGCTGACGCGCTGCAGTTTTGGACTGCGGCGATACTGGGAAGCGATCGATTTGCTCTGGGCGGCGGGCAGTGTGGATGCGAGCACCCTGCCTCCCGTTATGAATACGAAATCGCTGCCGCCGGTTTGCTGCCGCAGTTCACGGGCAACTGTCTCATCCACCGGAAAACCGGCGACAAGCACGTTCAGCAGACCCGGACCACTCGGCGTCTGCACATACACGGGAGTAATTACCAGTTCGTACAGACTCCCGTTCTCAACGGCAAACCCTTCGCTTTGCGCAGGAAAACGCTTCTCCGCGCTGCGCACGGCGTTGAGGTCGTTCCCCAGCACCTGCGCGCCACCCAGCGAAGCGATCACGCCGCCGCGCGGATCGGTCACCAGGAAGAAGGCGGCCGATTGTGTCGATTGCGATGCCTTGGCCCAGATCTCGGCCGCCGTATCGCGAATTGTGGCCCGGTCATTGGTTTGGAAAGCGGCCCGCACGTCGGACATGTTGCTGAGGACAAGACTGACTGAGCGCAGCGTACCGGCGCGGGACTGCCAAACCGACTGGTATGCGCCGAAACTCCCTTCCACTTCATTTTGCAGATTTCGCAGGAGGACAGAGCGCGTCTGACTCTGCACGAACCAGCCGGCCAGCGCCAGCAGCAAAGTGATGGCGAGCGACGTAGAGAGGAGAATCTTCCACAAGAGCGAAGGGCGGTTTGTGGGTTCAACGCTCTTTTTCGGGCTCACTTCTTCACCGCGGGATAGAGAGACTGATCGTCCGGCGCCGTCTGATACTCGCGATCATACTTGTTTTTGTGAGGGGCAAGCAGGTAGCCCGCCTCGGAGACGGCGATCGCCGGCAGCCGTACCGGCTCATCTCCGACAACGATTCGGAGCGAAAGATTCGAAAGCGTCTGCTCGGTGGCTCGTTCGTGAAATACCCTGAGATCGTAATCGCCGGGCGGCAGATTCATCTCGAACGAACCGTCTTTCGCTGTTGTGGCGAAATACGGCGTATTCAGCACCAGAATAATCGCACTCATCGCGGGGTGAATATTGCAGAAGACGCGCACCACACCCGGCCGTGCGAAACGGACGGAGCGCGAGGTGCCGGGCGGATAAAGCCCCACGTCGAAAATCTGGCCGCTATAGCTGGAGAATGCGTTATGGAAGATCGGGTCGGCGTTGGGGAAATCAACCGTGGCGCCGGTGGTAATCGGCAGCACGTGCGGCGTGAACATCTTGTTCTTCTGCAACATCACCGCGTGCCGCGCGGCGGGCAGCGGAGGTTCGCCGTTAACGGGCTCCGCGGAAACAATCGCGCCCGAATAATCCTTGAGTTTATTTACGGCTTCAACCCGCGAATCGCGCAATGCAATAGTGCCGGACAAAGTCGCGCCGTATGCGCAGCCGATGCAGCTAAAAAAGATAAGCGAGCGCCAGATCATAGTGGTTATTCAATCGAAGTCCGGAACCCAGATAATCGGTGCGTGCCTGGGATGCCTCCAGCGCCGCCAGAACATTCGGCGCAAATTTGAAGATCAGGTTTCCCGCATATATAAAGTTCCTGATGACTCCGTTCGCCGGAACATCGGAGACACGATTGGCCTGTTCGCCGGAATAGATATGGAAGGAAAGCCGTGACTCGGGAAAGAGTGCCAGTTGCGCCCACTCTCCATCGGTGTGGATCGGGCGGGCGATTCCCGCGGAAGACACGGTAAATCCAGGCAGCGCGCCTAATCCCGCGACGGACTGCCCCCGGAACAATTCGCCCGTAAACTCGATCCGGGACGTGGGGCGTACCAGCCAGTCGAACGAAAATATCTGCGATTGCAGTGAGGAGCCGGCGACATGCGTCGATCCTTCATGGAAACCCGGGGCGGCCTCAATTCGCCAGTCTTTCCCTTTATGGAAAAATTCAAAGCGGCCCTCAAAACCCGGCCGCGATCTTTCGAGCGTGCCGCTATAGTCCGGGGGCAAATTCCCCGGATAGTTCTCGGTGGTCTCGTAGACTCCCGCCTGAGCCCGTAGTCCGCTGTTTTCACCCAGCGCAAAGCGCTGTTCGACGCGCACCTGGGGATTCCAGTCCCAAAGATTTCCAGCGCCCGTCAACGGCGAGATCCCAACCTGCGCCAGAGAGACCGGCTCTCGCGGCGAGATAATTGGCTTGTCCTGACCCACGCTGACAGTGGTATTCTTCCAGGCCAGATCGAGGGTGGCAATGCGGATCCGCAGCAGATTGTTACTCGGCGAAGAACTGCCCGCGAAAAAATCCATAAACAGCGATCCGCTGGCTTTGCCGCCGCCGGGAAGATCGGGACCGTTAAACTTGAGACCCAGAACCGTCTGGCGAAGCGACGCCCCGTCCGACACCGGACTCCGTGTCTGTGACGCCGTGGCCGGATACTCCGAGGCGCCTGCGTAATGCCCGTTGGTATAGGCGTTAAAGAGCAACATCCCGGTCAGGGAAACCGGAAAGCGCTGGGATGTGCCCACCTTCGATTGTTCCAGTTCCGCCGTACGGCTTTCCTGAACATCCAAACGCTCATTGGCCTGAGGACCAGCAGGCGCCGCGGCGGTCGCAGGCTGGCCGGGCGTGGGTTGGGCGGTTGAGGGGTGGCCGGTCGCCACGAGTTCGCTGCGCAATTTCTGGATCTCGTCCTGAATCCTGCTGCTCTCGGCTTCCAGTTTCTCCAGCCGATCGAGTACGCGCTGCACTTCCTCGCTGCTCTGCGCTCTCGCCGGCCCTGCGAATGAAACGACGCTGACGAGACAAGCGGCAAAGAAGCGCTTCAGCATAAGAATTCCTCCAGTTTCCGGCGAACTGCCGAGGGAGAGTACGGTTTCGGGAAAAAGGCGCTGGCGCCATTCGCAAGGGCGCGTTCGTGGAGGCGCGGATCACTGTCGCCGCTGATCAGCAGAATGGGGAGCCGGGCAAAGCGCGGATCGGCGCGAAGCTGCCGGATCAGATCGAGTCCGTCGGTTTGCGGAAGGTGCAAATCGGTAATAATGGCGGCGATTTCGCGGCCCGTATCGGCCAGAATAGCGATTGCCGCCCGCGGGCTGCCGATAGACAGAACTTCCAGATCAGGCAGAGACTCCAGAGCGATCTGCAGAGTCTCAGCGCATGTGTCGTTGTCCTCGACGATCAACACCAGTCTCGACATCTTATGGCAAGGTCCGTTTCAAGGAAGAAAGCGGTATCCGACCTTATGCAGCGTAACGAAATGGCGGGGGCAATTGGGGTCCGATTCGAGCTTCTGGCGTAACCGCACCACATGCGCGTCCACTGTTCTCGTGTTCGGGAATGACTCATAGCCCCAGACGGAATTCAGAATCATATCGCGCGAAAGCGGCCTGTCGGGGTTTTGCAGGAAGAACGTGAGAAGGTTGTACTCGGCCGGCGTGAATTTGATTTCAGCGCCCTTCCGGATCACGACCCGGCGCTCGAGGTCCACCTGAGTGTCCGCGAACGACAGGATTCTTTCCTGTTCTCCCGGCGAGCGCCGGAGTACGGCTCGGATGCGGGCCAGAAGTTCCCGGGTGCCGAATGGCTTAACAACGTAATCATCCGCCCCGATCTCGAGCAGGAGCACCTTATCGATCTCTTCGCCGACCGCGCTCAACACGATGATCGGCGTCTTCATGCCGGATGCCCGCAATCGTTTGCAGATCTCCACACCATTTATATCCGGCAGCCGGAGGTCCGCCAAAATCAGCGCGGGCTTGGCCAGGATCGCATGATCGAGGCCGCTTTTTCCGTCGGGTGCGAGAATCGCTTTGAAGCCTTCCCGCTCCAGTAGAACGCCAATTGTGTCGCGCAGATTTTCGTCGTCGTCAATTACAAGAATAGTTTGCACGGCACCGCGATTTTACCGTATGCCGGACCCTGAATGGGTCTGAGGTCCGGCTCCGTCAATGGAATTTACAACTCTTTTACTTCTCTTCAGCTTCCTGGGATTCTTCGCGGTGACTCCCTCTAACCACACACAAATCGTGCCCGGACCCAATACACAGCGTAAAAGCAGGGATGCACAAACTCCAGCCCAATTTTTACAAAATGTTTACTGCGCGCCACTCGACCGGCCATGCAATCGGCGCGACCCTGAATATTGATAGAAAAATTACTTTACGAAATATCGCTCAAAGTACCGATATGGAAAGGGTAGCGTTCCGGGATCATGCTGAAAACTCGCGCAACTATCCTCTTGCTGGCATTCCTCGCGCCCTGTTTGCGCGCCGGGAACATTGAAGGCAACGTCGTCATTAAGAGGCAGTTAACGAAGCGCCGCGTCACCGCTTCGGTCCCTCTCTATCAGCGCGGTCCTGGGGTCGCACTGGGGGCCGATCCGGACGAGGATCCGGTTGCCGCCGAACGCGCGCGCGTGGTGATCTGGCTGGAAGGCATCGCTGAACCGTCCGCCGATCCCCCCAAAACGGTCAAAATGGAACAGGAGAACCGGCGTTTTCTTCCCGATACCCTGGTAATTCCGGCCGGCGGAAAAGTCTCTTTTCCCAACCTCGACCCGATCTTCCACAACGTATTTTCATTATCCAGACCGAAAGCCTTCGATCTGGGGAATTATCCCAAAGGAGATACCCGGGTCGTCATTTTTCCGGAGCCTGGAATCGTTTTTGTAAATTGCCATTTGCATCCGAATATGACCGCCGTGATCGTGGTGGCCCCCAACCGGTGGAACACCAGATCGGATCGCGCCGGACATTTTCAGCTGAGCGATGTTCCGCCCGGCGAGTACACGGCCGTTGCATGGCATAAGGCCGCCGGATACTTCCGTCAGCAGGTCCGGATCGAAGCCGGGCATGACGCCAGAATCGAGTTCCTCATCCCTCTGGACGTCGATGGCAGCCGCCTCGGGACCAAATAGACCATGCGATTCCGAACCCGCGCCTTCCTGCTTTGTTTCCTGCCTTTCGCGCTTCTGCTGACAGGGAGCTTCTGGGCCATTCAAAGTCTGGTGCAGTCCACGGTTCGAAACGGCTTGCGCGGATCTCTGCGTGAGAACCACCTTTCCATCGCCCGGCTGCGTTCACGCACCGATTTGCAAAACAGCCGCTTTCTGAAAGTGGTCGGCGAAAATGCGGCCCTGAAGGCAGGCATGGAGATTCTGCTTTCCGATCCCTCCAGCGCGAGCGACGCGCGGCGCACTGTCGAGGATCAACTGCGGGAACTGTGCGAACGCATGGGTTTCGATTTCCTGCTGGTATCGGGCCCGGCGGACACTCCGTTGGCTGGCGTGATCCGAAAGGACCGCCAGGTCCTCGCAATCGACCCGGCGGCCATCCATCCTCCACAACGAGGCTTGCTGATGCTGGCACGCAAGGTGTATCAGATCGCTTCGGTGCCGATCGATCAGGGGGATGAGAACCTGGGTACTCTGTCGGTCGGCGAGGTATTCGACTTCTCGGGCTTCACCACTCCCGCGGTACTGATCCATGACGGTAAGGCGATCGACTCCAATCTTCCGGGAATCCCGCTGGCCGAGACGGAAAAAGCCCTCGCGGGGTGCAGCGGCGTGGCTGAATGCGATGTGCGGCTGGGCGGAGCCTCCTACATCTCTCTGCCGCTGCAGAATATTTCGTTTGGCGACGGCTACGTGCTCCGGAGCCTGCAGGACATCGACTCGGCCACAGCTCCGCTGCATTCAGTGCTCAATGAAGTTTTTATCACCGCTCTGGGCGGCGCGCTGCTGGCTGCTCTGGCGTTCAGCCTTGCCTCCTCGCGGTCGATCGTGAAGCCGATCTCAGCGCTCATCGAGCATCTCAAATCCAGCGAAAGCACGGGATTGCTGCGCGAATTCCAGGACGAAAATTCGTCCATCCGGGAAATACGCGATCTCACTTCCAGCTTCAACCGCGCGGCTGCCTCAATCTCCGAAGCGCGCCAGAACCTGCAGCGCGCCTACCTGGGATTCATCGGCGCCCTCGCGAGCGCACTGGACGCGCGCGACCGTTATACGTCGGGCCACAGCCATCGCGTAAGCGAACTTGCCGGCGCCACAGCCGTAGCGCTCGGTGTTACGGGCGAGCCACTGGAGGAAATCAGAGTCGGCGCATTGCTGCACGATATCGGCAAGATCGGAGTGCCGGACAGCGTCCTGCAAAAACCCGGCCGGCTAACCGACGAAGAGTTTGACATCGTCAAACAGCATCCCGGAATCGGCCGCCGCATTCTGGAAGGCGTCAACGGCTTCGTTTCGTATCTTGGCGCCGTCGAGTTTCATCACGAGAACTGGGACGGGTCCGGCTACCCGGCGGGCCAGCAGGGCGAACAAACTCCCCTGGCCGCGCGCATCATCCACGTCGCCGATGCCTACGATGCCATGACAACCGACCGGCCCTATCGCCGCGGAATGAGTCACGACGAAGCGATGGCCATCCTGCGGCGGCATGCGGGCACGCAGTTCGATCCGCGAGTGGTAGACGTATTCGCCAGCCTCGCAAATCATCTGCAGTCTCCTGACGCCGTGAGGGAAATGGAACCGGTATGAGGAGCTGGCTCATGCTGGCGGCTCTGGCCGTGACGCCGCTGCTCGGCCAGGAAGCTCAGTCCGGCTTCGACCTGAGCGCCACGGTTACCGGACAGGCGGCTTATTCGAACCTCCTCACCCGCTATCCCAGAAACGGCTCGGGAGCCATGGCGGGATTCCGTTCCGTCCTCTACCCCACGTGGAAACTGAACAGCCACTGGATCGTTTCCGGCGCCGTCGAAGCCTACTCGCGGCCCTATTTCTCGGAAGATTACACAGACCAGGGATACGGGGTTCGGGTCGGCATATTGCAAGCCAACATCGGTTATCTGCAGGTATGGAAGAACGCGTCCCTGGTGGTTCGCGCAGGGCAGCTGACGTCGGCGTTCGGCTCATTTCTGCTGCACTATGACGATGCCGACAATGCCTTGACCGATGCCCCGATGGAATATGGCTACTACGGAACGGGCGTCACGACGTTTGGTTTGGCCGGGGCGGAGGCCGACCTGACCGTGGGGAAATGGGATGCGCGCGCGCAGTTCACCAACTCATCCCCCGCCAGTGTACGCAGCATTTTCGATAACGATCAGTACGGAGACTGGACCGGCGGCGGCGGCTATACAATCCGTCAGGGCCTCCGCGTGGGGATCTCGGCCTACCGGGGTCCCTATCTTTATGCCGGGCAGCAGTTTTACCGGCCGGGCCTGCCCTATAGGGATCTGCCCGCGTCGGCATGGGGCGCGGATGTCGAATGGGCGCGCGGGCACTGGAACGTCCAGGGTGAGTGGCAGCGGTTCGATCTGGCCTATAACCAAATGCCGACCCTGCGCGAAGAAGCCGGCTATGTGGAAGCCCGCAGAGTGCTGAGCCCGCGCTGGTATGTGGCGGGACGGGCCGGCTATCTGCATACGGACTACGGATTCGGCGGAGAAACTTACGAGACAGTGGCGGGTTTCCGCCCCAATACTCACCAGGTGATCAAGGCTGGTTACGAGTTGTGCCGCGATGCGAGCGGACGGTCCGGTCTTGCCGGAAGCGTCACACTTCAGGTAGTGACTACAGTCCACCCGCTTTCGCTGGCTTACAGGTAAGCTTCCGAGCGCCGCGAATAGAGCCCGCAAAAGGAGCGACTATGTTGTGCAGAAACAGAGCCAGCGTTTTTGGTGATAAGGAACCTGATCGAATCGAAACGCGAGCCGGATCTGAACGCGCGGAAGAGGGCACGACGTTTGGGCCAGGCCTGCGCCCCCAAAAACCATTGAACAGATCTATCGTCTGGCGTTATTCTGTAGCAGTGAAACAAGCCCGGGCATTTCGCTTCCTGCAATACTTGCTGCCGTTCGCAGGCATCACCGCTGTCCTGTCAGGTCAGACACTGCAGTTCGTAGGTTCGGCTGCCTGCAAGAGCTGTCATCCCGGCACATACGAACGCTGGAGCAAGACGCGCATGGCCAACGTCATCCGCGATCCCAAGATTCATCCCGACGCCATCCTTCCCGATCTCTCAAAACCCGACCCTTTGGTTAA
>DASZLO010000205.1:0-57376 GCA_035552315.1 Bryobacteraceae bacterium
GTCCGTTGATGCGTTTGACGTAGTTGCTGTCGAAAACGGCGGGCATGGGCTGGATCATTTCCAGCGGACCGCGCAGGCTTTCCACCAGGGGCTTGACCAGCACACCGGCGTGGAGAGCCGCTTCGTAGCAGTTCTCCTGGAAGATATCCCAGCCGCCGAACTCCAGATCCGCGATTCCGGCGAGAGGCACGAAATCCTTGATTTTGGGCGTGTTATTTTCGGTGCGCTTGCCCAGGCGAATTGTATTCAACTGAGTTACGGAACCGATAGGCTGGGCCATCCCCAGTTTGATCGCCTCGACACCTGCGATAAATGTAGTAGTGACGGCGCCCATTCCGGGGATCAGGATTCCCAGCTTTCCGTTGGCTGGCTGGATCACGGGCGTGTCTTGCGATGCCGCATCTTTTGGGGCACCCTGTGGCGTTGAGGGCAAACTACTTAGCTCCTTCCGCGCCCCTTTCCTTCAAGAAGGGGGCACGCAATTACCTGAAATGATTGGGATTATTACAATTGGCTATAATAGCAGTTCATGCGATCCCGCGCGACAGCTCCGATGAGCGCGATCATTGCGGACGATGAACCCCTTGCCCGCGACGAGCTGAGGTTCCTTTTGGACCAGATCGGAGATGTGGAAGTGGTGGCTACCGCAGCCAACGGGCTGGAGGCGCTGGAGGCGATCGAGAAGCTCGATCCGGCGCTGGCCTTCCTCGACATTCAGATGCCCGGGCTGGATGGGTTGAGCGTGGTGCGCCGGCTCCTCGACCGGCAAATTGAACCGCCGCATATCATTTTTTCCACCGCCTTCGACCAGTTTGCCGTCGAGGCTTTCCGTCTGGACGCGATGGACTATCTGCTGAAGCCGGTGGACCGTGAGCGGCTGGAGCAAACCGTGAGCCGCGCGCGCAGAATCGTGGCGGACAGGATCACTGAACCCGCTGTGGCGATACCTGCCGCCGCACGTCCGAATGCGGGGTTTACGAAACTGCTTTTGAAAAACGGGGCGCGGAATCTGATCATCGATCCGCAGGAGTTGATTTACGCCACCATCGACGGAGGCGTAATTACGCTGGTGACCGCACAGACCGAAGGTCAGGCGAACTTTCGCACGCTGGAGGAGTTACAGGCAGCTATCGATCCGGATCTCTTCTGGCGTGCGCACCGCTCATTCATTGTGAATATCAACAAGATTCGCGAGGTGGTTCCGTGGTTTAAGTCCACATATCAACTCAAGATGGATGACAGGAAAGGTACTGAGATTCCCGTCAGCCGCCTGCAGAGCCGGCGGCTGCGGGAAATGTTGAACCTTTAGCTAAGTAACAGGTCGTCGGGTAATGAAACTGACGAGCCACAACACCAGGAAAACGAAGAAGAGGATCTTCGCGATACCAGCTGCGGCGCCTGCTATGCCAAAAAATCCGAGTAAGCCTGCGATTAAGGCGATAACCAGGAATACGAGAGTCCAGTGCAGCATTTAAGAAAACCTCCCGACTCCTGATAAGGCAATCACGCTGCCAAAGGCGACGCTAATGCGTCATCGCATAAACGATGTAATTAATACCAATGCGAATCGCGATGGAGGCCGCCTTCTCCGGGTAATAAGGCACATCCGCCCACTCCCAAGCGTCCCCGATATCGGAGTTGTACGAAATCGCAATCATGACCCGGCCCTTATCGTCATAGATTCCGCGCCAGTGCGCACCGCGGCCGCCTTCTCCGCAATTCTTGCAGCCTTCCCGGAGATGGGCCTCGCCCGGAATCTGTACGCGCTGACTCAGATCGTAGACGGAATGAAAGATCAGATCGTCATCCGGAACATCGACGATCGGGCGGTCCGGGAAGACCAGCTTCATCGAGTCCTCGAAGACCTGCCGTTCCGTGTTGCCGTGGAAATCGTCAGCCATGAAGAAACCACCGCGCAGAAGATATTCGCGGAGTTCCCTGCCCTGCTGCGGCGTCAAGCCCCACTCGCCCACCTGAACGGCATAGACCCAAGGCCAGTCGAACTCTTCGTTTTCGTCAAGGTTGATGGGCTGTTCGGCGGAGCGGATGTGGATGCGAGTGAGCCGCCGGACGGCCTCGGAGAAGTGGCGGTCCGCGCGCGGATAATCCTGCGTCCAGAGGGTCATGCCCTGCCGCCAGTCGCCGTCGAACCGGCCGCGATAGCCGTCGTTCCAGCCGCCCGGAAACATCAGGCGCGCAAAGGCGAACTCAGTTTTTTCGTTTGCGTCGGAAGGAGTTTCGAAGCGGAAGTACTCGACGCCCGGGTATTGGCGGAACGGTTTTTGAAACGCATAAACGGTACCGATGCATCCCAGGCCGATGCATCCCAGCGAACATGAGATCAGCCACCAAGCAGCGCTTCGAAAGCTCATGCGCACACGCCTTGCCCCGAGCATAACACCGCCCGGGCGGGGGCTTTTGTGAGAATGAAATATTTGAATGCTTCAATCGCCCATCCTCCGGTACTTTCAGCCGGGCGGAAATCCGCTGGGGTTCGCAGCCACCGACTTTATCGCGCTGGCGCTGGCGGCATTGCTGGCGCTGCTGCTTCTGTTTCACAAACCGGTTGAACAGGCAGCGCAGCGTCTCGCTACCCGCACAATCCTCTGCATGACTCTGCTCGCCGGGCTGCCCGTCGTACTGCGTTTGATTTTGCTTGTCACTCATCCGGTTCCCACGCCGCGGGTGTCGGACGATTTCAGTTTCCTTTTGCTGGGCGATACGCTGGCCCACTTCCGGCTCGCCAACCCGATGCATCCGATGCATCGTTTCTTCGAAGGGGTTTTCACCCTGCAGGTTCCAACGTGGAGTTCCAGTTATCCGCCGGGCCAGGGAATCGCGCTGGCAATCGGACAATTTTTGGGTAATCCATGGATCGGAGTCGTCGTTTCCGTAGCGGCGCTTCCCGCTCTTTGCTACTGGATGCTGCGGGCGTGGATTGCGCCGGAATGGGCCATGGCCGGGGGCATCCTGACCGCGCTGGAATTCGGTCCGCTAAGTCCGTGGATGAATACGTACTGGGGCGGGGCGGTTTCGGCAATCGGCGGATGCCTGGTTTTCGGGGCGATCCCGCGGATCAAAAAGGGACACACGCGCGCCGCGATTCTGCTGGGCGGCGGACTGGGAATCCAGATGCTGAGCCGGCCTTACGAATTCGTATTGCTGCTTGCCGCTGTCGCAATATTTTGGCTGCCGCGCCGTGCACTCGCGATTGCGGCGCTGGCCTGCCTACCGGCCACCGGCCTGACGCTTTTGCAGAACAAAGCGGTAACCGGGAAGTGGACCGAACTCCCTTATCAGCTCAGCCGGTATCAATACGGCATCCCGACGACATTCACATTTCAGGCGGTTCCCGTGCCGCATCAGCCGCTGACGCTGGAACAACAGATCGATTACGAGGCCCAGGCGGAAACTCATGGCAACGGTCCGGAAACCGCGTGGAGTTTTATCCAGCGTCTCGGCGCGCGCGTGCGATTCTTCCGCTTCTTCTTTCTCGCCCCGCTTTATCTGGCGCTGCCGTTCTTCCTTCCAGCTTTACGGGAAGCTCGCTTCGTGCGCGTGGCGGCCGCCATCGCTGTTTTCTGGATCGGCACCACCTTCTATCCCTACTTCTATCCGCACTACATTGCCGCGGCGATGTGCCTTTTCGTGCTGATCAGCGTGAAAGGACTGGAACAGTTAAGCCGTCTTACGATCCGGAATATTCATGCCGGTGAAGACGCCGCGAGGATCGTTCTGCTTCTTTGCGTTGCGCACTTCGTCTTCTGGTACGGCGTGCATCTTTCCGGCAACAGAAATCTGGAACTGGCGTTGCGCGATTACGAAAGCTGGAACGAAATCAACACCGGAGATCCGGAAGGCCGAGTCGCCATCGACAAACGTCTGGCCGATACTCCCGGCAAGCAACTGGTGTTCGTCCGCTATTTCCCGCGGCATGGCGCCAGTGAATGGATACATAACGCCGCGAATATCGATGGCGCCCGCGTTGTATGGGCGCTGGATTTGGGGCCCGAAGAAGACGAAAAGCTGCGCCACTATTATCCAGGGCGCACAGCATGGCTGCTGGAACCGGATGCCGTACCGCCGCGCCTGAGTGCCTACTGACTAAGGTTTCGCCTTGACTAAGGTTTCGACCCGGCCGTTTTCGTAAGAACCAGCTCGATGCTGTTGCCCGTCTGAGTCCAGGTACCCTTCAACTGAGTACCCTCCTTGTTGATCTCGGCCACATAGCCGCCGCCGATCGCATTCACTTCCAGATTCAACTTCGATCCCGTCTGCACGACCGCGCTCACGGGGATCGGGACATTCCCCTGATCGGGACTCGCCATCGAAGCCTCCGCGCCAGACTTGCCGTTGGAGATCTTCAGGACGATTCTCAATCCTGGACCGGCATCGATCTTGCCTTCCCAGGTCCCCAGAAATTGCGCGGTCACCGCGGTGCTCGTTTTCGGGAGGACAACCATCGCGTCCCCGTTGCGGCTGAACTTCAGGGGCAGCGATGCGGTCCCCTGGGTGAACGTCCCGTCGAGGGTCTTGCCATCCGCCGAGAGCGCGCCTGTAAACGCGGGATCGCCAAGCGCGCTTTTGATGTGAAACGCAGCCTTGCCGCCGGTAAACGAGACGGTTCCCAGCGGCAGCCCTTCGGCGCCCTGGGCCGGAATGGATATCGATCCGATCCAGCCGCTCGCGGGCTTGTCGAGATCGACTTCCATAACCAGCGGTCCACCCGGCGTCTCGAGAGTGCCGCTCCAGTGCCCGCGCATGTCGCTTTGGCCGGCGGCGACGCCCGCGCAGGCCACCCACAAACATCCAGTTACCGCGTATACGAACAGACTGGTTTTCATTCTTACCTCCGAACCCCTCACGCGAGTATCTCAATTGTATGCGCACGTGCGGTTGCCGGCGTTTGCCCCATGAGCGTTCGCTAGCTAACATCTGTCGTTTGCGCCCCCGCGGGGAAAAAGAGAGAATGCTGAAAGACAAAATCAAGCCTGTAACGAGTCCTTAGCTCAGGGACTTAAAGAAGGGCCCTTTTTCTTTTACTGCGGCCATGCCGTCCGCCGTCCGGTGGCGCGAAGCGTCACGGGCGATTTGCGCGACCGATGGTGTCGCGATCCAGGTCATTTCTTTCTCCGGCTACGGAGTCAATAGCCGGAATATCTAACCCTAAAATGGCGGTTCGCCGTTACTTATGCGAACTCACAGGAGGCATGATGCCAATTTCAGGAGTCGCCACCGCAACCATGAAAACGGCGCAGATTTCGAAGCCCGGAGGGGATTTCCAGATTGTTGAGCGGAAGATCCCCGTACCCGGGCCAGGCCAGGTGCGCATCAAGGTGCAGGCTTGCGGGATATGCCACAGCGACGTGTTCACGAAGGAAGGGGAGTGGCCCGGAATCGAATATCCGCAGGTACCGGGACACGAGGTGGTCGGCACGGTTGACGAACTCGGCCCAGGCGTCGCCCGATGGAACCCGGGCCAGCGCGCCGGTGTCGGCTGGCATGGTGGGCACGACGGCACGTGCGAGGCCTGCAGGCGCGGAGACTTCCGCAACTGTCAGAATCTGAAAATCCCGGGCATCAGCTATGACGGCGGATATCAGCAACATATGCTCGCGCCCGTCGAAGCGCTGGTGTCGATTCCGGAAAGCCTGAACCCGATGGAAGCAGCGCCGCTGTTGTGCGCCGGGCTTACGACGTACAACGCTTTGCGCCACAGCGGCGCCATGCCGGGCGATCTTGTGGGCGTGGTGGGTATCGGCGGTCTGGGTCATCTCGCCATCCAGTTCGCCAGCCGGTTTGGCTACAAAGTGGCCGCTATTGGCCGCGGCTCCGACAGCGCAGATCTTGCAAAGCAGCTCGGCGCTGCCGTGTACATCGACAGCAAGTCAGGCGACACTGCCGCGGCATTGCGGGAACTGGGCGGCGCGCAGGTAATTCTGGTCACGGCGCCAAGCTCGAAAGCGATGTCTGAAGTATTCGACGGCCTGGGTCCCCACGGCAAGCTGCTGGTAATTGGAGTCGCGTCCGAGCCGATTGAAGTCACGCCCGTGCAGCTCATCACGGGAAGCAAGACTATTCAAGGCTGGGCGGCGGGAACACCGGCGGATACCGACGATACCCTGCGCTTCTCGCAATTGACCGGCGTACGTCCGATGATCGAGACTTATCCGCTTGAGAGAGCGGCCGAGGCGTACGCCCGGATGATGAGCGGTCAAGCCAGGTTCCGCGTTGTTCTGACCATGTGAGTCCGCTCATGCAAAATTCACATGCGAGGTGAAAGAACCGCGGAAGACGCAAGGTCACCGATGACATGCGCGAGAACAGGCCTGCTGAGCCTGATTCTGGCTTCGGTCTGCTCAGCGGGCAGCATCACCGTCACGCTGAACGAGTCAGTCCCGGTCAACTCCGCTCCCATGAAAATGGGGGTGACTGTCAGCACCTCGTCGAACTACGACAGCGGCCAGTTGTTCAAGAATCTGCTTTTCACGGTGAATCCCGGGTTTGAGGGTTACATACAGCAGGAGATCGTCGGCTGCCTTTCAGGAAGCTCGACAAGCTGCCTCAGCTACAACCAGTACGACCAGGCGCCCGCAAACTACTGGGCGGGCGCGAGCGCCTGGTTCTGCTGTTCGGCGACGGGTTCAAATACCAACTTCGGATTAACCGCTAACGTCGCATCGAGCACGGTGGCGGCAGGCAGCGCGGGTCCGGCATTCACGTTCAGCGCCGCGCTCCCGCAACCCATCGCGGTGGATGACTATTTCAGCGTGCTCAAGCAGGTGGATTCGACGGGCGCGGGAATACCGGCATGGACATTGTCCGGCGGCGCGGCGGGCGAAACGACGAACCTTCCTCCCGGATCGGCGGGCGTGCAGGCGCTGGCGCTTCCCTCCGGCGCGTGCGCCTCCAACACGATCGACACCGCAGGGACTCACGACTTCATCATTCTTGAGACGGGGCAGACGTTCGGATTCAACCTCAAGACGATTGCCGTTACGGGAAGTCCGGTGCTGACCGTATCGATCGTTCGAACCGGAGGGGTCGGCGGAGGCGTGACTCCTTCCGTTTTGACGATGACGCCGGGTTCCGCGTGGGCCGGGCAGTCGGTAACGTTCAACGGGAACGAAGCTCCGGGTACAACGTATGGCACGCTGCAGATCCGGATTTGCTCGTCGGGAGGCACGGCTTATGTGGACGACGCCGATTTCGAGCGAACTTCGAACCTGAATGCGGCCAATGCCACGGTTTATCGCGACGAAGTTGTGGCCAGTCTGGCCGCGATGAAGCCGGGTTCGCTGCGGCTCTGGGATTACCAGCTTGGAGAAACGCTCGCGGACTGGACCAATCCTCTGTTCGGACGCCATGTGCAGGCCTCTCTGCAAAACCTCACCTATGTCACCGCAACCTCGCAGGGCGGATTCGGGATTTCGACAGCGCAGGGCATCATGGATTTTCTGGGCCTGTGCGAACTCCTCGGGGTCAAACCGTGGCTCACCATTCCGGTGAGCTGGCCGGTGGCGGATTACTCCAATCTGATCGATTTTCTGTCGGGCGGCGCCGAGACGGTGTACGGGGCCAAACGCATTGCCAATGGCCACGCGGCTAGCTATCTTTCCACCCTTGGGACCGTTTATGTCGAGTTCGGCAACGAGCCGTGGAATTCGAAGTTCGCCGGCATAAACATGCCGAACTTTTCTTACGCGACGACCACGAACGGGATGCTTTCGTATGCCAAATGGTCGAACACAGCGATGGCTGCCATGAAAGCGAATCCGAATTATTCCGCGGCACTGCAACTCGTCATCAACATGCAGGCGGATAACACTTTTGAATATACGGAGGTGATCGCTCCGAACAATTCTCATTTCGATGCGATTTCGATTGCACCTTACATTGGAAACGGCAAGCTCGATAGCGCGGGGAGTCTGACGGCGGAATGGAACCCCGATACAGCGGTGGCGTACGGCGACAGCAATGACACGTCCGGCGAGTCCGGAAACGGCAGAACCTGGGCCTACGTGAATGCGGGTATCAAGCCGGTCTATATCTACGAAGACAACGAAAACCAGTTTGACGGAACGGCGGACATGGCCATCGTCCAGAACCACAACGCCGCTTTTATGTCGGGCACGGTAGTCGCGCAGCAAATGCTGGAACACCTGAAACTGCTGGGTCCGAATGCGCCGCAGAACCTGTGGTCGCTGGCGCAGGACAGCTACGGAAATGCTTCGGGGTTCAGGGTTCCGCTCTACGGAGTGATGAAGGAAGCGGGCGGCGAGTGGACGGGCACGGGAAAGTACGTGCAGCGCCCGCAGGCGCTCGCCATACAAATCGCGAATGAATCCATGATCGGGCCGGAATATTCTTCCACCGTCACGGGCGCCGATACTTACTCAACAGCGGCCAGCAACGACAGCGCGGCGGAGTCGAATGTGCCCTATGAGTTTGCCTATTGCTTCATGAATGGGATTAACCGGTCGTGCGTACTGGTCAATAACGATCCCGTGCAAAGCCATGACTTCACGCTGACCGGGACCAATGCCCCGGCCACCGTAACCACCAGAGTGCTCTCGATGACGAGCGGCACGATCGACAGCTGCAACAACGAGTCCGCCCTGCCCTGCGTCAGTGTCGTGACCACTTACGGGATACCTGTGACCGGCGGAATCATCACCGTCCCGCCGGGAACGATTGAAGGCGTGGACTTTATCGCCGGCGGCGGCACGCCTCCCGTCATCAGCGGCGTGACGGTGACCGGCATCACGGCGAATTCGGCGGTCATTACGTGGACCACCGATCAGCCCTCCACCTCGGAAGTCGAGTTTGGCGGCACGCCGGCTTACGGGTCAATCGTGGATTCGGGGTCATCGCTGGTGACATCGCACTCGGTGACACTCACCGGACTGACCCCGCTCGCGACTTACAATTTTGCCGTGCTTTCGGCCGATACGGGAGGCGCGGCTGCGTCCGCGAACTTCACTTTCTCGACTCTGCTGCCGATCCCCTCCATCAGCGCCGTGGCCGTGACGGGCATCACAGGCACATCTGCCACCGTCACCTGGGTCACCGATCAGCTTTCCAGTTCGCAGGTGGAATACGGGACCACGCCGGCTTATGGGTCGCTTTCAACACTTACTTCCTTGCCGTCCCTCATTCATTCCGTGACCCTCACCGGATTGAATCCCGCAACCGCTTACAACTTCGCGGTTCTATCGGGCGATCTCACCGGGACCGCAACCGGCACGAACACACTTTTCGGCACCCTTGCCACGATTCCCGGAATCACCGCCGTGACTGCCACGAACATCACCGGTACGTCGGTCACCATCACGTGGAACACGGACCAGGCCGCGAATTCGCAAGTGGAGTACGGGCCCACCGTTTCTTATGGATCACTTACCACAATCAACTCCGCGCTGGTCACGGGGCATTCGGTAAACATTACGGGGCTGTCCCCCGGCACAACATACAACTACGCTGTCCTCTCGACGGATTTAGCCGGCACGGCCACCTCCGCGAACTTCACGTTTCAGACACCCATGGCGATCCCTGCCATCAGCGCCGTGGCCGCAACCGGCCTTACTGCAAACGGAGCGACGATCACGTGGGCCACCGATCAGCCCTCCACTTCGCAAGTGGAGTACGGCCTGACCATGGCCTACGGCACTCTTTCGACACACAGCGCGTCTCCGGTGACTGCGCACAGCGTCGTGCTGAACTCGCTCGCGCCAGGAACGACTTACGACTTCGCGACGCTCTCGACCGATTCCGCCGGCACCGCCACTTCGGCCAACTTTACGTTCACTACGCCTGTTTCCCTGCCGCTCATCAGCGCGGTCACCGCGGGCAGCATCACGACCACCAGCGCCACGATTACGTGGACCACCGATCAGCCCTCCAGTTCGCAGGTCGAATACGGATTGACCACGAGCTATGGCGCATTGTCAGGACTCAACTCTTCTCTTGTCACGGCCCACTCGATCACGCTGACAGGCCTGACGCCGGGCGCGACCTGGAACTTGGCCGCCCTTTCCACGGATGCCGCGGGTACAGCTTCCTCCGCGAACTTCGCGCTTACGACGCCGCCTTCGGTGCCCGTGATCAGCGGCATCAGCACCACCAGCATTTCAACCACGTCCGCGATCATTGTCTGGACGACCGACCAGCTTGCCAGTTCGCAGGTCGAGTATGGAACCACGGGCGCTTATGGATCGCTTTCGACCCTGAACGCGTCGCTGGTGACGTCGCACTCGGTGACGCTGACGGGCTTGACCCCCGGCGTGCTCTATAACTATGCCGCCATTTCCGCCAATTCGGCGGGCGGCGTCACGTCGGCGAATTTCACGTTCACCACGCCGCTGGTGACCGCAAATATCTCGCCGGTCGGGGGCGCGCGCAACAACACGGGGGGCAGCACGACGCCGGTCAGCCTCACGATTCCGTATGCCAGCAGCAGCGGCAACACCGTCGTGGCGGTGTGTGCGCTGGGCAGTACGGCATCGGCGATCAATTCGATAACCGACAGCGGGTCCGTCTGGAGCCTGCAGGCGGCGATAAACAACGGGGCGGCCGTGCGGTCCGAGATATGGTCCACGCCGGCCGGCGGTTCGGTTGCGTCGAGTTCCTTCACGATCGCTTTTTCCAGCGGCGCGCCCGCCAGTTGCGCCTTTGAGGAATATTCGGGTGTTCTCAGCATTGGCGCGCCAGCCTCCAACCAGGCGGTTTCGGGAACGGCGTCCATCGGGCTGGCGATCCCGGAAGGGCATGATTACGTGGTCGCCGGCCTGGGCGAAAATTCCTACTTCGGCTATACGCTCACCAGCGGAAACCTGCGCCAGACCGCCGGTCTCACTTCAAATGCCGGGAACAATTACGTGGAAATGATCCTGTGCGACAACACGGCCGCCGCCACAGGGACCGTTGGCTGCTCATCGGTTTCCGGACCCGCCCCGTGGGCCGCAGTAGCTCTGACACTGCGCTCCGTAACGCCGGGCGGCGGCATGGGGCCACTGATCACCGGCGTGACATCCGGAAATGTGACGGCCACCTCGGCTGCAATCACGTGGGCCACCGATCAGCCTTCCAACTCTCAGGTGGAGTACGGAACCACCGTGAGCTATGGCTCTCTGTCGACTCTGAATGCGACCCCGGTGACCGCGCATACCGTGACGCTGAACGGCTTGACGCCTGGAACAACCTACGATTACGCGGTGATCTCCGGGGATGCGGGCGGGAATTCGGCATCGGCGAACTTTACTTTTGCGACACCGGTGCTGGCGGCGCCGGTGATCAGCGCGGTCGCGGCGAACGGCATCGGCACATCGGCCGCGACGATCACATGGACTACCGATCAACCTTCCAGCACACAGGTGGAATATGGGACCACCAGCGCTTATGGATTGACTTCTACCCTGAGTTCAACGCCCGTAACGGCGCACTCGGTGAGCCTGACCGGGTTAACGCCGGGCACAACCTATAACTATGCGGTGATTTCGGCGGATGCGGCGGGCGGCAGCACTTCCGCAAACTTCACCTTCGCCACCGCGGTGCCAGTCCCCTCGATAACGGCCGTAACGGCAAGCGGTGTCACGTCCGCGTCCGCGACGATCACGTGGACTACCGATCAGCCTTCGAGCACTCAGGTCGAGTTCGGAACCAGCACGGGCTACGGATCGCTCTCAACGCTCGACTCCACAGCGGTAACAACGCACTCCGCCACGCTGACGGGACTCGCGCCGGGGGTCGCTTACGACTACGCCGTGAAGTCGACGGATACGGCAGGCACGGCCACTTCGGCTAACTTCACCTTCGCCACGGCCGCGACGATCCCGGCCATCAGCGCAGTCAGCGCCGGGGCGATCACATTTACCACGGCCACCATCACCTGGACTACCGACCAGCCTTCCACCTCGCAGGTGAAATACGGCCCGACAAATACCTACGGGTCCATATCGGCTCTCAACTCACTCCCGGTAACCTCGCACTCCGTCACACTCAGCGGACTGGCTTCGGGCGCGACTTACAACTTCGAGGTCATCTCGGGAGATTCAGCCGGCAGCGCGACTTCCGCCAATTCCACTTTCGCGACTCCTGTCGCGCCTCTCACCTCGACGATTACGCGCGTTGGCGGCGCCCACAACAACACGGGCGGCAGTACGTCGCCAGCGAGCATTTCGATCCCCTATGCCAGCAGCAACGGCAACACGATCGTGGCGGTGTGCAGTCTGGGCAGCGCGGCTGCGTCCATCGGCGGGATTACGGACGGCGGATCCGTCTGGAACCTGCAGGCCGCAGTCGTCAACGGAACGGCCGTTCGCTCGGAGATATGGTCGACGCCGCCGGGGGCATCGGTGGCGTCCCCGTCGTTCTCGATCGCCATCGCGGGAAGCGGCGCGCCCGTGAGCTGCGCGCTGGAGGAATACGCCGGAGTGTTGAGCCTCGGCGCCACCGCCACGGGTCAGGCTGTATCCGGCACCGTCTCCGCGGGCCTGACGACGCAGGACACGAACAATTTTCTGGTGGCCGGACTGGGCGCCAATTCTTACAACGGCTATTCGCCTACCAACGGGGTCCTGCGGCAATTCGGCGGACTGACCTCGAACCCCGGCAACAACTATGTCGAGATGACCCTCTGCGACAACACGGCGGCAACCGCGAGCGCGATCAGCTGTTCTTCCGTTTCCGGCCCGGCACCGTGGGCCGCCGTGGGGCTGGAACTCCGCTCGACCGGCGGGGGTTTGATTCCGCTTCCGGTGATCAGTGCGGTCGGTTCGAGCAGCGTCACGGCCAACACGGCGACCATTGCGTGGACGACGGACCAGCCATCCAGTTCGCAGGTCAAATACGGGCTGACCATGGCTTACGGCTCGGCGTCTCCGCTGAGTTCCTCGCCCGTAACGGCGCACTCGGTGACGTTATCGGGGCTGGCTGCGGGAACGACTTACAACTATGAGGTTCTGTCGGCCAATTCGGGCGGCACATCCACCTCAGCTAATTTCACGTTCACGACTCCGGCGACGGTTCCCGTGATCAGCGCGGTGACGTCCAGCCTGGTGACGGCCACCTCCGCCACGATCACCTGGACCACCGACCAGCCGTCCAGCACGCAGACCGAATACGGAACCACCACCAGCTATGGATCACTCTCGACGTCCGACGCCTCGCCCGTGACCGCCCATTCAGTGACCCTGGCGGGACTGACCGCTGGGACGACATACGATTACGCGGCGATCTCCGGCAACACGGCGGGTACCGCCACATCGGGGAACTTCGTCTTTTCCACTCCGCTGCCAGCGCCGGTAATCAGCGCCGTAAGCGCCAGCGGAGTTACGGGTACATCGGCCACCGTCAACTGGACGACCGACCAGCTTTCCACCTCGCGCGTGGAGTACGGAACAACGGCAGCCTACGGATCGCTGTCTGCCCTCAACTCTTCGCCGGTCACTGCGCACTCGGTAACTCTGACCGGACTTGTCCCGGGTACAACCTGGGACTACGCGGTTCAATCCGGGGATTCCGGGGGCGTCACAACATCCGCCAACTTCACGTTCGCGACTCCGGCAACCGTTCCGGCGATCAGCGCAGTGACTGTGAGCAGCGTTTCCACGACGTCGGCCACCGTCACGTGGACCACCGATCAACCGGCGAATTCCCAAGTTGAATACGGTCTGACCACTGCTTACGGCTCACTGATTACTCTGGATGCATCCGCCGTAACGGCACACTCGGAGACACTGACCGGACTTACGGCGGGAAAGACTTACAATTACGCGGTCATATCCGGGGATTCGGCCGGCATCGCGACTTCGGCTAATTTCACCTTCACGACTCGTCTGGTGCTGACGCCGGTCACCGTGGTCGGTGGGGCGGCGAACAACACGGGAGGCAGTTCCGCGCCCGCGAACCTCACGATTTCTTACTCGAGCACCGGAGGCAACACGCTGGTTGCCGTGTGCGCGCTGGGTAGTACCGCTTCGTCGATCAGCTCGATCGTGGATGCGGGATCGGTTTGGAGCCTGCAGGCGGCGGCGAACAACGGGACTGCTGTGCGATCGGAAATCTGGTCGACTCCGGCGGGCGGCGCGGTGGCGTCGAGGTCATTCACAATCAGTTTCGCCGCAGGAAGTCCGGCGAGCTGCGCGATCGAGGAATATGCGGGCGTGATCGGGATTGGCACGACGGCGGCGAACCACGCCACATCCGGGACGATTTCTGTCGGCTTAAGCACGGATGAGGCGAACGATTATGTGGTGGCGGGGCTCGGCGCGAACTCTTATAACAATTACAATCCAACCGGCGGAACCCTGCGGCAGCGCGGAGGCCTGACCTCCAACCCCGGCGGGAATTATGTCGAGATGGCGCTGTGCGACAACACCGCCGCGGCGGCTGGGACCGTGAGTTGTTCCTCGGTTTCAGGTCCGGCCGCCTGGGCTGCGATCGCGCTGGAGCTTCGATAATACGAGCACCAAAAGAAATGAGGGCTCCCTAGGGAGCCCTTATTTCTTTTCCGGTACTTCTAAACGGGCCTCTTGGATATACCCACGCTTGGGTGAGAACCATCTCTGGCGGGATCGACGCCGCAGCTCTCGCTGTTCCGCTTATACGCCGACACCAGAATCATAGCACCGAGTTGTCGAGCGAGACAAGCCACCGGGCTGCTCCACGTTTTGGCGGCGCTTCTAAGTTTTCTGCTTTCAATTATTTAACTCTCAGCTCGGCATCCTGATTCGCTTGCTGTTCAGTGTGTTGTAAAGAATGACGTGGAAGCCGATGGCTTTAGCGGCTGGCCTTGTGTTGATGTCATCTCTAACGTACGCACTCTCAATGACAAGGGTAATTCCCTTTTTTGTGCTGATTTGTAGGCCTTGAAAAACACCTCGTAGTCAACCGCCTTGCCACTTTCATCTAATACATTCACCGTAAAGAAATCACCTTGCCCGGTATGAAAACATTTGTGATCGGGGAGACGTTCGACGATTCGGGGCAAATTTCGAGAAAGCGCCTGCCGACGGAAGTCAAAGACGCGCTTCTCCCGGGCGTCGTTGTACAACAATGCCGATTCCGGTACCTCCCCGGATTTGAGGCCGCGCGTGAAGCAATGCATTGAGTAGGTGACATCGACCTTGAATTTCCGCTCGGGCTTGTCTCCGTTCGGCGGCTGAACATACACAATCTGGCACGGATGCAGGTGGTCGAGGTTATAAACGTCCGGGCCGTATAGGAGGCGCGCCACTGCACCGTCAGTACCGGCCCTTAAGAAGGGTCATTTCATGAGACTACCGGATTGATGCCGCCGACCGCCTTGGACCTCGAGAATCTGGTGCTACAACTCGCACGCACTCCGGGGTGGACTCTACCGCGCTGCCCGGAATCGTCTACTCGCGGCCGATCCGTTCGATTTCTTTTTGTACGGAGGTAGCTTCCAGCGTTGCCAGCGGCAAGGACAGGAACAAGGCAATTCGCCGGTCGAGAATCCGGAATGCGTCGAAGAATGCGCGCTGCACCTGCTGCGGGGTTCCCTTCACCTCCGCGGGGTCCGGGACATCCCATCGCGCCGTAAGAGGACTTCCGGGCCAGACCGGACATTCTTCGCCGGCCGTCTTGTCGCACACCGTAAAAACAAAGTCCATTTTCGGTGCACCGGGTTTCCCGAATTCACTCCAAGCCTTGCTGCGTAGCACGCCGGTTGGCATCCGACCGCTCTCTATTTGCCTGAGAGCCTCGGGGTGGACGAAACCCAAAGGATCGCTGCCTGCGCTGAAGCCAGTGAAGTTCGGGAAACCTTTCTGATTCATGATCGCCTCGGCCATGATGGAGCGGGCCGAATTTGCAATGCACAGAAACAATACATTGAAGCGTCGTTGTGTCATACCTTCCCCCCATTCGATTAGTGGCTATTCCGCGCCGCCGGCGTCGATTGCCTCGATCGGGACTGCTCGTCCCCGCGGCAAGCCGAGGGAAAGGAGAGCAGCGATCAGAATCAGCGCCGCCGAACCCCAGACGCAGCCTTCGAAGCCGGCCAACTGAAAAACGACTCCGGAAAGCAGCGTACCCAGCAGACGCCCGCAGGCATTCGCCATGTAATAGAAGCCGACGTTCAGGGCGACACTGTCCTCATCGGTGTATGCCAGAACGAGGTAAGAGTGAATCGCCGAATTAACCGCGAAGATGAGGGCGAAGGCGGCGAGTCCAACGATAAGCGCGAGACCGGGATCGGCTCCCTTGCTGAGCGCCGCATTCAGCGCGACCGGCACGAACAGAAGAACGAACGCCCACAGTCGCGCGGCCGATCCGTCCACTGCGCCGTTCCTGCCGAAGGCGCGAAGAATCTCGGGAACCAGCGCCTGGATCAGGCCGTAGCCAATCACCCAGAGGGCGAGGAAAGCGCCGACTCCGTATGATGACCAGCCCAGCTGGCTCAGGAACACGGGGAGTCCGACGACGAACCACACATCCCGCGCCGCAAACAAAAAGAGGCGTGCGGCCGAGAGCCAGTTGATCTCGCGGCTCTTTGAAAACAGGCCGCTGAAGTTCACCCTTTTCTTCGAGCGGCCGAGATCGGTGGAAAGAGAGGCAGCCGTAGCGAACAGGACCACGGCAAGCGCCACAGCCATAACAACGAGCGAGCCATTGAATCCGAACGCCGCCAGGAGCGCGCCGCCGACGAAGAAACCGGCGCCCTTGAGGGCATTCTTCGAGCCCGTGAGCCGCGCCACCCATCGGAACAGCGCGCCGCCCGCATCGTCCGGCACGATCACGCGGATCGCGCTCTTGGAGCTCATCTTGGTTAAATCTTTGGCAATCCCCGAGAGGGCCTGCGCGCCCATCACGAAGGCCACGGAAGCAAGTTTCGGCCACGCAGGATTGAGGAACGTCAACATCAGCAGCGCCGCGATCTGCAGGACCAGACCGCCATAGAGCGTCACCTTGACGCCGGATCGCGAAGCAATCCAGCCGCCGAGGAGGTTGGTGACGATGCCGAAGAATTCGTAAAAGAGAAACAGGAACGCGATCGATATGGCGTCGTAGCCGAGACTGTAAAAGTGCAGGACCACCAGCATCCGCAGCGCGCCGTCCGTGATGGTGAAGCCCCAGTAGGCGCCGGTCACAAGGGCGTAGCTGCGAATGGCGGTCATTGCGATTGAAGAGAAGCGCCGATCTTCAAAGCCAGTTCGACCATCCGGTTCACGTAGCCCCACTCGTTGTCGTACCAGGCAAGGATCTTCACCTGAGTCCCGTCGATCACCATCGTGGAGAGCGCATCGACGATGGATGACCGCGGATCGTCGAGGAAATCGACGGATACGAGCGGGCGTTCTTCATATCCAAGAATCCCCTGGAGCGGGCCTTCAGCCGCTGCCCGGAGAAGCTGATTCACCTCAGCGACGGTGGTGGGACGATTTACCTCGAAGACACAATCCGTCAGCGACGCGTTCAACAGGGGAACACGGATAGCCAGGCCGTTGAGCTTGCCAAGCAAGTCAGGATAGATCAGCCCGATCGCGGTCGCCGAGCCGGTCGTGGTCGGAATGAGCGATGTCAGCGCCGATCGCGCGCGGCGGAGATCCTTGTGCGGGGCGTCCACCATGGTTTGCGTATTGGTGACGTCGTGAATGGTCGTGATCACGCCGTGACGGATTCCCAGTTCCTCATGGATGACCTTCACGACTGGCGCGAGGCAATTGGTGGTGCAGGACGCCGCTGTAACAATGTTGACATCGGGCTGGTAGAGATGGTCGTTAACGCCCATCACGATATTCAGCGCGCCCTTCGTCTTCACGGGCGCGGCGACGATCACTTTGCGGACTCCGCGTTCGAAGTAAAGCGACAGGGCTTCGGTGGTGAGCAGTTTGCCGGTGCACTCCAGAACGATTTCGACCTGATTGGCCTCCCACGGCGCTTCGTTCGGCTTCGGGCTGTCGGTGAAAGCGACCTTCCGGCCGTCGATGGTGAGGCAGTCCGGTTCCACGACGGTGGGGCGGCTCCACCTCCCGTGAACGCTGTCGAATTCGAGCAGGTGCGCGGCGGTTGACGATCCGCCTTTAATCTCGTTTATGTGGACGATCGCGAGATCGGGGTTGTCCCAAGCCGCGCGGAAAGCGAGGCGGCCCATGCGTCCGAATCCGTTGATTCCTATTCTTGTCATCGTATCCCGAGAAGCTCGGATCCCAATATCATTTCGAGAATAGTAGAAATATAGAATCGTGTCAATCGCCTGTTGTAGAATTGATTCGTGAGAAAGTCAGCGGCGCTGGTAAGCAGGGTTTGCGAAGACGAACCCTGCACTACGTGTGTGAGCGACGGCCCTGTCAAACGTCAACGGCGGAAGGCTCAGAAACCTGTTCCGATAGACTTCGCCCGTTTTGCGGACATGCTGACGGCGATGGGCACGGAACCGCGTCTGCGGATTATGCATGCGCTGCTGACGGCGCATCCGGTGGGGCTGGTGGTCGGCGACATTCAGGCCGAGCTCGATATCGCGCCGTCGACTCTTTCGCATCACCTCGATAAGCTGCGCAACGAGCAGCTCGTAAACGTCAGGCGGGACAAAAAGTTTCTCTGGTACACGGCTAATACGGCGGGTCTTCAGGAATTGCTGGGTTTTCTATTTTCGGAATGCTGCGCCCGGAATCCGGCCGTGAAGCCCGACGCTATTTTCGAACTGTGCCGATGAACGGGCATGATGCCTGCCCGTGGTGATGCGGGAATCCGATCTATTCCGGCTACAATCAAGTCATGGTGCGCGAATTGGAAGCCGTATTTGAAAACGGGTTGCTCCGCCCACTGGAACCTCTTTCTCTGGTCGAGAAGCAGCATGTCCACGTGACGATCACGGACTTCACTTCACCAGAGAGAATTTGCAATCGCAAGACGGAGCAGGCGTGGCTCGCTGCGCACTGGCAAGAGTATTCCGGCCAGTGGGTCGCATTGGATGGAGATGTCCTTCTCAGCCACGGACTGGATGCTCGTGCGGTGCGGGACGACGCCCGCCGTAAAGGAGTCCATCGGCCTCTTCTGGTGCGTGTACCCGAGGAATTCGATCAGCCCTCGGCGGGCTGGCTATAGTGCCCCAACTCGAATTCAGTGAGGTTCATTCCTATATATCCTCCGCGATTGGAATTTCGGTTCCAGTGGTTCTTAAGAGTTATGGGGAAGTGATCGACATACTTGCCTCCCTTGACACCGGAGCGAGCAACTGCCTCTTCGAGCGCAAGCACGGTGAACTACTCAACCTGGACATCGAAGCTGGTGATCGTCGGACTTTCGAACTGCGACCGGAGGTATTGAGGCTTACGGTCATGTGGTTGAACTCGAAGTGCTCGATCTCACCTTTTGAGTCAAGGGTTTATTTCTTTGCCGACGAACGCATCAACAAGAACCTGCTGGGGCGGGCCGGATGGCTGGACCGAATCCGCCTCGGCCTGATCGATCATGACGGCGAACTCTATTTGTCAGCCTACGACTAGACGGAACCCCTATTTCCCGGCCTGACGACCCGTTGGCGGCATCCTCTGCCTAGGATTAGGATCCCCTGAATGAGTGCTGAGTTGCGCACCAGTTCGGCGTTATAGTGAATCGGATTCTGTTTTCTTCGAGTTAGGATGGTGCGCCCGGCATGACTCGAACATGCGACCTTTTGGTTCGTAGCCAAACGCTCTATCCAACTGAGCTACGGGCGCGTATTTTCAAAAACTTATGCAAAACCCAGAGAACCAAGGGCCTCTGGTTGACCGACGGGAACGATTCGAAAGACTCCCGTTTCGGACAATGCCTTAGTTTACTACACGTGCTCCCTGGCCGCCCCGGAGGCAGTCAGCCGGTCGACTTAATGCGGCGGCGCTTGCTCAGATACCATCCGGCGATCAGGACGCCGCAAATCGCCAAGCCTTCAGTCCAGTAGCCGGCGGCCTGCGACGGGTGCAGGGTTCGAACCACGTAAGGATCGGTAATCATCATCTCGGCGCCTACCTTGCCCAGCAGCGCTGAACCCGCAAAGAGAGTCAGGGGATAGCGGTCCATCATCGCAGCTATCAGATTGCTGGAGAAAACCACGAAAGGGATGCTCACACCCAGTCCAAAGACGATGAGGGGGATGCTGCCGCGGGCCGCGCCGGCCACCGCGAGCACGTTATCGATCGACATGGTGATGTCGGCAAATACAATGAACCAGATTGCCTTCAGGAAGCCGTGTGCCGCCTCGACGGCGGGCGGTCCGCTGGCATCGGCCAGAACCTTCACCGCCAGCCAGATGACGAAGATTCCGCCCGCCAGTTTGACGAATTCAACACCGAGCAGCCTCGCCGCGGCGATGGTGATCGCTACCCGCAAAACCACGGCGGCGCCTGCGCCCAATCCAATCGCCGTTCGCCGCTGCGATTGCGGCAGCGAGCGCACCGCCACGGCGATGACCAGCGCGTTATCGCCCGCGAGGAGAAGATCGATTAAGACGATGGTGAGACAGTCGACCAGAAGACGTGAGAGGGAACCAGTCGGCATGCTCGAAACTCATCATCTCATTCGGCTCCCGGTTCGGCTCCACGTTCGCCCGTGCCCCGCACCGGGATGCGTGGACGCACAGTGGCCAGGTTTTTGCCTGCTGAGAGACGGGTAGCAAAATGACCGAACCGCTCGCCACATATCTGCACGATCACCTCGCAGGCTCCAATTTCGCCATTGAGCTTCTCGGCTCTCTGCGCGACCGTTTCCGCGGGGCTCCGGTGGGCAACTTCGCCGCGGCGCTCCTGCCCGAAATCGAGCAGGACAGGGACGTGTTGCGCGGCATCATCGACCGGGTCGGCCAGGGCCATGCCGATCTGAAAGAGGCTGCGGCATGGTTTGTCGAAAAGGCCAGCCGGATAAAGCTGGCAACGGACAAAGGCCAAGGGCTGGGAACACTGGAAGCTCTCGAAACGCTCTCCATCGGAATTCAGGGGAAAGCAGGTCTTTGGCGCGCTCTGTTCGCAATTTCGGGGCAGGAGGGGCGGGTCCGCGGGGTGGACTACCAGCAATTGGGCAAACGAGCAGAATCCCAGCACGCCCGCGTCGAAGAGCAGCGTATAAACGTGGCGCTGGCCGCCTTAAAACCCGCCTCTATGTCGGCCTGATGCCGGGCGCGGACGCCTGGGCGTCAGGCCCGAATCACGCCGCGGCGCTCGACAGGCTCTTCGCACAGCACACACTGCAGCGCGTGGCCGATTCTGGAAGCCCTGCCTTCGGCGGTCACAACCCAGGGCCGCATTGTCCACGGCGGATCGTGGCGGACATGCTGCGTGTGGCCGCAGTCGAGGTCGGCCACCCAGTCACCCCCAGGATCCTTATGAAAACCGGTGATCTTTCTGTTCTGAGGCATTTAAGTATCCTGCGGGGCTTACGGGGCGGGATCGAATTCCCGCCGCAGGATGTCGATCACATCGTTCGAGTCCGTGTCGGGATCGTTCAACAGCGACTGTAATCTGGACTCCAGCGCCGCGTGATCGACCGGCGGGATTTTGGCCTTCAGCTCGAAAAGGCATTCGCGAAGTTCCGGATCTTCCATGGCCATCGAACCAGAGCGTACCATGTCACTTTGAGCGCGCACCTCTATCAGCGGGACCTCGCCTATATCCACGCGGCTGGCTTCGGCGAACTGGCGCGCGGGGCCGCCGCGGAGATCGTGCGGCGTCTGAAGAGTGCAGCTGTTCCGGTAAAACGGGTGATCGATGCAGGCTGCGGGGCGGGTCCTCTGACAGCAGCGCTGCTGGCCGCTGGTTTCGACGTGACCGGCATTGACCGTTCCGCCGAGTTGCTGGCGCTGGCCGAGGCCGCGGCTCCAGGGGCGCAATTCCTTTGCGCTTCCATTTATGAGGCAATGTTGCCGCGCTGCGAAGCCGTGATCGCGCTGGGCGAGCCCCTGACCTATCACGATGAAATCGAATTCGCGGATGCGCGCGTGCAACGTTTTTTCCGGTGTGTTTCTGAAGTCCTGCCATCGGGCGGCATTTTCATTTTCGACCTTATTGAAACAGGCGAGCCCTCTCTCACCGGGCGATTCTGGAAGTCGTCCGGTGACTGGGCAGTGGGTGGCGAAACGGTTGAAGACGCCGGCGCACGGACTCTGACGCGGCGCATCGAAACCTTTCGGCGCGCCGGAGATCTTTACAGGCGCAGCGAGGAAACTCACCAGGTCCGCATCTTCGATTCGCAAGCGGTCGCCCGGTGGCTGGAAGAATGCGGATTCACGGTGGAAACAGGCACCACGTACGGGACGCAGGAACAGGGTCCGCGCCGGCGCGTTTTCTTCGCCACGCGCGGGCATTAGTGTACTGTCGGAAACAGTGCCGCTCCAGGCTTTCATCCTCGTCGCCATCGCCGCGTTTGCGCACGCGACGTGGAATTTAATCGCCAAGCGGGCGGCGCACAGCAAACATGTGATCTGGTTTTCGTCCATGGCGGAAACTCTGCTCTTTTTGCCCGTTGCCGTCTGGATCGTGCGCGCTTCATACGCCAGCCTGGGATGGAAAGCCGCCGTGTTCCTCGCCGCCACGGGGATTCTGCACATCTTCTACTTCGACGCGCTCCAGAAGGGATACCGGGCCGCCGACTTGTCCGTCGTCTATCCGCTGGCGCGCGGGACCGGACCGCTGCTGACGTTCTTCGGCGCAATCGTGACGCTCGGGGAACGGCCATCGCTGCTCAGCTCCGGCGGAGCGCTCATGGTGACCGGGGGGGTGCTGCTGATTTCCGGCTTTCGCGGTACAACCCGCGGCGCCGGAATTTTCTGGGGGTTGGCCACCGGCGTCATGATTGCCTGCTATACGCTGACTGACGGTTATTCCGTGAAGGTACTGCTGGTGTCGCCTTTTCTGGTGGAATACGCAGGTTGCGTTTTCCGGCTCTTTGGATTGTCCTCGCGGGGGTGGAATGACCGGAGAGATCTTGCGCGTGAACTCCGGCTCTACTGGAAGCATGCGCTCAGCATCGCCATTCTGCTGCCCGCCGGATACATTCTGGTTCTTTTTGCGATGCGAATCGCCCCTGTAAGCCATGTCGCGCCGATCCGCGAAATGTCGATGCTGCTGGCGGCTTTCTTCGGCACCCGTTTTCTGGAGGAAGGAAATACGGCGAGCCGCATCGGTGGCGCGGGTCTGATCGCGGCCGGGGTAGCCGCATTGGCGGCCGGCTAAAGACTCAGGCGGAGACCGCGGCTGCCCCGGAGTCCAGCACCTTTCGCACCAGCTTCAGAAGCTCGCCAGCGGTAAATGGTTTCTGCAGGAAAGGGCCGCCGGTTCCCGGATACGGTGCGTTCCATTCCGCATGGCCCGACATTACGATGACGCGGATTTCCGGCCGAAGGCGCGCAACGCTCCGTGCCAGAGCATCCCCATTGCCGCCCGGCAACGCGAAATCGGTCAGCAACAGGTGGATCGGACCGTCGAATTCAGCCGCGTGCGCGAGGCCTTCGCGGTAATCGCCCGCGGCAAGCACGCGGTACCCGCGCCGGGCGAGAACCTCGCTTACATAATCACGGACCACAGCCTGATCTTCGACCACCAGCACGGTCCCGCTTCCGTCGAACGCCTTTTCCTCTCTCTCGCTCGCAGAGGACGCTATCTGACGTTGCGCCTGGGGCAACAGAACCCGGAATGTAGTGCCGAGTCCCGGGGCGCTGTGTACGGAGATAGAGCCGCCGCTTTGTTTGACGATCCCGTAGACCGTCGCCAGCCCGAGTCCGGTTCCCTTCCCTGTCTCTTTGGTGGTGTAGAAAGGATCGAAGATCCGGGCGGCCACTTCGGGTTCCATCCCGGTGCCCGTATCGGTGACCACAAGCTGGACGTATTTCCCCGGCGGAGTCAGAAAGCACAGCGCCGCGAACTCATCGATCTCAAGGCTCGACGTCGCGATACTGAGAGTCCCTCCGTGCGGCATGGCGTCGCGCGCATTTGTGGCCAGGTTCATCAGTACCCGTCCAATTTCGCCTGGATCGGCATGAACGAAAGTAGCTGGCGCCCCCAACGCGAGTTCGATTTCGTTTTTGTCGCCAATCAGCCGCTGGAGCAGTTGCTCGATGTCAATTACGACCTCGTCGATCCGGATCAGTCCGGGTTCAGCGGGCTTTTGCCTGCTGAACGTCAGGAGTTGCTGTATCAGGCCGCGGCCGTGGATGGCGGCAAGGGTGATGTTGTCGATCCGGGCTTTCATGTCGGGTTCGGCGGGAATCCCTGTCAGCCTGGTTTTCAACGCAAAATCGGACGATATCATTTCCGAATAGCCGAGGATGACGGTCAAAAGATTATTGAAGTCGTGAGCGATGCCGCCGGCCAGCCTGCCCACGCTCTCCAGTTTTTGGGCCTGATGCAGCTGCTCTTCGAGGTTGTTTACCCGGCTCTGGTCCACGACGAAACTGAACATGCAGGGGCTTCCGCCGTACTGGCTGGCCACGGCGCCCAGCATCACGGGAATATGTCCGCCGTCTTTCCGAACCAGCTTTTTTTCGTAAGGCGCGATCGAACCGGTCTCCATTCCCGCGCGGAACAGGCGTTCGGTCGTTTCCCGGTATTCGGGAGCGGTAAGCTGCGCCAAACGCAGCCCGGCGGACGCGAACGAGTTGAATTCATCCCGGGTATATCCGAGCATCTGAATAAAGCGGTCGCCGGCGTAAAGAATGCCGTCTTCGCCGGTGATGAGAGTGCCCACCACACCGGCCTCTTCGAGGCAGCGGAAACGAGCTTCACTTTCCCGTAAGGCGTGTTCCACCGTTTTGCGCTCTGTGATATTCCGCACTGTCAAGACGATGCCGGAACCTATTGCATCGATCTCTATCGGTCCACGGGAATAGGAAACGTGAATGGGCGTACCATCCCGGTGAAAGAAAAGTTCCTCGCGATCTTGGACGTTTTCCTGATTTTGCCGTGCGCGCGCATTTCCGCATTCGGCATATGAAAATACACGGCCGTCCGCATCGTGGTGATGCACCAGCTCGTGCAACCGACGCCCCAGAAACTCATCGGCTGAATAGCCGAAAGCGGATACCGCCGCGGGATTCACGTACTGCACAATTCCTTCTTCATCCAGCACGAAAATGGAATCCGCACTCTGCTGCGTGATTCTATGCGTCAGTTGCAGCTGATTATGCAGAGACTCGGCGGCGCGTTTTTGCGAGGTCACATCCCGGGCGGCCCCCAGAAATCGCACAGGCGTGCCTGCCTCATCGAAAAAAACGTTGCCCCATGCGATCACGGAGCGAGGCCGTCCATCCGCATGCCCGATGGTCCGGTGCTCGCCGAAAAACTTGCCGCTGCCAGGGTAGCGCATCGCCTCGATCACGGCGTGCCTCACGAAAGCACGCTCTTCAGGATGGATTCTGCGCAGGAATAACCGCCAGGAACACTCTGTATCGGGCGGAATTCCGTAATGGTCACGCAGTGGCCCCGAGACTACAAGTCTGTCTGTTTGCGGGCGGTAATCGAAAATTCCGAGGCGCGTGGCTTTCATGGCGAGCGTCACCCGATCGCGTATTTGACGTTCGGCTTCTTCGTCTTCGCGCGCTCTGCGCCGGCCGTGTGCGCACCGGATCTCGCGCGTGATGGCCGAAGGCAGCTGTTCGAACTGGTCTTTTCTCAGGAAATCATGAGCGCCGGCCCGCATCGCCGCCACGCCTTCTTTTACGGCCCCGGAGACGACTATAAAAGGAAGATCCTGATGAACCGCCCGAAGAATGGCCAGCGCGGTTGTGGCATCGAACGAAGCCAGACGGCAATCGGACACCGCCACATCCCAATTCTGCGCGGCGAGCGCATCGATAAATTCGGCGGCCGTTTGTACCCGGGCAGCTTCCACACGATAACCGCTCCGGGTGAGAAGTTCAACGATGGATTCCGCTCTGCTTCTGGAGCGTTGAATTTGAAGAACCCGAAGCGGTTCCTGCGCAGTGGAGATCAATTGTCGATATTACGCCTATTTAGCGCTGAATTACAGCTATTTTATTCAGATTTCATTATCTCGTTTAATCGCAGAACGGTGGCCCAGTTTCGCAGGGTCGAAGTTGTCGCGAGGTTCGTATCGAACCACACATTTGTCAACCTGGAGTTCCCGGCCCCATGGGGAAGATGCAGATAAATCTCGGCCCCGGAGACCACGAAGGTATCGGGTGCCGACCGCAGCGGATCGAGCGCCTGAACCCTCTCAGATGCCGGCGTGTCCGCCAGAAAACATATATGTAATTCCTTCGCGGGAAGGCCATTTCGAAAATGAGGGTTGTCGTGGATGACCGAAGACAACTGCGACGCGGTCCGCAGAATAACCGGGATTTTGTAACCGAAGCGCTCGCCGATTGCGGCGGAGATCCGGCTTGGCAGTGTTCTCGCGGCCGCCGCGGTGGCATTGAAAACCACGTTACCGCTCTGGATATAGGTCATGACGGAATTGCGTCCATTTTCTTCAAATAAAGCGGCGAGGCTTTTCATCGGCAGCATATTCCTTCCGCCGACGTTGATCCCTCGGAGCAGAGCCACGTATTTCATATTTCAAGAGTGTAAATGGTGTGCGCACGAACGAAAATGGCGGATGGTAAAATAGCTGATCTGCAAGGGTTTAGTAAAAACCAGAGTCTCCCTTCGTCGCGAGCGATCCAGAAAACGATCCGCCAGAAACCGATCCGCCAGGAAATCATCCCCTATGTCGATTCACGTCGCGCTGAATCATAAGACTCAATACCGCTACGACCGCAAAGTCACGCTCGGCCCGCAGATTGTCCGTCTGCGGCCCGCGCCGCATTGCCTCACGCCCATACTTTCTTACTCGCTCAAGATCCAACCGAAAAATCACTTCATCAACTGGCAGCAGGACCCGCAAAGCAACTACCTCGCGCGCCTGGTTTTTCCCGAGCCGACGTCCGAGTTCTTTATCGAAGTGGATCTGGTCGCCGACATGGCGGTTTACAATCCGTTCGATTTTTTTCTGGAACCCGCCGCCGAGGACTATCCTTTCACGTATGACGAGGCCGCGGCCCGCGAACTCCGCCCTTTCCTCGAAACCGAAACCGCCGGTCCCGGGCTGAACGACTGGCTGGCAGCGGTCGATCTGAAATCCGTCCGCACGATCGATTTTCTGATCGGCCTCAACCAGCGGCTCCAGCAGGACATCGGCTACGTCATTCGTCTCGAACCCGGCATTCAGACGTGCGAGCAAACCCTGAATCTGCGCACCGGCTCCTGCCGTGACTCCGCATGGCTGCTGGTGCAGATTCTGCGCCGCCTGGGGCTGGCCGCGCGTTTTGTATCCGGCTATCTTATCCAGCTCACGCCTGACGTGAAACCGCTGGATGGACCCGCCGGTCCCACCGCTGATTTCACCGACCTGCACGCGTGGACCGAAGTCTTCCTTCCCGGCGCCGGCTGGGTGGGGCTCGATCCCACATCCGGCATGCTGGCCGGCGAGGGCCACATTCCGCTCGCCTGTACGCCCGATGCCACCGGCGCCGCGCCCATCTCAGGCGCACTGGAAAAATGCCAGACCGTTTTCCATCACGAAATGTCGGTGCGGCGCATTTTTGAAACGCCGCGCGTCACCCGTCCCTATACCGCGGAACAGTGGGAGAAGATTGAAGCCCTGGGACATCAGGTGGACGCCGATTTGCGCGCGGGCGACGTCCGCCTCACAATGGGGGGCGAACCGACGTTCGTTTCGCTCGACGATCCGGATGGCGCCGAGTGGAATACAGCGGCGTTCGGACCTAAAAAGCGCACACTCGCGCTCGACCTGTTTCGCCGCCTGCATGCCCGCTTCGCCCCCGGGGCGCTGCTGCATTTCGGCCAGGGCAAATGGTATCCGGGCGAGCCTCTGCCGCGCTGGGCGATGGCCTGCTACTGGCGCAAAGATGGCGTGCCAGTCTGGGAGGACAAGGCGCTCATCGCCGACGAGGAACGCAATTACGGCTACAACGCGAATGACGGCCGCCGTTTTCTCGAAGCTTTGACGAAACGTTTGCAGGTGGATGCGTCGTTCGTTATGTCCTGCTACGAGGACGTCTTTTATTACATGTGGAAGGAGCGCAAGCTCCCGGCCAACCTCGATCCGCTGGACAACAAGCTCGCCGACCCCATTGAGCGCGTGCGCGTTTCGCGAATCTTCGAACAGGAATTGGGCAAGACCATTGGCTATGTTCTGCCGCTGCGCCGAACGGCCGCTAACTGGAGCAGCCAGCCGTGGTTCACCGTCACCGAGCGCATTTTCCTGATCCCCGGCGATTCGCCCATGGGATACCGGCTGCCGCTCGACTCGCTGCCCTGGACCAAACCGGAAGACGCGGAATACACCTTCGATCCGGACCCGTTCAAAACCCGCGACAAGCTTCCCGAGCGGCCCGCACGCAAGCCGCATCTCTTCACAGGCAAGAGCAAAGCGGAGATGCGCGCGGAGAAAAACAAACGCCCCGCGCCATATGAAAAAGGCGTTTCCGCGCCCTGGGTTTCGCGGCCCGCCCTTGGCGTGCAGGTGCGAGACGGCAAACTCTGGATCTTTATGCCGCCGGTGGAATATCTGACCGATTATCTCGATCTGGTCTCATCCATTGAGGATACGGCGGCATACCTGAAGATGCAGGTGGCGATCGAAGGCTACCAGCCGCCCTATGACCCGCGCATTGCGGTCCTCAAAGTAACGCCGGATCCCGGCGTCATCGAAGTGAATATCCAGCCCGCCGAGTCGTGGGACGAGATGGTGACCAACACCACTGAGCTTTACCATCTGGCGCGCCAGTCGCGGCTGGGTACCGAAAAGTTCATGCTCGACGGACGCCACTCCGGCACCGGCGGCGGCAACCACGTGGTGATCGGCGCAGCCACCCCGGAAGACAGTCCGTTTCTGCGGCGGCCCGACCTGCTGCGCAGCCTCATTGCTTTCTGGCAGAACCATCCATCGCTGTCCTATTTGTTCGCGGGGCTCTTCATTGGGCCCACCAGCCAGCATCCGCGCATCGACGAAGCCCGCATGGATTCGCTTTATGAAATGGAAATCGCCTTCAGCCAGGTGGGCGGCAAGGGCACGCAGTCGCCTATAACGCCGTGGCTGATGGATCGCATTTTCCGGAACCTGCTGATCGATATTACGGGCAACACGCATCGCACGGAGATTTCCATCGACAAGCTTTATCCGCCCGAGTCGGCTTCGTCGCGGCTGGGTCTGGTGGAATTGCGCGCGTTTGAAATGCCGCCGCATGCGCAAATGAGCCTGGCGCAGCAACTGCTGGTGCGGGCGCTCATCGCCCGATTCTGGAAAGAACCTTACAGGCGCGGCCTGATCCCATGGGGCACGGCTCTGCATGACCGCTTCATGCTGCCGCACTTCATCCGGCTGGATTTCGAGGAGGTGCTGCGCGACTGCGGTTATTCGATGGATGCAGCGTGGTTCGCCGCGCATTACGAATTCCGCTTTCCTTCGATCGGCTCCATTACAGCGCGCGGCGTACATGTGGAACTGCGCCAGGCACTCGAGCCGTGGAATGTATTGGGAGAAGAAACGTCCGGCGGGGGCACAGCGCGCAATGTGGATTCCTCGGTGGAGCGCATTCAGGTGAAAGTGACGGGGCTCGAGGGCAGCCGCTATGCGGTGCTCTGCAACGGGCGGCGTCTTCCGAATGAAAATGTGTCGGGGGTTCGTTACCGCGCGTGGCAACCGCCGTCGTGTCTGCATCCCTTGATTCCGGTTCACTCGCCTCTGGTGTTTGATATCGTGGACACGTGGTCCGGGCAGGCGATTGGAGGCTGCAAGTATCACGTTTCGCATCCCGGTGGAAGAGCGAACGAACAATTCCCTGTGAACGCAAACGAAGCCGAAAGCCGGCGTCTGGCGAGATTCAGTTCCATAGGTCACACGCCGGGTCCGATAAAAATACCGCCCGCCGAGGTGAATCCCGACTTCCCGTTAACACTGGATTTGCGGCGGAGCACCCCGTGAAGCCAGTAGCTACAGAATGAAAACCGTCGCCGACATCGGCTATCAGCCAGCGCCCGGAGTTTACGACGAGATGTCGCGATGGGACTCCTTCCTGGGCGCGCTGGCCGGTCTCGGCGCCGACGAAATCGGCCGCCGCTGGAAAACCGCCGAGGAAAGAATCCGCGAAAACGGTGTTTCCTATAACGTCTATGGCGACCCGCTGGGCATAGATCGTCCCTGGAATCTGGATGCCATTCCGCTGTTGATTTCGCCGGCCGAATGGAGAGTTCTGGAAGCCGGGCTGATCCAAAGAGCCACCCTGTTGAACCGGGTTCTGGCCGATATTTACGGCCCGCAGGAATTATTAAAATCCGGCGTGCTGCCGCCCGCTCTTGTATTCGCCAATCCAGGCTTCTGGAGGCCGTGCCACAACCTGCGTGTGCCTGGAAATCAGTATCTTCATCTGCTCGCGGTAGATCTGGCGCGCTCGCCGGCCGGACAGTGGTGGGTGCTTTCGGATCGAACGCAGGCGCCCTCCGGCGCGGGCTATGCGCTGGAGAATCGCATCGTACTGGCCGAGACGTTCACGGATCTTTTCCGCGAATTTCAGGTGCGCAGGCTCGCGTCATTCTTTTACGCGCTTCGCAACAACATCCAGCAACTGTCGCCCTCGGGGCAGAGCAATCCCAGGGTCATCCTGCTCACGCCGGGTCCGTTGAACGAAACATACTTCGAGCATTCCTACCTCGCCCGCTATCTCGGGTTCACGCTCGCGCAGGGCTCCGATCTGACAGTGCGGGACAGCCGCGTCTTTCTGAAAACTCTGGAAGGCCTGAAGCAGGTGGACGTTATTCTGCGGCGCGTGGACGATGGCTTTTGCGATCCGATCGAGCTGCGTTCCGACTCCTTTCTCGGCGTGGCCGGCCTGGTGGAGGCCGCGCGAGCCGGTAATGTTTCAATCGCCAACGCACTCGGCAGCGGGCTCATCGAAGCTTCCGCGCTGATGCCGTTTTTACCGGGACTGAGTGAACGCCTGCTGGGGGAAAAGCTGCAGCTGCCCTCGGTGGCGACGTGGTGGTGCGGACAGCCAGCCGCGCTGGATTATGTGCGCCGGAACCTTGATGACCTGGTGGTGAAGCCGGCGTTTCGGGGACCGCGCGAAGCGGTGTTTGGAGGGCGGCTCAGCGCCGATGAACGGCAGAAGACTCTCGATCTTCTGGAAGAACGCCCGTGGGATTTCTCCGGCCAGGAACTGATGAATCTTTCATGCGCGCCGGTGTGGTCCGAATTCGCGGACGGCACTGCCGGATCGAGCGCACGCCGGGTGGTCCTGCGCGTCTACATCGCAGCCGTGGGAGATTCGTGGATGGTGATGCCAGGCGGACTGGCGCGCGTGTCGACGTCGCTCGACAGTTCAGTGGTTTCGATGCAGCACGGCGGCGGCAGCAAAGACACGTGGGTGATTTCGGAAACTCCCGTCGATCCGTTCAGCATGCGGCAGAATCCTTCCGTGCCTGTGAAGATCAACCGGGGTGGCACCAGCGACCTCTCCAGCCGCGCGGCGGACTTTCTCTTCTGGCTGGGCCGCTATTCGGAGCGCTGCGAGCATCTGGCGCGCGTGCTGCGCTGTCTCCTGACCCGTCTGACGCGCGACCCAGGCAGGCCCGGCACTCCGGAATGGGATTCGCTGATGGCGTTGCACGACTGCCTGGAGTCCCCCAATTCACGCCTGACCGGCGACGATCCGCAGGGCCATCTGGATGTTTCAAGAGACTTCGAACAGGAAATCCTGTCGCTGATTTTCGAAGAACATCGCCACGACAGTTTGAGCGCGAATCTGAACCGGGCATCCTTCTGCGCGGCGCAGGTACGCGATCGGGTTTCGAGCGATATGCTGCGCGCCGTCAGCCAGCTCAACAGCCTGGCGCGCGTGGATTCCAGCTCGGCGTGGGGCTACGTCTCTCCCGGCGATGCGCAGTCAGTTCTGAACCGCTGCATCGCGACGCTGTCTTCGCTCTGTGGAATCGAACTGGAAAACATCACGCGCGGACCGGGTTGGCATTTCCTCGGGCTTGGCAGACGCATCGAGCGATCGGTTCAGCTGGCCGGTCTGCTGCGGGGCGTCATTGTTCCGCTGACTCCGCATACCTGGCCCATGCTGGAGATGCTGCTCGAAGTGGCCGACAGCTCGATGACTTACCGGGCGCGCTATTTCGAAACGCTGCAGGCCGCGCCGGTACTCGACCTGCTGATGAACGACGAATTGAACCCGCGGTCTCTCGCATTTCAGCTGCAGGATCTTGCCGGGCATTGCCGTTACTTCGCCTCCTCTCAGCTGGGCGCTGAATGGCCGGTGTCGAAGCAGAATCGGCTCGAAGAGGCTGCGTCATACCTGCTGGGCGTGGATGTCGGCGAGCTTTGCGCGAACCCACTACTGCTGGACGAACTGCTTACGAACCTGGAAAGCGCGCTGCCTGCGTTTTCCGACGCGCTTACGAACATCTACTTCAGCCACGCTCTGATGGAGCGCGCCACATGAGATATCGTGTGCGCCACGAAACCCGCTACGAGTATGAAGATCCGGTTTCGATCTCGCATCATATTCTGCGCCTGACGCCGCGGAGGTCCGACCACACTGCGATCTCGGTGACGCCGCATCCTCCGGGGCTGGTGCAGCACTTCGACTATTTCGGCAACAAGGTTACTTCGTTCAATCTGCTGGAACCCCACAACTGTCTGGTAGTGGTTTCGACGAGCGAGCTTGAAGTAAATGCGCCCCCGCCTGCAAATTTTTCCGCTTCACCTGCCTGGGAAACCGTGCATCCGGCGGATCCCGAAGTCGCTCAATTTACCTTCGATTCGGCGCGCGCCCGGTCACGGCCGGAACTGCGCCGGTATGCCGTCGAATCGTTCACCCCCGGCCGTCCTCTGCTGGAAGGTGTACGTGATCTCACACATCGGATTCATGAGGACTTCCGATTCGACACCAAAGCCACGGAAGTCAGTACACCGGTGGAAACGTTTTTTGAAAAACGCCGCGGCGTGTGTCAGGATTTTTCGCATCTGCAAATCGCCTGCCTGCGGTCGCTCGGACTGCCCGCGCGTTACGTAAGCGGTTATCTGCGAACACTGCCGCCTCCGGGAAGACCACGACTGGTGGGCGCGGACGCCTCGCATGCGTGGTGTTCTGCGTGGAGTCCGGACGCCGGGTGGGTGGACTTCGATCCGACGAACGACTGCGTGCCGACCGACGGCCACATCACCGTTGCTTGGGGGCGCGATTACAGCGACGTCAGTCCAATCTACGGGGTTCTTCTCGGCGGGGCCAGCCATACCCTGGATGTGGGCGTGGATGTAATGCCGGTTGGCACTGAACCTGCATCTGGCACGCCCGATGCAGATCAAACTGGGCTACGACATTGAACTGGAAATTCCGGCGCCGGTTCCGATCATAGCGGTGCTGAACGTTCATCCTTCGCGCATGAAGGACCTGCTGGAACCGGACTATCTCCGAATTTCACCCGACGTCGCGAGAGACGAATATTACGACGGTTTCGGGAATCGCTGCACGCGGTTTTTGGCTCCGCAGGGCATCCTGCGGCTTTCCAACTCAACGCTGATCGAAGACTCCGGCGAGCCCGATGCGCGGGACTTTAACGCGGTCCAGATCCCAGTGGCGCAGCTTCCGCCCGATACCCTGCAGTTCCTGGTGGCGAGCCGCTATTGCGAAGTGGACCGGCTCTCGAATATCGCGTGGCAGTTATTCGGGGGATATCAGAAAGGCTGGCCGCTGGCCGAGGCGATCTGCGGCTGGGTACACAGCCACATCACGTTTAATTACCAGGCGGCGCGGCCCACCATGAGCGCGCTCGATGTTTATACGGAACGGCAGGGGGTCTGCCGGGACTTCCAGCATCTCGCCATAACGATGTGCCGCGCCATGCACATCCCGGCGCGATATGCGACCGGCTATCTGGGCGACATCTGCGTTCCGCGGAGTCCGGACCCGATGGATTTCAGCGCCTGGTTCGAAGTTTATCTGGGAGGGAGATGGTGGACCTGCGATGCGCGCCACAACCAGGCGCGTGTGGGACGCGTCCTGATGGGCACCGGGCGCGATGCCGCGGATGTCGCGATCACAACGTCGTTCGGTCCTACGTGGCTCAGAAAGTTCTCCGTGGTGACCGACGAGGTGATGGATCAGAGCGACGCTGCGAATGCGCAGAACAGCCTGGCCATGTCCCGCTGATTTTCGGGGTGCCACTGGACGGCGACGACAAAGCGCTTGTCCGGCCGCTCCACAGCTTCCACCGTTCCGTCGCGCGGATCGCGCGCCGATACAATCAGGCCTTCACCGAGGCGTGCGATCGCCTGGTGATGGCGGGAGTTGACTTCCCATTTCAGTTTCGAACCGGCGATCACCGCAAGGTGTGAGTCGGATACTATTTCGACGCAGTGCACCGGCAAACCTTTGTCCGCGGTTCGGACCTGGTGCCCTTCGATGTGCTGAACGAGCGAGCCGCCGTGCTGGACGTTCAGGATCTGGAGACCGCGGCAGATGCCGAGGATCGGCAGATCGCGCACCAGGGCCTCTTCGATGAGGGCGCATTCCAGTTCATCGCGCGCATCGTCCGGCTCATCCGTGCGGGGGCCGCGCTCTTCGCCGTAGCGCGCGGGATTCACGTCCGTGCCGCCCATCAACACCAGGCCGTCAAAGCCGAGGAGATGGTTTCCCTCGATGAGTTCGACGCCGGCCTCGCGTAACGCTTCAATGTAGGGTCCGGCTTCGGTGCCGCCGACCGTAACAACTTTCTTCACTTGTTTCTATTTTAGAGCGAGGGATCGCGCTCAACGGCGATGCAGGGTTTCGAGTTCTTCCAGAGTACGGGGCCAGTCGGAGCCGAGTAAGCGGGAGAGACCGCGGTCGGCGAATACTTTGCCGCCGGTCTGGCAGCGCGCACAGTAGTTCGTTTCATTGTCGGCATAGCGAATGCGCTGGATCTTTTCGCCGCACACCGGACAGGGCTCACCATAGCGGCCATGCGCTGACATATCTTTACGAAACGCAGTTACTTTTTCGGGGAAAGAATCTCCGGCTTCGGACTTCAGGCGGTCGATCCACAGATGAAGCGTGCCAAGAGTCGCGGTATACAAACGTTCCCATTCATCGGGCTGTAACTTCTGCGTTTGCGCCAGCGGAGAGAGACGGGCCGCATGCAGAATTTCGTCCGAATAGGCGTTACCGATTCCGCTGAGTAATCGGGGATCGGTCAGAGCACGTTTGAGTGTGTGGTTTTCACTTGTCAGCGCACCTCGAAAAGTAACAAAGTCCGCTTCGAGAACGTCTATTCCACCGGGATCGAGCAATCGCAGATTTTCGCGCCCCCGCACCATATGCAGTGAAGCGCGGCGCTTCGTGCCGGCTTCGGTGAGAGTTAGTGAACCGTGCGGGAAATCGAAGGCGGCGAGATTCTGACGGCCTCCCAATTTTGGATTCGGGGGACGCCAGTGCAGCCTCCCCGCAATCATCAGGTGGAGAACGAGCCAGATATCGTCTTCGACTCCAATGGCGATGCGTTTACCGATCCGCCGGATTTCGCTGACTTTGCGGTTTTCGGCGGCAGTTACCGGCGGATCGGTGGTTCGAAGAAGAAAAATACTTTGTAAGCGTATGTGTTGAAGAGGCTGATGAAGGATACGTTTTTCAAGCGACTCTATATATGTTGCAATGTCGGGAAGTTCCGGCACTTGAAGTCCAATTATATCGTCCCAACAAAAAAAATTTATGTAGCCTTTGCCTCAGAAATTGCATCTTATCGAGTGTACGGCCCCGGAGCCACAGGCAGGACTGTACCTCGTTGCCTGGATCCAAAAACCAACAAATTTAAATTAGGAGTTTTTAATATGACATTTACGAAACTGGCCTTTGGTCTGACAACGTTCGCGCTCGCAATTGCCAGCGCAGCATCCACCCACAACGTGACTTTTACCTCCCCGGTCTGGGTCAACGGAACACAGCTGAAAGCCGGATCGTATTCGGTCGAAGTTTCGGCTGACAAAGCGACTTTCAAAATGGGCAAGAGCGTCGTCCAGGCACCGGTCACAACCGAGAAGGCGGACAAGAAGTTCGGTATGACGTCGAGCGTCGTGAATGACAACAAGGTGAAGGAAATCGACCTTGGCGGCACCACCACGAAGCTGATGTTCGCAACAGGCGCCGGCGAAGGCGCAGCTTCGGGCAAGTAAGCTCGCGAAACATTTCCATTTAGAAAAACCGGAGGGCGGCGGGGTGAGTGCACGGCACTTATTCCGCCGTTTTTTATTTTGCGGGGCGCTAAAAATCCGTGGCGGCGCCGTTGATTAATTTTGGCTCAGGGCAATAACGGCGGCCAGATCCTGCCGCATTCTGTCCCAACGTTCTTCGCCGAGTCTGCGAACCACTTTGGCTTGTGCTTTGCGCCAGCATCCGATGGCGGTCCGCAGGGCGGCTTCGCCTTCGGGAAGAAGAGTGATTTCTTTGCGGTTGGCGGTGACGCGGGAAATCTGAATCAGCCCTTTTTGCTGCAGCGGTTTCAGATTGCGGGTCAGGGTGGTCCGGTCAAGGCCGATGTCGTGCGCCAGTGCCGTGATCGAGGCAGAGCCATGGCGATTGATCGTCATCATGAGGCTGAACAGCGGGCCCTTCACCGGCGAATCCTGCATCTCGCGGGCGTAGATCCGGCTCACCACCTGCGCCGATTTGCGCAGATTAAAAGCCACGCAGCAGCTTTCAAAAGCCGCGGATTCAATTTTCCCCGATTTGTGTATCACTTGCCACAGCGTAGGCACCCGAAGCGGGCATTGTCAAGACTTGACAATGCGAGGGACGTGTAAATACACTACTTGAATCGCATGACCTCTGTGGAAGCACCGCGCGAAGTCCGTTCGAAGCCGAAAAATCGATGGTGGCCATGGCTCCTGGTGGTCTGCGTAGCCGGGAGCGCGGCATGGCTATATCCGCGTTTCACGAAGACGACGGAAGCGGCTCCGGTGGCGGCGCCAAAGGGTCCTGGCGGCAGGGGCGCGGCGCGCCAGGTGCCTGTGGTCGCGGCCGCGGCGCGGCGGGGCGACATGCCGGTTTACCTGAACGGACTCGGCTCGGTCACCGCCTTCAATACGGTGACTGTGAAATCGCGCGTGGATGGCGAACTGGTGCGCGTGGCATTTACAGAAGGCGATTTTGTGAAGCAGGGTGATCTGCTGGCGGAAATCGATCCGCGTCCTTTTGAGGTGCAGTTGTCGCTGGCCGAGGCCCAGAAAGCGCGGGATGAAGCGCTGCTCTCCAATGCGCGGCTCGATCTGGAAAGATACAAGACGCTGATGGAGCAGAACGCGGTGCCCAAGCAGCAACTCGACACGCAGGTATCCACGGTGGCGCAGTTCGAATCCACAGTGAAGGCGGACCAGGCGCAAATCGACAACGTCAAACTGCAGTTGGTTTACAGCCGCATTACATCGCCGCTCACGGGGCGCATTGGCCTGCGTCTGGTGGATCGCGGCAATATCGTACACGCCACGGACACGAACGGACTGGCCGTGGTGGCTCAACTGCAGCCGATCGCGGTGCTGTTCAATATCGCCGAAGACAGTCTTCCCCAAGTCAGCGCCAAGATGCGGGCAGGGGTGAAGCTGCCGGTGATCGCGTTCGACAGGGACCTGAAGAAGAAACTGGCCAGCGGCACTCTGCTCACGATCGACAACCAGATCGATCAGGCAAGCGGCACGGTTCGATTTAAAGCGCAGTTCGCCAACGACGATCTTTCGCTGTTTCCCAACCAGTTCGTAAACGCGCGGCTGCTGCTGGATACGAAACACGACGCGGTCATCATCCCCACCGCGGCAATCCAGCACAGCCCCAGCTCGGCCTTTGTTTACCGGGTGAAGGACGATAAGTCGGTGGAGGTGCGTGAGATCTCCAGCACTCTGAGCGAAGGCGACGAGTCGGCGGTGGACAAGGGACTGGAAGCCGGCGATGTGGTGGTGATTGACGGAATCGACAAGCTGGAGCGCGGCACGAAAGTCGTGGTTCGCATGGCGGGCGCGGCACCACCCGCAGCAGCGCCAGGCCGATCCGGCCGCGGGCCGGCCCGCGGGACAGTCCCCGAAAAATAGGCCGCCATGAGCCCTTCACGGCCCTTTATCCTGCGGCCTATCGCGACTTCCCTTTTCATGGCGGGGATTCTGCTGGTGGGGATTGTGGCCTACCGGCAGCTTCCGGTTTCAGCGCTCCCGCAGGTCGATTACCCCACCATTCAGGTGATCACGTTTTATCCGGGCGCGAGTCCCGACGTGATGGCGTCTTCGGTGACCGCGCCGCTGGAACGCCAGTTCGGGCAGGTGCCTGGACTGAATCAGATGACATCGACCAGCTCTTCGGGAGCGTCGGTGATTACGCTCCAGTTCGTGCTGGACCTGAACATCGACGTCGCGGAACAGCAGGTGCAGGCGGCAATTAACGCGGCGAATACTTTCCTTCCCAAGGACCTGCCAAATCCGCCGATCTACGCCAAGACCAATCCCGCCGACGCGCCGATTCTGACGCTGGCGCTCACGTCGAGCGCGCTGCCGCTATCGAAGGTGGAAGACTTTGCGGACACGCGTCTGGCGCAGAAGATTTCGCAGCTTCCCGGGGTCGGTCTGGTGAGCATCAGCGGCGGCCAGAAGCCGGCGGTGCGGATTCAGGCCAATCCGATGGCGCTGTCTTCTTATCATCTGAACCTTGAAGATCTGCGGGCGTCGATCGCGGCTACCAACGTGAATCAGGCGAAGGGGACTTTCGACGGCTCGCGAAATTCCTATACGATCGGCGACAACGACCAGCTGCTGGAGAGCAAGGATTACGGTCCGCTGGTGGTGGCGTACCGGAACGGACGGCCGGTGAGTTTGTCCGATGTGGCGAAGGTCGTCGACGATACCGAGAATGTCCGGCTGGCGGCATGGATGGACGATGTGCCGGCGGTGATCGTCAATATTCAACGGCAGCCCGGCGCGAATATCATCGACGTGGTGGACCGGGTGCAGAAGCTGATGCCGCAGCTCCGGGCGTCGATGCCGGCCTCTGTCGATGTTGCGATTCTCACCGACCGGACTTCCACGATTCGCGCGTCAGTGGCCGACGTTCAGTTCGAGTTGATGCTCACGGTAGGGCTGGTGGTGATGGTGATTTTTCTGTTCCTGCGGACGGTCGCGGCAACCATCATTCCCAGCGTGGCGGTGCCGTTGTCGCTGGTGGGCACGTTCGGCGCGATGTACATGCTGGGCTACAGCCTGAACAATCTGACCCTGATGGCGCTGACCATTTCCACCGGCTTCGTGGTGGACGATGCGATCGTGATGATCGAGAACATCGCGCGCTATATCGAAGACGGTGAACCGCCCATGCTGGCGGCATTGAAGGGCGCCGAGCAGATCGGCTTCACGATTCTGTCGCTGACCGTTTCGCTGATCGCGGTGCTGATCCCGCTGCTGTTCATGGGGGATATCGTGGGCCGGCTGTTCCGCGAGTTCGCCATCACGCTGAGTGTAACGATTCTGATTTCGGCGGTGGTTTCGCTGACGTTGACGCCGATGATGTGTGCGCGGCTTTTGAAACACAAGCCGGAGTCGGAACAGGGGGCGCTCTACCGGTTTTCCGAGCGGGTGTTTCAGGGCATCATTGCTTTTTACGGACGGACCCTGCAGGTGGCACTGCGGTTCCAGGGCATCACGCTGCTGGTGGCGGTCGGCACGCTGGCGGCAACCATCTGGCTGTTTTTGATCATCCCGAAAGGCTTCTTCCCAGTGCAGGATACCGGTGTGATTCTGGGGGTATCCGAAGCGCCGCAGTCCATTTCATTCCCCGCCATGGCGGAACTGCAGCGCGGGCTCGCTCGCACGATCCTGCAGGACCCCGCGGTGGAGAGCCTGTCGTCATTCATCGGGATCGACGGCACGAATACAACGGTAAATTCCGGTCGCATTCAGATCAATCTGAAACCGCTCGAAGTGCGGAAGGCAGGCGCGTCGGAGGTGATCCGCCGCCTGTCGCCTGAACTGGCGAAGGTGGACGGCATACAGCTTTTCATGCAGCCTGTACAGGATCTGACGGTGGAAGACCGGGTGAGCCGCACGCAGTTTCAATACAGTCTGGAAGACGCGGACGCCAAAGAGCTGAACGAGTGGGCGCCGAAGTTCATCACGAAACTACAGTCGCTGCCAGAGTTGCGCGATGTGGCCAGCGATCAGCAGAGCGGCGGCCTGCAGGCGCAATTAGTCATCGACCGAAATACCGCCTCGCGGTTCGGCATCACGCCGCAGATGGTGGACGACACGCTTTACGATGCGTTCGGGCAGCGCCAGATTTCCATCATGTTCACGCAGTTGAATCAATACCGCGTGGTGATGGAGGTCAACCCGGATTTGAAGGACGATCCGGCGGAGCTGAAGAATATCTATGTGCGATCGGCGACCGGCGGCGAAGTGCCGCTGAACGCATTCACGCATTTCACGGAGTCGACCACGGCGCTGGCGGTCAATCATCAGGGACAGTTTCAGGTTGTGACGGCGTCGTTCAATCTTGCGCCCGGGAAGTCGCTGGGGGATGCGGTTGCGGCGGTGAACAAGGCGAAGGAAGAGCTGGGTATGCCAGCCAGCATCGCGGCTTCGTTCCAGGGCACGGCGGCGGCGTTTCAGTCTTCTCTGGCGAACGAACCGGTGCTGATTCTGGCGGCTTTGATGACCGTTTATATCGTGCTGGGGGTGCTGTACGAAAGCTACATTCATCCGCTGACGATCTTGTCGACGCTGCCCTCGGCAGGCGTGGGCGCGCTGCTGGCGCTGATGATGTTCCATACGGACTTCAGCGTGATCGCGCTCATCGGGATCGTCCTGCTGATCGGGATCGTGGAAAAGAACGCGATCATGATGATCGATTTTGCGCTGGAGAAAGAACGCAAAGAGGGCATGGCTCCGCGGGAGGCGATTTATCAGGCCTGTCTGCTGCGGTTCCGTCCAATCGTGATGACGACTCTGGCGGCCATGCTGGGCGGGTTGCCGCTGGCTTTGGGGACCGGGACCGGCGCGGAATTGCGGAAGCCGCTGGGCATTGCGATTGTCGGGGGCTTGATTTTCAGTCAGGTGCTGACGCTGTATACAACTCCCGTGGTTTACCTGGCCTTCGATAAGTTGTCGCGGCTGCTGATGCAATCGAGTGTGGCGGGTGGAAGTCTGGCGGAGGAGGCTTAAACTGAGTCTTTCTTCTCCCTTTATCGCGCGTCCTGTGGCTACCACTTTGCTGGCGGCTGCGCTGGGGCTTGCGGGCGCGGTGGCATTTCCGTTTCTTCCGATCGCGCCCCTTCCGCAAGTGGACTTTCCAGCGATTTCCGTTTCATCGGGATTGCCTGGCGCCAGCCCCGAGACGATGGCATCGTCCGTGGCTACGCCGCTCGAACGGCAACTCGGCCACATCGCAGGCGTGAATGAAATGACTTCGTCGAGTTCTCTGGGATCGACGAGCATCAGCCTCCAGTTCGACCTGAATCGCAATATCGACGCGGCCGCCCGCGACGTGCAGGCGGCGATCAATGCAGCGCGCAGTCAGTTGCCGCCGAATCTTCCGCAGAATCCAAACTGGCGCAAGAGCAATCCGGCGGATTCGCCCATCATTTTTCTGGCGCTCACTTCGGAAACGAAAAAGCCGGGGGAACTTTACGACACCGCGATCACGATTCTGCAGCAGAAGCTGTCGCAGATTTACGGCGTCGCGCAGGTCATCGTGCAGGGCAGTTCCCTGCCCGGCGTCCGCATTGACGTGAACCCGACCCAGCTCAATCATTTCGGCCTGAGCCTCGAAGACGTGCGTACTTTCCTGCAGGGCGCCAACGCAAACCGCCCCAAAGGCGACTTCGTCAGCGCACACCGCATGTGGTCCATCAGCACGAACGACCAGTTGATGCATGCGGCCGATTATGAGCCTCTGGTGGTGGCCTTCCAGCACGGAGGCGCGATCCAACTTTCCGACATCGCCAAGATTTCGGACTCCGTGGAAGACATCCGCACCGCCGGATGGGCCAACGGAAAACCCGCCATCGTCCTGCTGATCTTCAAACAGCCCGGCGCCAATGTAGTGGAGACGGTGGACCGGATCCGGGCCGTGCTGCCGCGGCTGCAGGCTTCCATTCCACCATCGATCCATCTTGAGGTGCTGCTCGACGGAAGTTCGCAGATTCGCGATTCGGTAAAAGATGTCGAGAAGACGCTGGTCATATCAATCGCGCTGGTGATCATGGTGGTCTTCATTTTCCTGCGCAGCGTCAGGACCACGTCGATTCCCAGCGTTGTGGTGCCTCTGTCGCTGGCCGGCACTTTCGGCGTTTTATATATCTTCGGGTACAGTCTCGACAATCTTTCGCTGATGGCGCTGACGATCGCGACTGGATTTGTGGTGGACGATGCCATCGTGGTGATCGAAAACATCACCCGGTATATCGAGAAGGGGATGAAGCCCCTCGATGCGGCGCTGCGCGGCGCCGAAGAAATCGGACCGACGGTGGCGTCGATCAGTATTTCGCTGATCGCGGTATTCATTCCCATTCTGATGATGGGCGGATACGTGGGGCGTCTGTTCCGCGAATTCGCGATCGCTCTGTGCGCGGCAATTATTATCTCGTTGGCGGTGTCTCTCAGCCTGACTCCGATGATGTGTTCCCGGCTGCTGCGCGATTACGACGCCGAAGAGCACGGGTTTCTGTACCGGATGAGCGAGCGAGGATTCGAGTTTATCCGGCGCGTCTATGGGCGCACGCTGGGCGTTCTGCTGCGGCACCAGTTCGTAGTTCTGGTGGTTACCATCTGCACGATTACCTTAACCGGTTATCTCTACGTCGTGATTCCGAAGGGTTTCTTCCCGCAGCAGGATACCGGCCGAATGACGGGACAGGTTCAGGCGGATCAGGCGACTTCCTTCGGCGCCATGAAAGACAGGGTTGTTCAGGCGGGAAAGATTCTGCAGGACGATCCCGCGATGGAGAATGTGATGATGTTCCTCGGCGGCGGTGGCGGAGGTGGCGGAGGAGCGGTCAACACCGCGCGTATGTTCCTTACCCTGAAGCCACCGAACGAGCGCAATGTGAATGCCGACGAGGTAATTGCGCGGCTGCGGCCGAAGCTGGCGCGCGTGCCGGGCGCGAGCGTTTTCCTGCAGTCCATTCAAGCCGTCCGGATCGGGACGCGCATTGTGGGTGCGCAGTATCAATACACGCTGCAGAGCGACAGTGTCGCGGAATTAAATCAGTGGGCGCCGCTGGTGTTTCAGAAACTGCGCACGATGCCACAGCTGGCGGACGTGAATATCGACCAGCAGAACAAGGGCCTGCAATCCACCCTGGTAATCGACCGCAATACGGCGGCCCGCTTCGGAATTTCCACGAAGACCATCGACAACATTCTTTACGATGCGTTCGGACAGGCGCAGGCCGCGACGCTTTACACGCCGCTGGCGCAGTATCACCTGGTGATGGAAGCCGATCCGGAATTCTGGCAAAGCCCGGATGGCTTGAAGTACGTTTATGTCAAAGCGGCGGACGGCAGCCAGGTGCCGCTGAGCACGTTCACGCACTACGAATCCACCACCGCGCCGCTTTCGGTGAACCATCAGGGGCAGGTGCCTTCGGCGACCATCTCGTTCAATCTGCCGGTGGGTGCGGCTCTGAGCGACGCGGTGCCGGTGATCGAACAGGCGGAGCGGCAGATCGGATTGCCCTCCACGGTGCGCGGCAGTTTTTCGGGAACCGCGCAGGCTTATCAGGAATCGCTGGCGAATGAACCGATCCTGATTGCGGGAGCGCTGGTTACGGTTTATCTGGTGCTCGGGATGTTGTACGAGAGCCTGATTCATCCGATCACCATTCTTTCGACGCTGCCTTCGGCGGGCGTGGGAGCACTGCTGGCGCTGCTGGCCACCCATAACGAGCTGAATGTGATCTCTTTGATCGGGATCATTCTGCTGATCGGGCTGGTGATCAAGAACGCCATCATGATGATCGATTTTGCGATTCGCGCCGAGCGGGAAGAAGGCAAGGATCCGGAGGCGGCGATTTTCCAGGCGGCGCTGCTGCGCTTCCGCCCGATCACCATGACTACCATGGCGGCCATGCTGGGCGGCCTTCCCATGGCGATCGGGACCGGGCCGGGCTCGGAGATGCGGCGGCCTTTGGGAATTGCGATTGTGGGCGGATTGCTGTTCAGTCAGCTATTGACGCTGTATACAACGCCGGTGGTTTATTTATATCTGGACCGGTTCCGGTTGCGGTGGGAATCGCTTAAGGGACGGATTCGGGGTGGCGGCGGAACGGCTGTCGAGGGGGCATAGAGCCGTAGGGATACAGTCTGGACATGGCCGTTTTCAAGAGCAAACTGACGAGAAAGCGCCGAATCACAATCCCGCTGGAAGTAAGACGCCGGTTGGGAGTCAGGCAGGGCGATGAACTGGAGTTTGAAACCGGCGGGCCGGAAGTCCTGATTCGTCCTGTACGAGAGAACATCGAATCGTTCAGCAACTGGCGCGGCATAGCAACATTTCCGGGAGGCATGAAGGAAGTGAATGCCTGGATACGCGAAATGCGTGGCGATTCGGGCCTGTATAGAGGCCGCGCGCGTTGATAGACTATCAGCCGTATAGACTCCACGTCTGACGGGGGACGGCTTCGATGACGAAGAATTTCATTCGCTTTGCACCGGCTTTGATTGCGGCGTTTCCAATTTGCCTGGCGGCGCAGCAATCGTGCGAGAGCCTCACTGGCCTCACGCTGCCGCATACAACGATTACTTCGGCGGTCACGGTGCCCGCGGCCACCGCGATGTCGATGCCGGTCCCGGCGCACTGCGATGTCAAAGCCACTGCGCGGCCCACGCGGGATTCTGAAATCAAGTTCGAAGTGTGGCTTCCGGCTTCGGGCTGGAACGGGAAGTATGAGCAGGTGGGCAATGGCGGCTGGGCGGGCAGCATTCCGGTCGGGTCTTTCGCCGAACCGCTGCGGCGCGGCTATGCGGTGGCCGGTACCGATGACGGCCATAGCGGCGGGAGTGCGGCTTGGGCAATCGGACATCCGGAAAAGATGGTGGACTTCGGGTACCGTGCGGTGCATGAAACCAGCCTGCAGGCTTCGGCTATCGTGCATGCTTTGTACGGCAAGGATCCGGCGCGAAGTTATTTCGTGGGGTGTTCGGACGGCGGACGCGAAGCCCTGATGGAATCGCAGCGGTTCGCGGATGATTTCGACGGGATTATCGCGGGCGCGCCGGCCGGGGCGTGGTCGCAGCTGGTGACCGGGCATATGTGGGATGAGCACGCGCTGCTGATGAATCCGGAAAGCTCCGTGCCGCCGGCGAAGCTGAAAGCGATTCAGAAAGCGGCGATCGAGCAGTGCGATGCCCTCGATGGTTTGAAGGACGGGCTCATTGAAGATCCGCGCGTCTGCCATTTCGATCCTTCGGTGATTTTGTGCAAAGGCGCGGATTCGCCGGAGTGCCTGACAGCGCCGCAGGTGGAGGCGGTGAAGAAGATTTATGCCGGTCCGAAGAATCCGCGGACAGGCGCACAGATTGCGCCGGGATTTTCACCGGGCGCGGAGGGCGAGGCGGGGACATGGGCGGCTTGGATCACGAATGCCCAGCCGAAGAGTGCGGCGCAGTTCGGATTCGCCAATACGTACTACGGGCAGGCAGTGTATGAAGATCCGAAGTGGGATTATCACGACATCAACTTCGATAAAGATTTCGCTTACGGCGACGCGAAAGTGGGTTCCGTGATCAATGCGGTGAATCCGGATCTGCGGTCTTTCCGGGCGCGTGGCGGGAAGCTGATTCAATTCCATGGCTGGGGCGATCCGGCGCTTCCGCCGGTAGCTTCAATTCAGTATCACGATCAGGTGCATGCGTTCCTTGCGAAGTATCCGGACGGGCGCAGCGACAAGACGAAGCCGGTGGAGGATTTCTATCGCCTGTTTATGGTGCCGGGGATGGGACATTGCAGCGGCGGTGCGGGAGCGAACAGCTTTGGCAACGTGCCGCGCGGCGGGGCGGATATCGATCCGGACCACGATATTCTTTCGGCGCTGGACCGGTGGGTGGAGAAGGGCGTTGCCCCGGACAAGATTATTGCTTCGGGGAAATCGGTGGCCGATCCGTCGAAGCCTTTGACCCGCCCGCTGTGCGTTTATCCGGCAACTGCGCATTACAAGGGGAGCGGCGATCCGAACGACGCCGCGAATTTCTCATGCGTGGCTCCGAAGTAAGGTTCAGGACAAGCGGCGCCGCAACCCTCGCGTTTGGGGTGGCCGCTGCGATATTTTTGGGGCGGTTCGAGCTGCACACCGATGACACGGGGGTGGAAGTTTTCCTCATCCTGCTGCTCACTGGAGTGCTGGGATTTCTGCTGCCGAAGCGAGCCTGGCTGGCGGCCCTGGTGGGATTGAGCGTGCCGGTGGCCGAGGTGGTCTGGGGCCAGATGAGCGGAGTGGCGATGATGGCGCTGGTGGTGATCGGGCTTAGTCTGGCCGGGAGCTACACCGGAGCGCTGATCAGGAAATCGGTATCCCGCTAACGGATTCTGCGACCGAATACGGTCGCGGACATCCATTTAATGTAGATATTTATGCCTATCGTTTCCCCCAGTGCCGCGAGCCGTACAGCTGTTCTGTTTCGGCCTTTTAGCTTTAAGAATCTGAATTTACCGAACCGCATTGTGATGGCGCCGATGACGCGGTCGAAGTCGCCCGGCGGCGTTCCGGGGCCTGAGGTTGCGGCATATTACCGGCGGCGCGCCGAAGGCGGCGTTGGCCTCATCATCACGGAAGGCACTTATGTGGAGCACGCGGGCGCGTCTTCCTATCCTGACGTGCCGCATTTCTATGGCGAGGAATCGCTGGCCGGATGGAAGCGCGTGGTGGATGAGGTCCATGCGGCGGGCGGGAAGATTTTTCCGCAGCTCTGGCATGTGGGACTGGTGGCGAAGCCGGACAGGACTTTCAATCCGGCGGCCGTGGGTCCTTCGGGCCTCGCGAAGGCAGACCGGAAGGTCACCGAACCGATGACGCAGCAGGATATTGATAACGTGGTCCGGGCCTTTGGGGAAGCCGCGGCGTCGGCTGAGCGGCTGGGTTTCGATGGCGTGGAAATTCATGGCGCGCACGGCTATCTGCTGGATCAGTTTTTCTGGGAAGTAACGAACCGGCGCACCGATCGTTATGGCGGGGATCTGGTGGCGCGCACGCAGTTCGCGGTGGAAATCATAGGCGAGATTCGCCGCAAGGTGAGTCCGGATTTTCCGGTGTGCCTGCGTTTTTCGCAATGGAAGCTGCAGGACTACACGGCGAAGCTGGCGCAGACGCCGGAAGAGCTGGAGAGTTTTCTCGCGCTGTTGAGCGCGGCAGGTGTGGATATTTTCCATTGTTCGCAGCGGCGTTACTGGGAGCCCGAGTTCGAGGGCAGTTCGTTGAATCTGGCGGGCTGGACAAAGAAGCTGACCGGCAAGCCGACGATCACGGTGGGGTCGGTGGCTCTGAATGAAGAGTTCACGAAGTCATTCCGAAGCGAGGATACGGCAGGGGTGACCGGCATCGAGGATCTGCTGGAGCGTCTGGAGAGGGATGAGTTCGATCTGGTGGCGGTGGGGCGATCGTTGATCGTCAATCCGGATTTCGCGGCGGTGGTGCAGCGCGGGAATGCAGAAGCGCTCAAGCCGTTCCAGCGGGACGTGCTGGCAGAGTTAGTTTGAGTTCGTCCCGATTGACAGGCGGGGCTCTTGAGTGGTTAAATATTCAAGAGCGTGCATAAAAATTCATGACCGATGCGCCGCCGTACTCGAAGATCGCGCATACCGACTTCACTAAAGATCTCGATTTAACGCAGGATGAGCTTCACGCTGTCCTCGATCTGGCATCCGATGTCAAACGCTCGCCCGCTCAGTACCGTTCCGCGCTTGAGGGCAAGTCCATAGCGCTGCTGTTTGAAAAGCCCTCGCTGCGCACGCGCATGACATTTGAGCTGGCGATTCAGCAACTGGGCGGCTTTTCGATTCGTTACGAGGGTCCCATCGGCGGGCGCGAACCTTTGAAGGACATGGCGCGCAATCTGGACCGGTGGGTCAACGGGATTGTGGCCCGCACGTTCCTGCAGAAGACGGTGGATGGCCTCGCGCACTGGTCGAAGGTTCCGGTGATCAATGCGCTGAGCGATTTGTATCATCCTTGCCAGGCGATCGCCGATATGCAGACCATCGGGGAACATTTCGGCGGAACGCGCGGTATCAAGCTGGCATTCATCGGCGACGGCAACAATGTGGCGAATTCGCTGATGCTGAATGCCGCCCGGCTGGGGATGGAGTTTGCCATCGCCACGCCGCCTAAGTACGAAGCCAGCGACGCGATGGTAGCGGAAGCCCGCGCGCTTGCGAACGGTTCCGGCATTACGGTTACGGCAGACCCGGCGGAAGCGGTGCGCGGCGCGCACGCGATCTATACCGACGTCTGGGCCAGCATGGGCGCTGAGAATGAAGCCGCCGAGCGCCGGACAGCGTTTTCCGATTACCAGGTGGACGAGGAACTCTTCACGCACGCTGCGCCGGAAGCGATATTCATGCACTGTCTGCCCGCAAAACGCGGCGAGGAAGTGACCAATGGCGTGATCGAATCGGCGCGCTCGGTGGTATTCGATCAGGCGGAAAACCGGCTGCATGCGCAGAAGGCGCTGCTGCTTATGCTGCTGTCATGAGCGGCTGTTATCCTGGATTGAATTCGAACGCATAAAAAATCATGAAACCAAAGAAAGTCGCACTCGCTTATTCAGGCGGGCTCGACACCTCCATCATCATTCCGTGGCTGAAGGAAAATTACGGCTGCGAAGTCGTCGCGGTGTGCGGCGATATCGGGCAGGGCGGCGATGAGCTTACCGGCCTTGAAGCCAAAGCGCGCAAGACCGGTGCTTCCGAAGTGGAAATCGCCGACATGCGCGAAGAGTTCGTGCGCGACTATCTCTGGAAAATGGTCCGTTCCGGCGGCGTTTACGAGCACAAGTACCTGCTCGGCACATCCATCGCGCGGCCGCTGCTGGCCAAACGCCAGGTGGAAGCCGCGCTGGCCACCGGGTGCGATGCGCTGGCTCACGGTTGCACGGGCAAGGGCAACGATCAGGTGCGTTTCGAGCTGACCTATAAGGCTCTGGCGCCGGAGCTGCCTGTTATCGCTCCGTGGCGCGAATGGGATCTGATTTCGCGCGAGGACTGCATCGAGTATGCGGCGAAACACAACGTGCCGATCTCGGCCTCTACCACCAAGATTTACAGCCGGGATCGCAACATCTGGCATATCTCGCACGAAGGCGGCGAGCTGGAAGACCCGGCAAACGCGGCTCCTGATCACATCTGGATGCTCACGACGAGTCCCAAAGAAGCGCCGAACACGCCCGAGGAAGTAACGGTCGGATTCGAAAAGGGAATTCCTGTTTCGGTAAATGGCGCGAAGCTCGGCGCGGTGGCGCTGCTGGAGCAACTCAATGCGATCGGCAGCCGGCACGGCATCGGGCGCATCGATCTGGTGGAGAACCGGTTCGTGGGAATGAAATCGCGCGGCTGCTATGAGACGCCGGGCGGCACGATCCTGATGGCCGCGATCCGCGAACTGGAATCGCTCACTCTGGACAAGAGCACGCTGCACTACAAGCAGAAGCTGGCGCTGGATTATGCGGAGCTGGTTTACAACGGGCTCTGGTTCACGCCTTTGCGCGAATCGCTCGACTCGTTTTTCGAGTCGATCAGCCAGACGACAACGGGCGAAATCACGCTGCGGCTTTACAAGGGCAATCTCGATCCGGTCAGCCGGAAGTCGCCCTATTCGCTTTATTCGCTCGCCATCGCCAGCTTTACGATGGGCGCCGATTACGACCAGAAGGACGCGCGCGGCTTCATCAATCTGATCGGGCTGCCGATTCAGGTGCGGGCCCTGGCGGCACGGCAGATGAAGGAAGATCCGAAGTAATGAAGCTTTGGGGCGGGCGGTTCGAGAGCGGTCCTTCGGAGGTGTTCGAGCGGTTTTCGAATTCTCTCCATTTCGACAGGCGGCTTCTCGATGCGGATGTGCGCGGGTCGCAGGCCTTCGCGCGTTCGCTCGCCCGCGCCGGAGTCTTAACCGCAGACGAATGCGCCTGCATCACCGGCGCGTTCGAATCGATTCGGGAAGACGCGAAGAAGGCTGGATTCTTCGACGGGGCGAACGACGAAGATGTGCACTCCTTTGTCATCGCCAAACTGAAAGATCGGGTAGGCAGCCTGGCGGGCAAGATTCACACAGGCCGCAGCCGCAATGAACAGGTATCGCTCGACACGCGCCTCTGGCTGCGCGATGAGTGCGATCGTGCGCGGGAGTTGCTGCAGGGTCTGATGGGCGAATTGCTCGACCTCGCCGCGAAGTATCCCGATGCCATCGTTCCTGGCTATACCCATATGCGGCGCGCGCAGGCGGTGTTGTGGCCGCATTATCTGCTGGCCTATTTCGAGATGTTCGCGCGGGATCACGAGCGTTTCGGCGAAGCGCGGCGGCGGACGAATGTGATGCCGCTTGGCTCCGGCGCGCTGGCAGGCAGCGGATTTCCGCATGACCGCGCGGCGATTGCGAAGGATTTGGGTTTCGATTCCATTACGCGGAACAGCATGGATGTTTCGGCCGACCGGGACTTCGCGCTCGATTACTTGTATGCCGCTTCGACGACCATGATTCACCTGAGCCGGCTGGCCGAAGACTGGATTCTTTATTCTTCGGAAGAGTTCGGCTGGATGGAATTGGGCGACGGCGTGACCAGCGGCTCCAGCCTGATGCCGCAGAAGAAGAATCCGGATTCGCTGGAATTGATACGCGGTAAATCGGGGCGCGTGCTGAGCTGCCTGAACTCCCTGCTCATTACGATGAAGGGTCTGCCCATGACCTACAACCGCGACATGCAGGAAGACAAGGAACCTCTCTTCGAGGCTTGCGATCAGGTGAATGGCTGTCTGGAAATGGCGGGCCTCGTAGCCAACACGGTAGTGCTTCGTCCCCAGGTTCCCTTCGAAGCCGCCGATGAAAGCTGGGTTATTGCCACCGACCTGGCGGAAGCTCTGGCGCGCAACGGCACGGCGTTTCACGACGCGCATCAGATTGTGGGGCGGCTAGTGCTGGAGAGCGTTCGCAGCGGGAAAAAGCCGGCGGACTGGAATGCGGAATCGCTGGCTGCGTTCGCGCCTGAGTTCACGGGCGATATGGCGGCACTGCTGCATCCGGGCGAAGGCATGAAGACGCGTGAGATCGCAGGAGGCACCGGGCCTAAAGCGGTGGCTGCCGCACTTGCCGAAGCGCGGACGCGTTTGCAAAGTCTGCCATGACCAAAAGCTTTCGGCACGGACAAATTCTCAAACTGATCCGCAGCCGAAGCATTTCCACGCAAGAGGAACTGGCGCGGGCGCTCAAGGAACTGGATGTCGACGCAACCCAGGTAACGCTGTCGCGCGATCTGCGGGAGCTTGGGCTGGTCAAGACGTCCGAAGGCTATCGGGAAATGGGCCGGGAATCGGCTGCCTTCCAGTTCACGGCTTTGGCTGGTGAGTTTCTGCAGGACGTCCGGCTGGCGCAAAACCAGGTGGTGCTGAAGACCGCGCCCGGCCACGCCAGTTCGGTGGCTGTTGCGCTGGACGATGAGGAATGGCCTGAGATTGTGGGCACACTGGCGGGTGACGATACGATTCTGGTGATTTGCTCGGATTCCGGAACCGCATCGAACATTCAAAAACGCCTGATGGCGCTTCTGAACGGATAGACTTTCGGCCAGGCTTAGTGGTCGTCGAACGTGATGCTGGTGTCGGCCGTGAACTTCTTGTAGTTGCGGAACTCGATGACGTTGCGGCTGCACTGGCTCGAAGCGCGCGCACAGCTCAGGGCTTCCGAGTGCACGGGCAAGAGAAACTTGCTTTCGCCGATAAAGACGTAATCGTAATCGACCGCCGACTCCACCTGATCGAGCGGGAAGCTGCGCGGCATCCCCTGGGCCTGCAGTTCGATGCGCAGCACGCGGTTGTTCTCTTTATCGATCCAAATGGTTCCGGTGTACGCGGGTAAGTAGGACTGCCCTTCGGCCTCAACGTGCCAGTGCGAATTCTTCTGTTCCACCGAGAAGTCGTAGCGGATGGACGCGCGGCTCACGATGGTCGTAGTCCGTTTGCCGTGGAAATCGGCATTGGTCAGCGGGGATAAGACGTCGAGCTGCAAACTGGAAAATTCACCGCGTGACCACGAGCCGGTCTTCTCGGGATCTTCCCGGGCCGGCTTGCCGTTGATCTGGATGTTCTTGTATCGTTCTTCGCCGTTCTCCTCAATCACGTCGGCGGTGACGTTATCGAGAGCCTGCCAGGAGGTCTTGCCCCCGCGCGCGATCACGCTGCCATAGCGGGTGGTGTACTGCTTGACCACGTAATTGGGCAAGGTCTCGGTGAAGGAGAATGCGGCCTCGCGAGTCTGATCGATGAACTCGTCTCCGCTGGAAGGCATCCGCATGTTGCCCGAGGTCTGTCTCACAATGTCGCCAGGGGCGGCCACATCGGGTGCGGAGGGCATCCGGGTTACGCCGTTGACGTCGTCGGCATGCAGACTTGGCCGGGAATCGGCGGCCACTGGATTCTCGGACGAAGAACTCCTTGCGGTGGTGGCGGCCGGGCGTCCACGTCTGAGTTCGGGCGGACCGGGATCGTCAGGATCGCGCGGGGCGGGAGTATCCCGTGAAGCTGAAGCTTCACGCTGGGGTGGTGCCACGGGAGTGATCTGGGCGCTGGTGGTGCCGTCGGAACTGGCGGCGCGCCGCATGCGGGGCCGGTCGTCATCGGAACTGTCGCTGGAACTGCTTCGCGAACTACTGGAAGAGCTGCTGGCCGTGCTCGAACCACCCGAGGTCGAGCTGTCCGAACTCGATCCGGCGCGGCGCAGTACGGGACGATCCGGATCGTCTACGGAAGAACTGGTGTTGCGGGAAGCCGAAGTGTTCGAAGAGCCACCCCCGCTGGATGCGGAACGTGACGTGTCGACGGGCTCGGAGGCTTTGGCGTGTTCCTCGGGAGAGCCTTCCCGGATCATCGTCATGGTCTTGGCGCGGTAGTTTTGGTTGTTGTCCTGATTTGCGTCGACAGAAACGCGATCGCCGGGCTGGAAGTCGCCGATTTGCGCCTTGCCGCCGGTTTCGCTGATGTATTTTGTGGAACCAGGAACCTGGATGGTGGTGATGACGTTGTCGTCGGATTCGATCACGACATTGTTGCTGTTGAGGCTGCGCAGAACTCCGACAAGTGTGGTTTGGCTGTTATTGGAATTGTTCGGGTTGTTGGGGTTGTTCCGGTTGTTTCCGCGACGCCCTATCGGCACTCCCTGACCGGGATAGCCGCCTCCAGGATAGCCCCCGCCAGGGTATCCGCCGCCGCCGACGCCGGGAATCATGATCTGTCCAAAACCGGAAGCCGTGGCCAGCAGAAAAACGGTAAATGAAAAGATGCTTCCGCGCGCCATTGTCCCTCTGGACGAAGGTTACAGCTATGGGGTTGCAAAATCAAGCAGTCGGATTGTCAGCGGCTGGACAGCTGAACGGGATTGCCGTCCGGGTCCTTGCCATCGCAGAGACAAAACAGATCTCCCTGGCGGACTTTGCCGAAGGTTGCGCCCCGGGCTACGAGAGATTCACGAAGGGCGGCCACGTCTTTGGCGTGGAACACGAGCTTGGGGCCTTTTCGGCCGGGTGACGACGGGCCGGAATGGAGCGCCACGATTATAGCGCCGGCGGCGAACTCCCGCCAGCCCTTTTCGTTTGTCACTTGCCTGAGACCAAGCACCTCGCCGTAGAACCTGCTCATCTGGTCCATCTGCGCGGTGAACAGGATTACGCGGGCCATTTTTAGCGCCGGGAGTTTACCGCGGCTCTGTACCGCGGGTTTTCCTTCCACGGTCTCTAACCGCGGCCGCCGGCGCTGATGCAGATCAGACCGGCCAGAATGAGTCCAAGGGCGCCGATCTTGGCGCGCGTGATGGGTTCGTTGAAAAAGAGTTTGGACCAGAACAGAGTGCAGACGTACCCGGCGGAAACCATGGGATAGAGTACGGAAAGTTCGCCGTGCTTGAGACCCATCACGAAGGGAATGCTGGAACCAACGTACAAGGCCACACCAGTGGCGAGTTTCCAGTTGAAAATGTAGCGCATGCCGCCTGCGAGATGGGCTGCGCCGAGCTTGAGGAAAACCGCCCCGAAGGAGCCGATTAAGGAAGCCAGCAGCACCAGAGCGATGGAGCTGAAAGGAGTCGCACTCATGTACGCGATCCAGCCCTGCCCAAAAGTCCGACTCCGCCGATTACCAGGGCGATCCCGGTGCCTTTCCAGATATTCATGTGTTCGTGGAAAAAATACATGGAGAGCAAATTCACCCAGACGTAAGTCATTGCAATGATGGGGTAGAGCATGGACAACTCGCCGTCCCGGAGGGCGAGAATCAGCAGAAAAGCGGTCATCGCCGACATGCTGTAGCCGAACAGCAGCGGCAGATTTCCCAAAAGAGCCAGCAGGAAAACAGGCCAGTTTGGCGGCTGCATCATGTCGAGTTGCGGCATGGGATGGCCGGCGCCGAATTTCATCAGAACCTGCGCGGCGGCGGCGAATACCGTACAGCCGAGGACCAGGTAGATGGACTTGTTTGAGCGGGAAGCGTCGGCGGGCAAGGAAGTGACTTTCATGATACCAGCGTTTGCCGGTACAATGAGTTCAGTGGACAGCACAAAGGCCGTTGTAGCGGACAAGAAACCTGAAGCGGATTCAAAGACACAGAGCAGGTCCGTGGAAGCCCCGCGCGGCTTCGTAGCCGAGTGGACGGTCACGATCATCCTGCTGCTCTTCGGCACCACGACGCTGGTACAGGCGTTTGTGATTCCGACCGGGTCCATGGAAGACACGCTGCTGGTGGGAGACCACCTTCTGGTGGACAAACTGGCATTCGCGCCTTCCGGTTCGATTACGAAGCACCTGCTGCCCTACGAGGATGTGCACCGGGGAGACATCATCGTTTTCCGGTACCCGATCGACATCAAACAGACATTCGTAAAACGGGTGATGGGCGTCGCCGGCGATCATCTCCGGCTGGAAAACAAGCACGTCTTTCTGAACGGGCATGAGTTGAACGAGCCGTATGTCGTCCACAAGCTCGATTACATCGACTCCTACCGGGACAATTTTCCGACGGACCCGAACACGATGATTTTTCCGCCGGCGCAGGCCATGCTGGAGCACAACGTGGTGCACGGCGAAGTGGTGGTGCCGCCGGGATATTATTTCGCGATGGGCGATAACCGCGACCAGTCGCTGGACAGCCGTTACTGGGGATTTGTGCCGCGCGAAAACATCATCGGCAAGCCGCTTATCATTTACTGGTCCTACGATGCCAGCACCGAGGAGCTTTCGAATCCCGCGGTGACGATCAGCCATTTGTTCGATATCGCAACGCACTTCATTTCGAAGACGCGCTGGAGCCGGACGCTGGAACTGATTCACTCTTATCCCGTCCAGTAAATCCTTATGGCAAAAGCCAATTACTACGGCCTGATTCTGGCTGGCGGAAGAGGTACGCGCTTCTGGCCCCGCAGCCGTGCGCGGCATCCCAAACAGGTTCTGCACGTTTCCGCCGAGCGCACGCTGATTCAGGCGACGGTGGATCGTTTGACGCCGGTGATTCCGCCGGAGCGGATCTGGATTCTGACGAATGATTTTGTGCGGGATGAGATCGTGCGGCAGTTGCCGGAGGTTCCGGCGAATCAGATCATCGCCGAGCCGGCGCAGCGGAATACCGCGCCCGCGATCGGGCTGGCGGCGCATATCCTGCAGTCGATCGATCCGAAGGCGGTGTTCGGGGTTTTTCCGTCGGACCATGTGGTAGGGCTGCCGAAGCGTTATTTGAAATCCCTGATGCCTGTTTTCCGGGCGGCCGAACGGGGAAAGATCGGGGTGCTGGGCATTAAACCGCGCTGGCCCGATACCGCTTACGGCTACATCGAATTTCCGAAGGGCACCGTGCCGGCATTGACAACCGTGGAGGTTTCAAGTTTTCGCGAGAAACCGGCGGAGAAGATTGCGAAGAAATTCTTTCGGGCCGGAAATTATTACTGGAACGCGGGGATGTTCTTCTTCAGCGCTGAAACCCTGCTTCATGCCATGCGGGAACACCAGCCGCAAACAGCGTTGCTGCTGGCTTCCCTGCCCGCCTTTGGCGACAAACGTTTCGCGGCGAAGCTGGCGGAGGTTTTTCCGCTCTGCACGAATATCTCTGTGGACTTCGCGCTGATGGAACACGCAAAGAACGTGGTTGGCGTGCCGTGCGACGAATTTGGCTGGAGCGATGTGGGCAGCTGGGACGCGGTATACGATTTACTGCCGCACGATTCCGCGGGCAATGCATCGCGTTCCGAGGTGCTTTGCTCGGAGGCGACGGGGAATTATGTCGATTGCGGCAAGAAGCTGGTCGCGCTGCTGGGCGTGGACGATTTGATCATTGTCGATACGCCGGATGCTTTGCTGGTGGCGAACCGGAAGCAGGCTCAGCAGGTAGGCGGGATCGTGAAGCTGCTCGAGAATAACGGGCGCAGCGATCTGCTGTAGCGGGGCTGACGGCTTGTCTGCGCCTTCAGCTGCGAGAGCAGGCCGCGCGATCGGCTCGATGTTCTTTGCGGTCTTCGGGGCCGTGTGGCTTGTCATCTGGCGCGTGCAGGCCAAAGGCACCAATGTCGCAAGTCTGGCGATCATCATCGCCGCGACTGTTCTGCTCTTCCTTGCATCGCTTCGGCAGTTCCGCGTGAACAAGAGTTCTCTTGCCGCGGAGGCCGATTCACCTGAAAGCAAGAGAAACGGCCGGATGTTCAATATCGTGAATGCCGGGCAGTGGATCCTGATCCTGGTGGTGGTGAACGTCCTGAACAATATCGGCCGCAGAGACTGGGATTTTACGGCCGTGATTTTTATTGTCGGGGCGCATTTTTTCCCGCTGGCGGTTTTGTTCCGATACCGCAGGCACTATTACACCGGCGCCGCCATGGTGGCAGTGGCCGTGCTGTATCCGCTGCTTGCGAAGGATGGCGCGGCAAGCCCGGTTGGATGCCTCTGGGCAGGACTGATCCTGTGGGCCAGTTCCGTCAGCGCTTTATTGCCGGACCGTTCTTTATAAGCTTCGGAATACGCGGTCGAGAATTGCGATCGCGTGGTCGATTTCCTTTTCGGTCACGATGTAAGGCGGCAGGAACCGCAGCACCGTGTCGTGGGTGCAGTTCAGGAGCAGGCCTTCCTGCATGGCACGGTTGACGATTTCTTTGCCCGGCCGGTTCAGCTGGACGCCCACCATCAGGCCGTAGCC
>DASZLO010000206.1:0-19773 GCA_035552315.1 Bryobacteraceae bacterium
GACTCTGGAAAGGGGCACGGAGCGGATTCAGCCGGGAATTGTGGATTTTTCGAAGGATGGGGCGACGATTTTCTTTGGATTTGCCCGGGATTTATTTCCGATTACGGCTGCGGATAAGGACGTTCAGTTCGTGATCAATACGGGCGATTTGCGCGTGAAGGCGAAATTTGAACCGAAGGTCATGATGTACAAGGGGAAGCTGGCGCTTTAGTCTGGCGGCCCGCGGAAACCCCATCCTGGCCACTGATGAACACGGATGAACACGGATAAGAATTCTTTTGGTTAGAATAGCGTCGGCTGGTCCCCGGCTGGTGGTTTTTTCCGGACGGCTTTAGCGCGCAGCGGGCTGCCGACTACCCCGAGGACCTGGATGGTTTTGAGTGCCTGGCGGGGGACGAAAACCCGCTGATTGTTGGAATCGGGTTCGGGTGGCGTTACCGTAAACCCGGCAGTATCCCACGCGAGGAGATCGTTGGGGAGGATGCCGTCGAGCAGTTCGGAGTCCCGGAAAACCATTCGAACCCAAAGGCCTGCCAGCTTGGGCCGGGTCAGAAAAACCTTGCGGGATTCTTCTTCCGCTTCAAAATCCTTAACAAAACAAACGGTCTTCACCTCGCTGTAGCCCAGTGTGAGCAAGGCGCCCTCGGGCGTCAGCAGTTCAATGGTTTGAGGCTGTAAGTAGCTGAGGGGATTGACAAAACCGGTTAACGTCTCGCGATCGAAACGCCGCACAACAACTTTCTTGACAGTGGAGCTGGCCACAACTTTATGCCATTACCCGCAGAAAACCCCTACCGGAAACGCCGTAGATTGGCTCCGGAATTGATTTAAACATTTTCGCGGGTATTGTATCATTGCTGCGAAGGGAAACACTTTTGTGACAGAAGCGGGATCACAGGCCGAGTCGCCGATCTCTCACGGCATAAGGGGTTTCCTCGCCTTTTCCCGGATGGAAAAGGGTTTGGCGCAGAATACCCTGGAGGCATATAGCCGCGATATCGCGCGCTTCCGGGCTTGGGCAGAGCCGCTCACGGGCGGCGAATACCCTAATGCAGAAATTTTGGTCAGGTACGTTAACTCGCTATATTCAGACAAGTTAAGCGGACGATCGATTGCCCGGCACCTGAGCGCTATCCGCAATCTCTTTCGTTTTCTGGTGGCCGAGGGCAGACTGGCTGCGGACCCGACGGAGCACCTTTCCAGTCCGAAACAATGGAGCACGATTCCGAAATTCCTGAACCAGGAGCAGGTTGGAAAGCTGATTACGGCCCCGGACGACTCGAAAGCCACCGGTTTGCGCAACCGCGCCATGGTGGAACTCCTCTATGCGACCGGAATCCGTGTGACCGAACTGATTCAGCTACGCTTGTCGAATATAGATTTCGGCTTGGGGCTGGTCCGCGTTACCGGAAAAGGCAACAAGCAGCGCATTGTTCCGGTTCATGCCCAGGCGCTGGAGGCAATCCAGAATTATCTGGAACACGGTCGGGCGGCGCTTCTGAACGGAAGGACGACCCCTTATCTTTTTGTGACCGCGCGAGGGGCGGGAATGACGCGACAGGGTTTCTGGACCGCTATTAAGGTTACTGGAAAGAAGGCTGGTATTTTCCACAATCTCTCGCCGCATGTCATGCGGCACACCTTTGCGACCCACCTGCTGGAGGGCGGAGCGGATCTGCGCAGCCTGCAAACGATGCTCGGCCACGCCGATCTCGGGACGACTGAAATCTATACGCATGTGGTCCGGTCGCGTCTGCGCGATACGCTGGACCGGCACCATCCCCGAGCATGATCCCGCCAGAGCTGGACCCCGAGAACCTGGAGCCCGAGACCGATGAGTGATTACATGTTTGTGCTGGAGAGTCATCTGGACGCCAGCCAGAACCGCGTAGTGGAAGAGATGAAGCGTGTGGCCACCGATGCCGGGATGAACGTTTGGCTGACGGGCGGGGCGATGCGCGACGTTCTGCGCGGCACTCCCATTCGGGATCTGGATTTCACGGTGGAACGCGACGCAGTGAAAGCGGGAAAGGCTTTGGCGTCCGGGCTGGGCGGCAGTGTGATTTCCGAAGACCCGCTGAAGCGCTGGGTGGAACTGGAACTTCCGGGAAACACGCGCGCTTCGGTTTCGAATGCGCGCACCGAAAAATACTCCAAGCCCGGCGGCAAGCCGCAGATCGCGCCAGCCACCATTCATGAAGATCTGCAGCGGCGCGATTTCACGATCAACGCCATGGCGCTCTCGCTGAACCGCGGGTCGCGCGGCCTGCTGATCGATCCGGGGAACGGACAGGCGGATCTGCTGAACAAGGAGCTGCGAGCCGCCAATCCGTACATCTTGTTCGACGATCCGTCGCGGATTTTCCGTCTGGTCCGTTTCGAGCACACGCTGGGATTTCAACTGGCGCCGCGGCTGGCGCTGCAGCTGGAAAACGCCATCAACGAGGGCTATCAGGAAGCGGCGCCGGTTTCGGCTCTGGCGGCGGAGATCCGGGCGCTGGCCTGTGACGCGAACGCTGTTCCCGCGCTGGAAGCCTTCGATCGCATGGGCTTGCTGCAGAAGATTTCCAGGAGTCTCACGGGCGCCAAGCTGAACATGGCGGGGCTCTCCAAGCTGGAGAAGCTGCTGCACTCGGTGCTGCCGCCTGGGATACCCGACTGCTGGGTGGCCTTTCTGTGCGTGCTAGTCGAAAAGCTGAGTCCACGTGAAAAGCTGGAAGTGCTGAAGGCGTTCGAACTGCCCAAGAAGGAAGCCGACGCGCTGAAGCAACTGGAAGCGGGCGCGAAGAGACTGGAATCGACTTTGAAGTCCGCGAAGGTGACGCGGCCGTCGCATGTTTACGATGCGCTTTCGGACGCCAGCCCGGATGTGGTTTTGATGGTGCTTTACAGTTCGGGTCAGCGCGTGGTGCAGGACCGGATCCGCGCCTACTATCAAAAGTATCTGGGACAGGCGCAGGAGATCACCGAGGAGCAGGTTGCCGCGACAGGGGTGAAGCCGGGCACGCCCAAGTTTGACAAGGCGTTCAAGGCGATGGTGTCGGCGCATCTGAATGCGCGTCCGCGCAAGGTGCCTCCGCCGGAACCGGAAGTGATTCCCACGCCGCCGATCGTGGCGGGACGGGGCGGCCGCAGGGCGAGCCAGTAAGTCAGCGCGTTTACTTCAGTTTTACGCTGACGTGTCCCTGGGCCTGAATTTCCTGCGTGTCCTGGTTGAAGTCGACCGTATCGGCATGGAGAATGACGGCGTCTGTTTCAAAGACTACATCGCCTGAAAAATGGCAGAGGTGACCTTCGCAGGACTGGCGACGCGCGGTGACGTCATAAGTCCCTTTTGCGAAGGGAATGCTTTGCTGTCCCAAAGCCAGTGCCGCGAAGGTGGAAAACAGAATGGCACGCTTCATTAGAGGTGCATCTCCTGAGAAGAAGCGTAGCGCACTTTTGCGGGTCGGCCGCCGGCAAACAGCCGGGGCTAAAATCTAGCAGTGACAGATACGGTTCTGGAATCTCTGATCCTCGACCTGCTCGAATGGATTTCCAGCAGCGAGCGAAGCTACGAGGAAGTGATGAACGCCTGGCGCACATCCTGTCCCAAACTCCCCGTCTGGGAAGATGCCAATGACCGTGGACTGGTCAGCATTATGAAATCCGGCGGGCGCAGTATCGTCGGGATCACGCCTGCAGGCCGCCTGCTTCTCGAAGGACGAATGCGTCACCACGGCTCTAAAGCCGCTGGCGAATAATGGCGTTGAACTGCCCATGAAATGGGAAACGGAACGAATACTATCTCGCCGGACGTTCCTTTTACAAAGCGGATTCTCCGCGGGACTGCTGCACGCTCAGCTTGCGCAGGACAATGACGGGTTGCGGGACACCCCTTCGATGCGCCTCGAAAGGAGCTTTCCTAAATGCGCAAGCGTTACCGTCTCGCCTGACGGGTCACTGGGCTGCCTGCACTTCGGACACGCGGGCATGTCGTTCAAATCAATAGGTGGAAAATGGTTGGGCTCCGAACACCGCGGTGAGGAACTCCAGATAGTTGATTTGAAGTCCTGGGCGTTGATTCGACGAATTCCTCTCACGCAGTATCCAGCGGCAATAGGTTTTTTTGGCGATTCTGTCTCTTTGTATGTGCAGACTCAATTCGAGCCGATCAGCGGGCATCCTGCAAGGCGGCAGATCGTTGTGAATCTGCGGACGGGTGCGCGGGAAGAGCAAGTCATCGAGAATCACTCTGCCGACTCGGAGCTTCTGCTTTTCCAGCCGCTCAGCGACCATCGCCTTGCGGGGACCATTCAGAATAAGGACACGCACCTGTTGGATACGGTCATTCTGGCCGCAATGCCGGACTATCGCGAAACGGCGCGCGCTTCAATCCACAGTTCAGACCGGATTCACAAGGATACGGATATCGTCGCCTCGAATGATCGCAAACGACTGTGATTTATCTGCAACCAAACGCTCTTCTGGCGGAATGCGGAAGACCTCTCGGTGCTGTGGGAGCGCTCCATTGCAAGAGAGATGATGCCCCGTTGGGTCAGAATTTCGGCGGACGGCCGATACGTTGCCGCGGTTCTTGTCGATACTTTTTTCGTTCAGCGCCAGCGCATCTTCTACATCGACGTTCTGAACACGGCAGACGGTGCGATGCTCCACAGGCTACCAGTTAATGGGTTTCAAGGAGCGGCCATGTCGCCCCGGGGGAACTTCATGGCTGTTAGCAGCTACGATTGGGCCCGGCCACATGGAGCCGAGGCGCGCCCAGCAGTCACTCTTTACGAAGTCGGGTCGGGCCAAATCGTCACGACCGTGACACACGATCCGGTTCGAGTAGAAAAAGATCGCTTTTTGGGTTCGCTCATACCGTCGTTCTCACCGGACGGACAGTATATGTTTACATCGGGTCTTGATGGAACAAAGGCGTGGCGAATGTTGCCCGAGGATTAAGACGCCGCTTTCTGGAAGACCAAGAGCACGGAGATAAAATCGGGGCTGCCGGTATAAGACTCCAGCGCTGAATGAAAGTCACGATTCTCGACGACTACTTCGATACTTTGCGGACGTTGCCCTGCTTTCAAAAACTGGCGGGACACGAGGTCACTGTCTGGAACGACCATTTGCAGGAGACCGCCTCGCTTGCTGAGAGGCTGAAAGACACTGAAATTCTGGTGCTGATCCGGGAGCGCACCAGCATTGGCGCGCCGCTGCTGGAGCGTTTGAAGAATCTGAAACTCATCAGCCAGCGCAGCGTTTATCCGCACATCGACATCGATGCCTGCACGCGGGAGGGTGTGATCGTGTCGTCAAGCCAGCATCCGGGAACGCCGTCCTATGCGGCCGCTGAACTGACGTGGGGTTTAGTGCTGGCTGCGATGCGGCAGATTCCGCAGCAGGCGGCGGCGCTCCGGGCAGGGAAGTGGCAGATCGGCGTTGGCCATACGGTGCGCGAAAAGACGTTGGGAATTTATGGGTATGGCCGCATCGGGAGCGTGGTCGCGGGCTATGGGCGGGCTTTCGGTATGAACGTCGTGGTGTGGTCGCGCGAGGCCTCCCGGGAACGGGCGCGCGCCGACGGCTATGCGGCGGCGCGCAGCAAAGAAGCGTTCTTCGAAGAGTGCGACGTTCTGTCGCTGCACATGCGCCTGGTTCCCGGCACGCGCGGAATTGTCACGGGAGGCGATCTGGCGCGCATGAAGCCGTCCGCGCTGCTGGTGAATACCAGCCGCGCCGGGCTGATCGAACCGGGGGCGCTGGTGAAGGCGCTGAACGCTGGCCGTCCGGGGATGGCCGCGGTCGATGTTTTCGACGAAGAGCCGGTGACCGGCGGGAAGGATCCGCTGCTCGGGATGGACAACGTCGTTTGCACGCCGCACATCGGATATGTCACGCGCGATGAGTATGAAGTTCAGTTCGCCGAGATTTTCGATCAGATCGTTTCGTACTGCGCGGGCAATCCCGTGAACGTGGTGAATCCCGCGGTGCTGTCGCGCACATCATGTTAGAGATCTGCCGGCTCAACGCGGTCGAGATGACGCGGTTGATTCGCCGGAAAGAGCTTTCGGCGCGCGAGGTTCTCGACGCCCATCTGCGGCAGATCGAGGGCGTGAATCCGAAAGTCAATGCAATCGTCACGCTGATTCCGGAGCAGGCTTTGGCGAGGGCGCGCGAACTGGATGAGGCCGCGGCGCGCGATCAGTTCGCGGGTCCACTGCATGGGCTGCCGGTTGCGCACAAGGATCTGGCTTCGACCAAAGGGATTCGCACGACGTTTGGCTCGCCTCTGTTCAGCGATTACGTTCCGGTGGCGAACGATCTGATTATCGAACGCATTCAGCAGGCGGGGGCGGTCACCATCGGCAAGACCAACACGCCGGAATTCGGCGCCGGTTCGCAGACCTTCAATCCGGTATTCGGGGCGACGCGCAATCCATGGGACTTGTCGCGGACCTGCGGTGGGAGCAGCGGCGGCGCGGCCGTGGCGCTGGTTTGCGGGATGGTTCCGATTGCGGATGGCAGCGACATGGGTGGTTCGCTGCGCAATCCGGCGAGCTTTTGTTCGGTCGTGGGATTGCGTCCGTCGCCGGGTCGGGTGCCGCGCGTGCCGTCGATCGACGGGTGGAGCACGCTTTCGGTGCTGGGACCGATGGCCCGGACCGTGCGCGATGCGGCATTGTTTCTGTCTGCGATGGCGGGGCCGGACGGACGTGCGCCGCTGTCGATTCACGAGCCGGGTGCGCGGTTTGCGGAATCGCTGGAGCGGGATTGCAAGGGCGCGAGGATTGCGTGGTGTCCGGATTTCGCCGATCTGCCGTTCGATCGACGGATTCGCGATGTGTTCAACGCGCAGCGGGGGCGGTTCGAATCGCTCGGCTGCGTTACTGAGCACGTGAAGCCGGATTTCGCGGGAGCGGACGAAGCGTTTCAGGTTTTTCGAGCGCTGGATTTTTATCAGCGGCTGGGCGCGTTGCGGGGAGCGATGAAGGCTTCGGTGGTGCGGGAGATCGAACGCGGGTCGCGGCTCACCGGCCCTGAGATCGCGGATGCCGAAACCAAACGGTCGCGTCTTTTCGCGCGCACCGGGCAGCTGATGATGGATTACGATTTTCTGGTTCTGCCCGTGACGCAGGTTCCGCCGTTCGATCTGAATCAGGAATACGTGACGGAAATCGACGGTGTGCGCATGGAGAGCTACATCGACTGGATGCGCTCCTGCTATTTCATTTCGATAACGGGTCTGCCTGTGATTTCAGTTCCGGCCGGTTTTACGCCGGAAGGTCTGCCGGTGGGGATTCAGATCGTGGGCCGGCATCAGGACGACTGGGGTGTGCTGCAGATGGCCCGGGCCTTTGAAAGCACCGGGCGCCTGCGAGCCTTCATCGAACCCTGATCCCGCCGGAGGGGTTCGGGTCCATCGTCATATGGAATTCGCCGTTCATAGCGGTATCGACGAATTCGATAAGGATGTTGTTGCCGACGCCGTCTATGTGCCGGTACTTCCAGGTCCCCCAGGGCGCCGAGGCCTGCGGTTTGCCGCCGCCGGTGGAATGCCAATCGATTTCGTCCGGCGGCCCGTAGACGATGTAAGTGCGACCTCGGTCGGTCTTCCAGCCGGGTAACCCCGAATCTGCGGTGAAGCGGCTGGAATAGGCTATGCGGCGGTAGTGCTCATTCTTGAATTCGTTTTCCACTGTGCCGGGAGTCGGGTCGCGCCGCTGCCAGAACTGCTCTACGAAAGCCTCTCGTTCTTCGTCATTCCGCAGCGCCAGGAAGGCGGCTCTTTCGTTATCGGTGATGATGTAGGCAACGTCCTCATATACCCACCTCTGCCACGGTGCCATCTGCTGCGTGTTCGGCGCGGGAGTTTGCGTTTGCGTCTGCGTCTGCCACGCGGTCAGAGCCAGAGTCACGGTAAGGGTCAGGATTGCCGCCGACAAGAACGGAGTCAGAACAGCACGCGGACTCTCCCGCGGCATCAGAGGATTGAGCAAACGGCTAATGCGTTTCATGAGATTGCCTCCTGTGGCAGCCAGCACCGCTGTTCGATCCTGTGCGGCCCAGCGATGTTGTTCCAGCGCGGTCAGCGCAACCGCGTATTCGTGCGCGTCGCCGCTGGCCGCGACCACCAGATCGTCGCAGCAGTTCTCGCGTTCGGTGCGAATCACGTTGCTGATCCACCAGATCGCCGGATGGTAGAAGAGAAGACTCTCCACCATCGTTTGCATCAGGTTCATCAGATAGTCGCGGCGGCGGATGTGCGCCAGTTCATGCAGCAGGATCGCTTCGATCTGAGTCGCGGGCATGGCGGTGAGCATCGACACAGGCACCAGAATCGCGGGGCGCAGATATCCGATCACAACCGGCACCTCAGCGAGACTCGATTCGAGTAGGGCAACGGGTCCGGATACCAACATGGCGTCGCGCAGCTTTGATAGAGTCTGTTGCCAGATTGCGGGCGCGATGCAGACGCCGCGGCCGCGCAACCGGCGGGCGGCTGTCCAGCTGATCAGACCGCGCAACTGGAAAAGCAGAACGCCCGCGATCCAGAACGGAGTCAACCAGGGCAGCACATCTGCCATACGAAGCCGGGACGACATTTCCGGCAGCCAGTCATATCCGGCGGGCGCGGCGCGGGGAAGATTGCGAATCGCTGTTATTGCGCCTTCCGGTTTCTCGGGCAGTAGAAGAAACAGCGTGGCGACAAACGCTGCGAGAATGGCAAGCATCGCAACGCATGCGGCGGTGTAACGAAGGCGGGACGAGCGGAACAGATAGAGGGCGACAAATAAACCCGCTGCGACAATCGCGCCTTCCCACAGGGAGTGGAATATTGTCCATCCGAGGGCCTTCGCCAGCGGGGTTTGAACGAGATTCTCCAGGGTTGTCATCGTGTCCTCTTTTCATAGGCGTCGAGCAGCTTGCGCAAATCTGCAAGCTCGGCTTTGGAAGTCTTGCGGGAAGAAAGCGCTCCCTGCATGAGGCGCGCGGCCGATCCGTTGAAGGCCCGCTCCAGCAGGTCGCCGGCCAGTTGTTTCTGAGTCCGCTCGGGCGGGCAGGCGGCCTCGTAAACGTGGGCGCGCTGTTCCTCGTCCCGCCGGACCAGACCCTTCTCGGCCATGATCTGCATCAGCTTCAGGACCGTCGTATATTGCGTGGGCTTGCGTTTGGCGGTGACTTCATGGATCTCGCGGACGGTGGAAGGCCCGCGGCTCCAGAGGACGGTCAGGATTTCAAGTTCCGCATCGGTCGGGCGGGGAAGTTCTTCGGGCATCTACGAAGAGATTACTACGAAGACAATCGTATGTCAAACGGGCTGTTTACGGTTCGAGCACGACGAGTTCATGAAACGCTTTGAAGTCGTCGGCATTGTATGTGTAAATGCGGTGAACATTGTTGGCCAGCATGGTCGCCGTGATCTGCAAATCGAACACCTCTCCGCCCGTTACCGGGCGACGCCGGAGCAAGTCCAGCCACCCTTCGACGGTACGTGCCGGGATCGGGAGGACGTGCAGAAAAGCCAGTAAGCCAGAAATCGCGTTCACTGCATCGGCAGGGGATCGCGGCTTCGAAACCCGCCGCGCATTCGTGACGATGGAAGAAAATTCGGAGAGTATCTGCGAGGTGACTGCAGCGTTGTTCGTTCGTGGCGGGCCGCGTCAAGCAGAGCGCGGGACACCGCGTGTTGCGGAGCGTCTGCATCCATCGCGTAGAGCAAAATATTTGCGTCGACGACCCCGGGCTCAACGGACATCGTCATATAATGTCGCGTCTGCGGAGCGAACCGATCGGACCGAGATGCCAGACGGGCAGTGCGGGCGCTTCGCGTTTGCCGGCGCTGGCCGCCTGTTCGTTTATGAGCCGTTCTATTAAATCATCGACAGAGATTCCTTGCCTCCGGGCTTCTTCGGTAAGCCGGACTTCGGTCTGTTGCGAGATGTTGATACTCATGGGTCGCGCCTTCTTTACGGGACGGTAATTGCCTTGGCCTTATTCGAGGAAGTTTAGGTTCTTGGGTTCGTCTGGACGGGTCGAATCCCAAGGGGTCACAGCACCACCGAAGAGTGTGCCCGGGATCAGCGGTATGGTGACCGGAACCTCTGATCCAACAGGTTCAATCCGCACATCGCTCAACCGAAGAAGGCCACCACCATCCATCAGAACACCGATAGACACCTCGGTGGCCTCTGTGGGAACATCCAGCACAATTTCATACTTCTGCCAGGTCCGGGTGCCGCGAACGGGCCGCTTCTGCATGTTGTCGAATGCAAGAATTTTTCTGGCGCCGACCGTGTTGGTATTGTCCACGCGCATCCAGAGACCGGCCCAGCCCTGTAATTGTTCGGACGCAAGATAGGCGCTGAACCGAATTCTCTTTCCGGCATATTGACCGGCTTTGAAAGCCTGCATCAAAGACCCGAAGCCTGACGCCGCAGGGAAGCGTGAACTCACCACAACCGCGGGGGAGCTCTGGTAGCCCCCTTCCGTTTCCAGTGCGCATTCGTAACCGGCGGCCGGTCCGCCGAAAGACCATCCTGCCGGTGGTTTCGCGGCGCAGGTGACTGAGCACAGGGTCAGAAGAATCGCGGCCTTTACCCAAGCGACACCGGAATGGCAACTCGTGTCCAGCATCCCATCATGTTAACTGAATTCAGCGGGAGATTTGATAAGGCCTTATGCCGATCAGCCGGAGCTCGCCCAGAGAAAAATCGCGGCGAATATGCGCGATAGGTTTCTTGATGGTAACGGTCACTTCGGACGAACTGGTCGGTGCCCCCGGCGGCTCGCGCCACTCGATGGGCGCCAGGCCTAGTTCGGCAGGGAATGGGGAATATGAAACTGCTTGTCCCAGTTGGCGAACATCATTCGAGCTGAAGGAAGCTGACACAATGCCGTTCGGCCAGCGAAATGGCGAGCGGCAAACGAACTGAGTCGCCGGTATTCCGGCCAGGAAACACTGGAGGCCATCAATGACATTCTCCGGCTTCTTTCCTGGGGCGATAGTCCGTGACCGCGCATTACCGAACAACGTCAGATAAAGAATGCCGCGAATCGCTACCGGGCGGTCGAGATCCGGAAGCGGAGGAAACGGCTTTGGTTGCGCCACAACCCGAAAGGTATCTCGTGCAGTTAACAATCTGTCGATGCCCACGCGATGGTAAGTGGAAACCCGGCCGTCAACCCAATGGAATTCCAGATCGATTGCATCGGCCCTGAGATCGAGGCCCGCAGGGACGCCATCTACTGCCAGCGGCACCTGTAGACCAGCCAGAGAGCCTGGTTCGGCTAAACCGATTGTTAAGGACGCCGCATCAAAACCCTGCACCGGCCGTCGCGATTCCACGGCGAACGCTGCCGGCCAGGGGAAATAAATGAATACTGCTCCAACCAATGCCGTCGCGAAGATCATGAATGTTCGGCTCGTCATCGTAGAGCGTTTACGGTACTGGAGGTACAAGACGAGTCCTGCAATGGTGGCCGCCCCGACGCACGCCACCGTGTCTTTCACCCACTCAAGCGGTCCGAGCGCGGTGCCCAAAATAATTCCAACAAGTGGAAGGTAAAGATCCACGGCGAAGACCGCGACCGGTACGATCAGGATCGTCAGAACAAGCGGAACTACGCCCGAGGTTACCGAAGCGATCGCTGCCAGTGGAAGCGTCATGCACAAACAAAACAACAGCTGCTCCCACAGCAGGCCCGGGATCCCTCGCCACAGCGGAAGGCGGTACGTCATCAGAATCGTCAAATGTATGGCCAGAATCGGAATCTGCACGAAAGCAAAGGCAAAAAGGAACTTCGACGCCAACAGCGATTTCCACCGATAAGGCCTCGTAATCCAGAACTGGTTATCGCCCACCAGTATTTCCGCATGAATCAGTCGGACGATCATCCAGCAGGAGGCAACTACGAAAAGAATTCCGGACGGGCCGCTAAGGCTTGAGGTTGTGCTATACGCGAACATAACCGCCAGCAGGAGCAGGCTGAAAACTTCACGCCAGAGGTAACGAAGATCCTTGCCGAATATGTGAATCGCCTGTCTCATACCCTTGCTCCGCTCTTTGCCAGCGTCACGAAGATCGCGCGCAAGGCCATCGGATAGGCCGTGACGTCCTTTACGTCGCCAAACAAATTCCGAATCTTGTCTTGAGTCCCGGCGCTCTCGAACCTTGACTCGACGAACCGAACGACCGCAGGTGAGGACTCCGGCCGCAACCAATGGTCCGGCCATGGCGAAGGTAATTGTGACGGCTGAGCCAAAGTCACCTCCACTTCGCGGAAGCGCGCGCTGAGCGACGCCATCTCCTCGGCGAACTGAAGCCGGCCTTCCGCTATGTATCCGATATGCGTCGCGAAACTTTCGATCTCGGCGAGGTCATGCGACGAGATGAAAATGGTGCTTTCACCGGCGCTGTCGATCAGTCCTTCGATCACCTCGTCGCGAACCAGCGGATCGAGGCCGCCAAAAGGCTCATCGAGAACCAGCAGCCGCGGGTGATAAGCCAGCGACGATGCCATTGCGGCCTTGATTCGCATGCCGCGCGAAAGATGCCGAAGCTTGCGGTCACGCGGCAGCTGGAATTGTTTCACCAGTTCGTCCGCGCGCGCGGCGTCCCACGCCGGATAGAACGGCTTGAGGTAGTCGAGGAAGTATCCGACCGTCATCCAGTCGGGCATCTCCTGGTTCTCCGAGACATAGCCGATGCGCTCGAAGTCCCGCGGGCCCAGTTGCCGCGAATCGGTGCCGAGCACGGTGGCGCGGCCTTGCGTCGGCTTCAGAATATTCATCACGGTCTTGATGGTGGTGGTTTTGCCGGCGCCGTTGGTTCCTACCAGAGCGAAGACGCTGCCCTCGGGCACTTCAAGCGTCAACTCCTGAAGGGCATCCATGCGGCGGAAGCGCTTGGATAAACCTGCGATGGAGATTGCACTATGCATTGATTTCTCCTGCTTTGATTCGGGCCGCGCCGTCCAGACGCCGCCAATGCTGTTCCAGAGCCTCGGTGACCTTAGGGAGATCGATTCCAAGCCTGAGCGCTTCCACGACCAGCTGCTCGAGCTCGTTCTTCAGCAGATTGCCGCGTTCGGCGGCCGTGGACCCGGTCCGCTCCGCAACCATCGTGCCGAGCCCCGGATGCACCTCGATCAGGCCTTCGGCGATCAGCTGCGCGATTACCTTGTGGGCGGTATTGGGGTTGATTTTGAGAGCCTTGCTGAGAGCGCGCACGGAAGGAAACGGATCGCGCGGCCTCATCTGACCGGAGATAACGGCTTTGCGCGCGGCATAGACGACCTGCTCATACAGCGGCACGCCCGGCTCGAACGATACGCGGAACGGGATCACTCACGTGTACTATTACACGTAGTACAGTAAAACGCAAGCGCCGGTAGCGGGCGTGCCTTTATCCGCCGCCAGCGCGCTGGTAGGATCGAATTCAAATGGCCCGCCTTCGGGATTCAGCCACGCTGCGAGCCCTGCGCCACCGCAACTTCCAGTTGTTCTTCGCGGGACAGCTGATTTCGCTGGTCGGGACGTGGATGCAGAACGTCGCGCAGTCGTGGCTGGTCTACCGGCTGACGGGCTCGTCCGCGCTGCTCGGGCTGGTCAGTTTCGTGGGACAGATCCCCGTTTTGCTGTTGTCCCCGGTGGGCGGATACGCGGCGGACCGGTGGAACCGGCGAACCGTCGTGATCCTCACGCAAAGCATCTCCATGGTGCTGGCGCTGGCGCTGGCGGGCCTCACGCTCACCAACACGATCCAGATCCGGGAAGTGTTCGTGCTGGCCGCGCTGCTTGGGGTGGTGAACTCGTTTGACATTCCGGCGCGGCAATCCTTTCTGGTTGAAATGGTGGGGAAGGAGGACATGATCAACGCGATCGCGCTGAACTCGTCGATGTTCAACGGGGCGCGCATCGCCGGTCCCGCGATCGCCGGGATTCTGGTGGCGCAGATCGGCGAAGGCTGGTGTTTTTTCGCCAACGGCATCAGCTATATCGCGGTCATCGGAGGATTGCTGGCGATGCGCATGGGGCCTTTCCAGCCCGCGCCGCGTTCGCTGTCCGCATTCCACACGATCCGCGAAGGTTTCCGGTACGTGGCGCGCACGGGGCCGGTCCTCGCGCTGCTCTCGATTGTCGGGGTCCTCAGCTTCGCGGGCCTGCCGTACCTGGTGCTCATGCCGATCTATGCGGATTCGATCTTTCACGAAGGTCCGGCGGGTCTGGGAATTTTGATGGGCGTGGCGGGACTGGGCGCCCTCATCGGAGCGCTGCTGCTGGCATCGCGCACGGTGCTGACGGGCCTGACCAGATGGGTGGCGCTGGCGATGGTCATTTTCGGAATTACGCTGGGCGCATTCGCCTATTCGCGGTCACTGTGGTTTTCGTGCGCGATGCTGCTGCTGATGGGATTCACGGGGATGATTCAGATGGGGGCGGCGAATACGCTGATTCAGTCCATGGTGCCCGATTATCTGCGGGGGCGCGTGATGAGCGTGTACTCGATGATGTATATGGGGGTGGGGCCGTTCGGCGCGATGTTCGCCGGGTTCGCGGCGGATGACTTCGGCGCCCCGGCGACACTGGCGGTTGGGGCCGGCACATGCCTGATCGCAGCCGCAATCTATGTGTGGCGGCTGCCTGGCATCCGGGCCGGCGCGCGCGAACTGCTGCGGGCCGAGAGCGCCCGGACTTAAGGGGAAAACGCGCTTATTTCGCGCTTTCTGAACGGTTTCGAACGATTGTTTTGTTGAAAGTTCTGTTTTTCGGCCCATTTGTGCTATACAAGATGGCACTCATGACAACCGACAAACGCCTCGTGCTGTCTCTGATTCTCGCGTCGTTCGCCCTGGCAGGGCCGACGTCGCTCTACGCGCAGGAAGAAGGCATGCAGGGCGGAGGCCGCTGGCAGTCCCGCTCGATGGTGGAAACCAAATTCGGGATTGTGGCGACCAGCCAGACTCTGGCGTCCGCGGCCGGCGCGCACATTCTGGAGGCGGGCGGCAATGCGATCGATGCCGCCATTGCCGCCAATGCGGTGCTGGGGGTCGTCGAACCCATGTCGGACGGAATGGGCGGCGACCTGTTCGCGATCATCTATGAAGCAAAAACCGGCAAACTCTATGGCCTGAACGCCAGCGGCTGGGCCCCGACCGGTCTGACGATCGAAGCGCTGGAAGCCAGGAAGATCAAGGAGATGCCGCAAAAGGGAATCTATTCGGTCACCGTTCCCGGCGCGGTGGCGGGCTGGGACGCGTTGCGGACGAAGTTCGGAACGATGCCGCTCGATAAGCTTCTTGTCCCGGCGATCTATTACGCCGAGAACGGGTACCCGGTCACCGAAATCATCGGCGGCGCATGGCAGGGTTCAGCCAGAAGCCTCGCGACGAACAAAGGCGCGAAAGACACCTATCTGCCGGACGGGCGCGCGCCGAAGGTGGGCGAGATCTTCCGCAATCGCGATCTGGCCGGGTCGCTGCGGCTGGTGGCAGCGCACGGGCGCGACGGCTTCTATAAAGGCGCAACCGCGCAGGCGCTCATCAAGGAAGGCAAAGAAGACGGTGTCGAGTGGACTGCCGCCGATCTGGCCGATTTCAAGCCGGAATGGGTCGAGCCGATATCGACCACCTATCGCGGATGGACGGTAACCGAACTGCCTCCGAACGGGCAGGGAATGGCCGCGCTCGAAATGCTCAACATGATGGAGAAATTTCCCATGGCGGAATACGGGCATAACAGCGTTAAGGGGCTGCACGTGATGATTGAGGCAAAGAAGCTGGCGTATGCCGATTTGCTGAAATATGTGGGCGATCCGAAGTTCAGCAAGGCGCCAGTCAGCGAGTTGCTGTCGAAGGATGTGGCGGCCAAACGCGCCAGCCTGATCGACACCGGGAAAGCTACCTGCGCGGTGGTGCCGACTGAACTGGCATGGCTGGCGAATATGCCGTCCGCCGACACCATTTATATGTCTGCGATGGATAAAGAGGGCAATATGGTCTCGCTGATCCAGAGCAATTACGGTGGCTTCGGTTCAGGCGTGGTTGCTCCGGGCACCGGGTTTGTTTTGCAGAACCGGGGCGGGTTGTTCTCGCTCGAACGCGGTCATCCGAACGCGCTGGCGCCGCACAAGCGGCCTTTGCACACCATCATTCCCGCGTTTATGCAGAAGGACGATACGCGGATCGCTTTCGGGATCATGGGCGGCTGGAACCAGTCGCAGGCGCATGCGCAGTTCGTCTCGAACATCGTCGATTACGGGATGAATATTCAGGGCGCGATGGAAGCGGCGCGATTTACGAAATCGTCTTTCGAAGGTTGCGATGTTTCGATGGAGACGCGCATTTCACCCGCGGTGGTGAAGCAGCTGCAATCCATGGGGCACGTCATCAAACCGGTCGGGCAGTATTCCGGCTCGATGGGTGGCGGTCAGGCTGTGGAGAGCATCGGCGCCGTGCATTTCGGTTCATCGGACCCGCGCAAGGACGGGGCGGCCGTTCCGGAAAATCCGGCTTTCAAATAGGCGGCGCAGCAGATCGCTAAATCCCGCTGGTCGAAACCCAGAAGCTTTCGTGCCATGTTTCACCAGGCTCGATCCACTGCAGCGGGGGATACTTGCCTTCCGCGAATAAATTGATTCCGTTGGTCACAGCCGCCATCGGCTCGAAGCAGATGTAGTTCTGGCCGGGGGGCGCGAAGATTACCGCGACGGGATACTTCGGGCCGTACGTCACATCAATGCTCTTGCCGCCGCCCTCTACGGAAAAGACGGTTCTGCCGTCCGGCCCCGGCTTCAGGTCCGTGAAGCCGTCGTCGAAACGATGGTCCTTGAGCGACATTTGCGTCGGGAAATCGACGGGCTTGAGTTCGCCGGTGGCGACCAGGCGCGTGTCGGTTTCCACATGACTTCGTACGGGGATGCGGGCCACCGACTCGTCCCGCGGCACGCCGGGAAGATTGAAGTAAGGATGAAAACCTACCGCAACCGGCATGCGCGCGGATGAAATATTCATAACGGCGGTGCTGACTTCCAGCACGCCGTTCGAAAGCCGGTGAGTCATCTCATACTCGTGCGCGAACGGCCAGTTGGTCATCAGTTCGGGGTGTTTCCAGAATTCCAGCCGGCTCGTGACATGGGCGGAATTGGCATCGTGACCTGTCCCGGCAACTTTCCACAATGTCGAAGCCCACAGCATCCCGTGAATGGCCAGTCCGTTGGCGTCGAGCCGCAGCGTGCCCGAGTCTTGGTTCAGCGGCCATTTCTTTCCGTTGACGAGCACGCCGCCGCCGGCAACCCGATTGGCCCACGGTCCGAGGAAAGGAATGCCGTTCAGACTTCTGGTGGTGGTCATTCCGGAAGCATCTTCGAACGGGTAATACAGGACATTGTCCCCGTGAACTTTCATCTCGAAGGCGCGGTTGCCGTATGAAGTTGCGATGGCGACTTCGACGCCGCTCGCTGTGTCGGTGAGACGCACAACATCGATTCCATGTTCGTTGGCGGTTCGCGTCGAGTAGGCCAGAAGGTCCTCCTGTATATGGCGCGAGCCTGAATTTCCGGCCTTGCGCGCATGGATTCAGTCTAGCGCCGCGGGCGATTCCGTAAACTGGTTATTTGAAGAGTATTTTTGGCATGAAAAGCGTCAAGGCCGTGAGCGTGTTCCTGCTGTTTGCCGCTGCTCTTGCCGCGGCCGACACCAATCAGGAGCAGCTGATTAAAGACGGCAACGAGGCCTTTTACAACCTCGATTACGATCAGTCCCTCGCCGATTATGAGAACGCGCTGGCGGGCGACCCTTCCAATCCGGTGCTGCACAATCACGTGGCGCACGCGCTGCTTTACCGGGAATTGTTCCGGGACGGGGCGCTCGAAAGCGAACTGGTGAGCGGGAATAATTCCTTCATCCGGCGTCCCAAGCTGGAGCCGCCGGCGGATGTGGAAAAGCGGTTCTTCGCGGAGATCGACCGGTCCATGCAACTGTGCCAGGCGCGGATCGCGAAAAATCCGCGCGACACCGGCGCGCTGCACGCGCTGAGCGTGGCTTACGCGCTGCGGGCCAATTACGGTTTTCTGGTGCGGAAGAGCTGGAGGGCGTCGTTGTACGATTCCAGCCAGGCACGCAAGTACGACAACCAGGTTACGGAGATTACACCGGGCGATTGCGATGCGCGCCTGTTGCAGGGCGGTTACGACTATATCGTGGGGAGCCTCTCGTGGAGCCTGCGCGCGCTGGGATTTGTCGCCGGTTTTCACGGAGACAAACAACGCGGTCTGCGGACCATCGAGGCGGTGGCGCAAAAGGGCGCGGAAAACCGGGTGGATGCGGAAATCGTTTTGTGCGCCCTTTACCGGCGGGAAGGCGAGTCCACGCGAGCGATTCCGCTGGTCATTCAGCTGATCGCGCGCTATCCGCGGAATTTTTTGCTGCGCTTCGAACTGGCCCAGATGTACGGAGCGACGGGCCAGCGCAAAGAGGCTCTCGATACGCTGGCGGAAATTGCGCGGCTCAAGCAGGAAAACACGCCGGGCTATGCACGTGTTCCGTGGGAAAAGATATACTACGAGACCGGCAATCTGCAATTCTGGTTCGACGATTTCGATCATGCGCTGGAAAATCTGCAGAGAGTCACGGCCACCCCTGAGCAGCTTCGGGAATTGGACCTCAACACGGGCGTGCTGGCGCTGATGCGGCAGGGACAAATCTACGACATGCAGAAGAAGCGCAGCCTCGCGATACAGGCATACCGGGAGGCGGTGGGATTCGCCCCGCAGGCCGAGGCTGCCCGTGAGTCCCAGCACTACATCAATTCGCCGTATGTGCGAACGCCGCACAGCTGATTTGCCGGTGAGTCTCTAAATGGACACCGCGCGCAGAATCGCAATTCTGGGGATGACGGTCAGCGGACTGCTGGCGGTCCTGAAAATCACCGTTGGCTGGATCGGGCATTCGGCGTCCGTCACCGCCGACGGGTTTGAATCGACCGCCGATGTTTTCGCGTCCGGGCTGGTGCTGATCGGCCTTACGCTCGCGCAGCGTCCGGCGGACAAGAACCATCCGTACGGCCATGGACGGATTGAGATCCTGTCGGGCCTTCTGCTCGGGTTTCTGCTTTTCGATGCGGGGTGCCTGATTGCCTGGCATGGATTCGCCGGCGCGGGCGATGTGCAGACGCCGCCGCATTCGTGGGCCATATGGCCGCTGCTGGTTTCAATCGCCGCCAAGCTTGGTCTGGTTTTGATCAAACGCGAGCACGGCAAGAGGATCGGCAGTTCCTCGCTGCTCGCCGATGCCACCAATGACGGCATCGATATGCTCTCCGGCCTGGTGGCGCTGGGAGCGCTGTCGCTGACGCTGCACTATCCAAATCGGTTTCCGCATGCCGATCATTACGGCGCCTTCTGCGTCGGTCTGATCGTTATCGGGACGGCCTTGCGGGTGATGCATGAGACGTCGCTGCATCTTCTGGACACGATGCCCGACGATCAAACCATCAAGGGCATCCGCGAGGCCGCATTAGGCGTGCCGAATGTGAAGGGGGTGGAGAAATGCTTCGCCCGCAAAACGGGGTTCAAGTATCATGTCGACCTGCATCTGGAAGTCGATCCGGAGATCAGCGTGCATGTGTCGCACGACATCGCCCAAAAGGTGAGGGAACGCATTCGGGAGCAATTGCCCTGGGTGGCCGACGTACTGGTTCACGTTGAACCGTGGCAACCGGTGGGAACGCTCCCGACTGCGAGATAAGCCGGTGGTCCCGGTCTCTCGACCGGGAAACCGCCT
>DASZLO010000207.1:0-32880 GCA_035552315.1 Bryobacteraceae bacterium
TCCTGATGTGGCTGTTCTCCCATGCGCTCGATCATGCTTATCACAACCTTGCGATTCCGCTGGTGGGCTTCATTTTTCTGCCCATCACTACAATCGTCTATGCTTGGATGGTGAACGGAGGAATGCCGCTACAAGGCGTCAATCTGGTGATTCTGATCGTCGCCGTTCTCCTCGATGCCGGCTCGCACGGCACCAGCATGAGGTCCTATTCGAGACGCTGAATCGCGCGCTTTTTCGCGAGGCCTTTCCCGCGCAATTCCCCGGTGCGATGCCCGCGCGAACCGCACCAGGTGGAGGGTATTCTCGTCCGCCAGTTCGCTCTCGATCCGTTCCAGCGCCGCATCCAGCTTCAAACCGGACCGGTATAGAATCCGGTACGCCTGCTTGAGCCGGCTCACCTGCGGCGGCGTAAATCCCGCCCGCTTCAAGCCCACCACATTGAGCCCTTTTGCCTCCACGTAACCGCCGGTATCGGTGTAGGTAAAAAACGGCGGCGTATCCAGATTGACCCGTGAATTCCCGCTGATCATGGCCAGCCGCCCGAGCTTCGAGTACTGGTGAATCAGCACGCCGCCGGAGATGAAAACCTGGTTTTCAATCTCCGTGTAGCCCGCCACCATGGTCGCGCTGGCAATTATATTGTCGTCGCCGATGACGCAATTATGCGCGATATGCCCGGAAGTCATGATGTAATTCCGGTCGCCGATCGTGGTCACCGTTTCCGGCTTTGTGCCCCGCGAAACGGTATAGTGCTCGCGGATTTTGTTGCCGTTTCCGATGCGCAAATAGCTGCGGTCGCCTTTGAAATTCTTGTCCAGCGGATCGGTCCCCAGCACCGTCCCGGCGGAGATTTCATTGGCGTCGCCCATCGTGGTCCAGCGCTTCACGAAGACGTAAGGCTCCAGCAAACAGTTGGCGCCGATGACGACATCCTGTTCGACAACGCAGTACTCGCCGATGCGCGTTCCCGGCCCGATAATCGCGTCCGGATGAATTCGCGCCGTCGCGGCAATAACGCTGTCAGCCATAGTATCTTTGAGCTTAACCAGTGTAGCCATGCGTCAGTACCGTTATCTCGACCTTCTCATCAACATCTTCGTCGTGGTCCTGATCGTCTCCAACCTGATTGCGCCGAAATTCGTGGCGGTCGGCTGGTTCCGCTTCAGCGCCGCCCAGTTGCTCTTCCCCATCACCTACATTTTCGGGGACGTGTTCACGGAAGTTTACGGCTACAGCGCCTCGCGCAAAGCCATCTGGACGGGCTTCCTCGCCAGCATCATCATGACTGCCTTCGGGCTCTTCGCCATCTGGCTTCCTGCCGCGCCCGAATTTAAGGACCAGGCCGCCTACGAAACCATCTTCGGCGTGGTGCCCCGCAACGTCGCCGGAAGCCTGCTCGCGTTCTGGGCGGGCGAGTTCGCCAACTCCCTCACGGTCGCGAAAATGAAACTCTGGACCGACGGAAAATATCTCTGGACCCGCACCGTCGGTTCCACCATCGTCGGTCAGGCCGTCGATACCACCATCGTCATCTTCTTCATTTTCTGGGGACAGCCGCTGGGCGTGATGTTTAAACTCATCGTCTCCGGCTATTTGTTCAAGGTGGCGTACGAAGTGCTCGCCACGCCGTTGACTTATCTGGTGGTGAACTACCTGAAACGGACCGAAGGCGTTGACTACTTCGATCGCAGGACGAACTTCAATCCTTTCGCAGGGAAGGCCAAAGAGATTTTGCCTTCGCATCAGGAAGTTTAGATCCGATCGCGTTCGCCAGCGTGGGACCGATGTCGCGGATGTCGATCTCGCCCAGCTTCTTGTTGCTCTGAACACCGTCTCCCGCGATCACGAACACCGACCGGAACTGCGGCCGCTCCGGCCAAAGGTTCCAGACCGCGAGGTGAGTTCCGGGCCCGAGCGCGGGGCCCTTTTCTTCGGGACTCGGCATATAGTTCGGCAGCGTATCGAAAGCCGCGACCCATCGGCTCAGCTTCGGATACCGCGCCCGCACATCCGTCATCGGAACTTCACGCGATATCCCGTGCCGCTTGTGGTCCGTCATCAGTTTCCGGATGCGTTCCGCCAGCGCGGGATCCGAGGTTCCGATTAAACCTTCTTCCACCTCGACCGGCGCCTGCAGCAGCACCGCGGGACGGACCACATAGTTCGCATTCTCCGCACCGTGGTTGGACACGATCGCGATGACCGCGTCCTTCGGCGTCTTGCTCAGGATCTGGCCGATCAGATCGTCGTCGTTCTCAAGCGCCTCGCGCGCGAAGACGCTCAAAGCGCCGGTAGTCTTTTGTTCGGATTCGACATCGGTCAGATGAACAACCAGCAAGTCGGGCGCGCCGGTGGCCAGAATCCAGTTCGCCGCCTGCGCCGATGACGAATCGTCCCAGAGCTGTTTCTCAAAACTCGGGAACATCGTTTCGATCTTTTCGATCGCTCCCGCGGGCCTGCTCTTCTGCGCGATTTCGTCGAACTGATTGCCGGCCATCTCGGGAAAGCTCCAGGCGAAGGAGTTTCCGGGGAAGAATACGTTCGCGACTTTCAGGCCGCGTTCGTCGGCGAGAAGATCGAAGGCGGGCGATCCGATGCCGACCACGCTGGCGCTGGCGCCTTTGCGCGCGAGGGCGCGTATGTTCGGAATCTTGACGTGCAGCGACGGGTCATTCAGGAAGCGGGCATCGAATCCATCAATCGATATCACCACCAGTTTGTGCGGCGTCTGGGCCCGCAGTTCTTGTGTAAACAGCTCCTGTGTAAAGATCAGGAGCAGTAGTGCAAATAAAGGAAGACGTAGCAACCCCGATTTTATCGCGACGCAGCCTCTATGTGATTGCCGCCGCGGTCGCCGCTGTCTTCGGGCTGTACCTTTTCGACCTGACCGGCATGGGTTTGGTGAGCACCGACGAACCGCGCTATGCGGCCATCGGCCAAGCCATGGCGCAATCGGGCGACTGGATCTCGCCCCGCCTCTGGGGACAGCCGTGGTTTGAGAAGCCCGCCCTGCTTTACTGGATGACCGCGTCCGCCTTCAAGGCCGGATTGGGGCCGGATCTCGCGCCTCGTCTTCCCGTAGCGCTTCTCAGCGTGGCCTTTCTTGCGTTCTTCTGGTGGCGGCTGAAGATCGAGTGGGACGACCGCGTCGCGGCTTACTCCACTGCTCTATTGACGACCAGCGCGGGATGGCTGGCCTACAGCCATGTTTCGATAACCGATCTGCCTCTGGCCGCCTTCTTCACCGCCGCGCTGCTGTTGTCCTTTCGCAGGGATCTGACGGCCGCCGCGGCCTGCCTCGCGCTGGCGGCACTGGCGAAAGGACTGGTGCCACTGGTCCTGTTCCTGCCGGCTCTGCCGTTTTGCTGGCGGCGCATTCGCGTGATGCCGGTGCTGGTTTTCCTGGTCATCGCGCTCCCCTGGTACATCTTGTGCTCGCTGCGAAATCCGGATTTCCTGCACGTCTTTTTCGTCGAGCACACCTTCGGGCGCTTCAGTTCCGACGCCATGCAGCACGTCCAGCCCTGGTGGTTTTATTTCCCGGTGGCGCTGTTGCTGCTTTTCCCCTGGTTTCCGCTGCTCGCTTTTATCCGTATTTCCGGCTGGAAGGAACCTCGAATTCAAACACTGGCCGGCGTGGCAATCTTCGGATTTCTTTTTTTCTACGCCGCCCTGAATAAACTGCCGGGGTATCTGCTGCCTCTTCTGCCAGCCGCGTGCGTGCTGATCGGGTACGGAATGGCGCATTCCCCGCGATCGCGCTTCGCCATGGCCGCACCCCTGGCGCTGCTGGGAGCGCTACCGGCGGTTTCCGCTGTCCTTCCCGGCGCCCTTGGGCACGGGCTTCGGTCGACCGGAATCCCCTGGCTGGAACTTGGCTTGGGAGTGGTACTGGGACTAGCTGCGGGCTTGGCCGGACGATTCACCCTCGGAGTCGGCGCGGCGATTGCCGCATTTGCATTTATCTGGTTTCAAATCAGCAGCTTTCCGGCAATTGACCGGACCGCCTCAGCCCGTCCCCTGTGGTCGGAGAGCCATCCCAGGTGCGTTTCAAATCTTCCCAGAAGCCTCGTTTACGGTCTTAATTACTATGCCGGGCGCGCGCTGCCCGACTGCAGTGTCCTTGACCCGAACGGGACACGCGTTGTACGGTAACAAAGACCACACTCGATGATCCTCCCCACTAGCCACATCGCTTCCCTGCTTCTGCTGGTACTGTGCCTTCTTTGCTGGGGGTCGTGGGCAAACACCGTTAATGCGACCGGGAAAAAGTGGCGATTTGAACTTTATTACTTCGACTTTGCCATCGGCGTCGTGATTGCGGCGTTAATCTGCGCTTTAACTTTGGGAACGCTGGGCTGGGACGGATTCTCATTTTTCGACGATGTCCGGCTGGCAGGCAAGAAGCAGGACCTTTTCGCCTTCGTCGGCGGCTTGATTTTCAATTTGGGCAACATGCTCCTGGTGGGAGCCATTTCGCTGGTCGGTCTGTCCGTAGCCTTTCCGGCAGGTCTGGGCGTGGCGATGGTCGTCGCCGGAATCTGGAGTTTCGTGGTAGGCCCCCCGGCCAGTCTGTTGTTCCGGATTCTGGGAATGCTCGCGCTGGTTCTGTCGGTGGTTATGAGCGCAATGGCCTATCAGGCGTATGCCAAGGCCAAGCTTGTCGAAATGATCCAGACCGGCAAAACGAAATCGACCAAGAAGGCCATCAGCATGAAAGGCGTGATCGTGGCCTGCGTGGGCGGACTCTTCCTCGGCTCGTTTTATCCGCTGCTGCGAATGTCGCGCGACACCGAAGCCGGCCTCGGACCCTACTCCGGTGGCTTTGTTTTCGCGATGGGCATCCTGATTTCGACTTTCGTCTTCAATCTCTTCTTCATGAATCTGCCGATCGCGGGCAAGCCGATTGAAATGGTGGAATACTTCCGCGCCCGCGCCAAACTGCATGGCTTCGGCATTCTGGGCGGGATTGTCTGGTATGTGGGCGCGCTGGCGACCTTCGTGGTTGTGCGCGCCGAGGGCGCAGCGCAGATCGATCCTTCCATGACTTACCTGCTGACCGACGGAGGGATTCTGCTGGCCACGGTCTGGGGCCTGATTCTGTGGAAAGAACTGAGCGGCAACGACACGAAAATCAATTATCAGATCGTGCTGATGCTGATATTCATGATAGTCGGACTCGGGCTTTTGTCCGCGGCGCCGGCCTTCGCTCCCAAATAAGAGGGAGCCTAAGCCCGCGGGTCTTCGAGCTTAAAAGCCACCACAGCCAGGGGCGGCAAGGTAATTTCTATGTGGGCGGGACGTCCGTGGTGCGCTGCCGGCAGAGCCTGCGCGCCGCCACTGTTGCCCATGTTGCTGCCGCCAAAAATCTCCGCGTCGGTATTCAGAATTTCCTTGTAATACCCCGCTTCGGGGACACCGATCCGGTACTTGTGCCGCGGGACCGGCGTGAAATTGCACACGAACACGATGCACTCTTTGCCGTCCGCCGCGCGCCGCAGGAACGAGATGACGGACTGGTCCACGTCTTTGATATCGATCCATTCGAATCCGCTGTAGTCGAAATCCACCTCGTACAGAGCCGGTTCCGTACGATAGATCCGGTTCAGGTCGCCGACAAAACGCTGCAGCGCGGCGTGAGGCGCGGACTGCAACATTTCCCACGGGACGCCCGCGTTGTGGTTCCACTCGCGGTAATCTCCGATGTCGGTCCCCATGAAGAGCAGCTTCTTCCCGGGATGCGCATACATATACGCGAGGAAGGCCCGCACGTTGGCGAACTTCTGCCATTCGTCCCCCGGCATTTTGGAGAGCAGCGAGCGCTTGCCGTAAACAACTTCGTCGTGCGAGATCGGCAGCACGAAGTTTTCCGAGAAGGCATACAGCATGCTGAAGGTGATGTCGTTGTGATAGTACTTGCGATGCACTGGATCGGCGCTGAAGTAGTGCAGCATGTCATGCATCCACCCCATGTTCCACTTCATGGTGAAGCCGAGGCCGCCCGCATAAACGGGTCTGGAAACGGCGGGAAACGACGTCGACTCTTCGGCGACGGTGATAGCACCCGGCACCGTATGGGCCAGCTCGTTGAAACGCTGCAGGAACCGGATGGCTTCGAGATTCTCGCGTCCGCCGAAAGCGTTGGGCACCCATTCACCCGGTTTGCGCGAGTAGTCGAGATAGAGCATCGAGGCCACTGCATCCACGCGCAGGCCATCGATGTGATACTGCTTCAGCCAGAACAGCGCGCTTGAAATCAGGAATTCGCGCACTTCATTGCGGCCAAAGTTAAAGATCAGCGTGCCCCAGTCGAGGTGCTCGCCCTGACGGGGATCGTCGTGCTCATACAGCTTGGTGCCGTCGAAATAGGCAAGGCCGTGCGCGTCTTTGGGAAAGTGGCCGGGCACCCAGTCGAGCAGGACGCCTATCCCGGCGGTGTGGCAGGCGTCGACGAAGAACATGAAATCTTCCGGAGTTCCGAAGCGCGCCGTCGGGGCGAAATAGCCCGTGACCTGATAACCCCACGATCCGGAAAACGGATATTCCTGGAGAGGCATCAGTTCGATATGGGTGTAGCCCATCTGCTTCACGTAGCCGACCAGCCGCACAGCGAGCTCGCGGTAACTCAGGGAATCGCCGTTGGGATGGCGCATCCAGGATTCGGCATGCAGCTCGTAAATGGAAATCGGCTGCTTGAGCCACTGGGTTGCGCCGCGCGCATCCATCCAGGCGGAGTCCTGCCATTCATAGCGCGCCAGATCGCAAACCACGGAGGCGGACTTGGGCGGAGTCTCGCTGCGAAAGGCGTACGGATCAGCCTTCAGCTGCTGATAGCCGAGGTGTTTCGAGCGCACCAGGTATTTGTAGGCATCGCCTTCCTTCACACCGGGCAGAAAGATTTCCCAGACACCGGCGGTGCGCAGACGCATCGGATGACGGCGCGCTTCCCACTGATTGAAGTCTCCGGCCAGCGAAACACATTCGGCGTTGGGCGCCCAGACGGCGAAGCGGACTCCGGGCACTCCTTCCATTACCGCGTGGTGCGCGCCGTAAGAGTGCCAGGCTTCATAGAGCGTGCCTTCGCCGTGCAGATGCAGATCGAATTCCGTCATGACGGGCGGAAAACGATAGGGGTCCTCAATGACGAAGGTCTCGTCTTCGCGCGTCTGGTACCTGATTTTGTAGGCTCCCGGATTGGTCTTTGAATTGGCGACGAGGAATCCCTCCGGGTGGCGTCTTGCCATCGGAATGACGGAGCCGCACGCCAGAACACTGGCCGTCAAAGCCTGCGGGAGAAAGGCGCGAACCTCCCATTTTTCGGCGGCGACGGCATGCGGGCCGAGAATGCTGAACGCGTCGCCGTGATATCCACCGGCAATTGCTTCCATTTCGGCTGAAGTCATGGGAACTTCAAGTATATGGGGTTAACCGTTTCCAGCAGTGACGCTTCGCGTCACCATACTGAGCTTCACCTGCATCTGGAAGGAACCGTCGATCGGAAGACCGTCAGGATGCTGGACCCGGCGCTTACCGCGGAAGCGGTGGATGCGGTGTGGTCGTTCAGCGATTTCGCCGGTTTCATTTCCTGCTTCAAGTTCGTTGCGCAGCGTTTGCGCGGTCCCGAGGACTATGCGCTGGTTACCCGCCGGATGATGGAGGCTCTGGCCGCGCAAGGGGTTACTTACGCGGAGGTGACGCTGGCGGCCGGGGTGGTGCTCTGGCGCGGATTCGATTTCGATGCGGTATGGCGGGCCGTCCGCGAATCGCAGCGGGAGGCTTTCGCGAAATGGCCGGTGGAGATCTGGTGGAATCTGGATGCGATTCGCCAGTTCGGTCCGGATCATGTGATGGAAGTGGCGCGGCTGGCTTCGAAGTATGCGGGCGACGGTGCGATCTCGTTCGGGATCGGCGGCGATGAGATTGCCGGACCGGCGCTGCAGTTTCGCGATGCGTATCGCTATGCGAAAGACGCGGGCCTGCATTTGACGGCGCATGCAGGGGAGACAGATGGACCGGAATCGATTCGGGGCGCGCTGGAGATTGGCGCCGAGCGCATCGGGCACGGGATTCGCGCGGTCGACGATGCGGATTTAATGCGGCGGCTGCGCGAGGAGCGGATACCTCTGGAGGTTTGCATCACCAGCAATGTGTGTACGGGGGCGGTGGCTTCGCTCGATGTGCATCCGGTGCGGAGGCTATTCGACGCGGGAGTGCCGATTACGTTGAATACCGATGATCCGGGTATTTTCGAATGCGACCTGGCGGGTGAGCGGAGAATTGCGCGGGAGCGGTTCGGGTTTTCAGACGCGGAACTTGAAGCGATTGAGGAAACGGCGAGCAAGGTCCGGTTTGTGCGGTAGGTGGAGCTGTTCAAAGCATCCAGCGCAGCAGGGTGTTATATGTATATACATATGATTCTTCGCCAGAGTTTCCTGACAATCGCTTTCGCTGCCTTCGCGTTGGCCCAGACAGCCACTCCACCCGCGGCCGCCGGTCCGACTACTCGGGTGCTTGCCATCGGCCGCATCACAGCAGGCGCGACCGCTCAAACCATCACCCCTGTTATGCAGCAGGAGGTCCGCGATACGGTGCGGCTTTATCTGGCCGGCAAGCTGGACCAGTGGTTTTCACGCCGCGATGAACGGGGTGTGGTGTTTCTGCTGAACGTCTCGAGCGTAGCGGAGGCGCGGAGTCTGCTGGAAGCCCTGCCACTCGGAAAGGCGAAACTGATGAGTTTCGAATTGATCCCGCTGGGTCCACTGGCTCCGCTGGGGCTGCTGGCGGCTGAGCCGGCAAGTGCTCCGAAATGAAGTGTCTGTGCGCCACTATGCGGCGCTCCGCGCGTTTGCTGACGCGTTATTACGAAGAGGAAATGCGGGGTGCGGGTCTCACACCGGCTCAGTTCGAAATTCTGGCGATGCTTTCCGCGCGGGGGAGCATTTCTCAATGCGAGCTTGCGGAGAAGGTCGGGGTCGATCAGACTACGCTTTCGAGAAACATGAAAGTGCTGGCGGGGCGGCGCTGGATTACGGGTGGCGAATCGGCCGGTGACAAGCGCGCGGTAGTTTATGCGCTGTCCGGGGCCGGGAAGAAAGTTTTGCGCGCGGCGCTGCCGCACTGGCGCAGAGCGCAGGACCACATGCGGGGGGTTCTCGGCAGCGAGTGGGAGATGGTGTGGTCCAGCCTGGAACGGCTGGGCGACGTTGCGGATGCTGCGATGAAGTCTGGCGCGGCCGGGTAGTTTTCGCGAAGAGAATCGCCCGGGGTGCAGCGTGGGGGGCGCAGCGTGGAACATTGCTGCCCGGGGTGGTGTCTAATTCAGGTCGGGGTTTGAAACCTGTAACGCCACGATCAGAGGGAACAGATTCACCTGTGAAGAGATGGATTCGGTTACTGGCGATCGCTTTCGTGCTGCAGGCAAGCGGCCTGTTTGCTCAGGATTTTACCGGTACGTGGCAGGGAACGATTCATACTGCCAGGGATTTTCGTGAGGTTATCCAGATCTCGAAAGACGGCAATGTCCTCAAAGCGACATTGTTCGGCATTGACTCGCAGGCGGGATTAAGTTTCGACACGCGGCCAGGGCAAAGTTTCCCCTCACCTCCGTTGACCATCCAGGGCAAAACCGTAAAGATACAATTTCCCGGCATCGGAGGCCTGTATCAGGGGACGCTGAGCGCGGATGGAAATTCGATCGCTGGAGGTTTATTGCAGAACGGCACGACGTTGACGCTCAACCTCGTGCGCGCGACCGCGCAGACAGCGTGGGAGATTCCCAACGCCGCGGCGCTGGAGAAGCCCATGGCGGGGGACGCGGATCCGTCGTTCGAGGTTGCCACCATCAAGCTCACTGCGCCGGGCACTCAGGGCAGTGGTTTAGGGCCGTCCCCGGGAGGTCGCTTTACAGCGCACAACACGACTCTCGGGGGCCTTTTGGGCTTTGCCTATGGACTGAACCGGCACCAGATCGAAAACGAGCCAGCCTGGTTTGAGACCGATAGATTCGATCTTGTCGCGAAGACCGATATGGCGGGCGCTCCGAACATGGCACAGCAGAGGATGATGCTGCAGAAGCTGCTTGCCGATCGCCTCAACCTCCGCTTCCATCGCGAGAAAAAGGAGGGTACCGTCTTCGCGCTGACGGTGCAGAATTCGGGATCGAGACTCACCCCGAATACGGGCGATCCCAGCGGCCCTTCGCCCGCCGAATTGACCCGGGGACCGGGGCATTGGCATCTCACGGTTACGAACGTGAGCATGGAAATCTTTGCCTCGGGATTGCAGGGCATCGTCGAACATCCCGTGATCGATCGGACGGGCCTTTCAGGGCGCTTCGATATTACGCTGGACTGGGCACCGGACGACTTTCAGCCTCAGGGCCCCGGCGTGACTACGCCGCCCGAGAGCGGCGCGGCTTTTCCGGATCTGTATACCGCTTTGCGCGAGCGGTTGGGATTGAAGCTGGAATCTACAAAAGGACTGGTCGAAATCTTTGTCATCGATCACGTCGACAGACCCTCGGATAACTGATATGGATTCAGTTTTAGCTAGTTCTCGGTCGGCGTTCTCTCGATTCGATCCACCACCAGCACTTCCACCGGACTTCTGGCAGGGGCCAGTTTCAGTCCGAGCTGTTCCTGCAACGCAGTAAAGAGGGATGGAAGAGCGGATCCGTCGTTTCCTGCTGGTGCGGTATCCGCGGCCCAATCCAGACTAATCCGGTACGGGTCCGTCAGACCGGTTTTGTTCAGCACCGGCCGTCCGGCTTCGCTCATGAGAAAATCCGCCAGGCTTTCCATCGATACAGCGGCGGCTATGTGCCGGGTGGTCCGGCTGAAGTTGCTTGTTATACCCGAGGAGGTTTCGGCAGGCTTCATTTTGGATCCGCCTTTGGCGAGGGTAAGTGTGTAGACCGGCAATTCTTTCGTCTCTCGGTGCAGGGTAAGTTTGAAGCGGTCCGCAAGCAGGTCCTGCAGCATCAGCAGAATCTGGCCGGAAGAGGTGCCAGGCGGAAACTTCGCGACAATGTCGAAACGGGCGGTTTCGAGCCAGTCCGGTCCGCTGATTTGATACGTCTGAACTTTATAAGCCTTTCCGATCGATTCCTTCAAATTGACATTTAGATAAAACAGATTTCCCGTTCCGGTGTCAGTCGAGAATCGTGTGTGGCTTCGCCCATCATTCGACGGCGCGGCAGGCTTGATGGTCGCGACATCGAATTCGTTAGCCGCTTGCGCATAGATAGAACCCGCAACAAGCACCGCGAGACTCGCGGACAGGAAAGCTCTCAGCATCGACAAATTCTCTCTCTGGACATGTTAACCGGATTTCTGCCCAGAACCCGGCGGGTTTGATTGATTGCTATGCTGACGGGCATGCGCCCTCAACCTCTGATCGCCGTAACCGATGTGGAGGCCAGCAGTCGGTGGTTTCAGCGTCTGCTGGGCTGCCGCGGCAATCATGGCGGAACGGAATATGAGCAGCTGGTCTGGAACGGGCAGCTCGTTCTTCAGTTGCACAGGTTCGGGGTGGAGCACCATCACGGGCCGATTGGCGATCCAGCCGATAAACCGTACGGGAACGGTGTGCTGTTGTGGTTCGAGGTGACCGATTTCGATGCGGTGCTGGAGCGCGCCTCGGAAATGAACGTAGAGATCGTCATGCCGAGACACAGAAATCCTCCCGAGGGCAGCGGCGGTCTGAGTCACTGGGAGTGCTGGATGCGGGATCCAAACGGGTATGTCGTGGTGGTTGCGAGCCCGTACCGCGCGAACGATTAGCGACGACGCCGGCTACAGCCCGAACGCCGCGGCATAACAGACTGCTCCGCGAACTCCATCCAGCGCGCCTTCGGTGAGTTCGAGCGCCATGTAAGCTTCAGGCGGGAACGGGCTGGCGAGGTCCCGGGCCTTTTCAGGAGAGAATCCGAAGCGCGGGTAGTAGTGTTCGTGGCCGAGTACGATGACGATACGTTCACCACGGGTTTTTAGCATTCTCAAACCGTGACGCACCAGTTCGCTTCCGACTTCGCGGCGCTGGTGTTCGGGCATGACCGCCATGGGAGCGAGGGAAACGGCGGGTAACGATTCACCCGGTGTTTCGATGGCCATTCGGCTGAAGAGAATGTGGCCGATGATTTGGTCATCGACTTCGGCTACCAGTGAGAGGAGAACCGCGTCCTCCGCAACGAGATCGTCGATCAGATTGGCTTCATCGGGACGCCCGAAGGCAGCTTCGTTCACCTTACGAATATCATCGCTGTCTGAGAATTTTGCTTCTCTTATGCTCATGTCTCTTATCCGGGATCAGTCCCCTGATGATACCGAGGATCCCTGGAAAACCGCCCTTGAGCAAGGTGCCGGGGCGAGGGAGGTTAATTTTCGGAAGGTCTATCAACGGAGTCGATCACCAGGTACTCACCAATCCCTGTATCTGACTTCAACTGCAAACCCAGTTGCTCTTCAAGCGCGGTGAAAATCGTTGCTCGGTCATCGCCGGCGGCCAGGTCCCCGGCGGAATTAAAGCCTGCGGTCGCCTGATCGACCTTGTATTCCAGCTGGAAATCGAATCTCCCGGTCAGCCCTGTGTTGTCGATAACCGGGCGGCCCATGATCGACGAGAGGAATTCCCCCAGGACCGCAGCTGACACACCCTTTGCGTCGAGGGTACCCATTCCCGGGCGATAACCGCAGGCGGTTGTCCCGGGTTCCGGCTTGCCAGGGACCGGAATGGAGCAACTGCCTTCGACCCATGGCTTCAGCTTCGAACCATTCCGCGCCACGACGAAAGAATAGAGCGGTCATTTTTTCGTCTCACGGTGCATTTTCAAGGCGAATCTACCCTCCAGCGCGGCCCGTAGCATCAGCCTCATCTCCTGAGGACTGTGGGCGCCAGCCGTCTTTCCGTCGACCACGTAAATCGCGGATTTGATCCAGTCAGGCCCACCCTCCAGTTGATAATCCTGTACTGAATACGCGAATCGAATTAGAAAGCGCAGTGGACCTTCCACATGCACTCCATTGGTCTCATTGCGGAAGGCGAGATGCTGATCGCTCCCGCCCTCTCCTTGATCGAGGTCACGTCAAAGACAGGACGAGCTCCGTCAGTCTGGGCAAATGCACAGATCACGCCGGTGACCATCGATAGCAAACTGACATTCAGTCTCATGATCAGGGTCCTTCCGATTGGGTCAACACTTGAGACGCCCCGCGGCGCGAGAAAGACGACCCGGAGCGCGAGAACTCATTTACTGGTCGGGCGCGAATGCCTTGGTTTAATGTGCTACGCTCATCCAGTAAATTCCAACGGGGAAACGATCATGGCGTCCATTACGAAAACGGCAGAGGCATTTTTCGAGGCTTGTGAGACGGGCAAAGGCTGGGAAGGGTGCCAGACCTATTGCGCACCGGGTGCGACTTTTTCGGCGCAGGCCGAACCGCTCGCCAGCGTAACGACACTCGCGCAGTACGCGGACTGGATGAAAGGGATGCTCACGGTCTTTCCCGATGGCCGCTGTGACCTGAAATCGTTCGCCACCGATGAAGCGCGGAAAAATGTCTCAGCGTATGCGGTGTTTCATGCGACCCATACGGGCCCGGGCGGGCCGGTCCCGCCGACCGGGCGCGGCATGAGTACCGATTACGTTTACGTCATGCAGTTCGATGGCGACAAAATTTCCCACATGACGAAGATCTGGCATTCCGGTCTGGCGTTGCAGCAGATCGGCTGGGCCTGATGTTTATTTTTTGGCCGAAAGCATCAGCTTGACCAGTTCTTCGGTGACGTGGGGCTCCAGGCCTTCGGTATGTCCTTTGCCGGCGCGGACCACGTCATAAACGATCCGGCCGTTCTTGCAGCCGTTGTAGGCGAATACTTCGGCCGTACCGGGGCGCGGCAAATGGCCCCAGCCGTCCGATCCCGGGTTTTGGCGGCTGCCGTCATAAACGTAGCCCGGCTTGGTGTCCACCACATCGGCCTTGCGAACGCGCGCGCCACAACCTTCCTTCGCAGCCCACGTCGAGGTCTCAGGGAGTCCTTTGGCGTCCATTTCATGCTCACCGGTTTCGTAGATGAAGGAGAAGTCGTTGGCCGGCAGCGAGGGTGGGGCAGCAGCGGCACGACCTCCCGCCGGTGCTCCGCCGCGTGCCCCGCCGGGCGCCGGACCACGGCCCAGATTGCCGAAGTCACCCCGTCCCGGGCCGCCTCCAACGCGGCCGCCGGAGAGACTCAGGAAGCCGTCCACTTTGTCTTTGAAGAAATCGGTTCGAACGATGCGGCTTGAGGTGGCGCCGCCCTGGGAGTGCCCCGCCAGCCAGAAGGCTTTGATTTTGATGTCCTTTTCTTTCGCCTGCGCATAGACCAGATCGACGATGTTCTGGAGGTAGGCATCGTCGGTTTCGCCGTTCCAGACATGTGAGGGCGGAGTGGCGGCAGTCAGGCTGGAAGTGGGTGTGGCGACGACAAGACGGTACTTGTCCTTGTAGTCGATGAGCGGGAAGTAATGGCGGTGCCAGTTACCGATGGATCCCGCGCCATGAAGGCTCAGGATGAAGGTGACCTTTTCTCCGGCCTTCAGATCGCAGGGATAGTCGAGAAAAAAGCTGCGGCCTGTTTTGGGCTCGATCGCCGACCCCTGTTGCGAAGTTATCGTGCCCGGACATTTGACGTCGGGACAGTGCGCCGCGGGAGGTGTTTCGCAGGCGGCGCCGCCAAGTTCGATGGGGGCTTTTTTAGCGTATGCGGAAACGGCAGTTACAGCCCCGACGAGGGTGAGAAGGACGATGCGATTGGCGGACAGCTTCATGGCCATTCATCATATATCTGAAAGACAAGGCTGCGCTCGGCGTTTCACGGCAGAGTTACAGCGGCAGCGCCAATTCCCTGCTCGCCGCAGACGGAATAAAACAACGTGATCCTGCCGTTCTCCTCGAACAAGGCCGGATCGCGCAGGGCGTTCTCCTTGCCTTCCGATTCGCCCGCCTTCGATGGAGTCACCGGGATGTCCGGACATTCGTAAGGCTCCCGCGGCGTGAGTATCTCGACCGGCGCGGAGGCTTTCCAGGTGTTCCAGTCGTTGTTCAGATCGATGGTGGAGAGCAGTATTCGCTCCGGCGCATCGCCGATACCGGAATAGAAAACGTACAATTTATTTCCGCGCACCAGCACCGCAACGTGGCGAACGCGTCCGGCGTAAGGACCGCCATCGAACGGATTCGGGCCGGGCTCGAAAGTCGACAGCGGATCTTTTGCGCGGCTCAGCACGCCCAGCCGCGCCATACCGTAATAGTTCCCGTTCCACTCAAACAAGCGCAGGTAGGATGTGCGCTGTGTGATCCCCGGACGAGGCTGGAAGTGAAGGCCGTCCGTCGACACGGTGGTCTGGGTGAACTGCGCGTATTTGTTTTCGCGCATCCATTTCAGGGCTGCGGCAGGTTCAGAGGGCCACGGCTTGCCGTCGGTCCACATGCCGTGCACGTACATGATCAGCCGCTTGTTGGGCTCATCGATGAAGACTTCCGGCGATGCAGTGTGCGTGTAAAGAGTCGCGGGGCTGGCGGCCGGATCGGGCTGCGGGCGATAAAAAATCGTGTCGCGAACGTTGAGAACCCCGGGCTCGTAAACCTTCCACGGCCCATGCAAGGAATCGGCGTAGGCGAGGCGGATGTGATCGCCTTTGTGATGGGCGAAATACATGTAGTAGCGGCCGAGCGGATGCTGAATCCAGGCGGGTACGCGGATAACCGACGGGCCGTTTGCGTTATCGCCCACAGAAGGAGATTTCGTGACCGACACCAGCGGATTTTCCGGGAAGCGGACGGCCTGCTGCCCCCATGCGATCGCCGGAACAACGAGAATCAGCGGGATAAAACGGTGCGCGATCATTTTTGCTGGAATGCTTTGGCGATTATGATATCGCCAAAACGGATCCGCAATTTGAGGCTTTGAGAAGCGGCGGCGGCACTCTGCAGAAATTCGTGGCCCAGATGAAATTCTTTGGGCTTTTCGGCGCCGGGGAAATCGGAGGTCACGCTTCCCACGCTGCTGCGGGCATCGATGGAAGGCGCGCTCTCGCCCGCCAGCCAGAGCGTGATGAGCCCCTGACGCGCGGAGGCGTCAATGTTTCCGGCCACCCCGGCGATGTGTACTTCGCCGTCGGTGTGATGGATGACGAGCTTCGCATTGCGCGGAACCTTGACCTGCCAGGCGAGCTGGAAGTTTGTCGCGTGGTCGAGCGTTGTGACCCACGGAAACGCGACGTGACTCGGGTATTGCGTGGTGACGACAAGCTCATCGCCCTGGCGCTTTGTCGAGATCTGTACGCGAGCCAGGTCGGCGGTTTTGTCTTTCTCCATTGCGGATTTAGTGGTGGTGATTTCGACGCCGGGCTGGTCCCACGCTTCGATCTGCAGGTCGCCAACGGAGTGCTCGAAACGGAGAACGCCGGCCGCGGGGAAGTCCAGATGCTCGGTTTTGGTTTGAGCGAACAGGCTGCAGGCCATGCCCAGCACCACTACGGCAATCTTGTAATTCATATGTCTTCTCTCAGGGGATCCTCTTTGTACTTCGGCGGGCGCTCACTCTTCGGCACGATGGTGCGGGCGGCCTTGACGATTCCCACGCGCTCACGGGCAATGGCGCGTACTTCTTTGGGGCCGCTGAATTTCTTCGGTTTCTTTTTCACGCGCAGACCCTCACGCGCAAACTAACGATTCGGTGACTCGCGCGGCCAGCTGGTCGAAGGTCACAATGTCGTAAAGCGACGGATCCGACATGATCCTGGCCACCAGCGCCGTGTGCATGGCGTGCCCGGCCCTCTCGGCAATCACGTGCCCAAGCAGCGGACGCCCGATCAGCGCCAGGTCGCCGATCAGATCGAGCGCCTTGTGGCGGCAGCATTCATCGGGGAAACGCAGGCCGCCGGGATTCATCACCCCGTTGTCCGTGAAGCAGACAGCGGAATCGAGGGACGCGCCGCGAATCAGGCCCATCTCGCGCATCTGGTCCAGTTCCTTTTCGAACCCGAAGGTGCGCGCGGGCGAAAGCTCCGCCGCATACCGCTCCGGCGTCACTTCCATTTCGATCGACTGTTTACCGATCGGTTCCTTGAAATCGATATCGCAGGTGAGACGGAATGAATTGGCGGGCAGGATGGAAATGCGCTTCAGGCCATCGACCACGGTCACCGGCCGGCGGATGCGCAGATACTTTCGCTTGCGGCGCAGCTGGCGGACGCCCGCGGTGCGCAGCATTTCCACAAACGGCTGACCGCTGCCATCCAGAATCGGCACTTCGAGATTGTCAATCTCGACAAAAGCGTTATCGATCGCGAAGCTGTAAAGGGTACTAAGCAGATGCTCGGTGGTCGAGATCAGGACGCCCTGGCGCATCAGACTGGTGGCGTAGCTGACGCGCGCCACATGTTTCCAGCTTGCGGCGACCGGGAAGAATTCCAGATCCGTGCGGCGGAATACGATGCCCGTGCCGGCGGGCGCGGGCGTTAACCGAAGATGAACCGGAACCCCGCTGTGGAGGCCTACGCCGCTGATTTCGGCGGAACGATGGAGAGTGGTCTCGAATTGCATCTATAGTCTTGTCGTTGTAAACATCTATGGTAACCGGTGCAGCCGGTAAAGTTCGTAAATATTTGATACGAAAAGAGTAAGAAGTTGGTTTCTGTGTCAAAACAGCAACACATTGCGGTAAAACTACCGCGTCTTGGCGGTACTTTTGTAATAGGCCTCGATGGGCTGGAACGGGCCAAACTGGTGTTGTTTCAAGGGGAAGGAGTCCGCAAACGGGCCGTAGCCGGTATCGACGGGCTTGGTGCGTTTGTCGGGATAGTCGGCTTCGAGGTGCGGCATTTGGGGCCGCGGCTGTGAGTTTATGTACCCGGCCACGTCGTAGGCTTCGTCGTCGGTGAGTTCGGGACGGCCCAGCGGCATCTTTGCTTTAATGAATTTCGCGGCCGTTAAAACACGGTGCATGCCGGCACCGTCGTTAAAGCTGTCCGGTCCCCAGAGCGGCGGGAACACATATCCGTGGATCGGATTGGCCTCGGCGGGCAGCCCCGATCCATCGGCCTGATGGCAGGCGGCGCACTTCTTTTCCAGAATCTTCTTGCCGGCGTCAAGGTCTGCCGCGCGTTTGGGGGACTTGAAAGCCGGAGGTTCTTTGGTCTTCGGTTTGGACGGGGCACTTGCCGCCTGACGATCCTGCAGCGAATGGATGTAGGCGGCCATGGCGATCATCTGCGGACTGTTCTTCGGCAGCGGACGGCCATTCATGCTTCGCTGCATGCATTCGTTGATCCGGTCCTCAATGGTGGTGGAGACGCCGACCCGCGCGGAAAAACGCGGATAGTGCAGGACGGCGTCGGGCAGGCTCAGGGTCCCGGCTTCGGCGCCCGTGCCGAGATGGCAAGAGCCGCAGGACAGGCGGCTGCTGATGTAGCGAAGCTTGGGATCGGCGACGTCTGGACCGAGCAATTCCTGGGTTTGAGCGAGCAGGCGTTTGCCGTATTCTTCCGTGGCGATGACCGGGACGTCGTGCGGCTTTTCGGGCGCTTGCGAACCGTATCGCAGGGTCGCGCCTACGGTTAATGCTCCCAGCAGAGCACACGCGGCGATGGCGCCCGTGAAGCTACTCGTCATGTCCCTGCTGAAGCCTTTTCTGGAAGATATATTTGGGACGCTCGATGCGGGCGCGCAGCGCGGGCGACATCGCCCAAGCCAGCACGAAGGCGGTGCAGCCGATCAGGGCAATGAGTACGACCACGTCGAACGCGCCAAAGCCGCCGGTTGCCACATAGCGAGCATATCAAGGAAGCGGTATCAGGTTTAGCGGGCAGGCTGCGGAGTGTTGACGAGGGTGACGAAGGGGATCAGTGGCAACGGAGTGTCGATAGCGAGGAAGGTTGCGCCCGGCTCCATGAACTCGTGGCGAATCTCCTGCACGATTCCCCAGGCTTTAGCTTGTTCGGGCAAGAGAATCCGCTGCACTTTTATCGCGTCCTGCAGCTCCGGCATTTTGGAAGGCGCAAGATAAGAAACTGCCTGGACAATGGCGTCGTTGGCGCTGGTGGGCTGAATCAGAAAACGCACGTCCGGACCTGGCAATGAATAACGGCGGTATCCGGCGCAGTAAAGAAGCAGGGCGGACGAATAAACGTTGCCGATGCTGAACGTCGTGATCTCCGCGGGAACGGTTCGGAGATAGTTGTACGCATTCGCCGCCGCCCTCATGTCGCCGCCGGCCGAGGAAATCAGCAGAGTGAACTTCCGCACTCCGCGGGCGATCTGACTGTCGATCGTATATTTCAGATCTTCGAACTTCGCGTTGTCGATGGCGCCGGCGAAATTAATGACAGCCCGGCGATTCGCTGCCGCTGGGACGCTGGTCTGGGCATTGCTCGGCGCGAGACAGAGCGCCAGACCTGCCAGCCCAGAGGCCACTCGCAGGATGGTAGGCACTCCCTTATGCTATGCCCGGACGCGGATTACGGCAACACCTGAAACCTGAGTTTCGATCCATCCTCCCCGCCCCTGAAAATGCGCTCGGTGGCCTTTTTGAAATCGGCGGCTTTGGCTTCGGGGATGGTCAGGAACTGCTGCGGGTTGCGATCGATCAGCGGGAACCAGGTGCTTTGAATCTGCACCATGATGCGATGGCCGGGCCGGAAGGTGTGGCAGATATCGGGCATGACGAACTCCACTTTGGCCGGCTGATCGGGCACGAAAGGTTCGGGCTTCGACATGCTGTTGCGGAACTTCCCGCGGATGGGCTCGCCGCGCACCATCTGCTGATAGCCGGGCATGTGGACGCCCTTCGGATTGGGCGTCGGATCGGGATAGTCGTTCGGATAAACGTCGATCAGTTTGACGATGAAGTCCGAATCGGTTCCGGACGTGGAAATCCGCAGAGAGTTGGTGACAGGTCCCGCGATGGTGATGTCGTGGTCGAGAGGTTCGGTCTCGTAGGTGAGTACGTCGGTGCGGGTCGAGGCGAAGCGCTGGTCGTAGGTCATGTAATCGCCCGGAAAACCAGGGCCGGGTTCGCCAAGGAGCGGGACGGGTTTGGCGGGATCGCTGACATATTCATCGGTGCCTGTCGCCTTGGGGGCGTCCCACGCGAGTTTGCCGGCGGCATCGAGATAGAGCGTCATCTCCTTTGCGCCCTTGGGCGGCCAGGTATCGAAGCGCACCCACTGATTGGTGCCGGTTTCAAAGAGATAAGCTTCAGGCACTTTGGCCTCTTTCGATGCCTGCAGTCCGTCGCCTTTCTCTTTGAGATTTTGCATGAAGAACGGCAGCTCGATGGATTCGCGGAAGAAATCGCCGGTCTTGGAATCGAAGTGCAGATTGCCCAGAGTGTCGTCCGGTCCGCGACGCCAGCCGCCGTGGCGCCAGGGCCCCATGACGAGAGTTTCGGGAGCTTTGGGGCCGTTGGCTTTCACGGCGCGGAAGAGTTTCAGCGGTCCGGCCAAGTCTTCGGCATCGAACCACCCGCCCACGAACATGATGGCGGGCGTGGTGTTCTTCATGAATTGCGCATGGGCGCGGGACTGCCAGAACTCGTCGTAGGTCCAGTGCCTGAGGTTGTCGTCCCAGTAGGGATTCTGGTTCTTCAAATACTTTTCGTTGGCGGCTGAGAGCGGACCCATCTTGAGATAGAAATCGTATTCGTCGGGCGTGCCGTAGTCGAAGGGCAGCCGGCGGATGGGGCGCGACGGCTCGGGGCCGCGGGGCGGAAAACCGGTATAGAAACCGAAATTGGCGGCAAGGTGGAAAGCACCGTTGTGATACGCGTCGTCGCCATTGCCGACGTCGCCCATGGGCGCCTGCGGCGAAACGGCCTTCAGGGCGGGATGCGAATTCATCAGACCGTAAGCGGCATAGAAGCCGTTATACGAAACGCCCCACATGCCGGCGCGGCCGTTGTTATTGGGGACGTTCTTCACCAGCCAGTCGATGGTGTCCCAGGTGTCGGTGCTTTCATCGGTGTCCTTGGGGCCGGAGAAATGCGTTTTGTGGACGGGCATGTCGATGAACACGCCATCGGACAGATAGCGTCCGCGCACGTCCTGCTCGGCGAAGATGAAACCTTCTTTGGTGAAGAGCTCGCCGGGACCGAGGTTATCGGGATAGTTATTGATGCCATAAGGGGCGACCGAATACGGGGTCCGCTGCAGCAGAATCGGATATTTTTTCGACGTGTCCTTGGGGACATAGACGCTGGTGAACAGCTTCAGACCGTCGCGCATGGGGATGTGGAAGTCGTATTTGGTGTAGTGCGACCGCGTGTATTCGCGCTGTTTGGCCGCGAGCTCCTGAGGATTGGGGGGCGCCTGAGCCAGCAGCAGAGTTCCGCAGGTGAAGAGAAATACGAGACGCATGGGGTTAGGGTAACCTGGGACCCCGGTTCTTTCGCGAGCGAAATTCCTTGTAGGATATACGCGTGGGACGCATCGATATCGCGGTGGTCTGTTTCTGTATGACCATGGGTGGCGCGGCTTCCGCCCAGATGCCGCGGGCCGCCGGCGGTCATCCCGATTTGAGCGGAATCTGGCAGGCTCTCAATACCGCGAACTGGGATGTGGAAGAACACTCGTCCGCGCCTGGTTTGGTAGCCGCGCTTGGAGCGGCTGAGGCGGTGCCGCCCGGGCTCGGAGTCGTCGAAGGCGGGCCGATTCCCTACCTGCCGGCGGCGCTCGAAAAGAAGAAGCAGAACTTCGCGGCTCGGATGACCTCCGATCCGGAGATCAAGTGCTATCTCCCCGGCGTGCCTCGCGCTACTTATATTCCGCAGCCTTTTCAGATTATTCAGGCCGCGAAGAACATCATGATCGCCTATCAGTATGCGGGCGCGGTGCGCAACATTCCGATGGAGAATCCGGGACCGAGCCTGGCGTCGAGCTGGATGGGTTGGTCGGCGGGGCGCTGGGAGGGAGACACGCTGGTGGTCGATGTCACCGGATTCAACGACAAGACATGGTTCGACCGGGCCGGAAATTTTCACAGCGATCAGCTTCATGTTGTCGAGAAGTACACGCCGCGCAGTGCGGACACGCTGATGTATGAGGCGACGATCGAAGATCCCAAAGTTTTTTCGCGGCCCTGGAAAATCAGCATGCCGCTCTACCGGCACGTGGAGAAGAACGCGCAGCTGCTGGAGTTTCGCTGTGTCGAGTATGCGGAAGAAATGCTTTACGGCGATCTTCGGAAAAAGGTGAAGAAATGATGGTGCGTTGCGCGGCTTTGCTGTTGTTGGCGTACGGGGCGTACGGCCAGGTCGATCTGTCGGGTGTTTGGACTAATGCCACGCCGACTCCGCTGGAGAGGCCGGCGGAATTCAAAGGCCGCGAGTTCTATACGGATGCGGAGATGGCGGCGAATGCCAAGCGCGCGCTGGAACCGGGCGCGGCCGATGTGCTGGCCGGAACGGGCGCCCATTACAACTTCGAACAGTTCGGGCTGGACCCCAATCAGGCGAAGCAAACGCTGAGCCGGCGGACGTCGATCGTTGTCGATCCTGCGGATGGGAAGGTGCCCCCGATGAATGCAGAGGGGCGGAAGCGGAATGCAGCGCGCGCCGCGGAACGCAGGCTCCATGGACAGTATGACGGTCCCGAAACGCGGCCGTTGAGCGAGCGCTGCATTATCTGGCCTACGACGGGTCCGCCGATGCTGCCGGGAGCGTATAACAACAACATTCAGATTCAGCAGGACGCCGGATATGTGGGAATTCTGGTGGAGATGAACCATGATTTGCGGATGGTTCCCGTTAACGGGCCGCCCCACCCCGGATCCGGGATTCGCCAGTACATGGGCGATTCACGCGGGCGTTGGGAGGGCAACACGCTCGTGGTGGATACAACGAGTTTCACGGACAAGACGAACTTCCACGGAGCCAGCGAAGACCTGCATGTGGTGGAGCGGTTCACGCGGCTTGACGAGAATTCCATCCGATATGAATTCACAGTGGAGGATGCGAAGACCTGGGACAAACCCTGGCGCGGGGAGTTGATGCTGGCAAAGACGCAGGGTCCGCTGTTTGAGTTTGCCTGTCATGAAGGGAACTACGGGATGCCGAATACGCTGCGCGGCGCGCGGGCTCAGGAAGCCAAAGACGAAGCAAAAGCCGAAGCCAAAAAGGAGACTGCGAAATGAGAGCGATTCTTATTGGGCTAGCTGTTTTTGGCATCGCGGTTCCGGTATGGGCGCATCATTCTTTTGCGGCTGAGTTCGATGAAAAGAAGCCGGTCACCATACGCGGCAAAGTGACCGAGTGGGAGTTGATCAATCCGCACTCGTGGATCCATCTGGATGTGAAGGGCGTGCCGTGGATGATTGAGGGCGGGAGTCCGAACGCACTGCTGCGCCTGGGATTTACGAAGGATTCACTGCCCGCCGGAAGCGAAATCATGGTGGAAGGTTTTCAATCGAAGGATGGGGCGAACCGGGCGGTGGGAGCAAAGCTGACGTTCGCCAATGGCAAGAAGCTGTTTATGGGCGGGTCGGCGCCGGGTGCGAATCCTTAAATCGACTCTGCGCGAAGCCCGGGGCGTATCATCGTACAAAAGCGCATGGGCATCATTGCAGGTCCGCAGCCCGGGCTCTCGTCGAACGCCGCAGCCGCCAAGGTTGAAGGAGAACTGGCGCGCGCCCACGGTATCGCCGCGCTGATTCTTGTTTTCGTATCGCTGCTTTTCGGCATTGTGGCTTCGATCGAAATGTGGAAGCCCGATCTGACGGGCGGCAACATCGCTCTCACCTGGGGCCGCCTCCGCTACGACCATACGCAGGGCATTCTCTTTGGCTGGCTCGGCAATGCGTTCTTCGCTTTCCTGTACTGGGCGGTGCCGGTCCTCACCGGCCGCGCCGTGGTGAGCCGCGCACTGGGGCAGTGGCTCTTCGGGATCTGGAATTTCGCCGTGGTCCTGCCGGGCTGGGTGCTGGTGCTGGCCGGCTTCAGCCAGCCGCTGGAGTGGGCAGAATTTCCAGTGGTCGTGGATGCCTTTGTGGTGCTGGCCCTGGTGCTCGCGCTGGTGCAGTTTCTGCCTCCGCTCTTTCGCAACGGAGTGGGAGATTTATATGTTTCCGGCTGGTATGTGATCGGCGGGCTGGTCTTCACGCTGCTCGCCTATCCGATGGGGAATTTCGTGCCGGAGTTTTTGCCGGGCGCGCGCGGGGCCGCATTCAGCGGCCTTTGGATTCACGATGCCATCGGTCTGTATGTGACGCCGATGGCCCTGGCCGCGATCTATTTTGTGATTCCAGCCGCCACGCGCAGGCCAATCTACAGCCATTTCCTGTCGATGCTTGGCTTCTGGCTGCTCTTCTTCCTTTACCCGCTCAACGGCACGCACCATTACGTTTTTTCGGTGATCCCCATGAACGCGCAGAAGGGGGCGATCCTTGCCTCTACGCTGCTCGGCGTCGATGTGGTGATCGTGGTGGCGAATCTGATGTTGTCGATGCGCGGCGCCGGCGTGTTCCCGCGCGATCTGCCGCTGCGCTTTGTGGGCACCTCCACCGTTCTCTATCTCGTCGTCAGCATCCAGGGATCGCTGCAGGCGCAGATGTCAGTGAACAAGGCCGTGCATTTTTCCGACTGGGTGGTGGGGCACTCGCATCTGGCGATGCTCGGGTTCGCCACTTTCGCCGCGGCCGGAGGAGTCACCCACGTGTGGCAGAACCTGCCCGGAGTCCGTTACAACCGCCGTGCCGTGGAATGGGCTTACTGGCTGCTGCTGGCCGGCGTGGTTTTGATGTTTCTCGATTTGACGGCGGCGGGGGTGGTGGAAGCGCGCCTGTGGGGTTCCAACGCCCCGTGGATGGATTCAGTGCGGGCAGTGCGCGGGTTCTGGATTTTCCGAACCGCTACCGGATTGCCAATCGCCGCAGGATTCGTGGCGCTGCTGATCGGGATGACGACAGGAGAACGACCAGGAGAACGCCGTTTTGCCTGACCTGTTTGGCAAAGCTTCCATAATCGCCGGGGTGGGAGGCGTCGGCTTCTTCGCCATGTCCGTGTTGCTGCTGGGCGTGTGGCCGGGCCGCGTGCTTGAGGAAGAAACGCGCAGCCTGTCGCCAAAGCATCCGCTGGCATTGACCGCCAGCGAGCAGCGCGGCCGTGAAATATACAGTCGCGACGGCTGCGCTTACTGCCATACGCAACAGGTTCGGACGGTCGATTCCGACGAAGCCCGCTTCGGGGAACCCACGCTGGCATGGGAAACGCAGTTCGACTATCCGCATCTGTGGGGCACGCGGCGCATCGGTCCCGACCTTTCCCGCGAGGGATCGCGGCACCCGGAGGACTGGCAATTTTCACATCTCTATGCACCGCGCGCGATCGTGCCGGATTCGGTGATGCCTGCGTTTCCTTCGATGTTCGATGGCGCGCCCGATCGGCCATTTCAGGACGCGCGGGATCTGGTGGCCTACATCGGCAGCCTGGGACGGGCGCGCGCGCTGGCTGAGCCGGTGTCCAGTAAGCCGACCCGTCCTCCGGCGCTCGATACAGGAGCGGCAGATCCGGCGCGCGGACAAACCGTGTACGCGCAGAATTGTTCCGGGTGCCACGGGCCGCACGGGGAAGGCGACGGAACTGGCGCAGGCGGATTAAGTCCCCGGCCCGCGAATCTGGCGGCGCACGAGTATTCATCGGATCGCGTGGCGTTCGCGCTTTGGAACGGCGAAGCTGGAACCGCCATGTCCGGGTGGCGCGATCTTTCCCGCTCCGATCTTGCGGCGGTGTCCCGTGTCGTGCACGAGTTTCATACGGCCTCACGCGAGCCAGCCCCGCCTGAGGAACTTCTGACGCTGGGTGAGAAAGTTTACGTCGATCATTGCGCGCAGTGCCACGGCGAGCATGGCGCGGGAGATGGATCGGCGGTGGAGGAGATCGCCGTCGCGCCGGCGAACTTCGTTGCACAGCGGGCCAGCGTCGCGGAAAGTCTGCGCGTTCTGCGAAACGGCATCGCCGGTACCCCCATGGCGCCGTGGAATACGAAGTTGAGCGAGGCGGAGCTTGCCGCCGTCGTCACATACATCCGCGGGTTTTATAGACCTTAATCCGCCGTTTCACCCCACCTGTTTTGGTAACTTTTCGAGGCATACCCCGTATCCACTTTCGACGGGGCGATTGAATCGCTCCGCCCACGTATGGGAGCGCACGATGACTTGTGGAATTGCCCGGCTGTGCCCAGATGAAAAGGTTGCATCTTCGATATTGGCCCTCGCATTGACGCTGGGGATCGCCTGGGCCAATGCTATCGCCAGTGGTCCGGCGGAATGGCGCGAACGTCTGAATCATGGGATTGAGCTTCAAAAAGCCGGCGATCTCAAAACGGCGCAACGCGAATTCGAAGCGTCTGTGGAACTGGCCCGCAAGAGCAGTGACGACTTGCCCGCGCTGGGAACGGCTCTCGATTACTTATCCGGCTTCTATGACGATATCGGGGAACCTGGCAAAGCCGAACTGACGCTGGACAAATCTCTTGCGGCGTGGAAAAAGGCGCTGGGGCCGGACAATATCGCAATCGCCCGCGTGGTGCAGCGCATGGCCGCCCTGTATATCGAAAAAGGAGAAGCGGAACGGGTCGGCAGTCTGAATCTCCCTTACTGGATCGCGCGCCTGCAAGCCGAATCTCCGCGGTCGATGGAGTTGCTGCGCATCCTCGAAGCGTCCGCCTCGCTGGAATCGATTTCGCATCATTTCGCACAGGCCCTGGAGCTGCACCGCCAGGCCGCCGCAGTCATTGAGGCCCTTGGAGGAGACGATTCCGATCGGGCGGTCGAACTGAACGACCTGGGAGTCGTCTACCTTCGTTCCGGCAACAACGAGAATGCGATCGCCAGTCTGACCCGGTCGCTCGATCTGTGGTCGAACTCTGCCCGCGATGAAGGAACCTTCGTCATGATCAGCCAGAACCTTGCGGAGGCCCTGACCAGGGCCTCCGCTATCCGGAAGCCGAAAAGGTTCTGCATACTGCGCTGCCTTTCGCGCAGCGTTCCTACGGTCCGGAGAGCCCGCGGATGGCCGCCCTTCTGATCACCAAAGCACGGCTGCTGCACGCTGAAAAACATACGAAGGAAGCGAAGGATCTGGACAAGCGGGCCAGAACCATTTTGGCCCAATACGCGAAGTCAGACCCGTCGCGCAGCGTTGTCGATGTACACGCATTGGACTGGCGTTGAGGCCGGCGCGCCAGCTCGCGGCAGGAGTGTAATCTCGTAGGATGACTGTCAGGCCCATGCGCCAGAGCGATCTGACCGAAGCCGCGAGGATTTTCCGTGTGGCTTTCGGCACTTTCGTTGGCCTGCCGGATCCGGATACGTTTGTAGCCGATCGCGATTACATCGCGACGCGGTTTCACGCGAATGCAGGCGCGGCGCTGGCCGCGGAAATCGACGGCGAACTGGCCGGATCCAACTTTGCGACGCTTTGGGGAAGCTTTGGATTTTTCGGTCCATTGACGGTGCGGCCGGAACCTTGGGGCACGGGTGTCGCGCAGGCGCTGCTCGGTCCGACCATGGACTTGTTCGACCAGAACGGCGTCCGCGATGCGGGGCTGTTCACATTTGTGCAGAGCCCGAAGCATCTGGCCCTGTATCAGAAATTCGGATTCTGGCCTGGATTCCTGGTGGGCTTGATGGGGAAGTCTGTAGAACGGGAAAAGAAGGCAGACACTCTGTGGTCCCCGTATTCGGCCGAGGCTGCCCGCGACTGCCGCGCGCTAACGGATGCGCTGTACGAAGGACTCGATGTCAGCGCGGAGATCCGGGCCGTAGCGGCGCAGGGGCTCGGTGAAACCGTGCTGGTGTGGGGTGGCGATGCTTTGGAAGCTCTGGCGATTTGCCATTGCGGCGCAGGGACGGAAGCGGGCGCAGGCAACTGCTACATCAAATTCGCGGCAGCCCGTCCCGGACCCGGCGTTTCGGTGCGGTTCGACCGTCTTCTGGACGCGTGTGAATCGATGGCTTCAGCGCGCGGCCTGACGAGGATTGAAACCGGCGTGAATTTCGAGAGAATCGATGCCTACCGGCAGATGCTGGACCGCGGGTACAAGGTGGAACGGCAGGCGCTGGCGATGCACCGTGACGGTCGGCGCGCGTATAATCGCCGGGATGCGTTTGTGCTCGACGATCTTCGTTAGGAACGCTAACGCGGCGGAAGGCCAAGCGTCTTTGCGACATCCGCGGGCGAATTGACTTCTCCGCGTGCAATCGCCATCGCCAGCGTGGCCGTCTTAATCGTGGAGAATTCCCGCGTGTATGTGACGCCGTAATTTTCGCCCGGCAGATGGACGATATAAGGGACCCACGGATCCTTCGGCGCGGCGCGATAGGGATGATCGGAGCTGAGGATGATGGCGGTCTTCGAATCGAGGCCCGCATGGCTCACCGCGGCGAGGATTTCGCCCGTGATGGCATCCAGTTGCTCGAGGGCAGTGTTGTAGAGATCGTCCGAATAGCCGTAGTGGCCCAAGCGTCCGATTTTCGGATCGTAAAAATAGGGCACATGCGGAATATTGAGGTGAATGAACGCAAGCCCGATGGAGGGATCGGCCGCGTAGCGCAGGGCGGCCCCGCGCAGCGCCTGGAATTCCGAAACGTGGCGAACGTTTACCAGCGACGGCCCGAAGATCGAAAACATGCGCGTCTCGAAGAGCTGACGGCTCTCATCCACGGCGGCGCCGGCAAAATCGGTCCGGGCGCTTAACCACTGCTCGAACATCTCATCCCAATAGCAGTCGCTGAGCTGGGGATTGAAGACACGGCAATAGGGCAGATACCAGCCCGCCAGCGCCGCATTCCAGCCCTGCGCGCGAACCCGCGCGAAGATACTGTCGCCTTGCCCAAGCACAATCGACGTGCCGTCGCTGAAAGCAATGTTTCTGATCGAGGCGCTGTCCACATTCGAATTGGCAAGCCGCTTTCCATAGAGCAGCGACGGAACGGCGTCAACCGTGGCCATTTGAGGCACCGGTATTCCGGCCAGCACGGCGAGGGCATGGTTCGCGGTGAAGGAGTTGCTGATGAGATGATCGATCACCGGCATTCTGGCGCGGGGGGAACGCTCGCTGAAACTGAGGCGCTGGTCCCATTCGTCAAAAATGATCCAGAGAACCCGTACGGCCGGCCGGCCGGACTGGCGGGCTGCCAGCGGAGGATCGGGAGGCAATTTTGTCTGCGAGTAGAGATTGATAAGCGCGCCCCCGAAGGTCACCGCGATGGCGGGAATGGCGATGCGCAGAATCGATTGTGCGGCTCGAATGGCCCGGGCCTGCGAAGCGAACACGAGACCCGCCACGATCGCAATGAATCCCAGTGAAACTGGCAAGCCGAAGAGGGCGGAATGGCGCACGGCGGCAGGAGCAATGGACCGGAGCGCAAGCGCCACCATCACGGCGCCGGCAAGCAGCAGGATTCCCTTCAGCCATGCGGCAAGCCCTGCAGGAAAACGGGCGGCGAGGCGAATCAGCAGAAGAGTCACCAGCGAGAGAGCCAGCACGTCCGCCGCGATCCCCAGATACTGGGCCAGCCCCGGAATCGTCTTGCGATGGAAGAGGAACTCGGTATCGATGGGAAGCAGATCCGCCCATGCGCGCAGATAGACCAGATTGGCGAATGACAGGGCCAGCCAGTAGTCACGCCACATTTCAGAACTTCCTGCGCATCAGATACAGGGCGCGGTCCGATGACGGGACATCGACGGAGTTCACGATCTCAAACGAACGCCTGGAGCAATCCTCAAAAGCGGACTTCCCGTATTTCCGATACAGCGCGTCGCGGCCGCGGGCGAGGCGGCGGAACTGCGCGTCCTCCGGTCCGATGTATTCGATCGCCAGCCACCCGGTGGTCAGGGTGGCCAGAACGTCGAAGATCCGATCGGGCGGAATCTGGTCGGCCACCATGAAGTGGTGGAGGCAATCGAAAACCAGCACGCAATCGAAAAAACCTTCGGCGCGATCGAGGAAGCCGGCGTGTTCGGCGCAGCGCCAGCCGGCGGCCGGGGTGGGCCGCGCGAAATCGACCACAAGAGGCAGGATGTCGATGCCCGTGGCGCTGGCGGATCGCCAAAGCGCGCCCGCATTTTCCGGATTGCGATCGATGGCGACGACGAATGCTCCGGCTGTAGCGGCCATGTGGCTGAACTCACCGGTGTTCGAAGCGGCGTCGAGGACGCGTACGGGATTCATTTCCCGCAGCGCGCCTTCCAGAAATTTGCGGGTGATTTCGGAGGCAGGCGCCGTTTTCACGCCGGACGGCTGGGGCGCGAGCTTATCGAGTTTTTTCCGCAGGCCCTTGAAATGGTGCGCAAGGATGAAGCGGGCTTCCCCTTCATCGCGTGCCCGGCGCGGGCGATAGATTTTTTCGCTCTCGAGACTTGAAGCCGAGGCGGGGATTGTTACCAGTCCAAGATCGGGAGGGAACCAGCGGCGCGGCGCGGGAAGACGATGCACGGCGTCTTCCGGAGCGATGCCGTCGCGCTCAAACAGGAAAAGCTGGTGAAGCGGATATCCCGTGCGCCGGTGCAGCAGCAGCGGGATCAGGAACGTGCGGGCGAACTGCGCGTCGGCAAGCCAGATGGGATCGAGCGCGTTACGGTCCTCGATGGAGAGCACGTCGATGAAGACCGGCCGCGATCCGCGAAACAAGACATTGCCGGGAGTGGCGTCTTTGAGTCCGCGGCCTTCTTCGAGGAGCGCGATGCAGATTTCGAGGGTGAGCCGGCCGGCGGCGTGAAGCATGTCGGGCGGCCACTCGTGCGCATAACTGGCGAAAGGAATCCGGGGGTGTTCCACCACCACCTGGCCGGCGTCGCCGGTGGCGGGTTCGATTACGCGGGTGGCGATCAAATCGCCTTTCTCCACCAAAGCCCGCGCCGCGGCCGAATTCAGGCACGCATCGAGATTGCCGAGACCTTCCTGGAATACGGTTCGGATTACGCGATCTTTGGTAACGGAGACCTGGCCGCCGGGGTCGCGAAAGGAAGTCGCCTGGGTCACTTTCGATTCCGGAAACGAATCACAAGCTTCCGGAGCTGGTACATGCAACCGACGAAAAATGCGCCTGCAAGCTGCCAGATCAGCATTCCGCTGCCGGGGTCCATATAGGCCTTTAACGGCACGATGGGGATGATCAGCAGTGCGAGGACCCGGTAGGGAAGATCCGCGGAGGGAGAGTTCGGGCGGCGGTTACCGGTCATGTGGTTTAAAATACCGATCGTAGCGCCTGCTTTTGGTCAAGTATACCAGCGAGGTACTAAAACTCGCATTTCGCGGTTACGCGCCGCGGTGCATGACCCTGCCGGAAAAACAGGGCCGGTCAGATAATAGTCACGAATGACAACTACGGTCGAATTAACTCCGGAGCCAGCATTGCCGAGTCAGATTTTATGAGCAGAGCGAGGATGCTCTACCGCATCTCGGCCTTCCTGTTCATGCTGTTCGCCGGATTGCATACCGCCGGATTTATGACCTTTCGCCCGTCGAGCGCCGCCGCGCTGGCGGTGTGGAACGGGATGAACGACGTTCACATCGACGGCACCAGCGCCACCTACAGCGGGTTCTATAGAGGGTTCGGCCTCTTCGCCTCGGCCTTTCTGGTCTTTTCCGCGTTCCTGCTTTGGAGGCTGAGCAGCGCGCGGGATTCCGAAGCCGACCTGGTGAGAAGCATTGCGTGGATGCTTCTCACGGTTCAGGTGGTGAACATCGTTCTCTGCATTCACTACTTCGGGCCGCTGCAGGCTCTGCTGGCCGTGGCCTGCGCCTTCAGCCTGGCGGCCGCCGGGGTGAAGACGCGGTCGTCTGAAGCCGAAGTAACGCCTTAGGTCAAATTTCGTACATTAAGGCGAGCGGCCCGCGCTGTTTTTCTTTGGCCGCTTCCATTTCCCGGCACACGGAAGCCAGCGTGGTTCGCTCGAGAATCGCCGCCATGGCGTCGCGAACTTCGCGCATCACCATTCTGGTCCCGCAAACTTCGGCGTCAACGCATTCGTCACACTTTCGAAACTGCGTCTCGCTGGCGCATGGCAGAGGCGCCAGCGGTCCTTCGATCAGGCGGATGACCGAGGCGATGGTGACCTGGTCGGGGGGCTTGGCGAGGCGGTAACCGCCACCCTTGCCCTTCTTGCTGTCCACCAGACCGAATCCCTTGAGAGCGAGCAGGATCTGCTCCAGGAATTTTTTCGGAATGGCTTCCTCCTTCGCCAGATTTGTGATCAGCATGGGGCCGCCGCCATAGTTCGAGGCCAGGGCGTAAAGGGCGCGGAGACTGTATTGCGTACGTTTGGACAACTGGCGCATTTAGTTTGGATTGAGAGAAGCCGATGCCAGTTTCCATGGAACTAACCCAGTAACTAACCCAGGAACTGACGCACTCATCAGACTACTACATTGGTCTACTTTATGTGCGATCGGTCGCGCCGACGGTGGATGAAGTTTTTTTAGTTGCTTTTCCTGGAATATTCAGGCAGGATGGAAAGTTTTCACCCCTTGTCCCGATTTCCAAACGCTATCCGAATCCCGAGCGCATGCGATTAAGAGTCCTCTATCACGACCACTGTTTCGATGGCGCCGCCTCGGCTGCGTACTTCAGCCGTTTTATACGCGGGTCCGTTCATCCCGATGCCGAGTTCGTTTATACCGGCATGGCCCACCGCGCGTCGCAGATTTTCGAAGACAGCCTTTTCGATGGCGACGTCAATGCCATTGTCGACTTCAAGTATTCGAGCAATCCGAAACTGACGTGGTGGTTCGACCATCATCAGAGCGCGTTTCTCACTCCGGAAGACGCGCGCCATTTTCAGGAAGAGCACTCGCCGACGAAGATGTTCGACCCTTCGTACAAGTCCTGCGCCGGGTATATCTCG
>DASZLO010000208.1:0-94266 GCA_035552315.1 Bryobacteraceae bacterium
TAAAGGGCGGGCCTTATTGGCTCAATGTGTAGTTCACGTCTACTGTAGTCAGCACTGAGACCGGTTCGCCGTTCAGCAATACCGGCTTGTAGAGCCACTGCAGGACGGCGTCGACGGCCGACTGCGTCAACTCGGAGGGTCCCTCGACTACTGTCGCGTTCGAGACATGTCCGTCTTCGGCGATGAGAACCTCAAGCCTTACAGTGCCCTGGATTCTGTTCTGTTTGGCGTCGGGCGGATAGACCGGATTTACCCAGGATGCGCGATTGGCGGCCGCGACGTTGCCTCCGATACGAACCGGTGCGTTCTGCGCAAATGCGAGGACAAGGGAAAAAACAGCCGCGAGCGTTAGTGAAAAGGCATATCGAAGCCGTTGCCTGGTAGTGTTTGTCTGCACGGAAACCTCTTTTCGACGTTTATGAGCCCTACGGTGGTGAGACACCGGATGTGGCCGGAGAGTTCCATTTGTCAAAATTCAATTTGGGGGAAGGAGGCGGGCGGAAGGCAAAGGACAGGCCTGTCCGCCCATGAGTGAAACCGAGCAAATCTTGCGGTTCGCGTTAATTACCTTGTCGGTCAGAGCGGGGGAAGTTTCGAGAATTTTTTTGGGGAGTTGCGTTCGTTATGATTGGGGAAACCGGTACTGCCGGTCCAGTCTTTCACCAAAATCATGAAAACCGCTTTAATAACCGGTATTACCGGGCAGGACGGATCGTATTTAGCCGAGTTTCTGCTTGCGCGCGATTATCACGTGCACGGGATCGTGCGGCGCGCTTCTACTTTTACGACGCAGAGGCTCGATGGCATCTACGTCGATCCTCACAAGTATGGCGCGCATTTTCACCTTCACTACGGCGATATGACGGACGGGACCGGATTGCGCCGTATTCTGGAACGGGTTTCGCCGGATGAAATTTACAATCTGGCCGCGCAATCCCACGTGCGGGTTAGTTTCGACCAGCCTGAATATACGGCGGATGCCGTCGCCACCGGCGCGTTGAGACTGCTGGAGGCGGTACGCGATTATATTGCGATTTCCGGCCGTCAGGTGCGGATTTATCAGGCCGGGTCCTCGGAGATGTTCGGCGCAGCGGCTCCGCCTCAAAACGAGATGACACCCTTTTATCCGCGCAGCCCATACGCGGTGAGCAAGGTGGCGGCGCACTGGTATTCGGTCAATTACCGGGAGGCTTACGGGCTCTTCATTTCGAACGGTATTCTGTTCAACCACGAGTCCCCCCGGCGCGGCGAGACCTTCGTGACGCGTAAGATCACGCGGGCGCTGGCGCGGATCCGTCTGGGCCTGCAGGACAAGTTGTATCTGGGGAACCTGGAGTCGCGGCGCGACTGGGGTTACGCGGCGGACTATGTCCGGGCCATGTGGTTGATGCTGCAGCACCATACGCCGGGCGATTTTGTGGTGGCGACGGGCGAGACGTATTCAGTGCGGCAGTTTCTGGATCTGGCGGCCGAATACTGCGAGCTGGACTGGAAGAAGCATGTGGAAGTCGATGAGCGCTATTTCCGGCCCACGGAAGTGGACGTTCTGCTGGGAGACGCTTCGCGCGCGCGGGAGCAGCTGGGGTGGGCTCCGGAAGTGACCTTTGCGGGCCTGGTGAAGATGATGGTGGAGCACGATCTGGAACTCGCGCGCCAGGAGAGCACGCTTCGGAAGGCCGGGCACACCGATCCATCGAGCCGAATTCTGCATGCTTGAGAGCAGCCGGATTTTCGTCGCGGGGCATAACGGGCTGGTTGGATCCGCAATTTGCCGCCGCCTGCGGGCGGACGGATTTGAAAATCTGATTCTGCGCACGCGCGCGGAACTGGATCTGAAAGATCAGGCGGCGACCGGGAAATTCTTCGAGGCCGAACGCCCGGAGTATGTTTTTATGGCGGCTGCCCGGGTGGGCGGCATTCTGGCCAATAACAACTATCCCGCGGATTTCATTTTCGACAACCTGGCGATTCAAACCAGCGTGATCGATTCAGCCTGGCGGCACGGGGTGAAGAAGCTGCTTTTTCTTGGCTCGTCCTGTATCTATCCGAAACACGCACCGCAGCCCATGCGGGAAGAGTATCTGCTTTCGGGGCCTCTGGAACCCACCAACGAATGGTATGCGGTGGCGAAGATTGCGGGAATCAAAATGGCCCAGGCTTATCGCAAACAGTATGGCTTCGACGCCATCAGCGCGATGCCGACCAACCTGTACGGAGAGGGTGACAATTTCGATCTGCAGACCTCGCATGTGCTGCCGGCGATGCTGCGGAAGTTAACCGAAGCGCGCGAGGGCAATGCGCCGGAAGTGGTGCTCTGGGGGACCGGGACACCGCGGCGCGAGTTTCTGCATGTGGACGATCTGGCCAGCGCTTGTCTGTTTCTCATGCAGCACTACGACGAGCCGGAGATTGTCAATGTGGGAACCGGGGTGGACGTCACGATCCGCGAACTGGCTGAGCTGGTCCGGAAGGTGACCGGTTACGAGGGCAAGATCGTTTTCGACGAGAGCAAGCCGGATGGGACTCCGCGGAAACTCCTGGACGTCAGCAAGCTCGCATCGCTGGGATGGACGCCCTCGATTTCACTGGAAGAAGGCGTTGCGAGGACGTGGCGCTGGTATGTTTCGCAGGGTAAATCCGCCGTTTCGAACGGCCGGCATTAGAGGCTCTGGAATTCCGGAGCGCTCCGCATTAAGCTTTCGAAAATTCCTCATTGATTACAGTGCCCGGTAGTTCCCGGGCAGCGATCACACAACCCCAAATTATTTTTTGAAGGTTTAGTTCCTGCAGGTTGCGGCGAAAAACGCCCGATCGGCGCGGCGCTTTTCGGAGATGGCGGGGGTATTGTTTGGATCGAAAAAGCGACCCCATCCAAATTTCACCACTGAGGAACAACCAGGCTTATGATCCGAGAACTGCCATTGCAGCGGGCTCCGGGGAGCTCGCGCCTACGACGCCCGCAACGCGGGATTCAGAACGGGAAAGCGGCCGACGGGACGCTGGACGATAGACGATTTGCCAGGTTATCGCGTGACCGGTTATGGCTGGCGATGGTCCTTCTGTCGACTTGTCTTTCGGGTGGACGCGCGGAGGCGCAGACGCGGATTTCAGGCGGCCAGACGCAGATCCTGACAAACGTTCAAAAGGGCGCGGCATATACGATCCAGAGCAGCGATTGCGGAAAGCTGGTATCGTTCGCGAATTCCGGTCCGGTGGCGGTCGCGGTACCGCAGGCGGGAACGACTATCCCGGCGGGCTGCTGGATTGAGTTACAGAACAGCGGCACCGGGGCGGTTACGCTGACGCCGGCGGTTTCCCTCATCGACGGCGCAGCCAGTCTGCAACTGGCCACAGGGGCCGGTCTGCAACTGGTCTCCAGCGGTGGCCAGTATTACACGCAGCGGGGCAGTTCGAGCAGCGGGACCGTGAATCCCTCTTCGGCGGGTCAGCTTGGATATTATCCGGGTCCCGGGACTGCCGTGGCGGGTGCCGGGTGCACCGTGGCCGGCTTGGGGCACTCGGATCTTACCTGCGACAGCGTTACGACGAACGGCGCGGTGCCGGGCGAGGTGGATCTGTATCCCGCCGGTTCGAGCACTTATGTCGGAGTGGTTGCGCCTGCATCCGTCCCGAGCACTTACACGCTGCAGTTACCGGGCGCTGCGCCGGCCAATCAGTTGCTGAGTTTTGGAGCGCCGGCAAACGGCGTTTCGACGGGGACGTGGGTGAACGCCGCGTCGGGGGGAGGCACATCATCCTCGGGCAGCGTTTACTGCAGCGGATCGGGGACGAATGCCATCTCGTGTCCGGGAAGTCCGGCGCCTGCTTCCTATGTTACCGGAATGACTGTGTCCCTGCGGGCGGGCGGGACCAATACAGGTCCGGTAACACTGAACGTCGCGGGCATCGGGCCAGTCAGTGTTCTGCTGGACGGAGTTACTCCTAACGCCGGTCAGATTGTATCGGGATATTCCTATGCCCTTTATTACGACGGCAGCGGATTCAACATTATCAACCCGAACATCGCCGGAATCAGCCCTACAGTCCCGGGCCTTCAGATCACGTTCAACACTACCGCTGGAACCTGCAGTCCGTCGTGTACGGCGGCCGCTACGGGATACGGGCCATTGAGCAACCTTCCGGGGATTACGATTACCGACAATTACAATCTCGGCGCGGGACTTACCCGCATCATCAACGGCGCGGACACCAGTGGCGGGGTTGCCCCGTATCCGGAGTGGGGCGGGGCCAGCGCGTCGGCTTCCTTCCGGGACATTCTGAACAACGCGAATTCGGTGCTGATCCCGTTCACGGCGGCGGCCACGGGGACGGTGACAGATTCTCTTCCGGGGCAGGGGCCGACGGGGCCGGCTGGAGCAACCGGCGCGACGGGAAACAGCGGAACCAACGGCGCTGTTTCCCAGATCCAGGCCAACGGCGTCGCACAGACGGTACAGCCATACCTGAATCTCAAGAGTGGCGCCAATGCGGCGGTTTCCTGCGCCAATAATCCAGGCACGACGAGCACCGACTGCACAATAAGCAGCACCGGCGGCGGGGGGGCGCCCATAACCACCCCCGGCCTGGGCTGGTTCTGCGCGGGACTAAACTGCTGGGGCACAACGCCGGTTCCGGCTCCCGCATTCAGCGCGTTACGTATGCGATATCAGCAGTTTGTTCTTCCACAAACTTATCGCTATGGACAAGCACTCGGATATGTCGACATCCCCGACACCACCTCCACGGGGAGTTGCGGGGGTGCGGCTTGCGGGTTCATGTTAGCCATGTACGATTCGACCTGTGCGCTGATTTCCGGATCGGTCGCTGTGACTAATACGGGGCTGGGCAGTGCAGGGCCCAAGGCCATTGCGTTTTCAACTCCCGCCAATCTTAGTGCAGGAGTCTATTTTCTGGGTTACACATCAGACTCCACCACGCTGGTCTTTTACAGCATGGATAACTCTATTTTGTCAACCAGTCTGCTGAACCTGGACGGGGCTGGCAAATACCGATATTTCAATGGTTCAAATAATGCCACCGGACACAATACCGGATTAACTCCGCCCTCTGCGTGCGGAACCATGACGGCTTTGACCGGCGGGAATGACCCGGAGGCGTTCTATGTTGAGCCGTAAAGTCAATTTGCTTTTCCTTTCGATCCCAGCGCTATGCTGCGCAGCCACTTTCACTGCGTCCAAATCAGGCAACTGGAACGATCCTTTGACCTGGGGCGGGGCGGGCGTGCCCGGTTTCGGAGATACCTTCGTCAACAATCAGTACGCAGTTACAGTACCGGTTTCCACGACTGCCAATCTCGGCACCGTGAATTCGGTAAGCGGCACTTTGGGGGATGGCACCCATACGGCGTCGTTGATAGTCAACGGCACTTTGAACATGCGTGGCCGCACTCAGCTTTTCGGGCCTTCGTATAGCTGCAACGGCAACTATGCAGTCTTTCAGATGGGGACCGGAGCGACTTTGAATCTGGATGAGAACGGCGGGTCAGCGCCCTCGGGGTTTGAGCTTTCATCCTCATCAGCAAGCCCCTGCTCGGTTTTCAGATTTGGCAACCCTGGCGACACCTGCACATGGGGAACCGCAACGCCGACCTGTCCGACGAATGTAAACAGCGTCAACAACGGAAGCGCGAACGGAGTGCTCCTGCTGGATTCACTGAGCGGGTATGGAGCCAGCATCACCACGTGGTATGGGGTTGCGGTCAACAACTGCGGATCGTCCACCGTCTATTGCTACGCGCCCGAGTTCTATAGTCCGGGCGGATCGTGGACCATGGGTCAGGTTTACCTGAATGCCTCAAGTGTGTTCGGGGCGAAGTATACGGGCGTGTATGCCAACGGCGCGATGCCGTTCAGCATTGACTCGGTGATTTCTCAGAATCGCCTCGCGCAAGCTGACTTGTTCTTTTTTCAGAATTGTAATGCAGGCGTGTACGGACCTGTCCCGTCAGACGGTTCTGTTTCACGGGTTGTGACTCCAGCCTGCACTGCCAAGACCCTCACTAACTCCCTCGTCCGAAACATGGGAATCGACGGTACCGCAAACGACCCATGGAGCGAGGGAGCCACATTCAAAGATGTGTTTGTGGATGGTCTTGGCAGTAATTACCCGAATCTTACTGCCGCAAACATTGCGGGCGGGTCGTGGTCATATGTGGTGTTCGCGAACGACGCCAGGAGTTGCAGCCAGGATGGAATCAATCTGGCGCCGGGGATACTCGCTCCGGCTCTGGATCATATTTACTCGATATGCGCATCCACATCCGGGACTAAAGCGGACGTGGCTATCATTCCGGCAACGCCATCATGGGGGACTAATATCGTTGCCTCCAACATGATGTTTGAAAATGAAACCGGCATACTATCGCACTGCCTCTTCCCTTATGGATCCACTCAAGGGAGCGGGTATAAAACAACCATGAGTTACCTGGCGTCAATTAAGACGGCCTCGCCATGCCCCCTGTACACATGGGGCGGGGCCTGTGCCGCCTCCGGCGCACACTCTGTTACCCATGCGGTACAGCCTGGAACCGGAGACACAGCCGAAACAGTTTTTGTCTGCGAGAACAACGGAGTCGCTTCCGGCCAGACACTGGTCACCTTCAAAGGAAACATTTTCTACGATTCCTATGCCCGGCAGTGGCCTTTGGCTTTCGGTAACAACGGATCGATTTACGATGCTTCTCAACCGGCGAACGTGGCGGACCCTGCCGGTACCGATTACAACGCCAACTATAATTTTGCGGCGGCAACGCCGGCGCGTTTCACCACGGCCTGCGCCTCGGGCTGCACCAACGGAGGGACGGCTTACAATCTTCCCACAACCGGAGCGGTTCCCGGCACCCATGATGCCAACGTCAACCCGTCATTCATCGACAACGCGCGTACCGCTTACACATGGGCGGCAACGCGTGGGCAAGCCGCCACATTCGCCGGGTTGAAACAGGTTTTCATCAATGACGGGCCTTCGAGGATCGGGACCAACATAGCCGCGCTTTTCTACTACATCAACTCGGGCCTGATTCCCACTGCCAGGCCGCTGCAACGCGCCCTTACCGATCAGACAACGATCGGTACGTCCCAGCCGGGAATGAGAGTGGGCGGGCTGTTCGGGATTAATGCTGTAACCCAGTAAGGAACAAAATGAGAAAAACAGCGATCAACTTTTTACTCGCATTCGCGGCCCTCGCTGCCGACAAGCCAACTGTGGCAGATCCGAAGCCGACCCCGGGTACGACAGACCCTGCTGTTGTGCAGGAGAATGGCGCTGCGCCAGCGAGCGCATATTCTCTGGATGCACTACCGCTGGATGCAATACCGCGGAAAATCGAGGACGATTCATCCTGCTTTTTCAGCTATACCGCTGATTCTAAAGCGAGAGCGGGTAGTACCAAGCCCACGGCAGAGATATTGAATCTTGACTCTACTACAAATGTGCGGTACCTTACAGGTTCGAAACCAGTGAGCGTTTGCAATTCCGGGCTAATTCACCCGGCGACGTGTGGAACGCGTTCCCAGATCGCCTCGAGTCATTATCCGGGGGTATTTGTAGTGTGGAGTCTTAAATGCTGAAAATAAACAGCTTACTCTGTCTGCTGCTGCCCGCTCTGTGCGTGGCGGGTTCGCTCACGCCTTCGCAAAACGAAAACCGGAGCGATCTGACTTGCGGCGGGGCGGGTATCTCCCGCTTTGGACATAAGGGTACAATTGCCCAGAACACTGTAACGATTACCACATCCACGACCACTGCGTTCAGTACGGTGAAAACCAATTCGGCAGATACCGGCGACAGCACGCAGGCGGCGAGCTTTCCACGCGGTACGAGGACTGTTACTCAGTGAAGTTTACAAAATTGTTTGGGCCTCTCCTCCTCGGTGTGGTGCTCGCGTCGGTTTGTCCGGCGGCGGAGTCCATCGCACTTTACAACGGCGCGACGGTTACCGGAACTTTCCCGGTCAATCCCGCATTTACAACGGTCGGCGATATTCGGATGGAGTTCCGGCTGCATGGTTTTACTCAGCCGGCGGACTATTACGGCTGGATGTTTTATTTCGGGAATTTCCTGGTGCGTTTTCTGGGGCCCAGCGAAATCCTTAACATCTCCGACAATTACGACAACTACACGTCTATCAACGTCGATCTGGCAGGCCGCAGCGATGTGGTTGTACGGTTTCAGAGGGACAAGGCAAACACCCGTTTAAGTCTGGAGGTATGGAACGCGGATGGAACGGGCTACGCTTATGCCCTGAGGCAGATGGCGGGTGTGGCGACGGCCAATATCGCAGGTACGCCCATCACTTTCGGGGCTGCTACGACAACGACCGATCTTGCATATCTGCGGCTTTATTCTTCGGTGCTGCCCCTCGGTTCACAACCGCCGTCGCGTACCGACGGAAATCTCGCCGATTGGGAGTTCGAGGGCAACCTGAACGACAAGAGCGGGCACGGCGTCAACCTGGCGGGAAGTGCGGCGATGGTCGCAACGCCTGCCCTGCCGATCGGCGTGAGTATCGGGGGAAGCGGTGCACAGCGGGTTTGGAGCGCCAACCACGGTTCGATTCTGCTGGACGCGACTAACACATATTCGAGCGTTGACGATCCGGCGTACACATTCACGTGGTCGCAGATATCCGGCCCGGGCACCGGCGCGTTTTCAGCGTCGAACGGGAGTGTGACCAGTTTTTCCGCCTTCGTCGCGGGGGATTACAAGATACGTCTGACGGCGGGAGACGGGACGACGACCGGATTTGTGGATTTCGACGCGGGCGCCGTGAACACGGACGAGAGGGGAATTGTGCAGACCGGCAATGCGGCGATGGACATCGCTCTGGGACCTCTCAGCATGTGGGGGACTTCGCCATGGCCCTGGTACGATCTGACGGAAATGGCGGACGCCGATGCACTATATCCGATGGTGACCAGTGCGCCGATCTATGGGCAAGTGGCTTTGAGCGGTACCGTGTCCGCGGTGAATGGCAGTCCCACCATTACGGGGACCGGCACCAACTTCATTAAAGATCTGACCGACTGCGATCCTTCTTCGGGATCAGGCAGCGCATTCACCTGCACCTCGAATGCACCCTACGCCAACCTCACAGACATTCAGCTTCGGGACCGGTATTTCGTTCCGGACGTAAATTGTTCAGGGTCACCGACGCTGAACGTCAATTCGACGATTACGCTTCCCGTTTACTATGCCGGGACGAGCGTTCCCGCCGGATGTACTGCGCATGTCGTTTATGAGATCTATCTGCAGGGATGTCTCACCGCGGGTGGGGCAACCTGCGGCGCGGGCTTTCCATGGGCAGCGGGGAATTGGTACACAGCGGGGATGACTGTTCTCGATTCTTCCTATCACGTACAGCGGGCTCTCGGGTATGGAAGTTCAGGAAGTTCGCTGCCGGCGTGGAATGATTCGGGCGGAACTACGATCGACGGCGGGAATACGTGGCAAGATGAGGGGCTCGCCTTTTATACGCTCGGCGCGGGAAATCCGCTGCTTTGGCTTTGGTGGAACGGGCCGGACGGACAGGGAAGCGGCAGATTCCTGGTGCAGGTCAGCACGATCGACAGCCCCACTTCATTGACTATCCAGCGCTATGGAGGGTATTGGGGGCCGACTGCTGAATCCACGAACATTCAATACTCCAGCCCAAGCCTGCCGGAGCTGGGGATTTACTGGAACTATACATCGCAGCCTTCCAACAACCTGAATTACTATGACGTGGTTCATGCCCTCTATAAGCTGTATTACCGGACAAACCTGACCAAATATCTGACGGAGGCGCGGACTTTGGCGGACAACTGGTACAAATACGCGACTTCTCAGGGCTATGACAACCTCGGGGCTCCGCGGGCCATGGGGTTCCTCGGTATGATCGACCGCGCGATAGACGGACGGCCGTCCATCTGGAAGACGCTCGATGTGTACTACAGCTACCCGTGGACAATGACCGATTTCCAGCTCACTACACCTCAGGGAGTCGGATTCGGCTTCGATACCCGGGAAACGGGCTACGAGGTGCGGGATCTGGCCCGGATGGCGGCGCTCGACCCGGATCCGGGCTGGCATTCGACAGCCTGCTCCTACCTGCACAATGTGGTCACGAATGTTTACGCCTCGTCGCAGGACTCCCTGGGCCAGTGGGAAGTCGATCTCTACAGCGAGAACCCTACTTATCCAGGAGCAAGGCTGGGGAACCGGTTCGGGTCATCGCCATGGCGCGATGCGATGACCGGCCTCGCGCTGGAGGAATCCTACGATATTCTGCAAAATAACTGCGGAGACTCCGTGGCCGCCAGCGTCGCCCTTTCGACGGTGACCAAAGAAGCGGATTTCACCCACGATTACGGGCAGGGCACTTCCTTTACCGGATCCGGTGTGGGCCAGTTCGCCAACGTCATGTACGGGTCGATGACCAGCACCAACATTCTCAGCTACTCGACCTCCGGAAACCAGTTTCCGACAACAACCGGCACCCTTGGCGTTACGGCGGGTTCCACGACCGTGGTCGGGACGGGGACAAATTTTAAGGCGGTGTTCTCCGCAATTTACAAGGGGACGACCCTGCAGACAGGGGTCGATCCTCAATTCATCGGCGTTCCGGGGATTCCCTTTGGAAGCTGCAACGTCGCGATACCGGTGCAGTCGGTCATCGACGATACCCATTTGACCCTGGCTACCAGCTGGCCGTGCGCCTCTGCTTCCAACGTTACGGTTGCCGGCCCGGGGTGGGTTGCGGCGCCGGCCGCCGCGACCAACTGCGCCAGCTACGGATCGATCGCGACGACTTGCGAAGGCGCGCCGGATCCGTCGCTCTCGCACGAAGTGCACGCGATGTGGAGTTGGCTCTACTGGAAGACCGGCAACAGCAAATACATGACCTGGGCTCTTCAGTCAGCCGGCACGGACTATGGCGGGTCGGGTGGGGGCCCGGGTTCACCGCTTCCCCCCGCCGGACCCTATGCAACCGGGTTCACCGGGAATTTCCTTTCGGCACTGCCTCCCTGTGGCACGAGTCCCTGCGGCGGTTACGGCGTATCCATTGCTCTGGGGAAGGACTTCGCGTTCTCAGCGGGAGCCGGGAACGCAAACAACGCGATGGCTTATCTGATTCTGGGCACTCCGGTGACGCCGGTGCTGAACAGGCGGTTCACCGGACAGACCGTCGTGACGGGTCACACGCAATAAACTCAATCGCCGGGTCGGGGCGTATAGATTCGCATCAGCGCCTCGGCCCGCGCCTCCAGTGAATGTCTGCGGCGGATGGTGTCCAGGGAGTTCGCCACCAGGGCGGCCCTTAGTTCTGGCTCGGCCAGCACGCGGCCGATCGCGGCGGCCAGTTGTGCGGGGGCTCTGGCCGGCACCAGCAGGGCTTCCTTTTCGTGCGAAACAATCTCGGGAACGCCGCCGACGCTGGTGGCGACTGACGGAACTCCGCAGGCCATTGCTTCAAGCAGCACGTTGGGCGAGCCCTCCGTCAGTGAGGGAAGCGCCATCACATCGGCGATCGCGAAGAAGCGGGTAACATCCCGCTGCTGGCCGGTGAACAACACGCCTTCGCCAGCCAGCCTCTCCAGACCAGGCCGTTCCGGCCCGTCTCCGACAAGAACCAATGCGGCGCGCGGCTGGTTCGCCTTTACCGCGTGGAAAGCCTCAATCAAATCGTTGTGGGCTTTTTCTTTCGACATGCGGCCCACCGCGAGAATTATCTGCCGCCCCTCCAGCCCCAGTTCACGCCGGACGGCTGCGGGGTCGGCATTTCGCACGCGTTCGACCCAATCCGGATTCACGGCGTTTTGCAGAATCGAAATCCGCCCCTCTCCGACGCCTTGCCGCAGCAACTGGCGCTTGAACGCTTCGCTTACCGTGACAAGTCTGGAGGGTTTGCGGAGCGACCAGCGATCCAGCTGGTTGTACAGCCCCATCTTCAGGTCGGTCTGCGTATATCCATGATGAAATGCCACCCAGGGATAGCGCTTCCAGAGCCGCGAAAGAGCCACCAGAAAATGCGATTTGACGGCATGGGTCTGCAGGAAATCCGGCTTCCATTCGTCCGCCATCCCGCTGAGTTCGCGGATGACTCCCGGATCGAACATGCGTTGTTCGGGAACGATCCGCAGCTCGATTCCCGTCTTGCGCACATAGTCCACGAACTCGTTACGATCCTGCGAACCCCTCTGGAACGTTACGATGCGCGGCTGCAGCGGAATCCCCATGGCGCGGGCCGAGAGGCAAAAATCGATCAGATTTTTAGCCGGCCCGGTTACGGTGGCTGCTTCGACGATCGCCATCAGCCGCATTGGAATCTCATAGCTCGGGGCTCCGTTGTACTATGACGCAAGAGCTTCTCCGCCAGAATCGCATATCGAGCCATGTACGCAACCAGCGTCCTCTGTTTTTTCCTTCTGGCAGCGATTCTCTTCTACATCGTGGCCGGGTATCCGGTGCTGCTGGCCTGGCTGGCGGCGCGCTTTCCATCTCCTGTTATCAAGGGGGACACGCGCCGAACCGTTTCCTTCATCATCGCGGTACACAACGGAGAAAGATTTCTGGCGGCGAAACTCCAATCCATTCTGGGGCTGGATTATCCGCGTGAGCTGATGCAGATCATCGTCGTCTCGGACGGTTCGACAGACAGGACCGGGGAGATCGCCGCCAGTTTCGCGGATTCCGGTGTTCTTCTGCTGGTGGTGCCCCGCGCCGGAAAACCGCAAGCTCTCAACATGGCCATCCCGCAAGCGACGGGAGAAATTCTCGTGCTTACCGACGTTCGGCAGGTGCTGGAACCTGAGAGCGTCCGCCGGCTTGTGGCCTGTTTTGAGGACCCGAAGGTGGGGGCGGCCAGTGGTGACCTGATCATCCGGAACTCCTCGGTGGCCGGCGAGCAAACCGTCGGGATGTATTGGCGCTATGAACGCTGGATCCGCAAAAATCTCGGCCAGGTGGATTCCATTTTCGGCGCCACAGGCCCGTTCTACGCGATCCGCCGCAGTCTCGCCGTCACCATTCCTCCCGACAGTCTTCTCGACGATATGTACCTTCCACTGTCGGCTTTCCATCGCGGCTATCGCCTGGTGGTGGAGGAAAGCGCGCGCGCAATCGATTATCCGACAGGCATCGGGACCGAGTTTGGCCGGAAGGTCCGGACGCTGGCGGGTAATTTTCAAATCCTGGGCCACTACCCCTGGCTTCTCACACCGCGAAACAGGATGCTTTTCCACTATCTGTCTTACAAGGTTGCCCGTCTGGGGCTGCCCTGGATCGTTGTGCTGATCGGCGTGGATAGTTTTTGGCTGCCCCGGCCATGGAATCTCGCGGCGCTGATTCCGCAGGCAGGATTCTATATTTGCGCGGCGATCGACGGATGGATTCCGCAAGGAAGCGCGGTCAAGCGGATCACTTCACTGGCCCGGACTGTGGTCAGCCTGCTCGCCGCATCCGTAGTGGCGATGCGCATCTTCTTCGTCCCGCCGCGCGACCTGTGGAAGCCTACGCAGATACACGCAGCGCACAAGAGCTCCGAACTCTAGGCGCGATCGCGTCGCGGAAGCATGTACGCTCCGCGTCTGGAACTAATCCGGCAGCAGGACGGCAGCGCCGCGGATGCCATCTGTCTTTAGTTTTTGCAGGGCCTTGTTCGCTTCGCGGAGCGGGAATGTCTCAGTCTGTGTCCGGATCGGAATTTCAGCCGCGATGCGCAGAAAATCCCGGCCGTCATCGCGCGTATTGTTGGCCACGCTGCGCATCAGGCGTTCCTGGTAGAGCAGATCGTAACTGAATGACGGAATGTCGCTCATATGGATTCCGCCCAGAATCAGGCGGCCGCCCTTTTTCAGAGCCTTGAGGGCGGGCGCGACCAGCTCGCCCGCCGGCGCGAACATGATCGAGGCGTCAAGCGGTACAGGTGGCTGGGCGTCCGCCGCCCCTGCCCACAGAGCCCCGTATTCCATCGCCAGCTTGCGATGCTTCTCCTCGCGTGTGCTGACATAGACATCCACACCCCAATAGCGGGCCACTTGAATGGCCACCAGACCCGCCGATCCAAAGCCGTAAATTCCCAGCCGCGCGCCACTGGATATATCCGCAAGGCGCAAACAACGGAAACCGATGATGCCCGCGCAGAGCAATGGCGCGGCGGCGATGTCTTCGAACCGTTCCGGAATCGTATAGACGAAGTCCGCGGGCGCAACCAGGTAATCGGCGTAACCGCCGTCGACGGTCCAGCCGGTGAAATCGGGCCCGTCGCACAGATTTTCGCGGCCGCTGCGGCAAAACTCACAAACTCCGCAGGTGTGATGCAGCCAGGGCACGCCGACCCGCGTACCGGCCGCCATCGGTCCGGCTTCCACTGTTCCGACCACCTGGTGGCCGGGAATGACGTTGGGCTTGCGGACGGCCAGCTCTCCTTCGACAACGTGCAGGTCCGTACGGCAAACTCCACAGGCGCGCACACGGATCAGAACCTCGCCGGGACCCGGCTCGGGCCTGGCAACTTCCCGCCACTCGAGCGGCCCGGAAGCCACAGGCGCAGGAGCCTTCAGAACGCAGGCATGCATGACTTCAGTCTCGCAATTGCGTGGCCAGCCAGTCAGATGCCGGCATCCCGGGAGACCGTACCGGGCAGCGATACACGTATCGCATTGAGCACCGCGGCGGCGTCGATGATTTCCTGGGCGATGGCGCCCGCCACGGGAGGGAGAAATCCGGCGGCTGCAATGGCCATTCCAACCACGCTCAGCGCCATCCCGCCCACAGCGCTTTGCAGCGCGATAACCCGCATGCGGCGGCCGATGTGAAGCAGTTCGTCGACTTTGCCCAGAGAGGTTTCCAGCACCACGGCGTCCGCGGCTTCCGCGGTGATGTCGTTGCTCTGGCCGAAGGCGATACCGACAGTCGCGGCCTGCATGGCGGGGGCGTCATTGATGCCGTCGCCGAGAAAAAGGGTCGGCGCTTTTTCTGTTTCGGCGCGCACGATCGCCAGCTTTTCCTCCGGACTCTTGCCGAACATCACTTCGGTGATGCCGACTTCCCCCGCCAGATAACGAACCTCGGCCTCGCGATCCCCGGAAACAAGCATCATTTTGTTGACCTGGTGGCGGGGCGAGAGATGCCCGACGAACGCGCTGCTTTCTTTGCGCGGCGCATCGCGGAAACGAAGGAGCGCGGCAAATTCGCCGTTGAGAAGCAGGACGCATTCCATCCCCGGCGCCGGAGGCGGAAGTCCGGCGGAGGCCTTTCCGCCGCGTTCGAGAACGGCTTTGCGTCCGGTGATCTGAACCAGATTTGTTCCTTGAGTTGTACCTATACAGCCGCTCAGTCCCTCGCCGGGTTTTTCGCTGATCTGCGACACGGGTGCGAGTTCCACCGGCTCGTTGCGCGCGGCCTCAAGCACGCTGCCTCCCAGAGGATGTTTGGAATATTGCTCGAGGCTTGCGGCCAGCTGCAGCGCAAGCGGCCGGGTCACGTGCGGGGCGCACAGGATTTCGGTTAGCGCGGGCTTCCCGTAGGTAAGCGTCCCGGTCTTGTCGAAGATCACCGTGCGGCAGGATGCGATTTGCTCCAGGATGCCGGGATTGCGCACGATAATCCCGCGGCTGGCGGCCACCGAAACCGCGCCGATGATTGCCACCGGTATCGCGAGCAGCAGAGGGCAGGGGGTCGCAATCACCAGCACGGCGAGAAAACGTGTTGCCTGGTGGCTTACCGCCCAGCCAAGCGCGGCGACGGTCAGCGCGAGCAGGGTATACCAGCCGCCCAGCCGTTCGGCGACCCGCCTCATCCTCGGGCGATTGGCTTCCGCCTCCTGCATCACGCGCATGATTTTGGAATAGCGCGAATCGATCGGCAGCCGTGTCACCGAGAGGGTGATCGCGGCATCGCCATTGATCGCGCCGGCAAGAACCGCGGCGCCCGGAGCCTTGGCGATCCGGAAGGGCTCACCCGTCAGGTAGGACTCATCCATGGTCCCGCGCCCTTCGGTCACTGTGCCGTCCACGGGACAGATCTCGTGGGGGAACACGACCAGCCGGTCGCCGAGCCGGAGATCGTCGAGTCCGATGTCGGCGACCTGCGCGCCTTCCTGACGGTGCGCATTGCGCGGCATCCGTTTCGCCAGCGCGGCCAGAACCGCCGAAGCGCGCCGGGTCGCGTAATTCTCCAGCGCCGCGCCGCCGGAAAGCATGAGGACTACGATCGATCCGGCGAGGTACTCCCCTAGTATTCCTGACGTCGTGATGGAGATCCCCGCGAGAATGTCGGATCCGAACTCGCCGCGCGCCATTCTCCGGAGGAGTTGGAAGAGCAGCGGAATTCCCCCTGCCACGAGTGTCAGGATCAGCGGCAGGTCGTAAGAGAGGGAAGACGTATGAAGCCCGTACCGACTGACCAGATGCAGAACGATTCCCGCTACCGAGAACAGGGCGATCCAGGTGTCCAAAGACCACCTGGATAAAGCACTGGAAGTTGACGCCATGGGAATCAGATTTATGAGGGCAGTTGTGGGGCCGTCAGTCTTGTGGCGCAGATCCCGCCGGGCTCCTTTCCAGGGTGACAGCTTTATTCCTGCGTGAAATGACGGCTTTCCAGCGTGAAAAGCCGCGAAGGCGAAAATATATTCATGGCCGCAACCAACATCCCGGATTCTCTCGCTGGGCTCGCACTCGATCTGCGCTGGTCATGGAACCACTCCGCCGACCAGCTCTGGGGGCAGATCGATCCCGAGCTCTGGAACCTGACCCACAACGCGTGGCTGGTTTTGCAAACCGTATCGAAACCAAAGCTCGACGCTGCGCTCGCGGATCCGGCCTTCCGTAAGAAGCTGGACGAGGTTATGGCGAACCGGAAGGACGCCGCGGAGAGCAGCCGGTGGTTTCCATCAGCCTGGCCGCGGGCAAAGATGAGCGCCGTCGCCTACTTCAGCATGGAATTCATGCTGAGCGATGCGCTCCCTGTCTTTTCGGGCGGCCTCGGGAATGTGGCGGGGGATCACCTGAAGGCTGCCAACGACCTCGGTGTCCCCGTGATCGGAGTCGGGCTGCTCTATCAGCAAGGCTATTTCCGGCAGCATATCGATTCGGACGGTAACCAGATCGCCCTGCGTCCCTTCAACGAGCCTGGCCAGTTGCCCGTCAGGCCGCTGCGTGACAGCAGCGGCGAATGGCTTCGCATTTCCATTCAGCTTCCCGGTTATCTGCTGAGCGTCAGAACCTGGGAGGTGCAGGTGGGCCGCACGAAGCTCTACCTGATGGATACCAACGATCCGGCGAACCTGCCCGAGTACCGCGGCATCACCAGCGAACTTTATGGCGGCGGCCCCGAACTGAGGTTGCAGCAGGAGCGTATCCTTGGCGTCGGAGGCTGGCGGCTGCTGCGTGCGCTGGGGATACGTCCTGAAGTCTGTCACCTGAATGAGGGGCATGCGACATTCGCGGTTCTGGAGCGGGCGCGCAGCTATCGGGAGGATACGGGCCGGCCGTTCGCCGAGGCGCTGGCGGTTACACGGGCAGGCAATCTCTTTACCACCCATACGCCGGTGGCGGCCGGGTTCGACCGCTTCGCGCCGGAACTGATGCGCGACCGGATGAGAGATTATGCGGAGCGCGAACTGGGCATTTCGCTGCATGAGCTGATGGCGCTGGGCAGGAACAATCCGGCTGATGAGTCGGAGCCGTTCAACATGGCATATCTCGGCGTTCGCGGCAGCGGGGCCGTCAATGGGGTTAGCCGTCTGCATGGGGCAGTCAGCCGGCGGATTTTCCAGCCGCTCTTTCCGCGCTGGCCCTCCGGCGAAGTTCCGGTGGGCTACGTGACGAACGGAATCCATACTCCGACCTGGGACTCGCCGGAGGCCGACGAACTCTGGACCGAGGTCTGCGGCAAAGATCGCTGGCGGGGAGATTTGACCGCCGTGGACCAGAAGATCCGCGACGCCGATGAAAAAAAGTTCTGGCAAATGCGCCAGCGGGCGAGAAGGTCCCTCATCCAATACGTGCGGCAGCGGTTGTCCCGGCAACTTGCCGGACACGGCGCACCGGCGCAGGAAATCGCCGAGGCAGAAGCCATTTTCGATCCGGACACCCTGACGCTCGGTTTTGCCCGCCGCTTCGCTACCTATAAACGCCCCAATCTTCTGCTGCATGATCGGGAACGGCTGTTGCGTCTTCTGACAAACCGGCACCGGCCCGTGCAACTGGTCATCGCGGGCAAAGCCCATCCGCAGGATTCGGCCGGGCAGGGGATGATCCGCGAATGGATCGAGTTTATCCGGCGCACTTCAGCCCGCCCCCACGTGGTGTTCCTCAGCGACGACGACATGGGGCTTACCGAACACCTTGTCCAGGGAGTCGACCTGTGGCTGAACACGCCGCGACGCCCATGGGAGGCCAGCGGTACCAGCGGCATGAAGGTGCTGGTCAACGGCGGCCTGAACCTTTCCGAGCTGGACGGATGGTGGGCGGAGGCCTATACGTCCGAGGTCGGCTGGGCGCTGGGGGACGGCCTGGAGCACGAAGATGAGGCGGCGGTCGACGCGGCCGATGCCAGCCAGCTCTACACGCTGCTGGAAAACGAAATCGTTCCGGAGTTTTACGATCGCGATCCGGCAGGCATTCCCGGCGCATGGGTGGGGCGTATGCGCGAAAGCATGGCGCGTTTGACCCCGCAATTCTCCACCAACCGGGTCGTCAGGGAATACACGGAGCAGCACTATCTGCCGCTGGCGAGTGGTTTCCTTGAGCGATCGAAGGACAATGGCGCGCCCGGCGTGAGGATACTGGAGTGGCAGAAACATCTGGAAGAGCACTGGCCGCGGCTTCGCTTCGGAACGCTCTGCGCCAGTACCGATGGCGGGCAGCATACATTCGCGGTACAGGTTTGGCTGGATGAATTGAACCCCGATGCCATTGCGGTCGAGTTGTATGCCGATGGCGACTCGCCGGTGCTGCATGAGATGACGCGGGGGGCCGAACTGATCGGATCCGGCAGCGCATGGACCTGGACCGCCACCATTCCGGCCGATCGGCCCGCCGGCGATTTCACGCCTCGTGTCGTGCCGCGGCATCCCGGAGCGTCGGTACCTCTGGAGAGTCAGAAGATTCTTTGGTACCGCTGAAGAACACCGGAGGTCACGCGCGAACGGTTTCCGCCGGCCAGCAGATCCCTCAGGGCGTTTTCGTTCGGCTGGTAGTCGGAATAGGTGTAACGGGTCTCTTGGGTCGACCGGAACAGGAAAAACTTTGAAACAGTCAGAACCATGGAGAACTCGCGCGGCAGCCAAGTGGAATCCGTGACGGGCTGCATTCGTAACTCGATGTGAGTTCCTGGCAGGACGCGCGCCAGGATACCGAAAACAGGAACCGGCGACACCACGTTGCACTCGCCCCGCACGGCATGAAAACTTTCTGCATCGATCCACATGGTGCAGTTCATGCCGGAGAGAACCTTGGCGGCGCGACTCAGGCCCGCGGTGGACCTTTTCAGCGGCGTCGCGGAAAGGACGTAGGAAGGGTGGCCGTCCATGGTTTCTTCGCGAAGAAGCTCAAAAGCGAAGGCCTTCGGAACCTGCAGCAGCATGGCTCCCGTTTCCTCACGCGCCCGCGTAAAACGCTCGATGCGCTGGCGGCGCGCCTCCGCGCTCTCCGTCTGGCGGCGCTGCACTTCAGCGCGAAGCTTGTCGATCTCTGAGGATTCCCGTTCGGCGGCTGAAGGAAGGTAATAGTCCGAACCCTCGATCATGACCATCTGAGAGGTCCGGACGGCTGGCTTTCCGCCCCTGGTGCGCTCTTCTTTGAGCACATACGAATAGCTCAGGTCGGCGGCCCAGTCCGACTCGAGCGCGACCGTCCCCCGATGCAGAATCTCCGGCAGTTCGGCGGCGCGGCAAGGCGCTGGCCCAAGCGCCGCCAGACATAGAAGAACACCCGGAGCGGTCAGACGCTGATGACGGGGCATGGCGAATCGCGCAGAATGGCGTAATCGTTATGGCGAAGATATCCGGCGAGGCCCGGGACATCGTGCCTGCCCATGACCAGCAGGTCGGCGTTGAAATCGGCGGCAGTCCTGGCGACTACGGTTGCGGGATATCCGGATGTGACAAATACTTCGCCATGCGAGCCGGCGGACGACTGGAGTTTTCCGATCTGCCGTTTCCCCTCGGCTTTCAGTTCATCTTCGTATTCCTTCTCGATATCCCATCCGTAGTATTCGGAAGGAAGTTCACCGCTGGCATGGACGATGCCGAGTTCAGCCTGGCACTCGCCGGCCAGCCAGGCGGCCCATTCGAGGACGCAGCCGCTGCCCTGGCGCAGATCCAGTGCACAGAGGATTCGGCGAAGGTGAATTTCTTCCAGGCGCGACGCCGCCTTCAGATGAGCGCTGGTCCACACAGGACAACTGAGACGTTGCAGAGTCCTGGCGGTGACCGAACCAAGCAGAAGCCGGCGAAAGACGCCGGTTCCGTGAGTCGGCATCATGACCAGATCGGGATGCCAGCGGCCGGCGGCGTCCTGAATGGCTATCGTGGGATCGCCAGTGACGCAGATCCGGTGCGTGGTGAAATATTTGAACTCATCCGCGAGGAAGGCATCGAGATCGGCTTGCCTGCCCGGCAGCAACTCCTCAGCCAGGGTGTGCTCTCCCATACCGACAACGTGGAGCAACATGACTTCGGCTTCAAAACAACCCGCGATAGTCTCGACGTAGCGTGCAGCGGCGATGCTGCTCTCCGAGAAATCCACGGGGAAAAGGATCTTCTTAATAGCTGGCATAAATGGTTCCGCCTTGAAACCGGTATTTGACTAAAAGCATTGCAAAGACCAGGCAGGAGAGCGGATTGTACAGGTGTTATTGGTGCTTACTGAGTGAAACAACCGAGATATCGGGGCGCGCTTGTGTCAACTCGCGCAGCCCGTCTCCCAGGTTCCCGGGGAGTTATCCCATAGTTATAGCGAGATAGAGGGTTTCCGGCGTGGCGGCCCGCTTGCACCATCGCAGATTCAACCCGGCAAAGCGATTCAACAGGAAGGAACAACGATATGAACACACGAAAGTCAGCAGCATGGATAGTAACCCCGGCGCTCCTGGTTGGGGGATTTCTCATGGCGTCGCCCGCCGCATTCGCCGGCGAGCCGCAGGATTCCGAACAGGTTTCGAAGCTTCTCTCCGGAGCCAAAACCATGGCCTATCAGCTCAGGGAAGATGCCGCGACCATGGAGAGCTACACCCGCATCGACATGAGCTGGGCAAGCCACGCGGAGACTGTCACCCAGATTAAAGAACACATCAATGCGCTGGCGCGGCAGGAAGCGAAGCTGAAAGAGGCCCGGAGCATGGCATCGCCCTGGCAGAAGACCGCTATCGACAGGATTAATCCGTTTCTGGATGAACTCGGCGGCTACACGTCGGCCGTTATCGAGCACATTAACGGGAATCACAGCGCCCATACGATGGCGGAATACAAAGATTACCTGGAAGCCAACTCCGACTATGCTTCCGATCTTGCGGCGATGATTTCGGATTTCGTGGATTACGGCAAAGCGAAACAAAGAATGGAACGTATGGGCGGGAAACTCGAAGTTCCCGGTGAAAGATAGTCAAAAGATAGCAGCAGCATCGATTTCGCTCCAAGCCGCTGAAGCCGTGAGGTCTTCAGCGGCTTCGTGTTTGGAGATACCGTTCGGCTGTAAGTCCCTGTTTATATTTGGCCGCGGCATCCAGGCTAAACTGGCACCGTGGCGGCAAAAGTTTCAATCCTCCTCATTGACGACAACAAAGGCATCCTGGAATTCCTTTCCGAGGCTCTGGCGGCTGAAGATGTTCGCATCTTAAGCGCGTCCGATCCGGCCGAAGGGCTGGATCTGGTTTACAGCGAACACCCCCAAATCGTATTGACGGATCTTATGATGCCCGGCCTCAGCGGCCTTGAGGTGCTGGACCGGATCATCGAGTTCGACCCCGCGATCGATGTCATTCTAATGACTGCCTACTGGACCACGGAATCCGCTGTCGAAGCGATCCGGAAAGGCGCCGCGGATTATCTGGAAAAACCGGTGCGGGTTGCCGCCGTTCGGGATCGGATCTCAAAGCTGGTGGAACAGGTGCGCCGCCGGAATCGGGGAGATTCCCTGGAGCGGGAGCTGCTGGCGGCATCGACGTTCGAAGGCATGGTCGGCTCCAGTGCGGCGATCTGGCAGATGAGTGCGCGCATCCGCCGGGTTGCGCCGCACTACAGGACAGCTTTGATTTCCGGCGAGACGGGTACCGGCAAGGAATTGGCGGCGCGGGCGCTGCATAACCTGAGCCCGGTTTCGGGCGGGCGTTTTGTGGTGCTGAACTGCTCGGCGGTGGTGGAGTCTCTTTTCGAAAGCGAGCTTTTCGGCCATGCGCGCGGTTCTTTCACCGGCGCCGACAAAGACAAGATGGGACTGTTCGAGTTCGCCGACAAGGGCACTATCTTTCTTGACGAAATCGGCGATATGCCCATCGGCACGCAGGCGAAGCTCTTGCGGACGCTGCAGAATCAGGAAGTGCTCCGCGTGGGCTCGCTGGTGCCGCGCAAGATCGACGTCCGGGTAATCGCGGCGACCAACAGGGATTTGCACGCGGCCATCGCAGAAAAGCAGTTTCGCGAAGATCTCTTTTACCGGCTTTCGATGATTGAGGTCCGCACCCCATCTCTGGCGGAACGCAAGGAAGATTTGTCCCTGCTCATCCGGCACTTCACCGACAAATTTTCCCGGCAATTCAAGAAGGAAATCCGGGGTGTGACTCAACGTGCTCAGATCGTGCTGGCGCGTCATTCCTGGCCGGGCAACATCAGAGAGCTTGAAAACGCGATTGGCCACGGATGCATGATGACGCTCGGCGAGACGATCGACATGCAGGATCTTCCCGAATACCTTTGGGAGTCGGCGCGGAACTCCGCGCGATTGTTCGATATCCCGGAAGACGCCAGTCTTACGCTCGAAGACCATGAGAAGAGACTCATCGCCGATGCGCTGGAGCATGCCAAGGGGAATCAGTCGGAGGCCGCGCGGGCTTTGCGGATCGGCAGAGACGCTTTGCGCTACAAGATGAAGAAGCACGGCCTCGATAGTCCACCGCTGGGCAATGCGGTGGCAAGCTGACGATATTCCGGACGGGCTTGCCGGTGGCCTGACCGGATGCTATCCTTCGGGTCGCGTGCGAGATCGCAGGGAAATTGAGGCTATCCTGAAGGACAGGTTGAGCCGGGCACAACGGGATTACGAGAACGCGCGAGGGGAGTTCAAAGCGTTTACGTCCGATATACCCTCCGGCTTACCCTTTCCGGACGGGACCGAAAGAATCCGCAACGCCGGCAAAGCTCTGAATTTCGCCATCTCCCGCTATAGCGCCGCACTGGACGATTTCAAGAGCTTCATCATCGAGGGAGTCGTTCCGGAATATCTTCGGGAAAATACGAATCGGAACGATACAAGCCAAGACGACAGAGACAAGAACCCCCGCGAAGATTAGTGCGCATACTGGGGTGATTGCCTGCTGGCCTCCGCGGCATCGCGGAAGCGCAGCACCGCAGCCACGCCTGACTGCATCCGGGGATCGCCGAGCATACTGATTTTCCCTGAGTTCCGGATAGTAGCCAGGGCTGCCCAGTTGATCAGATCTTCACGCTGTTCGAAACCGGGGACGTCCTGAGAGACGATTAGTTCCTCAACCTGACCTTTGCCCGCGGCTTCCGCTACGGCCGCCGGATCATGGATCAACACGGAACGGCCAGCGGCGCTTTCGAGCTCCTGCAGCGTTGCGTTCGCGGCTCTCTTTGAGAAGGCCGCCATCAGGTCCACGGCTTTCGAGAAAAGCGTCTCCTCTCCGAGGGAGTCCGGATTGCCGAAGATTCCGCCGGCGAGAACCGAGGGATATGTGTTGACCTTCCTGTAAAGAGCAAGCTCGCGGGTAACGCCCGCGAGGATCAGAGGATTCCGATTCCGGGTAAGAATCGGATGAATGCCGCGATCGACAGCCTTGAAGAAGTCATGCAGATAATCCCCTTGAAGTTCCTTCGCCGAGCCGGTGCCGAACTGAACACCTTTCATGTTTCCCACTGACGGACCCGCGCTCGATCTGCCCCTGAGGCTGTGATCGGGGATGTCAAAGGCTTCATCCTGCATGAGACTGGCCGGAACGTCTTTGGGCAGCACCACCTCCACGAGGCCGCTGCGCGACCCGCGGAACAACCGGATTCTCTTGATGCTCAGGGCAAGGACCCAGAAATCATGTTTTCCCTGAAGACCCGGCAAGAGGGGCAGGACCAGGAATTCCGTGCCGAAGTGAACGCGGGGCGCGAGGGCCTCCGGCCAGAAATTGGCCATCGTAAACCCCGGACCCCGGAAAAGAACCAGGCTCCCCTTACGCCCTGTCCAGTCCGTGTTCGCCGCGACCTTCAACAGAGGCCGCAACATTTCGTCCCGGCTCTCCGGCCCGAATCCGTTCTCCGTCAACAGCTGCTCCGCCTTCTGGATCGCGGCGTTAATGCCGGTTTCGGGTTTGGAACCCTGAAGGTGAGCGCCCCGCAAAGGCTCGAATATCGTCAGGCAAGGTCCTGAGACCGCCGCGAGCCTTTTCAAGTCTTCGTGCGTCAGCATGGTGAATCTCCTGAATCTTTCAAAAAACTTAAACGAGCACTTCCGGCCTTACGCCGATTAAATCGATCTTCGGCTTTGCCAGACGCGAAAAGTCGGCGAAGCTCATGCGCACGACATCACGGTGCGTTCCGATGGCAAAGGCGATGAAATCACCCGCAATGCGGGCGTCCACGACAACGGGCAACTCGCACGAATAGCCGAATGGCGGCATCGCGCCTAATTCGCAGTCCGGAAAAAGCTCCGCGATTTCGCCTTCATCGGCCAGCCGGATCCACGAGAACCCCAACAGCTGCCGCAGCCTGACCATATCGACCAGCTCATCCGCGGGAACCACTGCGAGGCCGTAGCCTCCATCGGCGCAGTAGACAACTGTCTTCGCAAACTGATGCGCCGGCATTCTTTCGGCATCGGCCGTCTCTAGCGCGGTTTGTGCGCGCGCGTGAACCGAGTGAGAGTAACGGACCTGCATCCTGTTGAGATATTCGAGCCAGCGATTGATTGGCATTTGCGTCTCCGCCAGCGAGGGGAGCACGGTGACTTCCACAAACCAAACGCTTGTAATTCCAATAAACTCAGCGCGGCCGGAAGGAGACTGCGCCGGGTGGATTGCGCGCCAGCACTCAATTCTTTGCTTTCAGGCGCAGGGAGGCGTCACAGGGCTCGGCGATGCGACCGCAGACTGTTGAAAACTCAAGAGATGCCTGTTCCGGTTCGTGGCTTACAGCTTGCTGTTCCAAAGGCCATGAAGCGCACAACGATTCTATTGCTGTTACTGCTGGTTGCCTTGGCTGCGAGTCTGGGGGTCATGCGAAGCGGAGCGGCACCCACCGGTCTTGGCATCTCTCCTGAGATCGTAACTTTTACGGCTACGCCGCAGACGATCGCCCGCGGACAATCCGCCACGCTGACCTGGAATACGCGATCGACGGCTTCAGTGACCATCGAATCGGGCCCGGAAAGCCGCGAGCGCGGCTCCATGGAAAAGCATGCCGGTTTGCCGTCCGCGGGAACTCTGATCGTGCATCCGGAGGAGAACACGGTGTATGTCCTCGAATGCGAGACTGTGTTCGGCGACATGTGCATGTCGGCAAGCACGACGGTGCGCGTGAAATAGACAGCCGGATTTAAATCAACAGGCTCAAATCGCTTCGACGCCGGCCACTGCCATCAGCTCGCGATCGGCTTCCAGCGGCCGGGCGATTTTCTCGTCGCGCACGATCCTGCCGTCCTTGAAGTAAATGTTGCGGTTGGCGAATTTGGCAATGTCCGGTTCGTGAGTCACGATGATTGTGGTAATTCCCTGTTGCCGGTTAAGGTGCTGGAAAATTGCCATAATTTCGATGCTGGTGCGGGAGTCGAGCGCGCCGGTCGGTTCGTCGGCAAGTATGATTTGGGGATCGTTTACCAGAGCGCGAGCAATGGCGACGCGCTGCTGCTGTCCGCCTGAAAGCTGATTGGGGTGGTGACCGGCCCTTTCGGCGAGGCCCACCGCGGCCAGCGCACTCATGGCGCGCGTGCGGGGATCGGGCACCGGCTCGTTGGTATACAAAAGCGGCAGCTCTACATTTTCGATGGCGCTTGTGCGGGCGAGAAGATTGAACTGCTGGAAGACGAACCCGATTTTGCGGTTGCGAATCCCGGCCAGCCGGTCGCGGTCCATCTGTTCCACACTGGTTCCGTCCAGCCGGTAACTTCCGGATGTGGGCTTGTCGAGGCAGCCCAGGATATTCATCAGCGTAGACTTGCCCGAACCCGACGGTCCCATGATCGCCACAAAATCTCCGCGCTCGATTTCCAGCGTTACATCGCGCAGCGCCGGCACTGTCAAATCCCCGATGCGAAAAATGCGCGTGAGGTGCTCGACTTCGATGATGTTACTCATAATGCAGCGCCTCGATGGGATCCATGTAGGCGGCCTTGCGCGCGGGGTAGAAGCCGAAGAAGATCCCCACCAGCGCCGAAAACAGAAAAGCCACCAGGATCGATCCGGCGCTCACCTCGGTGGACCATTGGGCAAAGTGCGAAATCAGCACGCTGGCGGATATCCCCGCGGCAATGCCGATAACTCCGCCCACAATCGACAAGGTGACCGCTTCCACCAGGAACTGGCTGAGTATGTCGCGCGTCCTCGCGCCCACGGCCTGGCGCAAGCCGATTTCCCGGGTCCGCTCGCTCACCGAAACAAGCATGATGTTCATGATCCCGATGCCGCCCACCAGGAGCGACACCGATGCGATGGCGGCGAGCAGGATCGACATTACGCGGGCCGACGTTTCCTGAGCCTTGAAGACCTCCTCCATGTTACGGATCGTGAAATCGTCGTCTTCGTTGCTCTGCAGATGGTGGCGCTGGCGCAGAAGCGACCTCATTTGATCCTGTACCTCCGCGGTTCTGCCCTCGCGCGCCTGCACCATGATGGAGCCGACAGCCGCGTAGTTGGCCTGGCTGGTTCCGATCACTTTTTTCTTGGCCGTGCTGATCGGCATCAGAATAACGTCGTCCTGGTCCTGACCGGTAGGTGACTGGCCCTTGGCCACAAGGGTGCCGATGACGGTGAAGGGCACCTTCTTGATCCGAACGATCTGGCCTACGGGATTCCGGCCCTCGAAAAGATTGTCGATGACCGTTTTGCCCAGCAGAGCCACCGTGGCCGCGCCCTCCACGTCGCTGCCGGTGAAGGGCTGGCCCTGGTCGATGGCTATATCGCGAACACCCAGATAATCGGGCGTGGTGCCGAGCACCTGCGTACCCCAGTTGCTGTTGCCGAAGACCGTCTGCACGCCGCCGCGCACAGCGGGCGCCGCCACAGCCGCGGCATCGCATTCGCGGATAACGGCCCGGGCGTCGTCTTCGGTGAGCGTCTGGGCGTTCCCTGTGCCCATGCGGATGCCCGAACTGGTCACACTCCCGGAAAGGACAACGATCAGGTTGCTTCCAATAGAAGCGATCTGCTCTCGAATCCGTCCCTCGGCGCCAGCCCCGACCGCCACCATGGCAATGACCGCCGCAACTCCGATGACGATTCCCAGCATCGTGAGCGCCGAGCGCATTTTGTTGATGCGAAGCGCCTGCAGCGCGATCCTGATGCTGGCGGTGATTTTTCGGGCGTTCATCACGCGCTCCTAGAAGCCCAGTTTCTTCGTGCTCACATTTCCCTGAGGCGGCGCGGCGGGGGTGCCACTGGCGTTCGTCATCCCGATCACCACTTCCTGGCCTTCCTTGAGTTCGCCGCTGGCGACTTCAACACGATTGGCGTCGCTGATCCCGGTCTTCAATTCGATGGCCTGCAGTTGCCGGCGCTGATCCAGTACGTATACGGTGGAGGCGAACGGCTCGCCCGCCGGGGAATCCGTGCGGCCTCCTCCGCCGGAGACTGCGGCGCTGCGCGGGTGAAACCGGAGTGCGGCTTTGGGTACTCGCAGCGCGTTCGACACATGGCCGGTGAAAATGCTGGCGTTCGCCGTCATGCCCGGGAAAAGTTTCAGATCCGGATTGGCTACCTCGATGACGACGTCGTAGGTAATCACATTCTGCACATTGATCGGCGCTTTGCGAATCTGCGCGATCTTGCCATGGAAGATCTGGCCGGGATACGCGTCCACCATGAAAGTCGCCGGCTGGTCAGGACGGATCGGTCCGACGTCCGCTTCATCCACGTTTGTGTCCACCTGCATTTTGGTCAAATCCTGGGCGATCAGAAAGATTACCGGCGCCTGAAACGAGGCGGCTACGGTCTGGCCGACATCCATGTTCCGCGATTCCACGGTGCCATCCACGGGGGCAACAATTTGCGTATGGCTGAGATTCAACTCGGCCTGCGACAGAATCGCGGTGTCCTGCGCCACCACGGCGCTGGCCTGATCGACCTGATTGCGAGCCACCTCGACTGCTTTTCGGGCAGCCTCGGCGGCGGACTCGGCCGAATGAATCTCCGCCTGGCCCGCGTCCACGCTGGCGATTGCCTGTTCGAGGGCGGCCTGGGCGGTGTCGGCGTCCTCCTGCGAAGTGCTGCCGGACTTCACCATTTTTTGCCGCCGATCGTTTTCCACCCGCGCCAGGTTGACGGCGCTTTCCAGTTTGACCAGGTTGGCTTTCTGGCTGGCGACGGTGGCTTCGGCGCTGGCGAGGTCCGCCTGCGCCTGGGACACGCTGGCCTGCGCGGTAACCACTGCCGCCTTGGCGGAATTCAGTGTCGCGGAAGCCTGTTCGACCGCCGCTTTGAAAGGGGCCGGATCGATCTCCGCTACCAGCTGGCCCTTCTTCACCTTCGTGTTGAAATCGGCATAGAGGGCGATGATATTTCCGGAGACCTGGCTGCCCACCTGAACGGTGATCACAGCGTTCAGATTGCCCGTGGTGGTCACCGAGGAATCGATGTCGCCGCGATCCACGCGGGCGGTGGTGTAGACGGGAGCCGGGGACCGGCGGGAATAAACAACGCCCGCGGCAATGAGCATCGCCAGCCCGCATGCGGCCAGCAGCAGCCGCCTGGCCCTCGGTTTCGGGCGGGAAGGAACGGGTGAGTCCAGAGGTGACGGGGTAAATGAGGGACCGGGTGAAAGATTCTTCGCGGGGCCGGTGATCGATACTGTGGCCATGCCATCCATAGGGCAATCGGGATACCGCCCGGCCTATGCATAAACCCTTTGATTAGGCTGTGCGCCGCACTTGATCCCGGTGGGGTTCCCAGTGTGTTGCGCTATTTCGCGCAGGCCCCTCGGCGGTTTCGCGCGACCGCTTTCGCAAGTTGAACGCTATTGAACCGACACAACCAAGATCTCAAGCAGCTTGTCGACGCCGCCCGGGAGGATCCGGTCCGCCAGCATGAATGCGATCACCACGCTGCAAACGAAGGCAAGCGCGGTGAGGGCGATGCCGGTTCGATCTTCCGATTGAAGCACTTGCAGAACATGGTGGTGGACAGGGTGGGAGGCGGGCAGCCCGGCGCGGGTCAGCTTTTCCTCTTCCAGCGCGGTGGTGATCCGGCAGATGGCCAGAAATATTACAGCCCCGATAAGCAACATCCAGACAACGCCAGCTACAACGATCCAATCGGTCATGCCACTCTCATTGCATGGAAAGTGCCATTGGCGGCGCGGCCGTCGCCTGCTCCAGAAATCTCTCGAAAGTTCGACCTTGCTGGGCGTTGGTCATTATGTAGCGCGGGAGCGAGAACACGTTATCCGCCGGACGCACGGACCGGCGCTCGATCGTAAACCCGGCTCTGTACCCGGCCTGGCGCGCTTCGCCGATAAGGAATTCATCGCAGATTCCGAAAGGCCATGCGAGCAGGTCTATTTTCCTACCCAGCTTTTGCTCCAGAACCTGTTTGGAGTGCCGAAGCTGCCACTCAACGTCGTCCTTGTACGCAGACGGACTGAGCCGCTGTTTATCTTTGTGAAAATCGGGGTGCCAATAAGTATGCGATTGAATGTCAAACGACCCGTTGTTTTGCAGTTCCATCAGCTGCTGCCAGGTCATCGCCCATTTTGCGTTCGATATGGCTGAGGGATAGATGAAGAGGGTAGCGGGAAAGCCGTAGCGCTTCAGGCGCGGAACCATTTCAGCATAGATGGATTCATTTCCATCGTCGGCGGTAATCACGATCGAGCGCGGAGGCAATCCGGTGCGGTTGAGAATCGCGTCTGTCAGCCGGGAGAGCGGGATGACGCGATATCCGCCCCGCTGCATGATGTCCAGTTCGGACTCAAACGCCTGTGTACTCACAGTCATGCTGTCCGAGGCCGTCGCGCTGAACTTGTGATAAACGAGAATCGGCACGGAAAAACCGGACCCGCCCGATGCAGGCGCGAGTCCGGGAAGGAGACTGAACAGAAGAGCGGTCAACGCAGCCGCAAACGGACCGCGCGTCAGGTATCGCCGCGAAGCCCCTATACGCTTAGTACCGGACATGGCGATTCGCGAATGATTTCGTAAGAATTCGCGTAGAGCCGGCCGAAGCCTTTCTTGATTGCGCCGCGTCCGATGACCAGCAGATCCGCGCGTGTTTGCAATGCCAGTTTACGCAGCGTCTCCGCTATGTTGGCGCCCGTGCCCCCCGATTCGGCGATGTGCGCAACCTCGGCCACGTTGACGTGTTCGCTCTGGGTGGTTTTGGCGAGCAGTTCTTCCAGAAAACCGGCGGCGACATCCGGGGGAACGGTGGCAGCGGGTACATGCGCCAGTTCGAGGGCGGCGCCGGCATCGGTCGCCATCTCGACCGCGGCCTCCAGGGTTCGCAGGCTTTCCAGTTTCATGTCCAGCGCGCAGACGATGCGGCGCGGTTTAGGATGCGCCCGGTGAGACGGCTCAGGCGCGTGGGCCGAGGTCCATACGGGAACGCGGGCATCGTGCAGGACCTTGGCCGTGACGGAGCCGAGCAAAGTCCGGCGGAACATCCCGTATCCATGCGTCGGCATGGCGATCAGGTCCATGCCGTTCGCGCATGCAAACTGGGCGATTGCCGAAGCGGCCTCGCCGGGTTGAGCGACACATTCAACATCCACCTTCGGCAGTTGTTCGCAGGTGAACTTCTGCAGGTCGATCCGTATCTCATCGAGGGCGCCGGTGAAGTCATAATCCTGCGGATACATGACATTCATTCCCGCATAGAACGGCGGCGGAGACTGCAGGGCATGAAAGACCACGACCCGGGCGTCATAGCGCTGGGCCATGGAAAGTACGAACGGCGCGGTCGCCTGGTCGCGCTCGGAGAATTCGACCGGAAAGAGAATGTTTTTCAGTTTGAACATACCGTCCCCTTGTGCCCGCAAGTGGCAGGTCACGCCAGATTCATGGCATGTGAGATGCCACCGGGAAGCTGCTGATTCCAATGGGTGCACGAGCAGGTCTGCGCGATTCCACGCACAGCGCTGCGCTCTACAGGCTAGATCCGGTTATTGCGCAGGAGCCACGCCTTAATCGTCTGCGTCAGCGTCATATAGGCGAGAAGGGTGAGCAGAAGCAGCGGCCAGTACAAGCCGGGCAAACGCGCCAGCCCCAATGCCGGCGCCATGGGAGACCAGGGCAGCCACGCGCCGAACATCATAATGGCCAGAGTCGTGGCTATAAGCGGGCGGCTCGCGCGGCTTTGGATGAAAGGAATCCTGTTGGTGCGAATCACGTGAATAATCAGCGTTTGGGTCATTAAGGATTCCACAAACCAGCCGGTTTGAAACAGCGAAGCGCGGGAGGGGTCCCGACAGTTGAAAACCCACAGCATGACGAAAAAAGTCGTGTAATCGAAGAGGGAACTGATCGGCCCGATGAACAGAATGAAACGCCGGATTTCCGCAATATTCCACGGCCGGGGTTTCGACACCTGCTCGCTATCCACCGCGTCACCCGGAATCGGCACCTGAGAAAAGTCGTACAGCAGATTATTCGTCAGCACCTGTATCGGCGCCATGGGAATGAACGGCAGGAAGGCGCTCGCTCCCAGCACGCTGAACATGTTGCCGAAGTTCGAACTGGCGCCCATCCGGATGTACTTGACGATGTTGGCGAATACCTTCCTGCCCTCCGTCACCCCTTCATCGAGAACGCTGAGGTCCTTCTCCAGTAGGATCAGATCGGCCGATTCCCTGGCGACATCCGTGGCTGTATCGACCGAAATGCCGATGTCGGCTGCCCGCAGCGCAGGCGCGTCGTTGATCCCGTCGCCCAGGAATCCAACGACATGGCCCTTGCCCCGCAGCGCGCGGATCACCCGCTCTTTATGCGCCGGAGAGAGCCGCGCGAACAGGCTGGTTTTCTCGGAAGCATCGGCCAGTTCCGCGTCAGACATTTTCTCGACATCGGCGCCGAGAAGCATGGGATCGGGGGCGAGGCCCACATCGCGGCAGATTTTGCGGCTGATCAGAGGGTTGTCTCCGGTCAGGATCTTCAGTGACACGCCGTGCTTGTGGAGAGCTTCGAGAGCGCGGCCCGCGGTGCTTTTGGGCGGGTCGAGAAATGCCACATATCCTTTGAGGACGAGGCCGCGCTCGTCCTCCTTTGCGCAGATCCTTTTGCCCTGCAATTCGCGGGTGGCGACCGCGAGTACCCGAAAGCCGTCGTTGCTGAGGCTGTCGTATTCCTCTTTCAGGCCGACGATCAGGGAGGGATCCATGGCGGAAAGTTTTCCGTCCAGCTCGAAATGCGAGCAGTGGTGGAAGATTTCTTCCGGTGCGCCTTTGGTGAGCAGAATTGGCCGGCCTTGAGGGTTCTCAACCAGTACGGACATCATGCGCCGGGTGAAGTCGAACGGGATTTCATCCAGCTTCTTGTAGCGCGCGACAAGGTCCTGCGCATGGAAGTCGGGTGTGTCGAGGATGGCGCGGTCGAGCAGATTCTTAAGGCCGGTCTGGAAGTGGCTGATCAGGTAGCCATCGAGCAGAACGTCTTCGGATTCGCGCCCCGAGACATCGCAGTGGCGCTGCAGGACGACCCGGTCCTCAGTGAGTGTGCCGGTTTTATCCGTGCAGAGCGTGTCCATTCCGCCGAAGTTCTGGATGGCGTTGAGCCGTTTGACGATCACTTTCTTGCGGCTCATGGCCATCGCGCCGCGGGCGAGGCAGACGGAAACGATCATAGGCAGCATTTCCGGCGTCAGCCCGACAGCCACGGCCATAGCGAAGAAAAAGGCCGTCTTCCAGTCGTGTTTCGTGAATCCGTTGATCAGGAAGACCAGAGGCACCATCACGGCCATGAACCGGATCATGAGCCAGGTGAACCGGTTCAGTCCCTCGTCAAAGCCGGTCGGGGCGCGCTCACCGGTGACGGAGCCGGCCATGGCGCCGAAGTAAGTATTCACGCCTGTGGTGATTACCGCGGCCGTAGCCGAGCCGCTTTGAACGCTGCTGCCCATGAAGCAGATGTTGTTGAGTTCGGTCGGCGAACCCGTGGGGTCCGTGACGGGATCGTGGAACTTCTCCACGGGCAGCGACTCCCCCGTGAGATTTCCCTGGCTGATGAAGAGATCTTTCGAAGTCAGCAGGCGCACGTCGCCCGGGATCATGTCGCCCGCGGACAGCCGGATGATGTCGCCTGGCGCCAGATCCCGCAGCGGCACTTCGTGCGGCTCCGCGTCCCGGATAACCGTGGCCGTCACGTGGATCATGGCCTTCAGTTTGGCCGCGGCGGCATCGGCCCGGGCCTCCTGGAGAAACCGGAGGCCTACGCTCAGGGCTACCATGCAGGCCATCACAATGCCGGCACGAGGGTCGCCGGTAGCGAAAGAAATGGTTGAAAGCGCCGCCAGCAGAATCACCAGCGGATTCCGCACGATTCTGAAAAGGCGGATCGGCCACCCCTGCGGGCGCTCCTGTGCAATTTCGTTGGGTCCTCCCGAACGCAGACGGGATTCGGCTTCCTGCTGCGTGAGGCCTGCCTCGGAAGTTTGCAGATCCCGCAGCACCTCGCTGCTGTTCTTGCGGGACGCCGCGAGGACCGCCGGCGACACCTGAATGAGGTGTGTCGGCCCCTTTGTCAAAGAACCCTTAGCCAACAACGGCGGCCCGGCCGGTTGAACGCTCGCGGGGCCGGCTGGTGTGGGCATGGTCCTTCGACCACTTTACGAGGTTTGCGGAACTTATTCCAGATTTGCAGTCAGCAATCGCCGGACACGCTGAAGTGCCGGTGAATGCGCATGGTCCGGAGAAGGTCGAGGATATCTTTGGACGCGTTGATGACCGCCAGTTCGCCGCCGGACTTTCGCAGCGAGTTGTGCGCGGCCACCAGCAGCCCGATCCCGGAGGAATCGACCCGCTGCACGCCCGCCAGATCGACGGTGAGATGGAGAACCCCTGAGGCCACAAGGTCGCGCAATCTGGACCGGAATACCGCGACGTGCGCGGCGATCAGATCGTCCTGCGGATGCACGGTGGCGGCGGGTTGGTCGGGGGGATAGGTTTCAGTGGGTTGAGATTGGTCCGGCAGCATCTTTTCTTGTCCTTCAGAATTGTTTGACTACGATTACGGAATTGCCGGCCGAACTGAACCGCACGGAAGTGGCGTACCGGTTGAGAATTTCGAGTCCGCGGCCGCGGGTGTCGGAGGCGTTCGAGCGCCGGCCCCAAACCGATCGCCAGTCGAATCCGCCGCCGCCGTCCTGAATGGCAATGAGCAGCCGGCCCGGTTTTACCCGAAGGATGCACGAGATCCGCTTCCGGCGATTTCCCGCACAACCGTGAATTACGGAATTCGTCAGAGCTTCGCGAATGAGCAACTCGGCGGAAAACGAGTCAAGCCGCGCGCACGTGTCCGCTCGCCAGAATTGAAAAGCCCTGCAGAAGCGATCGATCGCTTCCAGCGTGGCGGGCACTTCGGCGCGCCATTCGTTCCTGACCGGATCCGGCTGCAGTCTCCCGCGCGGGCTCATTGCGTTTTCATCCCTTCCACCTCCACCGCAAGCAACAGCAGGTCGTCGGACGGGTTCCCTGCCTGACCGGTCCGATTTTCACCGGCAATGTTCATGACAGCTTCCTTCGGCGTGTCTCTCCGGTGCCGCACGCAGGCATCGATCAGGCGCGCGAGGCCTTCCTGTCGGCTGCCTCCGGGCGAGGATTCGATCACGCCGTCCGTATAGAGAAAGAAACGATCTCCGGGACAAACCGAGATATCCTGGCGCTGCAGCACGAGCGCGCTGAAGAGGCCGAGCGGTTCACTGTACATATCGATTGTCCGGGCGTTCCCTTCCGTGTCCACCACGATCATCGGAGGATGTCCCGCGCTCACCACCGAGAGTCTTCCGGTATTCCGGTTCAGGCGTGCGTAACAGGCCGTGAGGTATTGCTCTTCCCCCAGCATCTGCCGCATCACCGCGTCCACTCCGCGCAGGGTGTCTTCCGGTGAGAACAGCGCTCCGGAATACTGGCGCAGCAAAGCCTTGATGGCGGATGTGAGGAAGGCGGCGCTGACGCCGTGACCGCTCACGTCAGCCACGAAGTAACCGAACACCCCCGGGTCCAGAGTCAGAACATCGTAGAAGTCCCCGCCCGCCTCTTCCACGGGCCTATAGCAGACCGCGAAGCAAGCTTCGGGGCAATCCTCGGGGCGGAGGAGAATCGCCTGCTGGGCGCTGCGAAATTCTTCAATCCGCGTTTTGTACTCGCGGGCCAGCGCGCGATTATTTTCCCGTATTCGCAGATGCACGCGCACGCGGGCCAGCACTTCCTCTCCATCCACTGGTTTGGAGAGGTAATCGACCCCGCCGGATCGCAGCCCTGTCACTTTGCTTGTCACGTCGTTCAATGCCGAGACGAATATGACAGGAATATCGGCCGTGGAAGGGTCGGACTTTAGCCGGGCGCAGGTTTCAAAACCGTTTTCTCCCGGCATCATGACGTCGAGCAGTATCAGATCGGGGCGCTCTTCGCGGCTCTTTTGGACGGCCTCGCTCCCGCTGCCGGCCGAACAGGTGCGAAAGCCCTCCGCGCGCAGGATGTACTCCAGTAATTCGACGTTGAAAGGCCCATCGTCGACGATCAGAATTTTCGGGGACATTGCCGTTGGGACAGGCTTCCGCGGCCTGACACACCGAAGAGGTGGCAATTCGCGGATTTTTTCTCTGACTAATTGCGCGGCGCAGTGACGGTCCTGAAAATCGCGGCGGAGCTCTAAACCTATTCGGGCGAATCGCCGATTTACCGGTCAGATGCTACCGAATGGCGAAAGAACCGTGGTCGTGGTGGACGACGACGAATCGATGCGTTTCTATCTGACGGAGACGCTCACGGGCGGGGGATACGAATGCCGGGCGTTCCCGGATGGACGTGCCGCGCTGGGGTGGCTGGCCTCCGGCGAGGAACGCGCCGATCTGCTGCTCTCGGACATCAACATGCCGGGTATGAGCGGACTGGATCTTCTGCGCACCGTGAAGGTTGTCTCGCCCGGATTGCCGTTTATTCTGCTCTCCGGCGCCTGCGATCTTCCCATGGCCCAGAGCGCCCTTCGGGCCGGGGCGACGGACTATCTGCTGAAGCCCGTGAGGCCGGCCGACCTGCTGGGAATTATCACCAAACACGTCGATGTCATGTTTTCCGAACAGCTCGAGGCCGTTAAGCGGGCGCTGCGGCAATCGCTGACGGCGAAACAGCCGGACGGTAGCAGCTATGCCGGTCTGCTGCTGCCGATTTTCGATGGGCTCGGCTTTAAACGGTTTGAGACTTTGCAGCACTCGCAGCGCGTTGCGGCCTTCGCGCTTTTGATTGCGCGCGATCTGGATCTGGGGCCGGGCGGGTTCAGGGCGCTTGAAACGGGATCGCTCCTTCACGATATCGGCAAAGCGGGGATTCCCCACAACGTTCTCATGAAACCGGGAAAGCTGAACGACGCGGAATGGGTGATTATGAAAATGCATCCCCAGCTCGGTATGGACCTGCTTTCCGGCGTGCCTGGCCTTGAGCGGGAAGCCGGGATCGTTTACTCGCACCACGAGAGCTTCGACGGAAAGGGATACCCCCGGCAGCTTTCGGGCGGGGAAATTCCGCTGAACGCGCGGATATTCTCAGTAGCCGATACCCTGGACGCTCTGACCAGCGATCGCAGTTACAGGTCTGGCAAAACGCTGCCCGAGGCGCGCGCCGAAATTCACCGGGTGTCCGGAACCCAGTTTGACCCGGATGTTCTGAAGCTGTTCGATCGCGTCGGGGACCGCGAATTCGAGGCTGTTCGCGATCGCTTCCCCGATACTCTTTGACACAAAAACGCAGGAGCGGTCTAAAGTTTCCCGCCGCATACGGGACTTAGATCTTGTGGAGACTCACATGAGTTTTAGAATTTTCCGGACGATAGTCGCCGTATCCGCGGCTCTTGCGGCTCAGCCGCGCGCCTCGGCGGCAGACCAAAGGGTCCTGCCCGATTTCGGAGAGCTCAGCCTCGATGAGTTGGCGAACGTAAAGATTACCTCCTTCACCAATAAACAGCAAAATCTGTCGCAGGTCGCCGGCGCTGTGTACGTAATTTCGCGGGAACAAATCGTGCGAAGCGGTCTGACCAGTGTGCCCGAGTTACTGCGCCTTGCGCCGGGTGTGGATGTAGCGCAGGTCAACGGTAATCAGTGGTCGGTCAGCGCGCGCGGGACCGTTGGAGTGTATTCCAACAAGCTGCTGGTGCTGATCGACGGACGCTCGATTTATTCACCGATTTTTTCAGGAGTGTACTGGGAACTGGGAATGCCCATCCTGGACAATATCGATCGGATTGAGGTAGTCCGCGGCCCGGGCGCTACTATCTGGGGCGCCAATGCGGTTCTCGGGGTCATTAACATCATTACGAGAACTTCCCGGGACACGCGCGGGACGACGATAACGGCAGGCGGGGGATCCTCTGACCGCGGCTTCGGGAGCGCAAGCTTCAGCGGCGGCGCTGGCGCCATGAGCTACCGGGTCTACGGAGCGGGAGCTGACAGAGCGCCCCTGAGCCGGTCATCCGGGGGGAGCGCAGGCGATGCCTGGGACGACATGCAGGGCGGCTTCAGACTGGATGGAGCGCGCAAAAGCGATGTCTGGATGTTGGAGGGTGACCTGTTTCGCGCGGGGGAAAACGAAATGGGAGTCAGCCCCTCGCTCGCGACCCAGATCGTCGTTTATGCCCCGGCACAATTTAACAGCTTCGCCGGGAACCTGACCGGAGAATGGCGTCGCCGCTTCGGCTCGCGGGGAGAACTTCGAATCTCCTCTTACTTCGACTACGCCAACCGGCCGGAACCGCAGGCATCGAGGGTGGCCACCGGCACATGGGATACCGCGGCCAGATACGACTTTACGGCAGGCCATATACACAACATCTCCGTTGGCACCGGCCAGCGCCTGATCTCGGACAAGATCAGCAGCGGATCGGTCACCTTTTCTCCCGCCCAACTGACGTACAGTGGCCTGAACGCCTTCGCGCAGGATGAGATGCATTTCGCGGACGATGCGGTTCTGTTTACGGTGGGTGCGAAACTGGAACGGAATCACTTCGCCGGCTGGGGGACCGAGCCCAGCGCCAACCTGTTGTGGACTCCCAAGAAACACCATGGGCTCTGGATCTCAGCGGCGCGTTCGCTACGCACACCCTCACTGTTTGAAGACGCGGTGAGCGCGCCTTTCGCGGTATTGTCCGGATCGCCTGCCACCGGAGGGCTGCCCGTGCTCGCCAGCTTCGACGGTAGTCCGATGTTTTCCAGCGAATCGGTCCGGGATTTCGAGGCAGGTTACAGGGTGCAGGTTTCAAAAATATTTTCCGCGGACCTGACCGGATTCTACGATCAGTTTTCCAGCATTCGTTCCTTCGTGACCGGCAACCCTGTCTTTGTGGCCGCCGCGATTCCCTATTTGACCCTGGCAGAAACCGTCAGCAATGGGGCTGCCGCTACAGGCAAGGGCGTCGAAGCTTCGGTTGCCTGGCAGGTTCGGACAGGCTGGAAGCTGGAAGGCAGCTACACCTACAACCTGATCGACCCGGGCCTGAGCGCTTCCGCTCCTCCCGGTTCAATCGATGGAGGAGGAAAGGTCCCTTCCCGCAACAAATGGCGACTGCAGTCGTATCTGAATTTTTCGAAGGCCTGGCAACTCGATACTTTCTTTTACTGGACCAGCGCCGCCAGTCCTGTGACAACCGCGGGCCTTCCCGATGTCTTCGTCCCGTCATATGCCAGGCTCGACATACGCCTCGGCTATAAACCCGCCCGCAACTGGCAGATCAGCCTCGCGGGCCAGAACCTTCTGGAGCCGCGTCACCTTGAGGGCCTTACTGAACTCCTGACCGCGTATAGCTATGTAAATCGGAGCATCTACCTGAAAAGCACCTGGCAGTTCTGAAGGATTTCTTGCGCGGAGCTTATTGAGCAGATCTTATTGAGCAGACTAATGGGGAAGGGAAAACGATTTTCGGCGCGCCGGGCCTTCAGGAGTTCTCTTGGATGCGGACTTGTTGCTGCGCTCTGCGCCCTCCTCGTGCCCGGTGTTCGCGCCGCGGGCGATTCGGATCTCGAGGCGAGGCTAAAGGCCGCCTATATTTACAACTTCGCCCGATTCGTCGAATGGCCAGCACGCGCGAATAGGGGCGTACTGCGGATCGGCGTCATCGGGCAGGGCGATCTGGCATTGCCCCTGGAACAGCTGGTCCGCGGCAAGACGGCCAATGGACGGCCGATCGAAGTGGCGCGTGTCGGCGCATTGACCGGGGCGGACTGTTGCGAAATTCTGGTGATCGAAAAGTCCGAATTTAAACACGCCAGGGAAATCGCGCAGTCGCTCGCGGGAATACCCGTGCTTACCGTGAGCGATGAGGAAGACGGACTGCGGGATGGAGTGATGATCGCATTTCAACTCTTCGAAGAATCTGTCCGGTTCCAAATCAATCAGGAAGCGGCTGAACATGCCGGCCTCAGAATCAGCTCGCAATTGCTAAAAGTGGCTCTTCCCGGGACGAGGAAACATCTATGACTCCGCGTCTCCTTCGCCCCCGCTTACCAGGCGGAAGTCCTTCGGGCATTGAAAACTGGTCGATTGCACGCAAGCTCGGATATACGGGGCTCCTGACCAACTCTATTGCCCTGTTTCTGGCGGGGGTGGCAATCGTCGGAATTCAGCGGGTGCAATACCGGCACGATGTCGCCGACGAATTGCAATCGGCGGCTGCCGTGATCGCCGTAAACAGTTCCGCGCCGCTTATCTTTGGCGACCAGCCTTCGGCCGCCCGCAGTCTCGCTCCACTGAAAACCGAAACCCGCGTGGCCGAGGCTGCAATTTACAGGACGCGGGGAGATCTCTTTGCCACATTCATCAGGCCAGACGTCAAAGGCCCGCACTTTCCCCGGGCAGCCGGAGACGACGGGCAATTCTTTGAGTGGTCCAGCATTCGGGTGACCCGGTCGGTCATCGTGGACGGCGAAAAGGTCGGCGCTGTCTATATCAGTTCCGACATGCCGGACATCCGGGCGCGTCTTTATCGAAACGGGTCGATCATGCTGCTGGTGATGATCGCGGCCGCCATAGTGGCTCTTTTCGTCACTTCCGTGCTGCAGGGCCGCATTCTCAGGCCCATCCAGCACCTCGCCGAGGTCGCCCGCGAAGTTTCTACCGGCAACAACTATGGAGTTCGCGCTATCCGCGAAACTTCCGATGAACTGGGGCTTCTCACCGACTCCTTCAACTCCATGCTCGGTCAAATCGAGTCCCGCGACAGATCTCTGGAAGCCAAAGTAGAGGCTCGAACGGCGGAACTGACGCAGACAAATCAGGAACTGATCCTGGCGCGCGACAAGGCGGAGGAAGGGGCGCGGCTGAAGAGCGAGTTTCTGGCGAACATGAGCCATGAAATCCGGACGCCGATGAACATCATTATCGGCATGACCCAGCTAACGCTCGACACTGTCCTGAACAGCCGTCAGAGGCAGCATCTGTCGATGGTACGAAGCTCCGCCGATTCGCTCTTGACCATCATCAACGACATTCTGGATTTTTCCAAAATCGAGGCGGACAAGCTGGATTTGAATCCGGTCGACTTCGGACCCGCCGAATGCATGCTCGAATGGACGGCCAGCCTGCTGGTACGCGCCCGGCAGAAAGGCCTCGATCTCAGTGTGCATATCGATCCGGACGTTCCCGAAACGGTCGTCGGCGACCCGGTCCGGCTGGGACAGATTGTCGTAAACCTGGTCGGGAATGCCATCAAGTTCTCATCGGCAGGGATTATCGAAATTCATGTGTCGGTGGCCGAAAAAAAGGACGAACCTGCTCGGGAAACATCGCCGGAAGGACATATCTTCCTGCGATTCTCCGTCACGGACAGCGGGATCGGCATACCCGCCGGCAAGCTGAGCACCATTTTCGAACCTTTCAGGCAGGCCGACGGTTCGACGACGCGCAGTTACGGCGGCACCGGACTGGGATTGTCGATCTCCCGGAAGCTGGTCGAACTTATGGGCGGCAGGATTCAGGTGGAGAGCGAGCCTGGACGGGGAAGCAGGTTTTGGTTTACCGTGCGGGTCGGGCTCGACAAAAGAATACGGCCCGCCGAAGCTGCTGAACCGGCGGCGGACCGGACGCGCGGAATCGTTGTCATGCTGAAACGGGACCAGCGCGAACATCTGGCCGAACTGCTGGGGAGCTGGTCGATTGAAGCGGCCTCAGTCGACAGCCCTGTGGCAGCCGTGGAGGTGATGAGATGGTCGTTCAGGATCGGCCGCCCATTCGCCTTCGCTCTGATCGAAGGGCTTGCCGCCTCCGCGGAGGACGGGCGATTCATCCGGGATATGGCGGCGGACCCGATGCTCGCGGAGATTCCCATCGTGCTGGTCGGAGACGGCGGACCATCGTTCGATTCTTTGCCGAACGGCGTCGCGACTTCCGCGGTGCGGGCCGCGCTGCCGTGGCCGGTATGTGAATCGGATCTTCTGCAGGCGATCAACGGGTTTCATACGTCCTCGAAACGCGGCCGGAACGCCCGGTCCGCGGACGCCGCCAGGGACAGCCAGCTTACGGAAAATTCTGCCGCGGTATGGGCCGCTCTGCGCCGGATTCTGGTGGCTGAAGATAACCCGGCGAATCGGGAGTTAATCCTGGCGCTGCTGGAGAGCCGGATCCCGCTGACTTCAATTCAGATGGCGTCGGACGGGCTCGAAGCGCTGCATGCCGTCAGGGCGGAGCAGTTCGATCTGATTCTGATGGATATTCAAATGCCGCATCTTGGCGGTCTGGAGGCCGCCGCCGCGATCCGGGAGGACGAGGTGAAGGGCGGGCGGCACACACCCATCATCGCGCTGACCGCGAATGCCATGAAAGGGGATCGGGAAGCTTATCTGCGCGGCGGGATGGACGGCTACGTTTCCAAGCCGATCGATTCGCGTGCAATGTACCTCGAAATCGAACGTGTTATGGACCAGCGGCGAGTTGTATGAGTGTTGAAGCTTTTGGCGCCGCTCCCCGCGTTCTGGCCGCGGAAGACAACGTCTTCAATCGGGCTCTGATCGACGAAACGCTTTCCGCAATGGGCGTTGACCACAAGGTTGTGGAGAACGGACGGAGCGCCGTGGAAGCGTTCTACGGCGAACGATTCGACATTGTGCTGATGGACCTGCAAATGCCGGTCATGGATGGTCTTGACGCGGCCATGCGCATTCGCGAGAGGGCCCTTCGGGAAATGCGGCGGGTCAGGCTGATCGCGGTGACGGCGGATGGACAGGATGGTCCCGCGGCGTCCCGGGATGATGGGCTTTTCGATTCCGTGCTGGTCAAGCCGCTGCGGCGAAGCGATTTGCTGTCCGCGATAGGCGGGGGAATCGCCGTGACTTCGCTGAGGAACGAACGAGGAAGTGACGACGAAGTGTTCGACGCGGAATATGGATTGAGGTCGGCCGGAGGTGTTCCCGAACAATTCCTCGTGCTGGTGAATCTGTTTCTGAAGCACACTCCGGATCTGATTTCGTTGCTGGACGGGTCCGTTCAGTTGGAACGGTACGGGGATGTGGCCTTCCATGCGCACTCGCTCAGCGGTTCCGCGGCGGCCATCGGCGCCTTGAAAATCTCGTCAATCGCCAGGCGTCTCGAAGGGGCGGCACGCGCGGGCGGGGACCGGTCCGAAGTCACAGCGTTTCGCGGTGAAATCGATGCCCAATGGGTTCAGCTTAGAAAATTTCTCGACAAGGTGGTTAGCGGCGCGCGGGGAGAGTAAAGTTTTCTCCCCCGCGGGCCGATGTTATTTGCGACGGCAAGATGGAAAATCAAATCGTCCGCTCCGGAAAAAAACACGTGCTCGCCGTTGACGACGAGCCGGTAGCCCGCCAGCAGCTGGCGTTTCAGATTGCCGCGCTGGGCTACGAGGTCAGCGCCGCGTGCACCGCCATTGAAGCGCAGGAAATTCTCGCCCGCGAAGGTTCGGCTGCATTCGATTGTCTGATCACCGACTGCTGGATGCCGGGCCTGAGCGGCCTCGACCTTTTGCTCTGGCTAAAGAGCCACGACAACACCCTGGCCAGCATCGTCATCAGCAAGGCTGCTGACGAGAACGTTATCACCCGGACTCTGCGCGGCGGCGCGAGCGATTTTCTCAGGAAACCCATATTCTCAGACGACCTGATCGCCGGTTTGCAAAGAGCGGTCGACTCCACCCGGCGGCGCAGACAAGAAGCCGCCGCGCGATCCGCGTTGCGCGAGGCTGGCGCGGTGCAGCGGCGAATGAACAGCCTGGGCATGACGGAGCATCTTGCTGCCCAGACGACCGTCTGCTATCACCCGTGCCACGATTCGGGAGGAGATTCGGTTGCTTTTTTCGCGCTGGACAGCTCGCGCATGCTTATCGTCGTCGCCGATGTTTCCGGGCACGATCTCAAATCGGCTTTCGTATCGGCCTATTTTCAGGGCTCACTGCGGGCCATGGTGGAGGAAGGGGTTCCGATAGAGGCTATTCTGCCCCGATTCAATCGATTCCTGATCCACGAATGGAACGTGCCCGTGGATGGGGACGGCAGTATTCTGCCTGAGATTACCTCCTTCGCGGTTTGCGCGGTGTGCCTGGATCTTTATGAAGGTTATGCCAGACTCTTCAACTGCGGTTTTCCGCTTGGCGCCCGCATTGACCAGGATGGCGAGCCATGGCTCTGCGGTGAAACCGGTGGAAATCCTTTGGGGTGGTTTGAGCCCAATCTGTCTACGGAAGTTTCAATCGTTCTAGGCCGCTCCGACCGCCTTGTTGTATGGACCGACGGTCTGGAAGACCTCGCCAGCGAGCTTCAGGTCAGTGAATGGAGTCTTGCTTTCGGAATTCTGCTGGCCCGGGAAAGAAAAATCTGTCCCCCGTGGCTTAAAGGAGCACCGGATGACGTGCTGTTGGTCGCCATTGGACTGGAGAAAAGGAATCGGGAGACATACCGGTTTCCCCTTCTGGCGGAGAGCTGTGGAAAGGCGCAAACCGGTGAAATAGACCAGATGCAGGCCTATTGGAAACGTAGCCTGACATTCGCGTTGCCCGAACTTTCGCAGCAGAGCATGTCCGAGATCCTGCTGTGTACCCGGGAGGCGGTCCTCAACGGGTTGCAGCACGGATGTTCGGAGTCCTCCGACCGCTGCCGCCTGACAATGGTCTTTGACGGCTGCGCGCGCCTGTTGCAGGTGAACGTGCAAGATACGGGTCCGGGATTCGATTTCGATCTTCAAACACTGGCTTCAGAAGATCCGCTGCGGAGGCGTCGCGGACTGGCACTGATTCATGGCCTCGCCCATGGTGTGGAGCACCACCCCGGCGAAGCCGCAATCCGGATGTTTTTCAAATTGCCAGGCGATGAGGAGAGACGACTAACACTATGAAAGATCCATTCACTCCTGCGCGCGGGATGCTCCAGATGGTGGTGCCCGGCAATTTGATCAGCACGAATGCGGACCAGTTCCGGACGGGAGCGTCTTCGGCGATCGAAGCGCAGTCGGGCGTCAGCCGGGACTGGGCCGGCATCGAAATCGACCTGACGGCGGCGCAAATGGTGGATTCGGCCGGTCTGAACGCGCTCATCTCGTTAATCAGGGCGTTAAAGCATGATGGCAAGCGCGTGCTGATCCATGTGCGGAACCCGCATGTATACCGGGTCTGCATGTTTACGCGGCTGGACAGCCTGGCGGAGATCGTCAGGAGTTGAAGCCATGTATTCCCCCGTGGCACTCGTAATCTCTCGGCTGTTCCGGTTTCTGGCCGATCTGCTCCTTTACCGGGTGGCCCGCACCGCTCGCTGGGTGCAGCATGCCCTGCCCGGGAACAGGATTCAATGGCACCGGAGCCGGCTGGACGATTTCGCGGCAGGACTCGAGACGCGATTTGTGCATGTCTCGGCGCGCCTGGAGAATCTCGCGGGCGAAAGCGCACAACTGCTGGACAGCTCGCGCAAACTTCTGAAGTATTCTCTCGGCCACGACGATGCCTCCACGTTTCAGGCGGCGGTCGCCATCATGGAGAAGCCGCTGGAATTCAACGAAGAATGCCTGGGGATCACGGAAAAGCTCGATCGTAACCTGGCGCTGGTGGCGGTGCGAATCGGCCGGCTGCATCGGTTCCGGTCGGCTCTCGATGCCAGTATTGCGCCACTCAAAATCCTGCAGACGATGTTTCGCATCGAGAGTGCGGCCTCGTCTCCCGAAATACAGTCCCTCTTCACCTCCCTGAGCGCCGAGATCGAACGTTTGCTTTTCAGCATGTCCACCATGATCGCCCGGGAGTTTGAAGCCATTGAGCGCACCGGCGCGACCGTGCGCGATGTAATCGCCCGGCTCGAGGGCGTCCGCTTTCTTCAGGTGAAAGCGCAGGCGCGGCGGAGCCAGATCGCGGAGTCCCTCCAGAAACTGGAAGCGCAAATCGAAACCAACAAAGAAAAAGACGTTCGTCTGATCGGGGCGACGCAGGCAGTCGCCGGGAAGGTGGCCGGGATGGTGGCCGCCCTGCAGTATCAGGACATTCTGAATCAGAGGCTCCAGCACGTACTGGAAGGACTCGGGAGTCTCGCGGAGCGTCTGCAGGCGCTCAGAGGAAACAACTGCATCGCGGAGCTGAATTTTGTCCGCGACGCGTCGAAGGTGGAATCGGCCCATCTGGAAGATGTGGAGAGCGTTTTCGGCGGAGCTGTGGAAACGCTGCGAAGCTCGCTGGAAAGTCTGGCGGAGGAAATGGGCGGCCTGGATAGGCAGTGCATCCGCATGGATGGCGTCGAATCTTCCAGCGCGGCCTGTGACGGCATGGTGCAGGTGTTGCTTGACTCGATCGGGGAAAACCTTGAGCTTACCGAACTGTCCTCGGCCCGGAGCGAGGAAATTTTCGCCGTCCTTGAACCCATCGGGAGCCTGCTTGGAAACCTCACCGGCAGCATTCTGGAATTGTCCGCGCGGATTCGTCTGATCGCCCTCAATGCTCAAATCCAGGCTGCGCAGGCGGGCGACGGCAGCGGCCTTGAAGTGCTGTCCTCGCAAACGCGTTCCATAGCCGAGGAAATTGCCCGGATCGTAACAGATATCGCCGCTGAACTTGCCGTCCTTAAGGAAGGTTTGAAAAGCGGGCTCGAAGACGTGGAGTACACACGCTTTCGAAGTCTGGAATTCCTCCGGTTCTTGCGTGAAGACGGCGCTGAACACGAAGCGAGACTCCACGGCTTTCGAAACCGGATGCTGGCTGAACTCAAGCGAGTGGGTGAGCTGATTACCAGCGTTCAGACGGAATCCCGCGGCCTGTCCGCGTCTCTCGATATGCCTTCGGCTGCGCTGTCCGTGGTCGCCGAGGCTCGCGGCGAGTTGTTGCGTTTTTCCGATTCCCTCTCGGTAAGGCTGGACGGCCACGCCCGCGGTTCCGGGCTGTTACAGCACACGCGGGCCTACACCGCGGCCGCGGAGCATGCGGCGCACGCGAGGGCTCTCCGGCCGGATTCCGGGGGAGACGCGGAAATGTTCCCGGCGCCGCCGGTTGTTGAGGGAAGCGTCGAATTGTTTTGAGAATCGCGCGGCCGCGGACGACTAAATGACTTCGGCGTCGAAAGCGGGCCGAACTCGCGCGTCGGCGGGACAGATTTGGAGAGAAGGAGTTTATGGGCAAGACAGTCATCACTGTCGACGATGCGTCCACTATCCGGCGCATGATTTCTTTCACGCTGCGCAGTGCCGGCCACGAGGTGATCGAGGCCCGCGACGGCATGGAAGCTCTGAACCAACTGAAGTCGAGAGGGGTGGATCTCGTGATCAGCGACATTAATATGCCGCGCATGGACGGGATCGAGCTGACCCGGCAGCTTCGGGCGCTCGATCGTCACAGGTCGACGCCGATCCTCCTTCTCACAACCGAATCCGATCCGGCCATGAAGGCGAAAGGCAAGCAGGCGGGGGCGACCGGCTGGCTGGTGAAACCGTTCCAACAGGACCAGCTTCTGGGTGTTGTCGCGACGATCTTTGCACGATAAGGCGCAATCATAAATGGCAATAAAAGAAGACCTGCAGAAACAGCTGATTAATGAACTGGTGGTTGAAAGCCTCGAAGGTCTCGACGCTTTCGATCATGAAATCCTGACTCTCGAAGCCGGCGGCCAGACGGCAGACACCTGGAACAACGCGTTCCGCATCATTCACACAATCAAAGGCTCCAGCGGGTGTATCGGATTCGGAAAGGTCGAGTCCGTGGCCCACGCGGGGGAAAGTCTGCTGGCCGTCCTCCGTGACGGCGGTCTGAAGCCGGACTCCCGCACATTCTCCAGTCTGCTGCGCTATTCCGACGCCCTTCGCGAGATGATGCGCTCCATCGGACAGGACGGAGATGAAGGCTCCGAAGACCACTCCCAGCTGGTCAGCGACATCAAGGCACTGCACGCGGGCCTCACCGGGGAGGCGGCCGAAAAGCCTGCTTTCGGCTTTTTCGAGGACGACGTCAAAATACCCGAGACGGCAGCGGACCCGCCCGCCGCTCAGCCGCAGCCGCTCGCAATATCCAAGAACGAGCCGGTCCGGAAAGACGATGCCCTCCACAAAGATGCAATTCATAAAGTTGCAATTCACAAAGAGGACACTGGAGAAACGCAATCGTCCGGGTCGGCCGCTCCGAGAGCCGCCGCTTCAGACAGCGCCATCCGTGTGGATGTGAGTCAAATCGACCGTCTGATGAATCTGGTGGGCGAACTGGTTCTGGCCCGTAATCAGATCGTGCAGAGCACCGGTCAGGACGCGGACCCATCCCACGTTGCCGCCGTCCAGAGAGTCAATCTGATCACCAGCGAACTGCAGCAAAGCGTGATGAAGACGCGCATGCAGCCCATCGGGAATGTCTGGTCGAAGTTCCCGCGTATCATCCGCGACCTGTGTCATGAACTGGGGAAAGACGTTGCCCTGGCGATGGAAGGGAACGAGACCGAACTCGACCGCACCATCATCGAGGCGATCAAAGATCCCATGACCCACATCATCAGGAACTCGATCGACCACGGGATCGAGCACCCCGAGGAGCGGGTTGCCAGCGGCAAGACCGCTCAGGGCAGGCTGAGTCTGCGGGCCTTCCATGAAGGCGGGCAGGTCAACATCTAAATCTCCGACGATGGACACGGCATTGACGCCGGGCGGGTGCTGCAGAAGGCGATTCAGCGGGGCGTGATCACGCAGGAACAGGGCGCCCGCATGAGTCAGCGGGAAATGCTGGCGCTCGTATTTCTGCCGGGCGTCTCCACCGCCGAAGAGGTGACGAACGTGTCGGGCCGCGGCGTTGGAATGGATGTCGTCCGCACCAATATCGAAAAAATCGGCGGTAACGTCGATCTCCACAGCGAGCCCGGACAGGGCACGACAATCCGTATCAAGATTCCGCTCACCCTCGCGATCATTCCCGCTCTCGTTGTAACCTGCGGCGCCGACCGTTATGCGATTCCGGCAGCCAGCCTGGTGGAGCTGGTCCGCATCGAGGGCGATCAGGTGGAAAACTCCGTTGAACACATCCATGACGCTCCTGTCTACCGGCTGCGCGGCAATCTCCTGCCACTCGTGGATCTGGCGAAGGAGCTGGAACTTACCGCTCGCCGCCGGCAGGATGAAGCGATGTTTCTGGTGGTTCTCCAGGCGGAAGGCCGGCAATTTGGACTGGTAGTCGACGGCATCAACGATACCGAAGAAATTGTGGTCAAGCCGCTCGGCAAGGAAATGAAAGGTCTGAGCGTCTATGCCGGCGCGACCATCATGGGCGACGGCAGGGTAGCGCTCATTCTGGACGTTCTGGGGCTGGCACGCCGCGCCATGCTGCTTGAGGAAGGTTCCCGGCACGGGGCCGGGGACCGGGATGCCGCCGCAAGGAACGCCTACGCGCAGAGCGACACGCAATCCCTCCTGGTGGCCCGCGTCGGAGCCAACCGCATCGCCATACCGGTTTCCTGCATCGCGCGTCTGGAGGAAATTCCCGCCGCGAAGCTCGAACACGCCGGAAAGCTCGATGTCATTCAATACCGCGGCCGAATCATGACGGTGGTGCGGCTGGCTTCGATGCTGGGCATCCGGGAGGAAGACTCATCGGCTGCGGCTGAGGACAGTGGACGCCTTCTGTCCCTGGTCGTATGCGCCCTCGAGAGCAACAATCTGGGCGTCGTCGTCGATGCCATCGAAGACATCGTGGACGAGCGCATTCAGATTGAAATCCGCGAAGGGCAGCGCGGAATTCTGGGGAGCGCCGTGGTCCAGCAGCGGGTCACCGATCTGCTCGATATCAAAGAACTGGCAAGAATGGCGGCATAGACGAACATGCAATTTTGCACTTTTTACCTTGGCAAGGACCTGTACGGCGTCGCTGTTCTGGACGTTCAGGAAGTAGTCCGGCAGCAGGAGATCACGCACGTGCCGCTGGCGCCGGGTGTGGTGCGCGGGTTGATTAACCTTCGCGGAAACATCGTGTCGACCATCGACATGCGCCGTCTTCTCAAAATGAAACCGCTTGAGGACGAATCGCAGAGCATCAACGTCATCACGAGGGTGGCGGGCGCCCTGGTAAGCCTTCTGGTGGATCACATCGGGGACGTCATCGAAGCCCCGGACGACCGCTTCGAGCCGGTCCCGACCACGCTGGGAACTGAAGTCAAGCAAATCATTACGAGGGTCTGCAAGCTGCCCGAAAACCTCCTGATGATCCTCAATCCCGAAAGAATCGTCGAATTCGATCGGTGAACATGCCGGTGACGGATCGGGCCGCTTAAATCGGAACCATACGAAACGAGAACTGAAGAGAGGGAACAGAATGTCAAACAGAAAATCGAGAAGCGCCGCCATCATAAACGAACCCGGGCTCAGCCCGCTGCGGGTTGCCAAAACATCGGACAAACAGGAACTTGAAGCCACAGTCGCCGCTATCGGCAAATCCCAGGCCATCATCGAGTTCCAGATGGATGGTACGGTCATTACCGCGAACGACAACTTCCTGCACGTGCTCGGATATACGCTCGACGAAATCAAGGGCAGACATCACAGCATGTTTGTGGAGGAATCCTTCCGGCAAAGCCCTCAATACCGGGAATTCTGGGCGGGGCTGAACCGCGGCGAATACCAGGCGGCGGAATACAAACGCATCGGCAAGGGCGGCAAAGAGATATGGATTCAGGCGTCCTACAACCCGATCCTCGATGTGCATGGAAAACCCGTAAAGGTGGTCAAATTCGCAACCGACGTCACCGAGCAGAAATTGAAGAACGCGGATTACTCCGGGCAGATCGCGGCCATCAACAAGTCCCAGGCGGTTATCGAATTCCAGATGGACGGCACGGTCCTGACGGCGAACGACGGATTTCTGAACGTCCTCGGTTACACGCTCGACGAAGTCAAAGGCCGCCATCACAGCATGTTCGTCGAAGAATCCTTCAAGGCGAGTCCGGAATACCGCGCTTTCTGGGCAGCGCTCAACCGGGGCGAATATCAGGCGGCGGAATACAAACGCATCGGCAAAGGCGGAAAAGAAGTGTGGATACAGGCCTCCTATAATCCGATTCTGGATCTGAACGCCAAGCCGTTCAAGGTCGTGAAGTTCGCCACCGATGTCACCCAGCAGAAGTTAAAGAACGCGGATTATTCCGGGCAGATCGCGGCCATCAACAAGTCCCAGGCCGTGATTGAGTTCCACATGGATGGAACGATCCAGACCGCGAACGACAACTTCCTTAAGGTTCTCGGTTACACGCTTGATGAAGTGAAGGGGCGTCATCACAGCATTTTCGTGGACGAGGTGTTCCGCGCGAGCCCGCAATACCGGGAGTTTTGGGCGGCTCTGAACCGGGGCGAATACCAGGCGGCGGAATACAAACGCATCGGCAAGGGCGGAAACGAAGTGTGGATACAGGCCTCCTATAATCCGATCTTCGATCTCAACAAGAAGCCGTTCAAAGTGGTGAAATTCGCCACCGACGTAACCGAGACGGTGAACGCGGGAATCGATTTGCGGGCCAAGGTTGCCCAGATCCTCAATGTCGTGCAGACAGCCGCGCAGGGCGATCTCACGAATGAAATCAAAGTCAGCGGCACGGATCCGATCGGACAGGTCGGTGAAGGGCTTGCCGGTTTCTTCAGGGAATTGCGCGGCAGCCTGCTCAAGATTGGCCAAAGCGCTCAGTCGGTCGGCTCGGCTTCGGAAGAACTGACCGCCATCAGCCAGCAACTGGCAGGGAACGCCGAGGAAACGGCGACGCAGGCGACTGTGGTCAGCGCCGCCAGCGAAGAAGTTTCCAAGAACGTCAGCGTCGTGGCCGCCAGCAGCGAGGAGATGCTCGCTTCCATCCGGGAAATTGCCAAGAGCGCTAATGAATCGGCCAAAGTGGCCCGCAGCGCTGTCGGGGTGGCGAACTCCACCAACCAGACGATTGCCCGGCTCGGCGATTCCAGCATCGAAATCGGCAAGGTCATCAAGGTGATTACCTCCATCGCGCAGCAGACCAATCTGCTTGCGCTCAACGCCACCATCGAAGCCGCCCGCGCCGGTGAAGCCGGCAAGGGATTCGCGGTGGTCGCCAATGAAGTGAAAGAACTGGCGAAGGCGACCGCCAAGGCAACCGAGGAAATCGGCCAGAAGATCGAAGCCATTCAGGGCGACAGCAAAGCGGCCGTGAATGCGATCGGGGAGGTAAGCGCAATCATCAACCAGATCAACGATCTTTCCAACACCATCGCTTCGGCCGTGGAGGAACAGACCGCAACCACCAACGAGATCGGCCGGAACGTGGCCGAAGCTGCCCGCGGAACCAACGAGATCGCCCGCAACATCACAGGCGTCGCCACCGCCGCGCAGGATACCACCAGCGGCGCCAGCGATACCCAGAAGGCCGCCGCATCGCTCAGCGAAATGGCAAGTCTGCTCCAGACCCTGATGTCGAAGTTCAAGGTCTAAGAGCCGATCCACCCGCCGGAGACCCGCGGATTGATGAGTACCGGACGGGGGCAATTCGCCCCCGTCCCGCTCGTCATATCTGAAAAGCTGCTCCTATTTGAAGAGAGGTAACGATGCCGAAAGCATTGATAGTTGACGACGCAAAAGTAATCCGCCTTCTTTTATCGGCTAACCTTACCGACCTCGGCTATGAGGTGAGTCAGGCCGCCAACGGCAAAGAGGCGCTAAAAGCCCTCGACCAGGCCCCGTCCATTTCGGTCGCCCTGGTTGACTGGAACATGCCCGTGATGACCGGTCTCGATTTCGTCAAAGCGGTTCGGGCCGATTCGCGGTTCTCCGGCCTGACGCTCATCATGGTGACCTGTGAGACGGAAGTCGATCACATCGTCGCCGCGCTGGAAGCGGGGGCGAACGATTACATCATGAAGCCGTTCACGCCCGAGATGATTGCCGAGAAACTGCTCCTTCTCGGACTTTTCGAAGGGGAGAGCAATTGATCGGGCCAGCCGGGAAAACGCTGTCCGAAAAAGACCGGATCCGGGTTCTCGTAGTTGACGACTCCGTCGTAATCCGGCGTCTCGTGACTTATGCGCTGGCGGAGGATCCCGATGTCGAAGTCGTCGGCAGCGCCGCCAACGGCCAGATCGCGCTGAAGGTGATCCCGCTGCTCAAGCCCGATGTCGTAACTCTCGACATCGAGATGCCCGAGATGGACGGCCTCGCCACGCTGCGCCAGATCCGCGTCCTCTATCCCCAGCTTGTCGTCATCATGTTCAGTACGCTTTCCGAGCGTGGCGCGGCAATCACCATCGAGGCCCTGTCGCTCGGAGCAAACGACTATGTGACCAAGGCCGCCAATGTGGGCTCGCTGGACGTCTCGATGGCGCGCTTGCGGGCTGACCTGGTGCCCAAAGTACGGCAGTTCTTCCACCGCGGAAGACGCGTGACGCCGCCAGTCCCCGCGCCGCCGCCGCGCGTAAGTTCGCCGATCGCCGTGCGCCCGGCGGCAATCCCCGCCAGCGGCGCGAGATTACCCCGTCTTGCCAGGCAGGCGCTGGCAATCGGAGTTTCCACCGGCGGCCCCACGGCGCTCGCGGAACTGATTCCCGCGATCCCTGAAAATTTCGATTTGCCGGTCTTCATCGTTCAGCACATGCCGCCCATCTTCACCCGTCTCCTCGCCGAACGTTTGCAAACGCTGACAAAGCTGCGCATCAGGGAAGCCACCGATGGAATGTCCATTGAGGGCGGGACCATCTACATCGCGCCCGGCGATTTCCATATGCGGACGGTGAAGAACGGCGCCCAGAAGCGAATACTGCTCGACCAGTCCGCTCCGGAAAACTTCTGCCGCCCCGCGGTCGATGTTCTGTTCCGCTCCGTCGCCGATCTCTATGGCGGTGCAGTCATCGCTGTTGTTCTCACCGGAATGGGGCAAGACGGGCGGCTCGGTGTCGAGAGGCTGCGCAAAGAAGGCGCCTGGGTTATCGCGCAGGACGAAGCATCCAGCGTCGTCTGGGGCATGCCCGGCGCCGTGGCGCGCGCAGGTCTTGCCGACGACGTAGTGGATCTGAAGTCGGTGGTTCCGGCGATCCTAAGGCAAATCTGAAAAAAAGACGATAGGGGCCACAGATGGCAGCCACCGATACAGGCACGACAGCGATTTCGCAGGACAACTACGCCTTTCTCCAGGAACATGTTTACCGGACCTCGGGTATTGTTCTGGACGGCAACAAGCACTATCTGCTCGAAGCGCGCCTTCTCCCCATCGTGCGGCGCGAAGAACTGAAGACCCTTAACGATCTTTGTGCGCTCCTCCGCGCTTCCGGTTCGGGCCGCGTCTTTCAGGATGTCCGCGACGCGATGACCACGAACGAAACGCTCTTTTTTCGCGACGCCCTGCCCTTCAAAGCCATGCGGCAGACGCTGATTCCAAGACTCCGTGAGTCGCGGACTACGGGCCGGCTCACCTTCTGGTCGGCCGCGGCCTCCTCCGGCCAGGAGGCGTACAGCCTGGCGATGATGCTTCTCGACATGGGGATCAAAGGGAGCGACATTGATATTCTGGCCACCGATATCTCGGATAAAGTTCTGGATCAGGCAAAGTCCGGACGCTATTCTCAGACCGAAGTCGGCCGTGGTCTTCCGGCGCAGCAGCTGGTGAAGTATTTCCAGCGTGACAAGGCCGAGTGGCAGATCAAAGATGAACTCCGCCGCCTCGTCCGTTTCCAACCGTTCGATCTGCGCGCGAAGATGAGCTCGATCGGCCGGTTCGACTTTATTCTCTGCCGTAACGTTCTGATCTATTTCGATGTAGAAACCAAGAAGCGAATCTTTCGCGAAATGGAAAATGCGCTGAACCCCGGCGGCTTCCTCCTCCTGGGCGCCGCGGAAACCACGCTGAACATCACGGATTCATTCGAGCGCTGTTCGGTGGAAGGGGTGTCGTTTTACCGGAAACGCTGAGCAGTGCAGGTTCCGAACAGCGGAGATGGTACCCTGACTTTTTCGCCAGGCCGCGACCCACCACGTCGGGTTTCCATACTTTCACGGAGGCTCCATGACTTCTCGCATCGTCTATGGTTTTCTGCTGCTGGCCGCGCCAGGCTTCGCCGCGCAGTTTCAACTGGCCGCAACGCCTCAGACGGTAGTTGTCGGAAATTACTGGTCTGAAAACCAACCGGTTCTCACCATCAAATCCGGCGACACCGTAACGATTGAAACGGTAGGCACCGCCAGTGTCGCGGCGCTCGAGCGTCTCAAAGTTCCGGCCGATCAGATTCCGGCTTCGCTGCGGGCCATTACGCAGGCAATGGCGGACAAGACGCTGCCGCGCGGTCCCGGCGGTCACATTCTGACGGGTCCCATTTTTGTAGAGGGAGCCGAGCCCGGCGACGTTCTCGAACTGCATATCGATAAAATCACCATGCCTGTGCCGTGGGCGCACAATAACTTCAGCCCGACGTCCGGTTTCCTGAAGGAGGATTTCAAACAAAGCTACGGGCGCATCATCCCGCTCGATCGGGAACGTTTGATGGGGCTGTTTTCGCCCCAGATTGAGATCCCGCTGCATCCTTTCTTCGGGAGCATGGGAGTCGCGCCGCCGCCCGCAGATGGCAAGATCAGCAGCGCTCCGCCGGGAATCCACGCGGGGAACCTCGACAACCGGAATCTGGTTGCGGGCACCACCTTATATATCCCGGTGCATGTCAGGGGCGCGCTGTTCCAGGTTGGCGACGGACACGCCGGGCAAGGCGACGGCGAAGTCGATATCACCGCCATGGAAACTCCGCTGGTGGGAACGTTCCGCTTCATGGTTCGGAAAGATCTTCATCTGAACTGGCCGCGCGCCGAAACGCCCACCCATTACATCGTGATGGGCACCGATGAAGACCTGACCGTCGCCACCACAATCGCGGTTCACGAGATGCTGGATTTCCTGGTCAGCACGCGCGGTCTGACCCGCGACGAGGCATATGTGCTTTCCAGCATTGCGGCGGACTTTGCAATCACCCAGCTGGTGGACGGCAAGAAAGGCGTCCACGGGATGATCGCGAAGGCGATCTTCAAGAAATAGATGGCCATCCTCAACCGTTCATTACTGGTGCTGCTGGCTGCGTCGGCGGGCACGTCTCTTCTCCCCGGCCAGACGGCCTCCAGGATCGATCGCGATCTGACCGAAGTCAGCATTCCGCAACTGCAGCACTATTACGAAACGCATCGCTATACAGTCCGGCAGGTGGTCGACTGGTATATCGCCCGCATTGAGAAATATGACGGCATCTATCTGGCCGTGGAATCCCCCAATTTCAAAGGCGCCCGGGAGACAGCCGCGCGCGAAGACGAAGAAGCGAAGACAGGCAAACTGAAGAGGCCACCGCTCTGGGGCGTGCCGATCGTGATTAAGGCCAATACCAGCATTCAGGGCAAGATAACCACCGACGGCTGGGCGGGCTTCGTCATCCATGGCCACGAACTGATCGCCCCGAAAGACGCCACCGTGGCCGCGAAACTGAAGGCCGCCGGAGCCGTGATCCTTGGGCAGACCAACATGCCGGATTTCGCCGCCAGCGATACCAGCCGGAGTACTTCCTTCGGGCGCACCGGCAACGCCTACGATGTCCGGTACAGTCCCGGCGGATCTTCGGGCGGAACCGTGACCTCGGTGACCTCCAACTTCACCGTGTTCGGCACAGGGACCGACACGGCGAATTCCATCCGGATGCCGGCCGCCACCAGCGCCCTGGTCGGCGTGCTGCCGACGCGCGGCCTCGTGAGCATCGCCGGCATCGCGCCCCTCGACTGGCTTCTCGACAACACCGGTCCGATTGCCCGCACCGTAACCGATGCCGCCATCGGGCTGGACGTCATGGCGGGTGAAGATCCGGCTGACTTCCGCACGCAGGGCTCAGCCGCCCGGGCGCAGCCCGGTCCTTACACCCGGTACCTCAACAAGGATGCGCTCAAAGGCAAACGGTTCGGAGTTCCTGCTTTCATCGTGATGAACCAGCCCCCGACCGCACGGAACGCCCTGCAGCCGGACACTCGCGCGGCCTTTATGAAAGCGATTGAAGCGCTGCGCGCCGCGGGCGCGACGGTTGTAATGGACGACACGCTGCTGCCCGCCGCTTTCCAGGAAGCCGTGAACAAAGTAAACACGCGCCCCTATCGTCTGGACGGGACGAACAGCTTTCTCAAGAACTATGGGCCGCCGGAGTATCATTCCGTCGCCGAGTACGAGAAATCGATCGGATCGCCCGTCCCCACGAACATCACCGGATTGCCGCGGCCCGCCTCCGACCGCGGTCCCGGGCGAGGCGGCGGCGGGCCTGATCAAACCCCAGTCCCGCAGGTAGCACTTGCAACCGACTCCCATGCCGAGGAGAATTTTTTCAAGCCGCAGCGGGAAGCGCTGGCGCTCTACACCGAGGCGATGGAGCGTTTTCACCTCGACGGGTTCGTTTATCCGGCGACCCAAATGCCGCCTCCGGACGAAACCATGCCGCAGAACGGGCAAATCACTGGCGGACCGCACAGCGCCACCGGTTGGGTCAATAAAATCGGGGTTCCGGCGGTCGTGGTGCCAGGCGGCTTTTATCCGTCCGGACTGCCGTTCGGCCTCGAAATCTCGGCCGCCCGGTGGAAAGACGGCGACCTGCTGGGCTTTGCTTTTGCATACGAACAGACGACGAAGTTCCGCCGTCCGCCCGTTCTGGTGGAAAAAGGCCTGCTCCCCAGGATCGGTCGCTAGGCTGCTGCAGCCAGCCCTGCCTGAATCCGTGCCTCCGCGGCGGCCCGGATTGGAATACAATCACTTCCAGCAGGTAAAGGAGTCTGGCAGGCATGAGTCTTTCCCGTATTGCGTCGCGCCGCGGAAGTTCCGCATTATTTCTCGTCGCACTTTTCGCGCTGGGCGGCGCATTGAACAGCGCCCGCAGCCAAGCGGCTCGCCAGATCACCTTCAACAAAGACATCGCTCCCATCCTCCAGGAATCCTGCCAGAACTGCCACCGGCCCGGCAACATTGCTCCGATGTCCCTCCTGACATACAAGGATGCGCGGCCGTGGGCCCGCTCCATTAAACAGCAGGTGTCGCTGCGCAACATGCCCCCGTGGTTCATGGACAAGAACATCGGGATCCGCAGTTTCAAGGATGATGTTTCGCTCTCCGCGGCTCAGATCGCGACGATTACAGCGTGGGTGGATGCAGGTGCGCCCGAAGGCAACCCCGCCGACCTGCCCCCCGCGCGCCACTTTGAGGATCTCGACAAGTGGCATATCGGAAAGCCCGATCTCATCGTCAAAATGCCTGTCGAATACATGGTGAAGCCGGCCTCGTCCGACTGGTGGGGAAACTTCGTCGCCGATTCCGGACTGACGGAAGACCGCTACATCAAGGCCGTGGAAACGAAGCCTTCATCCGGCGGCGGGATACGCGTGGTGCATCATGCGGTCACCAGCATCTTCTATGACGACGGATCCTCCGCGCCGGGGACGCTCAATGAATATGCGGTCGGCAAGTACGGCGATATCTATCCGGAAGACTCGGGCAAATTAATGAAGGCCGGGGCAAAGATCCGATTCAACATGCACTATCACGCGGTCGGCGAAGTGATCGGCGACCGCAGCGAAGTCGCCTTCGTGTTCTATCCCAAGGGCTATGTTCCGAAGCATGTGATGAATACCGTGCTGGCCCCGAACAACGACGATCTCGACATTCCCGCGGGTGCCGACAACGTGCGCTCCGACGCTTATTTCAAGCTGGACCGGCCCGCGCGGCTCACCGGCTATCAGCCGCACATGCACAATCGCGGCAAGGCCCAGTGCCTCGAAGCGATCTATCCCAACATGGTGGTGGAGCAGTTAAATTGCGTGAACCGGTATAACTTCGGCTGGCAGATCGCCTACAGCTACGCCGACGATGTCACGCCGCTGCTGCCGGCAGGTACCATTCTGCATACAATCACCTGGCACGATAATTCGGCCGCCAATCCCTTCAATCCCGATCCGCGGAACTGGGTAGGCTTCGGCAACCGGACCACGGAAGACATGTCGCGCGCCTGGCTGAATTTCTACTACCTCACCGACGAGGAGTTCAAAGCGGAAACGGCGGCGCGGCGCGCGAAAGCGGCCAGCCTCAGGAGCGCGCGCTAACCCTCCATGAAATTTCCGGCGGCTTCTCTGATTCTGCTGGCGGCTTTGGCCGTCCCGTCCTTTGCGCAAACCCGCTACGCCTCCGGTCAAAACGTAGTGCCGGTGTTCGAGGGATGGGAGCGTAACGCCGACGGTTCTTTCAACTTCGTGTTCGGGTATATGAACCGGAACTACGAAGAGCAGATGGACATTCCGGTCGGGCCGAACAATAAGCTGGAGCCCGGTCCCGCGGATCAGGGGCAACCGGCGCACTTCTATCGCCGCCGCCAGCAATTCGTGTTCAAAGTGAACGTTCCGAAGGACTGGGGCGACAAGGACCTTGTCTGGACCCTCACGTCCGCGGGCCACACCGAAAAAGCTTTCGCGTCGCTCAAGCCGTTCGATGAAATCGGCAACCTGGTCTATCAGGAGAATCGCGGCGGCCCCGGGGATTTGAATTTTCCCGAGGAACCGAATCAGGCGCCGACGATCGAGATGGTGGGCTCGGCGGTCCAAACCGTTAAGGCTGGGGAGGCCCTGGCTCTTACGGTTCAGGTGAGCGATGACGGGCATCCGAAACCCCGCGCGCGCAAAGCGCCGGCTACGGCCCCGGCGACCATTCGCGATTCAGACGGCGCGGTTGTGGCGACGGGTCCCGACCGTTCGGGCGGTCCGCAGCGGGAGAATCCTCTGACACAGGCGGTTGTGAAGCTTGATCCGGGCGTCACGCTGGGGGTTACGTGGGTGGTCTATCGCGCCGGGCCCGGACAGGTTACTTTCGATCCCATGCGTGTGAAAGTTTCGGACGGAAAAGCGGCAACGAAAGTAAAGTTTGACAAGCCAGGCAAATACACACTGCGGGCCTATGCGGACGATGGGGTTCTGGTTACGCCCCTGGATGTGACAGTAACCGTCGAGGAATAAGAAACGAATGAAGACTATGTGGTCCCTGTCTCTGCTGTTGACTGTATCGGGTTCTATGTTTGCGCAGGCGCCCGCCCCGGGAGTCAGTTACGAATTCTTCCGCGATAAGGTGCAGCCGATCTTTCTGAACAAGCGTCCCGGGCATGCCCGCTGCGTGGAATGCCATGACAATCAGGCGCCGCGTCTGCAGGAACTCACCCCGGGCGCGGCGATGTGGAATGAGGAGCAGTCGCAGAAAAATTTCAATGCGTGGAAGAACTTCGTGGTGCCCGGTGATCCGACTGCCAGCCGCATGCTGATGCACCCGCTCGCGAAGGAAGCTGGCGGCGACCCGTTTCATGCCGGCGGGAAGCACTTCAAGTCGCAGAGCGATCCGGAATGGCAGGTTCTGGCCGCTTGGGTAAACACCGGAAAACCGGCCTCAGCGATGGCCCCTTCGGCTGCCAAACTCGACTATAACTATTACGTGAAAAACGTCCAGCCCATATTTGTTAAAGAACGCGCGGCCAACGAAGGTTCCGGCAACGCCTGCTTCAGTTGCCATACCCGGATGGCATCCCGCATGCGCCTCCAGCCGCTTAAGGAAGGCGCATCGTGGACCGACGAACAGTCGCACGCGAATTTTGAAGTTGTCTCGAAGCTGGTCACACCCGGCGATCCCGCCACCAGCCGCCTGCTGCTCCATCCGTTGGCGACGAAGGAGGGCGGCGATCCGACGCATACGGGCGGCAAGTTCTGGGCAAACCGCGACAACGCGGAATGGAAAACAATCGCAGCATGGGTTCAGGGAGAAAAAGCTCAATGACTGGAAAATATCTGTTAGTCGGCGCCTTGGGCGTCGTATTGCCCGTTTTCGGCGCGATGAAAGCCCGCGTAGTGCAAACCAACTCCGCCGGAGATAACGTCCATGTCATCGACCCGGCCACCAACAAAGTGGTCGGCACGATCGAAGGCATCGAGGTTCCCCACGGGACGGTTCTCTCGCCCGACGGCACGCGCATCTACGTAACCGAAGAAGCCGCGAAGACCGTCGATGCTGTCGACAGCAAAACCCTCAAAGTCATTAAGAAGGTGCCGCTCAGCGGCCGTCCGAATAACCTCGCCGTCACCAAAGACGGAAAAAAGATTTACGTAGGAATCGCCCAGCAGCCGGGTGCCGTGGACGTAATCGATGCCACTACGCTCACGAACGTCAAGTCGATCCCGGTGCAGGGCGCAATTCACAACGTCTTCACCACCCCAGACAGCAAATACGCCGTCTCGGGCTCCGTTGCGACCGGCGTGATTACCGCGATCGATACCGCGACCGACACGGTGGCGTGGTCTTTTAAAGAGACGAGCGGCATCCGGCCGATGATTTTCACCACGAACCCCGATGGATCGACGAAGGAAATGATCTATCAGCTCTCCAATTTCCACGGCTTCGTTATCGCGGACTTCGTTACACACAAGGAAATCCGCCGCGTCGAGCAGCCCGATGTCCCCGGTCAGGATCGCGAGATCGACGGCATTCAGGGCGCGCCTGCGCACGGCCTTGTTATGACGAAGGACGGCAAGACGCTCTGGACAACCAGTAAGTATTACGACTACGTCGCGGCCTACTCATTCCCGGATCTGAAGTTACTCAAAGTTGTCCAGGTGGGTTCGCATCCGGAATGGCTGACGATCCCGCCGGACGGAAAGAATATGTACGTAGGCTGCGCCGGAACCGACACCACCGACGTGATCGATGTGAAGACTATGAAGGTGATCGCGCGCATCCCCGTAGGAGCAGTGCCGAAGCGCAACACCAGCGGGATGATCCAGACGAACTGATTGGATAGGTATGGTCTGCGGGTTACCGAACGAGGTGCAGCAAATCCGAAATTGTGCTGTGCTTCATACTGTGATTAAGCCAGAGTTCGGACCATTTCCGCGGCCGCAGGCGCACCGCGCAGGAGACCCGCAGTGCTCAAATCCTCATCGAGGTGGGCCAGTGGATGCCATAGCCGCCGCCGCTAATCCGCCAATTCAGGCGCTGCTCGGATGTTGCGTCAAGGAGCCGCGGAAACCACACGAGAGGAACAACGATGGTGCGGCCATCGAGTAGATCGACTGCCAGCGTGTCCTCAGCGAAGTGGACATTCTTGACTCGCTCACCCGGCCTGACCTCCGAATCTCGCATTCCATGTCTCCACAAGGCTAGTCTCATTATCCCGCAGAATCTGCTGGATACGCCGGAGCTCTACAGGACTGAACCCCAGATTTAGAGCTAAAGTGACGGGCTGCAACCAGAATTTCGCGGACTGATCATCACGGTCCACATGTACGTCCGCCAGTTCGTTTGTCTCATGGCTGTAAAATACACGCGATACGGGCCGGATCGCAATACTGTTGGCACAATTTCGATACGCCGAAACCTACTTTGTGACTGTAACGATCATATCCGCGAAAGTAAACAAAGACCCGTCTGAAGCCACCGCCCGCAGCGTATAAACTCCCGGCTCCTGGAACGTCGCGGACGTCACCCACTTGCCATCCGCTGGCGGTTCCGGAATCACGTACGGCGGCGACCATGCCGAATTCGCATACTCCCGCGAGTCCATCCACGCCTTCATCAGTTCCGGACTGAACGAAACCGTCTCGGCCTTCCCCCGATATACGATCCAGGTGACCCACAAACCCGGTCCGTCCGCCACCACCACCGAAGAGGGCGGCCTGTAGCCCGCGGGGGTCTGCGCCCCTGCCCTCGCGCTGGCCCGCGCCGGCGCCGGTTTCTTCAAATCCTCTTCACTGATCGGCTGCCCCGGATGCCTCGGCTGCGGCTTTCCATCGCGGCGCGCGGGCAGATTATCCGGATCGCCAGCCAGCGCCACCAGCGACAGCGACTCGCCAACCCGAACCGTCTTCCGCGTCTCGCCCTGGATCTCCAGTTCGGGCGGAATGTTGTACCGCAACTCATCCCGCAGACTGCCGCCGTCACCGCCGATCTCAGTCGAAATCACCTGCTTGTCAATTTGATAATCGCTCTTCAGCGAGGCATAAGCCTTTCGCGTCTTCCCGTGGCTGGTCAGCGTCCAGATGATTTCCTTCTCGCCGAAATCCTTCGGCACATGAATCGTGAACAGGAACGGATTCCGCCGTGGATAGAAATGCGTCGGCTGACCCTGGTCCGGATTGCCCGGCTCGAACTTGTTATCCGGACCGACAGGAACATCCAGCTGTTCCTCCCAGTTCGGGTTCATGTAGCCGAAGTACAAAGTGGACGAACCATCCGGATTGGGCATCCAGCCCTCATACGCCGGTTCGAGACTCTGCCCCTTCGAATACGTGAAACGCATCTGGGCAGATGCAGGCTGCAGCAGAAGTAAACTGCAGCCGATCAAGGCAATCGCGGCTATTCTCATTGACCCCCGGCTCCGCCTGCCGACACACGCGGCGCCGGGGTCAGCGCCGGAGCCCAGCACAACGGACAGCCGATATCGAATGCATTCCGGCTCTTCATCTTCGCCCGCCGCTTCGCCATCTCCGCCTGGAACTGCTCATCGGTGAGCGCCACCGAATACCCCAGATCGATAAACATGTTGGCGATCGAGCGCCGTCCGCCGCCCGCCCAGTTGCGCTCATCGGCCGGATTTTTGTTGGCAACCGTGGTGTCGAGGAATCCCACAAGATGGACAATCGCGCCCTTCGGCAGCAACGGCGCGGCATCGTCGTCATATTCATACTGGTGGACCCAGTTGTGGTCGTAACCCACGCAGCTCAGCGTCTGGACATTAATTCCCCAGATCGATTCGAGACACATGCGCACGCCGGGAGCATGCAGGTGCGGCTCAAACGCAATGATCTTGGTATTCTCCTGCAGGGTCGCGTAGGCGTGAATTTCCTGATTCGCCTGATTCGGCTTCACATCCAAATCGATGCCGTTGCCGAGGCTGAGGCTCGCCCGCTTGTAAATGGGCTGATAGCCCTCGGGGAAAAATTTGAAGCCGAACTCGAGATGCGATTTCGTGACCCGGCCATTCGGATGCACGTGGCCTGCGCTCAGCGCTAGCACCGATCCTGCCGCCAGCAGCCTGCCCGCTTCGGGGGGAAACAAATCCGCATTGCGCCCGATCTCATGAATCGGCCAGCTGGTTCCGCCGCCACCGCCGCCCGGCACGGTGCTCGTGTACGTCATGTGGTGAAACACGAAGCGTCCGCCCACCGTCTTGGTCGCGACATTCTTCGGAACGTCGTTGACCTCGCGAATCTCAAGGGCCTGTACATAGCGGTCCTTCGTGACGCCCGTTGGAATCTGGCCGAAATCGCCCCACTGATCGGGGCCCGTGGCCGGTACCGTAATCTCTTTGGACTGGACCACAAGGTCCGGTTCGCCGATCGTCCACTTGCCCGAATCGTCGAACACCAGAGCCTTCGGCATGTCCGCGGGATTGCCCTGCGGCGCGCCGTTGTTGACCCACTTCACCACCGTGGCGATCTCCTGCTCGCTCAGCGAAGGATCGCCCTTGATCTTTTGAATACCGATATCTTTTTCCACGAACCACGGCGGCATCACACCGGCGTGCGGGCCGATGGTGATCCGCGCTTTAATGGAACGCGCCCACGGACGGACCTCGTCATAGGTCATCAGCGACATCGGCGCGATGCTGTTCGGATGGTGGCAATTCTGGCACGCGCGCTGGAGAACCGGCGCGACGTCCTTAGTAAAAGTGACACCGCCTGCCCCTGACTGCGCTCTTGAGGCCGGTACACAGAAAACCGCAAACACGGCGACGGATAACCCGAAACGACCTGTGATGTTCATCGCACAACCCCTTGGGAGACCGGTTATTGGCGAGGAAGATTCACCTCGCGGGCCGATTTCCACTGAGGAATATTCTACATCCGATTGGGAACGACAAATGAATCATTTGGCGGGAAGCCCGCAATCTGCGGGCGCCGCCATTGCCCTGAACCCGAGCGCTGTGATACTGTGCGGCCCATGAGGTTTCTCGCGTTTGTGGCTCCGTTCGCCCTGCTGGCCGCTCCTTTACTGGCAGCGCCGTCCGGCGAAGAGGTTTATAAGAAACGTTGCGGAGGCTGCCACGAACAGGTCAACGACCGGATTCCCCCTCGTGACGCGCTGCAGAGGATGCCCTCCGCGCGCATCCTCCGCGCCCTCAATTCCGGCGCCATGATGGCCATCGCATTCACCATGAGCGGCGAGGACCGCCAGGCCGTTGCAACATATTTGGGGACGTCAGCCAACGCGGGTGCTCCTCCGGCGTCAGCTTTCTGTGCGGATCGCTCGGTGAAGCTTTCCTCTGCCCAAAACGCAACCGCCTGGAACGGCTGGAGCCCCGCCGGTGACAACGCCCGCTTTCAACCCGCCGCCGCCGCGAAACTCACCCTCGACCAGGTTCGCGGCCTCAAGCTGAAATGGGCGTTCGGATTCGATGGCGACGTGACGGCGTTTGCTCCGCCAGCCGTCATCGACGGACAGGTGTTCATCGGAAGCGCCGCCGGTCTGATCCACGCGATGCGCGCCAGTTCCGGCTGCCTGCAATGGGTGTTTCAGGCCAATGGGCCGGTGCGCTCCTCGATTCAGGTGGCGTCCCTGGGCGCTTCGGACGGCAACAAACACGCGCTGCTGTTCGGCGACATGACGGGCTGGTTCTACGCGGTCGAAGCAGAATCGGGCAAGCTTCTGTGGAAGGTGCAGGCGGAAACACACGACTCCACACGCCTCACCGGTGGCCCGGCTGTCTATGAAGGAACGGTCTACGTGCCGGTCGCCTCATGGGAAGAAACGCGCGCGGGCGATCCCGAATACGCCTGCTGCACTTTCCGCGGCAGCGTGCTCGCGCTCCGCATCAGCGACGGCAAGCAGCTTTGGAAAACATACATGACGGATGCGCCAGTTGAGAACGGCAAGAGTGCGCGCGGCACTCCGAACTTCGGGCCTTCGGGCGTGGGCGTCTGGTCCGCCCCGACTCTCGACATCAAACGCAAACTGATCTACGTCGCGACCGGAGATAATTACTCCCCGCCCGCGACGGACAAGAGCGACGCCATCGTCGCGCTCGATATGGCCACGGGAAAAATCGAATGGTCCCGCCAGATTACGCCGGAGGATGTGTACAGCGGCGCGTGCGGCCGCGGAACCTGTGGACCCGATTTCGACTTCGGCTCCTCACCGATTCTGACCCATACGCCGGATGGTCGCGAAATGATTCTCGCCGGTCAAAAGTCCGGAATCGTCTGGGGACTGGACCCGGCGAAAAAAGGAGAAATAATCTGGCAAACGCGCGTCGGAATCGGCAGCACTAACGGCGGCGTGCAGTGGGGCATGGCCACCGACGGCCAGCGCGTCTTCGCGTCTGTCTCCGACCTGAAGCGATTGCGCCAGCCCAGCCAGACCGATGCCCGGCGCTCGCTCGGCGATCCCAATACTGGCGGCGGCCTCACTGCTCTGCGGGTTGCCGACGGCAAACAGGAGTGGCACGTCGATGCCCCGCACTGTCCCGAAGGCGCGCCGCTGGGCTGCAGTCCGTCTCAGCCCGGGGCGGTAACGGAAATTCCCGGCGTCGTTTTTTCGACATCAACCGACGGGCACATCAGGGCGCACACCGCCGAAAGCGGTCAGTTGCTGTGGGACTTCAACACCATGCGGGACTTCGAAACGGTGAACAAGGTCAAAGCCCGCGGCGGCTCCATCGACGGTCCCGGCGCCGTCGTCGTCAACGGTATGGTCTTTATTACCTCGGGCTATCCGCGTAATGGCGGCGTCCCAGGCAACGTCCTGCTGGCCTTCGTTCCGGAATAGAGCATTATCGCGAACGGCCGTTTCCCCAAAGGGTAAACGCCGCCCAATAAAACGGATGCTTATAGGTTGTCGATTGCAGCATCTGCAGTCCGGTTTGCCGCAATGCCGCGGAGCGCGAAACCGAATCGTCGCCAAGCGACAGATTCTTGTAAAACGATGTCATGAATTCCCGCGAAGCCGCCGAATCCACCTTCCACATCCCGAGAACTGAAGACGACGCTCCCGCCGCGGAAAGCGCCCATCCCATCCCGATCATGCCCTCGCCCGGTCCGCTGCTGCCCAGCGCTGTTTCGCAGGCGGAAAGCACCACCATGTCCGCGCGCAAGTGAAGCGACATGATGTCCAGAGCGGTGACCATCCCGTCGCCTCCGGAACTCTTGCCGCCGCTTCCCAGACTTACGAATGACGAAAGCGGGTCGATATCATTCAACCCGGCATGCGCGGCCAGATGGATGATCCGCGCCGAAGCCGCCTTGTCCCTAAAATCTCCCGCCGTCGCTGCCGCACCCGTCAGAACCAACGCCGATCCTCGCGGAAAATTAGCGCCGATCTGCTCCACTTCCTGCGCCGCGTCCGGCAAAGGGGCCGGGGAAGGCAGCGGATTGCCCAGCGCCAGCAGCCGCAGACCCGCGCTTCCCGGATGCCTGTTGCGGCTCTGAATCTCCACCGCCGCGGTGAGCGAAGGCGTCAATGAGATCGCCCGCGTCTCGATCAAATGACGGCCGGCCGGATCGATAAGGGCTTCGAACGGAATGTCCCACAGCGCGCCGTCGGGCGAAACGATCCACTCCGTTGCGCCATTCAAACTGGCCATGGCGGGGGCCAGCACCCGATTGAACAACTGCGCCGCCATCTTCCTGTAGTCGAGGTCCCGGTCCGCCAGTTGTTCGCGAAATCTGCGCGCTTCGGCGGCCAGCGTGTGCTTCGGATCGGGCAGGAAATAGGTTGAGACGCCGGACTGCTTCACCACAAACAGCGCCACGCCCGACGGCACGAAGAAGTAATCGAGCAGCGCGGTTTTCGCGTCGGGCAGCAGCGCGGAGAGCCGGTCCAGTCCGGCGGGTTCGAAATCCCCCGACTGCACGGCAAGCTCCGGATGATTGTCATATAGAGCGCGGCGAAACTGGCGGTAATCGACCGTCCCGTTTGCGTTCGCCAGCCGTTTGCGAAGCTTGTCCTGCTCCGCGGCTTCGGCGGCCGTAATGACGCTGCGCTCGTCCACTCCGCCGCGCAGAAGAATATCCATCAGCACCCGCGCCTTGGCCTGTTCGGCCCGCTGCAGCGCCTCGGCCGGGAGGTGAAGATCGATCAGGTTCTTCACCGAAGCCTGATACAGCGGAATGAAATTGGCAAATGTCCGGCCCAGATCGGAAACCTCGCCGGGCGATTGCGCCCGAAGCGTCTCCGCGATCCCGAGCGCTTCATCGAATAATGCCCGCGCAGCGCCCTGCTCGCCGGACGCTGCTTTGGCCGCGCCCAGCGACAACAGCGCTTTGTAGGTGCGATCCGGCGAGTTCAGTTGCCGGGCAATGCGAAGCGACTCGGCGCCCGCATCGGCGGCCCCCTTCAGATCGCCCCGGACCAGAAGAGCGTCGGACTGGATCTGCCGCCCCGCGCTCTGGCCGTCCGGAAACTTCCTGTTCGATGAAATTTCCAGCGCCTGACGGAACCCCGCGTCCGCGGCGCCGAACTGGCCGGCATCGCTTTGCATCCGCGCCAGGTTCAGCAGAGCATCCGAATGGACCCGCCACTCGTCGGCCGCCATGCTGCTCTCAACAGCTTTCTCGAAGGATCGCCGTGCTTCAGCCGGGTGGCCGGCCTTGACCTGGATCTCCCCGAGATTGTTGAAAGTGTTCGCAGCAGAATACGTAGTTGCCATGGAATCCAATTCGCCGCGCGGCATTGCCAGGATCTCCTGCTCAATGTGAGCCGCGGTTTCCGGATCTCCCAGGGCCAGATAAATAATGGACAGGTTGTCGAGCAGCACTCCCGTCATAGCCCTGTCAGTTGTGGTGCGGCTGATGGCCAGCGCGCGGTTCATCAGTTTCAGGCCATCGCGCACTTTGCCGATTGCCTCATCCTGTTCCGCCAGCAGCCATAGAGCGCGCGCCAGATGATCGGCATTCCCGTCCTTCTGGGCCAGTTCGTACTCGCGCTGCGCAAGCGGAAGCGCTTCCTCGATGCGCCCCAGTTTCTGCAGTTGCAGAGCAGCGCCGTGAACCCCCAGTTCCATGAGTTGGTCATCGCGTGATGCCTCGGCGACAGCCATAGTTTGGTGGTAATTGTCGAGAGCCGCCGCGAAGTCTCCCACCCGCGTCCGGCAATTGGCAATGCGGATGTAATAGATCCCGGTGCGATGGATTTCGCCGGCTGCCTGTGCGGCCTTCAGCGCTTCGCCAAATGTTTTCTCGGCGGCGGCGCAGTCGCGGCGGGAAAACGCCGCCTGGGCGCGCTGTTCCAGACTCTGGATGTCGTCCTGCGCGGCGAGCACGCAGGCGAAGACCGGCGCGATGAACCAGAGGGCCGTCCGGATTATGATTCGCAGGCGCAAGTTCTTAAAGAATACCCGGAACCGCGGCCTGCCCCGACGCGCGATAAGCTGATGAGAATGAAATCCGTCGTGATCGGCGAAGGGTCGGGCGCCTCGATAGAAGTAATCATGGCTGTCTACCCGCGGCACAAAGCCGTGGTGGACGCCTTCAAGGCCAGAGGCGAAGTGATCGGAATCGGTCCCTTCACGGATCGCGGCAATATGGCGATCTTCAGGTCTCGCGAAGCAGCCGAGGCTTTCGTCAAGGAAGATCCTTTCATCCTCGAGGGCCTCGTCAAGTCATTTGTGATCCGCGAATGGGATGACACCATGCTCGAATGAGCCGTCGCGGCGGTATTGAATCGCCAGCATCGTACTGGCGGCAAGCACCGGAGCGGCGCCCGTGATATGCGCGGTTCTGACGATTGCCAGGGAGATCCCGCTATTCAGATCCAGCATTCGGAGAATGAGAGTGGCGATGCCGAACACCACCTGAAACAAGACAGCTCCGATCGTAATGTTGCACGCGGTGCACAGCAGTGTGTTCGCCGCATGGCGCTCCTTTAAAACCAGGCAGAGGATCAGCAGAAAGCCGGCGACCGGCAGCGCCGCGCCCAGGTGGGACATGAGTCCCGATGTCTGATGACGGTATCTGACCCCGTATAAAATCGGCAGCAACACCAGCGCGGGCAAGAAGAGTACGGCCTGATTTTTCCCGTGTGCGGTTTCTTCGCCCGCAGGCGCGGCGATCACCGCCCAGGCCAATATCGCGAACAGGACGGGAGAAACAGCGGCGTGCAGTTGCGGCACATTCGGTATGGCTTCAACGAGTCCGATGGCGAGCGCCGCGATAGCCGGGAGCCGGACTTCCGAATGCTTCGCCGAGAGCAGCAGCAGAAAGAAAATCAGATAAAGGACCGCAAAGCCGCTGACGATGTGCGCCCACTCGAGGCCCGACGCGCGGCCGGTTGCACTCACCACGAAAGGGCCGCTGATCATCGGCACGAGCGCGAATCGTGCGGTGAAAACGGCATAGCGTTTCATTCCGGTCCGAGTATACCGGACGGCTGGACGGAAGCGTCCGGAACATGCCTGAAAGTGGGTAGCAAGTTGCTGAAAAAACAGAGCCTATGCCCATTGAATGTCATGAAGAGAGCGGCGGAAAGATTTTGGATGTATATTTAACCGGCAAGCTTGTAAAAGCGGACTACGGGCCTTTCGTATCTGAGTTCGAGCGCCTGCTCGGGCAGCGCGGAAAACTGCGTGTCCTGTTCGATATGACGGGTTTTGAAGGGTGGGATGCCGGCGCGATCTGGGCGGATCTCAAGTTCGACGCCCGGCACTATTCCGACATTGTTCGGCTGGCGGTGGTGGGCGACTCCGAGTGGCATCACAGCCTCGCGATAATATTCCGGCCTTTCACCAAGGCGAGGGTCAAGTACTTCGAGGAATCGGAGGCCGCCGCGGCGCGAGCGTGGCTGAACGAAGCTTAGGCAGACTGGAGTCCGTTAACAGAAACGGGTCCTGCTGCGGTCTGTGTGAATTTCCGCAGGAGCGAAAGGAGTTTCCGATGCGGGAGCTGGGCGCGGTAGATTCGGCCCAACACCATGCTCACTTGGCTCGCGGATTCGGCCAAGCTTCTACGAATACATGACGCCATTCGACAGCTGGCCAACTGAAGGAAAGCCGGTATCGCAGGAGTTGATGGCGACTCCCGGGATTGCGTCGGTGGTCTGGGATGAGATGACCGCCACGTCTTCCATTATTCAAGAGATCGCGGCGATGAAACCGGCAGGCCTGGTCTTCGCTATGAACCTGAACCGCGCGGCGACTGAAGGTCTCTATACGTTCGGAGTTCCGCAGCACTACGGTTTCCCTTCGGTATATCTCGACCGGAAAAACGGCGACTCAGTGGTTGCCGATGCGAAGCAGCACGCCACCGCCACCATTCCCGTCGAAGGTCAGCGTGTCCAGAGCGAAGCTTACGAATTGATGGCCATGCTGCCGGGCCGCGATTACGGCACGGACAAAGACGAACAGATTCAACTTCGGACTCACACGGACGGACCTTCGATCAGTCAGGACGACGGCGCATTTGGACTGTTGGGCGTAGTGAAATACATGGCGCGGATCCCCGCGAAGGACCGGCCGCGCAGCTTACTGATAGAACTGGATTGCCGCCACTTCATGCCCGGCGCTGAGCGTGCGTGGCAAGCTCAGGACTATTTCGTGAAGTTCCCCCATGCCCGCGACAAAGTAGTTGCGATGATCGCCATGGAGCATCTGGGACAGATTGACTACGTCTTCGACGGCGAAGACATCAAGCCAAGCGGCCGCTCCCTGCAGACCTGGGTCTATTCGTCCGGCGATCAGAAAATGATCGACTATGCGCACAAAGCGGCCCTCGACAATCACGTCCCTTCGGCTATCATCCGGTCACCGGGACGGCCCGGCGCCCACGGAAAATTCCAGGGCCCCTGGTATGGCATGGGCGGAGGTTCCCGCGCACTGGGATTGCCCGCGTTCTCCATGCAGGGAGATCTGGGCGCCTATTGGGCCTTTTCCGGGCGCATCAACCGCTTCGATGCGCGCTCGTTCCATCGCGAAGTGGCTATGTTTTGCCAGCTGACCGGATACCTGATGGAGGCCGACGTCCACACCCTCCACGTGCCGAAGGATCAACAGGGCCGCCCCGGCCAGGGCCGTCGTCCGGCCTGAGAAAAATCCTGATGAGAAAAGACACAAGCATCCTGCCTCTACTGCGGGCCACCGGGGCGATTATATTTTCGCTGGCATTTGTTTCGTCCGGGTGGGCCGCGAGTTGCGAGGATCTCCTGAATCTCAAGCTCGCCGACACCGAAATCAAGATTGCGCAGGGAGTGAAACGACCGGACTGGCCAGCTTACTGCCGCGTGGTCGCCTCGGTGAAAAATGCGCCTGATTCCGATATAGCCGTGGAAATATGGATGTCGGATGACGGATGGAAAGGTGTCTTCCATGGCAACGGCAGCGGTGGCTTTGGGGGCTCGCTGAACGGCGGGTATTCCGGAATGGAAGTGGGTCTGCGGCGGGGCTACGCATCTGCAACCACAGACACCGGCACCGCTCCGGCCACCTCCCAAAACGGTGATCCGCTGATTGGCCACCCGCAGAAATGGAAGGACTGGGGGATGCTGTCAACGCATGTGATGACGGTGACCGGCAAAGCGATCGCGAAGGCTTTCTATGGCGCGAACGTCACGCATTCCTACTACACCGGCTGCTCCACCGGCGGGCAGCAGGGTCTGATCGAGGCGCAATATTATCCCGAGGATTATTCGGGAATCTTAGTCGGCGCACCCGTGATTAACCGGACATGGGGCCACGCCCTCGTGGTGTGGGACTATCAGTCCACAAATCTCGAACCGGGTCACAAATTGTCAGACGCCAAACTGGCTCTGCTGCACAAAGCCACGCTGTCGTCCTGCGGCGCGAAAAGCAACGGCCTTGCGGGCGACCCCTTTATCAGTGATCCGCTGGCCTGCAAATTCGATCCCGGCACTCTGCTGTGCAAAGGCGCGGACTCCGACACCTGCCTCACCTCCGCTGAAGTCCAAACCGCAAAGAATATCTACTCAGGCCCGGTAAATCGTGCGGGCAAAGCGACCTTTTACGGATGGGAACCGGGAAGTGAGGGGCCAGGCCGCGCCGGCTGGGGCCCCAGCCAGACAACCAGCAATAACGAACCTGCCTTCGGCGGGCTGTTCAAGTGGGCCTTCGGCCCCGGCTGGGACTGGCGTAAATTCGATCTCGAGCGGGATCTACCGAAGGTGGACGCGGAATTAGGGCTCGCCGTAAACGGCGTGACACGCGGTGACGTAAGCCGGTTCCGGGCGCTCGGCGGCAAGCTGGTGATGTACCAGGGCTGGGCGGACACACTGGTGGCTCCGGCCCAGACGGTCGCATTCTATGACGGGCTGGGCAAAAAATTCGGCGGCACCACTAAGGAGCAGGAGTTCGCCAGACTGTTCATGGCCCCGGGAGTAATGCACTGCGGCGGCGGCGCGGGACCGAGCGCCTTCATCTCCACCGCGGGCGGCGCGCGCAAACCGCCCTCCAACAACCCCAGCGACGATATATTCGCCGCGATGACCCACTGGGTCGAAGAAGGCGTCGCGCCCACGCAGGTGGTCGCTACCAAATATGTCGATGACGCACCGGCGAAAGGCATCGCCATGCAGCGCCCGCTATGCGCCTATCCGCAAAAGGCCTGGTACAAAGGTTCCGGCGATACCAACAATGCCGCCAGCTTCACCTGCGCGGTGGAGAAACCATCCTCAAATGGTAACTAGCTTATTTTCGCTCTTGGGTGCGAAAGTATTGCGCCAGGGGAGCCAGGGGCCTTCGAGGCTTCGCGGAGCAATCAACCCGACGTCCGTCTGATTCACGAGCCAGTCAATCCGCAGGAGCGCGCCCAAGAGTGTTTCATCGATCGCCTGGTTTATGTGTTTCGGACGCGCACTGACGCAAGAGTCGAAAAACTATGCCTGCTGGTTAAGTTCAAGACCATACCATCCCGAGACGACGACAGCCTCGAACTTCGTCATTTGTATCTGGGCAACGCCGTGTATCGGTTCGGTAACGCCGAGGCGTCGATTAACCCTATCGGGATCATATGCTCCGACTCGTTCGACGTCACGCCCAAGCTCACCGCTGACGTCTTTGCCGATACGCTGTTCCTGCATATTCACTTAAACAAAGAATCCGGGCAACCCGGGCTACGCGGGATACAGGTCTCACTTATAGGCGACAGCCGTGTCGAAGTGCTTTGCCTTAACTGGGCATCGCGTTGGGAGTCGCGGGAGTCAAGGAAGGATGGAATGAGATCTCCGGATCGGGATGGTACGTTTCGTCAGCCGGCGTCTCCTTACGCGACGCCGATGTCGGGGTCATTTTCGGCCCCTCACATTGTTGTGAGTAAAGGCACCCACAGTTTTTGAAGCGTCACCGATTTCGAGAATAACTTTCTTTTCCTCATCGGCTAGACGAAAACCCTCAGCGCGACTCATACTCCACCTCAGTGTGCTCCCCATATCGGTACCATGCCCATTAGAGTCTGGAGTTGGACATGGCTGCGGGGCACGAATGCAACTGTTGATCCGTACCCTTTGCACTGGTGCAGACAGCGTAGTGTGCAGAGCCTTGATTTCAGTGGTTTATTTTGAGCGAGAGCAGGTACCGACGCAGGCCCGGGCATGTGTCGGAATCTAGCCCTAAATGGCTATAGCAACAGTTGCGCAATCAGCACATACTACTACCTGAGCCACCGCGCGTAGAAGGCGGATAGTCTATAGCTGCTGTTCATGGCCACAGTCTACGTTGGCTCTGGCGCGGAACCCTGATATGCCAGACTCCATTTGCCTGGCCGTCATCCCATTTCCGGATGACGGAGCCGGTTTACTTCCGCCAGAACACGGCTAAGTCCACAGTCCCTGACGCCTTGAGTTTATTTCTCCATGTTTATTATTCATTACAAAATCAGCTTCTCGTGCGCAAGCCGCGGAGAAGGTTCAACTCACCTCGAGAGGACGCCAACATGGAACGCGTGAAGCGAACAGTCATCATGAGAAGATCACCAGTCGCCACGGCTATCTTTATCTCGTTTATCGCCGCTCTTTGTGCTCGTGGGCAGTCGGGTGCAAAAAGCGGTGAATGGCCAGCCTACGGCGGCGATCTTGGAAGTACCAGATACTCGTCGCTCAGTCAAATCAAAGCGGATAATTTTAACCAGCTGGAGGTCGCGTGGCGTTTCAAGACCGATCATCTGGGGCCGCGGCCGGAGTATCAGCTCGAGGCGACCCCCTTGATGGTCAAAGGCGTTCTGTACACAACTGCCGGATCACGGCGATCGGTAATCGCACTGGATGCTGCTTCGGGAGAACTTCTCTGGATGCACAGCGAGAACGAAGGAGCTCGTGGAGCCGCGGCGCCTCGGGCGCTTTCAGGTCATGGAGTCGCCTATTGGACGGACGGTAAGGAAGAGCGGATTCTGTATGTGACGCCAGGCTACCGCCTGATTGCCCTGAACGCCAGGACCGGTGAACTCGTCCGGGGATTTGGCAAAGACGGCGCGGTTGACCTTAAGTTGGACGACGACCAGGAGATCGACTTGATTAATGGTGAGGTCGGACTTCACTCAACTCCAGTGGTGGCCAAAGATGTCGTGATCGTTGGCGCTGCCCATTTAGCGGGCCGGGTTCCTAAAACTTATAAACACGTGAAAGGCTACGTGCGCGGATTTAACGTACGGACCGGCAAACGCCTCTGGATATTCCACACAATTCCGACAGCGGGCGAGTTTGGAATCGAGACCTGGTTGAACGACTCCTGGTCATACACCGGGAACGCCGGAGTGTGGGGGCAGATCTCGGTTGATGAACAACTCGGGACCGTTTACCTGCCGGTCGAGTTGCCAACCGGCGACGAATACGGCGGCCATCGCCCTGGAAACGGATTATTCGGGGAGAGTCTGGTTGCGGTGGACCTCGAAACCGGCAAGAGGAAATGGCATTATCAACTCGTTCATCACGGCTTGTGGGATATGGATATCCCGTGTGCCCCCATCCTCGCCGACATTACCGTGAACGGACGAACGATCAAGGCTGTCGCGCAACCCACTAAACAAGCTTTTCTATATGTATTCGATCGCGTTACCGGTCAGCCAATCTGGCCGATTGAAGAGCGTCCGGTGCCACGAGGCGACACGCCGGGAGAGTGGTACTCGCCGACGCAGCCATTTCCCACGAAGCCTCCGGCATACGATGATCAGGGCGTAACCACGGACAACCTTATTAACTTCACCCCGGAACTTCGCTCCGAAGCGGAGAAGCTAGTCGCAAAGTACAGAATCGGTCCGCTTTTCACGCCTCCCTCGGTCAGCAGAGTTGACGGCACTCTTGGAACGCTCATATCCCCGGGGACTCTCGGCGGCACCAACTGGCCAGGCGGCTCGTACGATCCCGAGACACATAAATTGTACGTTTACTCGCAGAGTGTCATTGCACCGTTGGGTCTCATCCCACCCAACCCGAAGCAATCCGACATGAACTACATTGAAGGGTCTGCCGCCGCGGTACGCACAGCCAGTGCCGGCGGCGATCGCGGCGGTGCCGAGGGCGGTGGGGCCTTAAGTGTCCAGGGTCTACCGTTGATCAAACCACCCTATGGCCGCATAAGCGCTATCGACCTCGATAAGGGAGAGATCGACTGGCAAATCGCTCACGGCGAAACACCCGACAACATCCGTAACAGCCCGGCGCTGAAAGGGATTAACGTACCGCGCACTGGGCGGTCGGGCATTATTGGTGTCCTCACAACGAAGACCCTAGTCATTGCAGGCGAAGCTGGTGTGTTCACGACCCCTTCCGGTCAAAGAGGCGCAATGTTGCGCGCCTATGACAAACAGACGGGCAAAGAAGTGGGCGCCGTCTACATGCCCGCTCCGCAGAGTGGATCTCCAATGACATACGAAGTCAACGGTCGGCAATACATAGTGGTCGCCGTCAGTGGCGGAAACTATTCGGGCGAGTTTCTCGCGTTCAGGCTACCCAACCCTTAATGTCCGAACGCTCAGCGATTCCGGCTCCCGGGGATGCCTGGATCTCGCTCGCCGCGGGCAAGCATGCAGATGGCTATTAGCAACAGCACAGCGCCGATCGGTACAACCAGAATTCCGATGCCCGGATCACCTCCATACGTCACGAAACCGGCGATGAGGAATCCGCCGGGCAAAAGCAGAGTGGCGAGAATCAAGCAATTCGAAACCGCTTTCAGATGTCGCACCCTGACTTCAGGAAACAACCGAAGGGTAAGGGCAAATAAAACGTTCAACAGGGATAGCAACGTTCCATGGGCGTGCGCCAGCGTCCACATCAAGCGCCTTGTCTCATTGGTTAAATCCAGATACGCCCTGATTTTGAAGCCATGTAGCGTTTCAAGGACCAACCCCAGGGTCGCAAACGCGAGGAATGAATACCAGCCGAAGCGGAGGTGGCGGATAGGGTAATCGACGCCATGCGGGGCGACTTTATCAGGCACGGTAGAACTCAAATGGTCATTCTCGAAGCGACATAGGGCGGTCGTTACGCTCTCGCTTCAGTTGCTTTAACAGGTCTAAGTTGACGTTGCCATGAGAGTCCAGCAAAAGTTCTGGCTCCGTTCGGCGGGTTTTCGGGTCCACTGTGCGCTCCCAAATCGCGGAGGCCTCAGCGACCGCCATACGTTGATCTTGAGCCATCACGTTATATTTGAATTCGCCGAAACCAGGCAGCCCGTGAAGCGAGCGGTATGTGATCAGGCGGACGGCTTCATAGGGGTCATCCAGCAACTGGCCAAGCAGGGGAGCCATCCATGAAATCCCGGATGCCTCCTGGGCCGGCTTCCAGCCCATACTCCATGCGATCAGCGCACGTTGCCCTGCATCACCGCGAAGAGACCAAAGAACCGCCGCGCTGATCGTCTGCTCTTCCTGACTTAACGCCGGAATTGGACTTTTATACCACTGTCCCAACTTGCCTGCGGTCCACGCGAGAGTCTTGTCTAGGTGGCACAGGTTACAAGCGTTTGGACGACCTGTACTCACGCTCGAACCCACGCTTGGACTGCTTATCTGATGGCTGCGCAGCGATCTCAGGAGACCGTAAGTGGTATAGGGCATGTGGCAGTTGTAGCAGAGATTCCCGGACGGTCCGCGGTGTTTGGTATGCAATTCCAAATTCTTGCGAAGCGCGGGGTGGCATTGCAAACACGCTTCATTCCCCTTCATTCCGGCGCCTAACTGGTGGGCCGCGGCCCAATCTCCGACGGGCTGGGGATCGTTCCGGGCTTCATGCATTGTGTGACATGACAAACAAGTCATCGTCCGCCGGGCGTCCGTCGCGAGTTTGAAGCACGGTGAGTCAACGAGGCCATTGTATTCCCGTCCCGAAACGCGGATCATTCCATCGGACCAGAAGGAATCGGTGACAAAAGCCGGATCCCCGGAGAGGATGTCTTTCATGGTGGGCGAGTTTATGTTCACCGTCGGCTGCGCGACGAAGCGGGTATCCCGGAGTTCATCGCCGGGACGGTAAGGCAATCCAGCGGTGTTTGCCTGTCGCTCGCCCGCGATATCATAAAATTCCCAAACGCTATGGCACTGGCCGCAGACCTGTGAAGATGCCGCGGGAGTCAGTTTCATCGGCTGCACGATGGTCGGATCGTTCCCGCCGGTAAGGTGTAGCCTGTAACGGCGCACAGGATTTCTGTTCGCTTGCGCGTGCGCATCCCCCGGACCGTGGCAGCTCTCGCACGCAATGCCAAACTCTGCAACCTGCGATTCAAAAACTTGCTTTAGAACCGGCCTGGACCCGAAAGGACTGTCGATCTCTGGCCGGCCACTGGTCGTATGACACGCGATACACACGGCATTCCACGCACCGGTGTCCGACCCGGAGGAGCCAATCGGGGCGTGAAGAAAGGCAGCCTGCCTCGGAATCCATGCTTTCTCCGCGATGAGATAGATTGCCGGCAACTTACTGACGAGCCGCTCGCGTCCAGTGGAATACCAGTATTGCTGCTGCTGATGCGATCCCGTCAGCATAACGACTTGCCGCGTGATTCGAGGAGGTTCTCCAGTGCCGCGAAAATCAGGATCGTCGAAATCGGCCCAAAATTCATTACTGCGGCGCTCGAGCTGCATCGGCTTACCCCTGACTGCGTCCACGCGAACGTGGTCGAAACTCGGCAGCACGGTTTCCGGCGTCGCTACTTGCGTCATGGTCCGGTGATACGACGCGTGCCAAGTCTCGTATTCGTGTGAATGGCACGCCCTGCAGGCCTTTGATCCGACGTATCCGTCCCGCGGAACCTGCACCGGACGGTTAGTCACTTCTTCCTCCGGAATAGAGGATCCTCCGTAATGGACAATGGCCCACAAGACAGCCGCGCCCCAGAGAAGTATGCCGGAAATACTAATCCTCAGAATCAGGCGTGACATAAACAGGAAGCCGATCCATCGTCAGCCTAAGACGCGCCGCTCTTGCGTCGGCGGCGAAGACCGGTCATCTCACTACAGGATTTTCAGACCGCACGGTTGGATAAACCCGGCCGCCCTTGATCGTGGAATCCGCGAAAAGCCGTTGATTTCCAGTACGCTTTTGGCGGGTGCTATCGAAGAAATCAAAAGATCCATCTTCGAGGGTCAGTATCGAAACGTCCGCAGTTATGCCCGGTTCAAGCGAGCCGAGCCTTTCAGGAAAGTTGAGAATCCGCATCGGGGCCGCAGTCGTCTTTTCGATGACTTGATCGAGAGGCAAGCCCAAATACAAGAATTTGGACATTGTGGTCAGCAGGTCGATCACAAGTCCATTTGGGGCGACATGGGCCCGGTGAATATCTGTCGAAATGGTATCCGGAAACCACCCTTGCTCAGCTGCTTTCTGCGCAGTTTCCCACTGCAGGTGCCCACCGTGTGAGAAATCGGTGAAGATACCACGGTCTTTGAGTTCGAGTATCTGCGGCAGAACTTTTCCATCCGGGCCAAGGCAGTTTGGACCAGCTCGCGAGGGATTAAACGGGTGAGCCAGAATGTCACCTTTTTTCAGCATAGACAGCAGTCGCCGGTCATTTGTCCAATGCATCATGATTGGCACGCCAGTGGCGTCAGAGGCCTCGCGTGCCGTCTTCAGCACGTTCATATCATGCGGAACTTCCTCGTCCCGGCCGTTGATCCTCACTTTGATGCCTAAAATGAGATCGCGATTTCCCTCAATAGTCTGAATCGCAGCCTTCGCATCGATCATTTTTGGATCGAGATATAACTCGTTCGCGACGACGAGGCCGATGGTTGAAATATTAAGCAGGGCATAGACGCGCGTCCTGGCGCGTTCGATAACATATTTTCGAAAGCCCGGGAATGTGCCTGCCCCTGAAGAACCGCAGTCAACAATCGTAGTGACGCCTTTAGGTATACCGACTATATCGGGATCAATCGAAATCTGAATCGCCTGATCGTAGACGTGCCCGTGCATATCAATCAGCCCAGGAGTGACCAATTTGCCGCTCGCATCGATAACCTGCCGCGCCTGAACCCGAGGGAGGTTCGCCGCCACACTCGCTACCTTTCCATTCGCAATGGCTACGTCGCGTATTCCGGACGTCCTGGACACGGGATCTATGACGTGACCTCCGGCGATCAATATGTCGTATTTCGCGGGGCCCTCCGGCTTGTCAGTCGCTGCCGCCTCGCCGACGCCGGTAGCGAATGAGGCCACCGCCGCCGCGCCCAGTCGCGCAATCACATGCCGTCTGCTAGGTTCCATCGTACTCACCTCTGATTGAACGCACATCGCCGGAGTTGTATCCGGATGCATCCCCGGGCGGCAGCCTGAAAGTGGATACCGACAGCAGGACCCGCCCAGCTTCCTCAGAAAGCGCAAATCAATCGATCACTCATATCGGCCAGCATCATCGCTCGCCACCGAATGTTTTGCTATGGGCCAACAGCTCTCACCTCAGCTTATGCCCCTGCATCCCAACGGCGATATAGCCAGTTCTGGCTATATGTGCAAACTGGCTTCGGGCGCTGATGCGCACGCCGCGAGCCCGTCGGGCCCGGCTAAAGGGGCGAGCGGCGGGCCGAAGCGCGGATCGGCCTTCGGAATGATGCAGTGTTGGGGGCGAAAGCGACCTGTGTCCGAACGGCCGCGTCCAGAGCATGGAAGCTAGTAGAGGTGAACAATACCACGCCGGATAGCAATCGTCGCTGCGTGGGTCCGATCTTCGACTCCCAATTTTGTCAAAATACTCTTGACATGGTTATTAACCGTGTAGTGGGCGATCCCGAGCGTGTAACTGATCTGTTTATTCGACAGTCCCTGCACAATCAGGTTCAGCACTTCCATCTCCCGATGGGTCAGATCCGGCGGCGGGGGATCGGAAGCTAAAGACGTCCAGGCCAGATCGGTCAGGTATTGCTTACCGGCATGCACGGCCCGAATCGCCTCAATGAGTTCGATCTGGAGAATATCTTTAATCAGATAGGATTGCGCCCCGCATCGAAAGGCTTGCCGGATGTCCTGATCACCGCCAAACGCACTAATCGCGATGACGCGAGCTTCAGGGAAGTCAGAGCGAATCGTCGCCATCGCCTCGAACCCGTTCATCACGGGCATACGTACATCCATTAGAACAACGTCTGGCTTATACCGGCGGTAGAGGGCGATCGCGTCCTGTCCGTTGTTCGTTTCGCTGATTATCTTCATGTCGCGCTGCGTCTTGATGATGGCCGCAAGTCCCAGTCGGGCGATCAGATGATCTTCCGCGATAAGTATTCGTATTGAAGTACTGTCCATTGACTACTCCTGTGCATTGACTACAGTGGAACCTCAAGTTCTACTTCCGTTCCCACCCCCACTTCGCTCGAAATCTTCAATTGCCCACCCACGCGCTCAGCGCGTTCACGCATCCCTACGAGCCCGAAGTGTCCCAATGACGCGGAGAAAGAACTGCAATTGTGAAACCCGCGGCCGTTGTCCCGCACGAGCACTCGAAGGCAGGAGACCTCCATTTCGAGCCTGACCCAGACTCCCGCCGGGTTGGCGTGCATCAGCGCGTTTGTCACAGCTTCCTGTACAATTCGCAAAATGTCCCGTATCATCTTCCCCGACAAGGTTTTGCATTCGCCCTCGACATCGAGTGTCACAGGAACGGCGAAAGGATTCACCCATTGCGGCACTGCCGACTTCAGTGCCGTAGCCAGATCATCATCATCCGCAGTTACATCACGCAGATCCAGCACGGACTCGCGGGCTGCAATCAGGCTATGACGGGACATCTTTCGCGCCATATCCACCGATCTTCGAACATCCTCGCGATCACCATCGAGATTGACCGACAGTACGTCCAGTTGAGCGGAAATTCCAAAAAGCGCCTGAACGACAGTATCGTGGATTTCTCTGGCTATTCGCGTGCGCTCCTGAAGAACCAGTGAAAATCGGCTGTGAATGAGTCTCACCCGGATTTGATAGATCCAGTAAACGAGAGTCAACATCATAGTTACAGCGAGTAGCCGGAACCAGGCCGTTTGATAAATGTGAGGAAGAACCGTAAAGGCGATGTCGGTTTCGCGGGAGCCGGCATCTGGCAGAGCTGCCTTCACTTTAAACGTGTAGCTGCCGCGGGGGAGAGTATTGTAAGTAACTGTCTGTCTGCCATCGGCTGCTACCCACGTCGAATTCAAGCCGTCCAGCCTATAGGAATAACGGACACGGGCTGGCGCACTCAAAAAAATCGCTGAATAGCGGAATCGGATAAATCTTGTGCCGGCGGCAAATTGAATGCCATCGCCCGGTGTGAGATTTCTACCGTCGGAGTAAACTTCCACGACGTGAGGAATCGGTGCATTGAGAGGCCACGTTTTCGGAGCGCCGGGATCGATGGCGGCAATTCCCCGGCTCGTGGTGAACCAGATTCGGCCATCCCTGGTACGAGTTCCTCCACCGCCCTGGTACGCGGGCGCGCATTGCGCACTCCGAAGACCATCCTCCACACCATAATTGGTGGGAGTCAGGGCAGTGATCCTGCCCTCGGCGAAATCATGAAGTTGACTCTTTGAAACCCTCGCGATGCCGCGTGTGGTGCTTAGCCACAGCGAGCCCTTTCCGTCATCTTCGACGTGAGAGATGTTATCGCTCAACAATCCGTTTTTCGCCCCGTAGTGTGTGAAGAGTCCGTTGTGGAAGGCGCTCAAGCCGCCGCCAAGTGTACCGATCCAAAGCGTGCCGTCGGAGTCCTGATAAAGCGAGCGGATTGCATTACTCCCGAGTGCTCCGGATGAGGTGTAATGGTGTACCATCCCGCCCTCGATATGCCAGAGACCCTTTGCATAGGTTCCAGCCCACATGTCGCCGTGGGTACCCTCTGTGAGGACAACGGCTGCATCATCGATCGAAGGCCCTCCCGGTACGACATTGCGGAAGATACCGCCCGCCAGTGTGTATACGCCGCTCCCTTTGGCAGCCCACAATCGCCCGCGGCGATCTTCGATGGCATCCCACACAAGTTCACCGCCATACTGATCACGCAGAAAATAAGTAGATAAATGACCGGCGTGCATTCGGCTGAGACCTCCGTTGGTGGAAATCAGCAGGTCGCCATTCGCGGCGTCGTGAATGCTAATGATGGAGTTGCTCGGCAATCCATCTTGTGTGGTGTAGATACGCGGCTTCCCCGATGTGAGGGCTACCAGACCATCGCCATGATATCCCACCCATATTCCGCCGGCGAGGTCCTGGTGTATGGCGACGGGCTCATCGCTCGGCAGTCCCTCGACCCGGCCGTACATAGTGAACAACTCATCATGGAACTGACTAAGGCCGCGGTTCAGGCCCACCCAAAGGTTTCCTTCACGGTCTTCGAACAAAGTACGGACCCACTCCCGCCTGTAACCGCTTTCGGTTGGCGCGGCAGTGAAATGAGATCCTTCGAGCCGGCAGAGGCCAAAATTTGTGCCCACCCAAAGATTCCCGTTTCGATCCTGCAGCAGCGCGCGAATGGTATTGTCGGTGAGTCCGTCCCTGGCATCGAATCGCGTCACTTCTCCATGCGGCCCGAGGCGCATCAGCCCTTTGTCTCCCCCGATCCAAAGATTTCCGGAATGATCTTTTGTCACTGTGCCGACAACGTTGTTCCGGACAGTGCGGGAATCCAGGACGGAGACGAAACCATTTGGTGTTAACTTCGCGAGACCGCCGACGCCCCCGGCCCAGATAACACCTTCGTCATCCTCGTAAATAACACGCACAGCCCGCAGCGGCGGTATGAGGGAAACCGCGTAGTTTGTGAAAGTCCCGTTCTCAAAGCGGCTAATACTACTTCCAGCCACTATCCAGACAGCTCCACGGCGATCCTCAACGAGCGAATTAATAAAATTACTCGATAACCCGTCGCTGGTCGTAAAGGTCCGGAACTGTCCATCTCGATAGCGGGTCACCCCCCCGCGTGTCCCTATCCACAACACTCCGTCCCGGCCAGCAGAAAGCGCCTGAATTGAATTGTTCGGCAAAGAGCTGTTGTCTTTCGTAAAGGTCTGAAAAGTATACCCGTCAAAACGGGCCAGTCCTTCGTCGGTCCCGAGCCAAAGATAACCGTCAGTCGTCTGACTGAGAACACGCACCGCGTCCTGGGGAAGGCCTTCTCCCTGTGTCCACACATAGCGCCCGTATTGGGTAAGAGACTTCTGTGGATTTAACGCAATCAGCGACGAATTCCCGGCAATACCAACAAGCAGGATTACGCGCACTGCCCAACGGTGCGTAGGTCGCATCATCGGTACTCTACCTCACCTTCGGAACAAAAGATACAAGAACCGTGGGAAATGAGCAAGCCCGCGCCGACTCCCTGCGTGACGGAAAGCTCATCCGGGATCGAAGTGTGGCGAACGCCCGGGCCCACCGAATCTCACGGCATGAGCGTAATAGTGCTTTCAGGCAGCGACCGGTTGGCCGGAGGATCGTAGCCCCGCGCGAAAGGGGCGCGATTTTTCTTCTATGCCGGGACGAAGTCGTTAACGGGCGCCGGCAAGGTCGTCGCAGGACCATCGCTCGATCGGGTGTTTACCAACTGCAATCGATGAGCATAAAAGCGATTTGAAAAAGAGGCTTGCGTAGTTAGGCTTTGACCTCTTCCGGGCCACGCTCCGGCACCGCAAAACGACGTGCTATGGCGCGCCGAATGCCCGCAGGTACCCCTTCGATCTGACGCTGCCGATCATCAGAGCAGGCACGGAAGGAGATCCGGAAGTTGCTGGGTGGCGATATTCAGCAGGTCCGGTCGTTTTACGCGCACTCGCATTGCTGCGAGTGGGGGGATGGCCACACCGCAATTCGCCCGTTTGCTGGAGCTTACCCCTCAGGCGATCCACAAGATCGCTCACCGCTATGTCGAAAGCGATTGGAACCGGCGCTCTATGGGAAGCAGCGTCCTGGCGCCGCCGAGTTACTGGACGATCCTCAGAGGTAACGCATCGTCGGAATGGTTTGCAGTGAGCCGCCTGAAGGCCAGGCTCGCTAGACGGTGCGAGTAGTAACGAAGCAGGTGGACAAGCGAAAACGTGTTCCGCGCGCAGGCCGCGAAACCATCCACATTCTCCTCCAAAGCCACGACCTCAAGCCGTGGCGGGAAAACATGTGGTGCGTGGGCGACTTGGATGACGAGTACATCGAGAATATGGAAGATGTTCTGTCCGTCTACGAACGACCGTATTCAGCGGCCCATCCGGTCGTGTGCCTCGACGAAAAACCCGTTTCGTTGCACGCTGCGTGTTTCGGCCTGCCCAAACCGATTGTCTCTGGGAGCCGCTGACCGCCAGCCGCTGCGCATCCAATGGAACTTCAGGCGAAAAAAGGGCCGCCAGAGGTCGGCTATGTAAAGAATGTTTCCAGGCAGTCGGAGACCTAGCCACAAGTGGCTATAGCCTCGGTCCGCAAAAACTTCTATAGTCCAGTAGAAGCGAAAAAGTTTCACAATATTCCGCGCTGTTCGCGCAGTGAGATGTTATGAGAACACGGTTAGTTCTTTAGGGCGTTGTTTGGTTAGCACACCTTGTTGTGAAGGGAGAATCTTGTGAACAGATCCGTATCTGCGTTGATTTTGGTCTGCCTGATGTTGGCAACGAGCATGCTGCTCTATGGTCAAAGTGCCAATGGGACCGTAAATGGAACCATTGCGGATTCATCAGGTGCACTAGTCCCGAACGCCCAAGTGGCGATCACGAATAAATCCACAGGCTCTCTCCGAAACGTGACGACTAACGCGGACGGCTCCTACTCGGCTACTACGTTGCTTCCGGGCGACTATGAAGTTCGCGTCGCGGTGGAAGGGTTTACGCCGGTTGTCCGCCAAACAACCGTCCTTGCCGGCACCAGTACGACGGTCAACATGGCCCTTTCTGTCGGGACTTCTCAGCAAGTCGTAGAGGTGGAAGCGAGCGCCGCCCAAATGAACTATGACAGCAACACCATACAGGGATCTGTCGAGCGGCAAAGCGTGCAGGCCCTGCCCCTGAATGGAAGAAACTTCATGCAACTGGCGACCCTGCAACCGGGGATAACTGTCTCGCCACAAGTCATGGCGTCCAAGAACGCTCCGATTCAAATTTCGATACTGGGAGCGCCCAGTCAATATACAGAAATCACCATAGATGGAATGGCCATAAGGGACGAACTGGATTCTGCCGCGGGCACCTCAATGAACTTTTCGCAGGAGATAGTTCAGGAGTTCCAGGTTTCGACTGTGAACTTCGATTTGTCCACTGGCATCACCGCATCGGGAGCTGTGAATATTGTTTCACGCTCGGGTGGCAATGACTTCCACGGAAGCGCGTATATGTTCTACCGGGATCGCCTTCTGTCAGCGTACCCCGCGCTAAACAGAAATGCGTTCAACCCGAACCCCTATTTCGCCAGAAAAAACCCGGGCTTTTGGGCTAGTGGACCCATATTGAAAGATAAATTATTCTTTTTCTTCAATTATGAGTACCAGACGCAGGTGCAGGCCGTTACTGTACAGCCTACACTGGCCTCCGTTGCGCCCTCCGCCGGAACGTTTGGAAGTCCGTACACAACGAAGTCCCTGACGGGGCGCTTCGATTACAGGCTGACACCCAACACTACATTGTTCCTTCGCTACACGCACGACGGCAACAGCACCTATGCCCCCACGTCCGGTAGTCCTTTCCCCTCTCAATGGTCCGATAACACCAACTGGTCCGACCAGTCAATGATTGCCATGACCACGGTTCTGAATCCCCACGTAGTTAACGACGTCCGGTTTCAGTACAAATACTGGCACGAGAGCGCGACCCTGGCTACGGCGTCAAGCTGCCCGAGTCCTTGTTTCGGCTACGGGTTGCCCTACCTCACGATGATCGGGTCCAACTTCTCGGGCGGTTCAACAAACAACAACCCCCAGCAATTCAATAGACGGAACTATGAGATTCAGGACACCGTGTCATGGGAAAAGGGTTCGCATCAAATCAAGTTCGGCGGGGATCTCGACATCTTCCTCAATAACTGGCTTTATGGCACATGTGAGCTCGGGTGCCTGAACGTGGTCTCGGTGGAGACAACCCAGGCAACGCTTGGAGCGCTCACGTCAACCTACGCGCCAAATCTTCCTTCGACGGTAACCACGAACGCTAATCTGCTCGCGCTACCCGTCGAGTTCCCCGCCAGCGGCCCCTTCCAGGCAGGTAGCGAATATCAGCCGGCCCTCTACAATCAGATTCCCAAGATGCGTAACTTCCGTCCTCGCGGATTCGTTGAAGACTCCTGGAAGGTTCGGCCAAATCTGACGGTACGCTACGGCGTTGGGTATTCGTTTGAGAGCGCTCTGTTCAACTCGGATGTGCCCAATCCAATAATCCTCGCCCCAATACTGGGGGCCAATAACCTGGGCGCCACCCAGCCCAATTATCTGAATTTTACGCCTTCGTTCGGGTTTTCATGGAGTCCGGGCAAGCGGGGCACGACGGTAATCCGCGGCGGAGGCGGTTTATTTTATGACACCGTGCCTCAGTACTACCGGACTTCCAACGGGACACAGATCGAGCCGGTCGGCAACGGGCGAGCGAAGCTCCCTGCTTCGCTGTTTACCAATATTTTCCCCGGAATTGTTCAGCAAAGTCCCCAGGGCCTCGTACCGCTGCCAGTAGGTGCGCTTATTCCGAGCAGCACTTTCACCAATATGACACTGGCCCAAGCTATACAGATCTATAATACGGAAATCCCGTCCATAAACGCGCTGCTAAGCCCGCCCAACGTACAGACATCGGGTCCGGTTCTTCCTGGAACCAGCCTGCTCGACCTCGTCAAGAGCGGCAATCAGCTCTTTCCGCACAATTACCCGCAAGACCGTAGCTACCAAACGTCAATCGGGGTGCAGCGCAGTCTGGGAGCCGGCATCGTAGTAACGGCAGACTGGGCGCGGCGCCAGGGTGAAAATCTGTTGTTAGGCGGTGCGGGTTCGATAGATTTAAATCACTACAACGAATTTATCAATGGCGTTCAAACGCCTGTTATACCAAAATGCGCGACTTCCCAGCTGTTTGTCGCCAGTGAGCAATGTTCCTCCGGGCCCATGCAGTTCTTCGTCCCGGAGGGGCGGAGCGTGTACGAGGCTCTCCTCGCAACAGTCAACAAGAGGTTCTCTAATCACTACCAGTTTCTGGTGTCTTACGCTCTTCAGAATCTGAACACCAACGCTGGGAGTGCGAGTATCGTGAACCTCAATAATTACATGCAATCTTACGGGCCCCAGCTCCCTCGGCACAATCTGAACATTTCCGGGCTGATTGCCTTGAAGTGGGGGTTCGAATTAGCGCTGAACTCCTCAATGATCAGCCGAGCTCCCGTCCTGCCGCTAACCACCAACATCGACCTCAGTGGGACGGGAACCGTGACGAGTGGACCTCTTCCGGGTCTACCCTTTAACTGCGCGGGTCTGACTTGCGGCAAATCGGAACTGGCAGCGGCGGTAACGGCGTTCGATGCGACGTATGCCGGTATGAAGGCTCCGAACGGGAACGTCATCCCATCTTACATTTTGCCGCCGAACTATCAATTCGGTAAACCGTCAATCAGCCAGGATATACGTGTGACCAAAACCTTTAGTGTCAAGGAGCGCTATAAATTGCTGATTATTGGAGAAGTATTCAATGTTTTCAACATCGCGAACCTGACAGGTTACAACTACTCGCTGGACACAGTTAACGCCAACCCGGCGAAGCAGACTTTCGCCTTCGGCCAGCCAACGCAGCGCGCCTCCGGGGTGTTTCTCTCAGGCGGACCGCGAGCGGAGCAGGTCGCAATGAGGTTTACTTTCTAATCAACCGGACAATGTTTTGGATTTGTCGTTGAAAGAGGATATACAAATGATCGGACTAGTTCATATTAAAACCTGGCACTCCCTGCCCGTTGCGCTTTTGACAGTCGGGGCGGCGATATTTATGTTTCAGTCGCCGGCGCCCGCCGCCGACAACGCTGATTCGTCAGGTTCGGGGCAAGGCCCCACCTTCACAAAGGATGTGGCGCCCATTCTGCAGACCCATTGTCAGGAGTGTCATCGTTCGGGCGCCGTAGCTCCCATGTCGCTCATGACATATCAGGATGCGAGGCCGTGGGCTCGCTCGATCAAGCAGCGAGTGGTTCAGCGGACCATGCCACCCTGGTTCGTCGAGAGAAACGTAGGAATCCAAAAGTTTAAGGACGACCCCTCTCTGTCGGATCGTGAAATCGCTACACTGGTTCGTTGGGTGGACGCAGGAGCTCCCCAGGGAAATCCGGCCGATATGCCACCTCCCGCAAAGCTAAGCGAGCTGGGGGCCTGGCAAATTGGTAAGCCGGATCTAATCGTCGCAGCGCCCGCCCACACCATCCCCGCCCAGGCGCCCGATACGTGGCTGGACCTTTATTCGGATTCAGGTCTTACCGAAGATCGATACATCAAGGCTGTTCAGGGAATGCCATCTTATCCGAAGGGATTTCGTGTCGTCCACCACTCCCATAATTATCTGATTCCGCCCGGAGGCACTGAAGAAAACGAGGGAATGGAGCGAGAGGAAACTCTGAATGAATATTCAGCCGGGAAGCCGGCTGACATCTTCCCCGAGGGGTCAGGCCGACTGATGAAAGCTGGCACCCGGATCCACTTCAACATACATTATCATGCCGTCGGGGAAGAAATTCATGATCAGTTCAAGATCGGATTAACGTTCTATCCAAAAGGATATGTGCCGAAGCACATTCAGCAGTCGGGCCAGTTCGATCAGTCGCAGATTCCTGGTGGCCTGGACATTCCGGCCGGCGCGGACAACGTCCGGTCCGATATGTATCACCGCTTCAATACCGCGGTCACGCTCACGGGATTTCAGCCACACATGCATGATCGCGGCAAGAGAGAGTGTCTTGAGGCGATCTATCCGGACGGGAAGAACGAAATGTTGAACTGTGCAGATTTCAATTTCGGTTGGGCGCTGGTATATGAATGGGCGGATGATGCTGCTCCTATCCTGCCCGCCGGCTCGATTCTTCACATCATCAACTGGCACGACAATTCGGACCGGAATCCCGCAAATCCTGACTCCCGCAACTGGGTAGGATCCGGGGCCCGAACCATCGATGAAATGTCATTTGTCTGGCTTTTCTGGTACAACATGTCGGACGACGAGTACAAGCAGATTTCGGCTGAACGGCAGGCGCGGCGAATCGCCGGCAAAATGCCGAATCTTTTAGCCGCGCCCGGCGGGACCGCCGCCAGGTGAGTCGGGGTGCGTACGGGTAAGAATTAGCCGCACGGGAGAGCACGAATAAATGAATCTGGGCAGATATCTTAGCTCTTGCGCCATTTTGGTGATGGTAGCAGGGGGCGTTAGTCCTGTTAGCCAGGCTTACGGACAGGTCCCCGGCCTGAGCGCACAAGTTCCTGAGATGACGGGACAAGATGTAGTCCCCGTATTTGAAGGATGGGAACCAAACCCCGACGGCAGCTTCGAGATGTACTTCGGTTATATGAACCGGAATTTTGAAGAGACTCCTGTTATCCCTATCGGCCCCCAGAACAACTTCACGCCCGCAGAACAGGATCGCGGCCAGCCGACGTTCTTCTACCCGCGACGTGGCATGTTCATCTTTCACGTCCGCGTACCCAAGGATTGGGGGACGAAAGAGTTAGTGTGGACTCTTGTGTCTCACGGAAAGACCGAGAAAGCATATGGCCACCTGCTCCCCGTATACATCATCAACAACCAGCTAATCTCTGCAAATGTTCATAGCAGTTCGCAGTTGGACATCGTAGACCGTGATCAGCCTCCGGTAGTAAAAATTGCGCCGGTTACAGGTACAGTCACTTTGCCGGGAACGCTGACTCTCACGGCGACAATTACTGACGATGGAATTCCCAAGCCCAAACAGTCTGGGCGAGGGGGCCGGGGTAGCCAGCCGGAAAGCACATTTATCAATGACCCGTTGCCGATCCAGGCTCGGTGGCCCCCAGGGGTGAATGCGATTTGGACGGTGTATAGAGGTCCGGCAGCGGTGGCTTTCAGTCCGAGTGGCTATCAAGCCGTTGTGGCGGGTAAAGACAACATCACTCTCGCCCGCTTCAGCGAGCCGGGAACCTATGTCCTGCAGCTAATCGCCAGCGACTCCAAATTAGAAACACAACAGAGTGTCACGATATCCGTAGTAAAGCCATAAAGCGATTGTTAATTAGTAATAATAGCCGCCTGAGCATTTTTGGGCATAAAAGGAGAAAAAGATGCGCCGCAATTTGCGATTGAGTACTTTCCTGGGGTTGTTGACGGTGATGGCAATGGGATACTTCCTCGTCGGACGAAAGACTGTCGCTAAAGCGGCTGGCGTTCAAGCCCCCATTTTCGAAGTGGATCCGTACTGGCCCAAGCCGCTGCCGAACCACTGGGTCACCGGTATGACAATAGGGGTATCCACTGATGCGCAGGACCATGTTTGGACCATTCACCGGCCACAGAGCGTGGAAGACAATTTCAAAGCGGTCGATATGAAAGTGGGGCTGTGCTGCAAGGTGGCGCCGCCAATCCTTGAGTATGATCAGGCGGGAACCGTCATAAATTCCTGGGGCGGACCTGGTCCGGGTTATGACTGGCCGGAGTCCAACCACGGCATTACCGTCGACTCCAAAAATAACGTTTGGATTGCCGGGAACGGAAAAGATGACACACAGGTCATTAAGTTCACCAACACCGGAAAATTTATAATGCAACTGGGAAAACACGGCGTCCACCACGGGAGTAACGATCCTGAAAACTTTTGGGAACCCACCAAGATCTTCGAGGACCCGGCCGCCAACGAAGTGTACATTTCCGACGGCTACGGTAATCGACGGGTCATTGTGTTCGATGAAAACACCGGCAAGTTCAAGCGCCTTTGGGGCGCGTACGGCAAAAAACCAACCGACGAGAAGGCTCCTGCCTATGATCCAGCGGCGGTCGAGGATCAAGCGGCCAGTGCGCGGCCGAGTGCCGAACGACTACAGAACTTCAGCACCTCACACTGCGTAATCGTCTCCAACGACGGCCTCGTATACGTCTGTGACCGCGCCAATGACCGCATCCAGGTATTTCGGAAGGATGGCACATTCGTGAAAGAAATGTTTATTGAACCGAAAACCCTTCGATCCGGCTCTGTGTGGGATTTGGCCTTCTCCAGAGACCCCCAACAGACGTACCTTTACGCAGCTAATGGTGTCAACGAGCATATTAATATTCTCCTTCGCAGCACGCTCGAAACACTTACTACATTCGGCGATGGAGGACGAGCCCCAGGCGAATTCTTTGGTTGTCACAACCTGGCGACCGATTCAAAAGGGAATCTCTACGTTACCGAAACATATACCGGTGCGCGTGTACAACGGTTCCTTTACAAGGGTGTCGGCCCCGTTGAAAGAGTACAGGGCGTTCCGTGGCCAAAAGGAAAAGTGTAATTCTAAGCCGGCGTGACCGAGGAGAGCTGACGAACCCGGTTAGGTGTAATAACACTGGCTGGGTTGAGATGCTCGCGAGTGTCTAATCGGAACGCATTTACCAGCGTCACTTTGAATGGAAATAATAATGCTGTCTTTAACTAGATGTCGTCGGCCCGATCTCCACGCAGAGACCTGTCATCGCACCGGTTGCAGGACATTGGGTACTCCATCAGTGTCTCTGACGTCGGCTAAGACAGTTTCAGCTGTTGCAGGTCGGCTATCATGCGACTAACCTCATACAGTGCCCGCCTGAAGAACAGAAAACTCGTCTTGCTTGCCGTTCTGATTATAGGCGGCTTGTCTTCATTCGTTGCCGTCTCAGGTCAGAGCCCGGATCCGGGGATAACTCCAGTGAGGCTGATGGATCGACCCGAAATCAGAATCTCGCGAGTGAATGTTGAACCGGGAGCTGTGCGTAGCATCCATACCCACGACGATGTGAAATTTCACGTTTGGCTCGCCCTTACCGGTGATCTCGAGGTGACCGTCGGCGAGGCAAAGCCGGTGCGGGCGACCGATGGCCAGGCTATTTTCATGCAAAGGGGGACTCCGCACGGCTTCAGAAACGTGGGTTCGAGCCCAGCCACGGTGATGGAGATCTTCGTTAAATAGAGCCGCGGTGCTATCGCCGTGTACAAACCAGGGGCGAATTGTGGTACCGGGATATGTGCCGGAATATGGGAAACAGGATCTGAGTGGTGGCGACCTGATCCCCGAAAGCTGAGTCCGAAAGGAGCGGCGGGCCAGGGGTGTTGTGAAACGCAAGAATCTCCGCGAACTCACGGATTCGCGTGACGCAAACGCGTCGCTCAGCGACATATTTCGATGAGCCTCTTGTTGCGTATCCCGATGAACACCTCCGTGTGGTGGTTTTTCGCATGGCTGAGAGGGGGCGCGGTGGATCACTACCTATACACGGATTCCTCTCGGGCGGAATACCGGCTGGACGTGAACACAACAACGTTCTGGACGTCGAGCCAGAACATTCATGTTGCGTTTAATCGGTTTAGCTGCCTGATGGCGAATTCTTAGCGTGCACGATCGTGCATTGATGGAAGGGAGTCGGATATTCAATATGGCTCTAAAACCGTGACGGCGAGCCCCCGGCGTCCGGCCAATGAAGAGGTTAATTGCAATGGCATCTCCAGCAATTCAAGACAAGGTCAGTTGTCGTTCGTTCCGGTTACGAGTCGATCCCATGATGATTACGGACGATTCGGACTGTAGCCTTGCCCTTCATCCCGTGATATCGAATCTGCAGGTGGACGTTGCGGTGGTTTATCGGTTCGATGCCGCCACGCGTGAATTTGAGGCAGTGGCTTGGCATTCGGGTGCAGGCAAGCCCGAACGATCCCTGT
>DASZLO010000209.1:0-81621 GCA_035552315.1 Bryobacteraceae bacterium
CAGAAGCTTTCGCATTTGTTCGGGAGGGGTGGGTGAGCCGCGCAGGATCTTGATTTTTTCGTGGTGAGTGGGCAGCACGGATTCTTTCACCTGCTGAGTTTCCTCGCGCAGCTTTTCCCCCGGGCGTATGCCGGTGAACTCGATCCTGATATCCTCGCCCGGCCGGAACCCGGACAGCAGAATCATTTTCTTTGCCAGGTCGAGTATCTTGACGGGAAGTCCCATGTCGAGTACGAAGATCTCGCCGCCCTTGCCCATGGAAGAAGCCTGCAGCACCAGCTGAACGGCTTCCGGAATGGTCATGAAGTAGCGCTCCATCTCGGGATGGGTGACTTGAACCGGTCCGCCTTTTGCAATCTGCTCTCTGAACAGCGGCACAACACTCCCCGTACTCCCCAGGACATTGCCGAACCGGACGGAGACGCATTTTATGCGGGTATCCCGAAACGAGTCGATCGCCAGTTCGGCGACCCGCTTGGTTGCTCCCATGACGCTGGTTGGATGTACCGCCTTGTCGGTGGAGATAAAAACGAAGTCGCTGAGGCCGCACTCCGCCGCGCATAAAAGGGTGGTAACGGTGCCAAATACATTGTTCTCGACCGCCTCGAAAGGATGCACTTCCATCATCGGCAGATGTTTGTAGGCCGCCGCGTGATAAAGCACCGAGGGCCGGCGCGCGCGCATGACCTCCGTCAGGCGCTGACTGTTCTGGATATTGCCGATTTCGGCATAGAAATCCAGATCCGGAAACTGCGCACGCATTTCGTTTCCCAGCTTGAACAGCGCGCTTTCGGAAATCTCATACGCTACCAGCGCGGCGGGCCCGGCGTGCGCGATCTGGCGGCAGAGTTCGGAACCGATCGATCCGCCCGCTCCGGTCACCATGACGACGCGGCCCTCAAGATTGGCGTACTGCTGAAATTCTTTCAGGTGGACCGGCGTACGCCCCAGCAGATCCTCCACTTCGACGTTTCTGATCTGCCGTGCGAGCCCGTTCGCCTGAATGATTTCGGCGAGCCCGGGAATGGTCTTGCAGGGAACGTGGGCATTCTGGCAGCGGTCGAGCATGCGCATCATCTGCGGACCGTCGGCCGACGGGATGGCAATCAGGATCTCGTCGATCCTTTTTTCGCGCACCACTTTCCGAAGATTTTCGCCGGACCCCATCACCGGCACGCCGAGAATCTCGATACCCCTTTTGCCGGGATTGTCGTCTATGAATCCGACGACCGTATAAAGCAGCTTGCTATCCGCGTCAATCTCGCGCAGCAGCTTGACCCCTGCCGCGCCCGCCCCGTAGATCAGCGTGCGTCTGCTTTCGGCGGACGGGCGGTTTTGCGCCAGAGATTCGGCGTTTACCCGCACCAGAACGCGTATCCACACCGACGCCATGAAGGTGATATTGAAGTCCAGGATGAAAACCGAACGTGGAAACGACCATCCTGCGAGGAGGCGGATCACGACTGCGGCGAGAATTGTCCCGAACAGGATCGCCTTGAAGATCCGGGTAACGTCGCTGATGGAGACGTACTGCCACCAGCCGCGCTCCAGCCGACTGTAGCGGAAAGCCCCGCTCTTGACCACCACCCACACGGCGAGGGCAAGCGCGAGGTGATTCCGCTCGGTGACCGGGATCCTGAAATCGAACCGCAGAAGAAAGGCTCCGATGCCGGATGCCAGGAAGATTGCGATCTGAACAACAGCCACTACGGTTCGCCGCGTTCTGCTGGATTTTTCCAGCAGGCGGGTCAGGCCGTCGAGGACCGTCTTTCTGGCGGCGTTTATCAAAGCGGTGTCCGGCCCGATCTCGTTCGTTCAGTGTGCAGTATTCGGCCAGCCGTTCGCAAGACGATAGTCAGATCGAGCCACAGCGAACGATCGGCCATATACTGTTCCGCGAGGTCGAGTTTGGCGGGGAGGATCTGCTCCCGGTATGTTGCCAGCGGATTCGCCGAGGCCTGCAGCATGGCTTCTTCGTTGTGAAACTGGAGTGAGGCAAGATCGGTGATGCCGGGACGAACGGTGAGCACTTTTTCGTAGCGGCTGCGGAATAGTTCGACGTATTCCGGCACTTCCGGGCGTGGTCCCACCAGGCTCATTTCACCCCGCAAAACATTCCACAACTGAGGAAGCTCGTCCAGCTTGGTCGCCCGCAGGAATCGGCCGACACGCGTGATCCGCGGATCGCCGGCCACCGTGATCTGCATCCTGGGCATCCGCGGGTCGGCCCGCATGGAACGAAACTTGCGAATACGAAATGGCCGGAATCCGCGCCCCGTGCGAGTTTGCGAATAAAAAACCGGGAATCCGGAATCGAGCGCCACAGCCAGCCCGATGCAGACCCAAAGCGGCAGCAGCACCAGCAGAAGTATTACGCTTACCGCTATGTCGATCGAGCGCTTCAGCAAGTCAGTTTTCGAGGAGAGAATCAACGATCTTCTCCAAAGCATTTCGGCGGCGTTCGAGAGTGAATTCGTTTTCGATACGCGCCCTTGCCCGCAGACGCGCCTCCTCGCCCATACCGAGCGCCGACCGGATCGCGGCCGCCACATCTCCGGCATCCCGACTTCCGGCATAGACGCCGCAATCGCCGGCAACCTCTGGAATTGCGCCCTCGTTTATCACAACGGGAATGCATCCGGCCATCATGGCCTCTGCCAGACTCATTCCGAACCCCTCATGTTTCGATACCTGCACGTAAACCGAGGCGCGCCGGTAGAGATCCTGCAGGGTCCGGTCATCCACGCGGCCCGGGAATTCAACATTCGGCGAGGCGATCGATTTCAGAAATTCGATGGAATCGTCCTGCCACTCGCCGGCGAGCACAAATCCGATATCCGGCAGCAAAGCCGCTGCGCGAACGAAGGCTTCGAGACCTTTGCGCGTGAGATTGGAGCGCGTTACATTGCCGACGGTCAGCGCCATTCGGGCTCGCGGGCCAGGAGAAAATTCACAGGAAGGCAATCCGTGATATATGACTGTCACCCGCTCTCCCGGTATCGCGGCGTTGTCCCGGGCTTCCGTGCGGCTGAAATCCGAGTTTGCCACCAGGCGGGTTGACAGTCTCATGGTCCAGCGGCTGAGCCATTTTGCGATTCCGCCGCGCTGCAGCCCGTAACCGATTTCAGGCAGGTTCGCGACGTCGTAGCCGCCGGTCACAAGTACAGAAGGTCTGCGGGCAATCCGGGCGAACAGCATGGGCAGAAACGTGTGCCACGAGGCAAACCATCCGAACACCAGGTCATGCGAGCGAACAGCTTTCCAGAGGCGCAAAGGATCGATGAGGCGTGTACTGACGAACCACTCATCAACCTCGTAACGCTGTTTCAGGAGCTTGAGGTCCAGTTGCACAAAAGAAGTGGCGGCGTTATGCACAAACAGAATCTTCCGGTTCGTGGCGTTCACGCCGGCGACCGCACCAGCCCGGCGAGAATTCCTTCGATCCGTTTCACTCTGGCTTCGATATCGCAGGCCTGAACGGCGCGCTCCCGCGCAGCCTCCCCCAGCATCTTCCGGCGAGCCGCATCGCCCGCCAGCAGCGCCAAAGAGTCCGAGAAGACTTTCACATCGCCGACAGGAATCAGTTGCATGGACTGCACATCCGGACCCATGGGATCACGCACACCCTCGATGTCAAAGGCAATCACCGGGAGCCCGGAGCTCATGGCCTGGAGCAGCGAGAGCGGCCAGGCGTCTTTTTCAACCGCGGTATAGGCGAAGATATCCATCGCGGCGAGAAGATCCCGAACATCGTTCCGGTTGCCCGTGAAGGTAACGCGGTTTGACAATCCGAGACGGGCGACCTGGCCGCGAAGATTTCTCTCGTAGGAAACTCCGCCAAAAAGCGCTGCCCCCACCAGCACCAGATGCGCCCGGTCATTGTTTTGCGCCACTCTCGCGAATGCTTCGATAAGAAGATGCTGCCCTTTCCAGGGGGTGAGCCGGGAAACATTCCCGATCACCATCGCATCCGCCGCAAGGCCGAACTCTTCACGAATTTTCGACCCGCAGCGGCCGGGCCGGAACAGACGGGTGTCGATTCCATTAGTGGCCACACTCGCCCGCGTCTTTGCGGCGGGAGGCACTTGCCGAAACAGCGACCGGCTTATCGTCACAATGTGCGAAGGCAAGCGGATTGCGAACTGCCCGAAGACAAACCGGTAGATTCCGCCGAAGCGCTCGGAAACGAAGTCCTCCGTATGCCAGATGCAGGGGATGCCCAGTTTTTTCGAAGCCAGCCCTCCGTAAAAATGACAGACCAGTCCCTTCGTCATCACCACGTCGGGGCGCTCGCGGCGCAGGAATCCGGCGGTTCGCGATGCTGCTACAAAAATTGCTGCGACATTCCAGACCCACGCGAAAGGATTGGGCAGCTTTCGCTTGTTGCCGGTCCAGAAACTGGTGGACAGCATTCGCGGGCGGGGAAAGATCTTCCACGCAAGTCCAGCCGCTTGGCACTGGCCGGAAAAATCCCCCTCCCGGGGAATCGCCACCAGAGTTTCCCACCGCGAAGGATCGAGCCCCAGAGCGATATCCATTGTGGTCTGCTGAACCCCTGCCACGCTGGAGGACGATTCGAGGATGACCAGCTTATGCGGCCTCCGGGCGTCCGAAGGTTGCGGCAGCGTCAAAGTTGACCCGTCCGTTTTGTCTCTTCGATCTCCCATAGCTTCGCGCGAACCAGAAAAATATAAATCGGATAGTACGAACAGTAGATCAGGCCTCTCCATCCATCCCGATACCCGCCCAGCCATACATACCGGTAAAGGAAACCTGCCCATGGGCGCAGCAGCAGATCGTACCAGCGAAATGGTGTTCCCTTTTTCCGCAGTTCGGTGGCTTCGTAGCGGGTGTACCGGTCCAGATCCCGGAATCTCCGGGACAGAGTGGGCGCATCGTTGTGCAGGATGGCATTACGCAGCGTGCCGATTTCGCTCCCGCCGCCGCCGCGCATTTCCAGATGAGAGTGCACTTCGCGATCCGCCCAGCGCCCGGCATCTCTGCGAAACAGACGGATTTGATAGTCGGGATAAACGCCCCCGTGATGCATCCAGCGTCCCAGGAAGTGATTGCGCCGCGGCATCCGGAAGGCCCCCGTATGCAACGGAGCGTCCGCTACTGCTTTCTCGATTTCATCGCGCAGATCCGGCGGAATAACTTCGTCGCTGTCGATCTGGAGCACCCAGTCGTACCTGCACTGCCCCACCGCCCAGTTCTTCTGCGTCGCCGAGTTGACATACTCGTGCTGCAGGATCCGAGCCCCGTATTCGCGGCAAATCGTCAGCGTCGCGTCGGTGCTGAAGGAATCCACGACCAGCAGTTCTTCAGCCCAACTGACGGACGCCAGCGTGGCGCGGATCGTGGTCTCGCAATTCCAGACCGGCAATAAAACGGACAGAGGGGGCCGCGATTTTGGTGTCATGAGCCGGCCCGTTACCGTGTGCGCTGAAACGCGCCGAGATACTGGCATGCGCATTCGCTCCAGGTCGGAATGCTCCCGGGCGTATTCCGTTCGCTACGCTGTGGCATTTCGCCGTGCAACCAGGCAGTCATCCCTTCCAGGAGCCCATCGACTGAAGGTTGCACAAGAAGCGTTCCTTCCGGCCATGCCCGGAGCGTTTCCGGCAGGCCCCCGCTATTGGTTGCCAGCACCGGTTTCCCGGCGGCCAATCCTTCAAGAGCGATAATTCCGAACGTCTCGCTGCGTGAGGGAATCACCAGAAAGCGGCAGCCATTGAGGTATCTGACCACCTCTTCAGGATCGAGCCGTCCCGGAAATATCGCCCGGCCGTCGAGTTTCAGGCTCGCGGCGGTCTGCTCGATCGCCTCGCGTTCTTCTCCTTCTCCGCCGATAATCAGGTCCACGGCGGGGAAGTCAGCGGCCAGCTTTGCAAACGCGCGAAGCAAAAGATCGAACCCTTTCGAATAGGTCAACCTGCCGAAGGCGAATATATAAGATCGCGGATGCGGAAAAGGAGTCCTGTCGGCAAACCGGCGGGGATCGATCCCGTTGTGGATCACAGAGCCGGTCAATCCGACCTCAGGTTCCAGATCCACGGCTTTTGAAAGCAGATAACGCGAACAGGCAGTGACGGCGTGGGCCTCGCGCAGGATCGCGCGAAGCCTGCTCCTCCTGACGGGACTGGATAATCCGAGAACTTCGCTGCCGTGCAGCGAGACCACCAGGCGAAAGGAAAATCTCTTCCGCAGCCACAGCATGAACGGGATCTGCGAAAGCGGAAAGTGAACGTTGACCACATCGGGGCGGAACTTGCGGCAGATTCTCCAGAGCGCAAGCAGCGTGAACGGGTAAAGCGCGCAGCCGGCAAAAAAAAGATCGCCCCTTCGGAGCCGGATCTGATCCAGTTCCGGCTTCATGAAAGCCAGGCGGCGAACCTGCACGCCATTGATTTCTTCTGCCCGCGCCAGCGCGCGAGGATAACGGTTCGCGGCCACCAGAACATCGTGGCCGCGCGCGATAAATTCCCGCGCCAGCGCGTGGGTTGCTGTTTGCAGCCCGCCGAGGACCGGCGCATAAGAAGATGAAACGAGCAGAATGCGCATGCGGATTTCAGCCCTGCGAATTGAGCCTCGCCCGCTCGTACAAATCCAGCGTTTGGCGCGCGACCCGGTCAGCCGCGTAATATTCACGGGCACGCTGCTGTCCGGCAAGTCCCATGCGGCGGCGCAGGGCGGGGTCCTCCAGCAGCTTCAGGACGGCTCTGGCAAGGGCATCGGAATCGCCTGGGGGGACCAGCAGACCGGTGATCCCGTCCTGCACAGTCTCTGGAAGCGCGCCGGCCCGGCTGGCCACGACGGGCAGCCCGAAAGCCATCGCTTCGATGACGCTGATGCCAAAGCTTTCAAACCACGACGGCATCACAAACACCGCCGCGCGGCGGTAGAGTGCGGCCATTTCTTCCCATGAGACATGACCTTTCCAACTCACTCTTCCACCGTTTAACTCGCCGTCTTTCCCGAACCCGAATTCCGGGGGTGTCTTCCCCATTTGCCAGGGACCGGCCAAAACGAAGCGCGCGTCCTTCGCCGTTTCGCAAACCTGTCGCGCGGCATCCAGCAGGTGGGGGATCCCCTTGACCGGCGCCATTCTTCCCGTGTAGAGCACCGTCCCGGTGTCTGTTTCCGCCGCGGGCCGCGAGGCTTCAGCCAGAAGACGGGCAGCGAGAGGATTCGGAATCACCGCGATCTCATCCAGCGCGCATCCGGTATCGCGGCTGGCTTCAAGAGCCTGGAATCGACTTGGAGCACTGATTGCGGCGCACCTGCGAAGTGCGGCGACCTCAAGCCGCCGATCCAGGCGTGTTCCCGGCGCGACGGACCCGCTGCTGAATTTCTGAAATGCGTAGCTGCTGCCGTGAAGCCGAACGATCAGCGGAGCGATCGGCTTGCGCGCTAGGATCAAAGCCCCGGATTCCCCGCTTTCGATCACGTCAGGCGGATCCTCCCGAAACACATCCGTTGCCGCCTGATGGAACCGTCGCGACCATTCCACTTGCCGCAGGGGGTGAGTCAGGAGCGCACTCAAAAGCGGTACCTTCCCGACGTACCAGTGCAAGCCGGGAAGAGCGACCGGCACAATTCTGACTTTCCCGTCAGAGTGTGTCTGTTCCTTTTTCTCTCTGGAATTGGCCAGCACGGTGACGCGATGCCCGGCCGCGGCAAATTCAGGTAACAGGGCGCGAAGGCAGGCGGCAATCCCGCCACCGCCGGCGGTGTCGAAAGGAGACTCCAGCGATACAAAGCCTATATGCAATGAATCTTTCGCGCGACGAACATGACATGGCCGGCAAATTCGAGCGGTTCCTTCTCCAGCACCCAGCGCATCCCGTGCCCAGAGCCGCGCCCGAATCTGGTCCACAGCCAGCTTATGGCTAATCGCGCGCACAAAGCGGGCGCGGTCAGCGCGGCGGCCAGAGGGAATGCAAGCCGTCCCAGTTTCGGGCCGCCCATCCGGCGCAGCCAGGTCCATGTCTGCAATGCGAATCCGCAGACGCCGGGCTTGATGGAGATATCGCCGAAACCGTGCTTTCCAAGAAGCCGTTCGAGAATCAGCGGGCTCATTCCGTAGTAGGTTTGTCCGTGTACCGGCTCCAAAAAGGAAACGCTGCCGCAGAAAACTCCGCCGGTTGCCAGCACCCGCGCAGCTTCTGCAAAGAGCCGTTCCGGCTGCTCCAGATATTCCATGACCTGCCACGCGATAACGCAATCGGCAACTCCGGAAGCGAAGGGACTTCGCTCGGCCATGCCTTGTACGAAGGCTGCGCCAGCCGGACCGCCGGTCGTCTTATCCAAACCGACCCAACGATAACCGCGAGACTCCGCCAGTGAGCGATGAACTCCCGGTCCGGCCCCGAAGTCGAGACAGATTCCGCGTCCGGCCGGCAATATTTCGTCGAGATTGTGCCAGCGATAGCGGGCCGCGATTTTGCGAATATCGCGCAGCGAGGCCTTTGGGGGAGTCTTGCGATAAATGTCCGCAAGAGGTCCGGGGGCGGCAGTCCCGCCGCGCAACTCCCAATAGTTCTCGTAGCTTTGAAATCTGCGGGCCAGATCGTTTTCGGGCTGGCGGAACTGCGACCGGTAGCAGAGCGTCGCCTGCAACTTTCGCTCCAGCGGGACCTCGATCGTCTGCGCCACCCAGTCTGCCGGTTTGCCCGACGGGTTGACTGCCTGAGATTCGACCGTGAAGGTCTCCACATAAGGCCAGTCCTCATAGAAACGGACCCGCAAATTCCCGCGCGAGCCTTCAGATGAGCCGGTCTGATTCAGTCGGAGCCTCAGGCCCGCCCCGTGTACGAGCTGATGATCGACGTGGCCTCCGATTCCGGCCGGGAAATAGAAAGTAACGTCGCCCTCCTTTTCGCGGGCGACTTCAGCGATTCTCTCGGAAAGCTCCGCCAGGAGCGGTTCATCCTCCGGCGCAAGTTTGCCGATCAACTGCTGGTAGCTGGTGTAAAGATGTTTTCCGGCCGCATGCCGGTAGGGAGCATCGGGGAAATTCCAGTGCTCGATATTTTTCACGTCGAGCGCCGCCATGCTGTTGCGGTCCTCAATGCGGCGAGCTTCCAGTTCATCGGGTGAAGATCCCAGCCCCCATTTTTTGTGAAGGTGCCGCGTGAAGGCCGAAAGACCGTCCGGTTCCGGAATTCTGGTAAAGATGGTGATGACCGTGACCGGGGCTCCGTCTTTACGCAGCGACTCGATCAGCCCGCCGCACGATATGGACACGTCATCGAAGTGGGGAGAGAAGAAGACGTGTTCGCCCTTCACCTGTTTTCCGTGGCCGGGGAGGCCGCCGTTGCCGATCTCGCGGCCTTGGCTCTCCGCAATGCGCTCACGGGATGACCAGTCCGCGCCTCTCGAATCGGACCACAGCTTGACAGCCAGCCGGTAGAGCCGGATGTTGTCGTCCAGTTGCCGGTGTACCTCGAAACTTACCCGCGCACGCTCCTGCCCCGCTTTTCCGATTCGCGCCCGCAACTCCTCATCCCGCAGAAGGCGCACCACCGCCTCGGACAAAGCCTCGGTGTCACCGGCCTTGACTACTATTCCGCTGAGACCGTCTTCAACTACCTCGGGGAAGGCGCCGGCATCGGTTACGACCACCGGAACTCCCGCCGCCATGCCTTCCAGCGCCGAGAGTCCAAACGTCTCATAAAACGAAGGGCACACGCAGACGGAGGCCTCGTTGTACCAGATCGGCAACTGTTGCCTTGGGATGTGTCCAAGGACTTCAATCTGGCCGTTCAGCCCCGACCGCTCCAGAATTTGCTGCAATTGCGCTTCGGGCAGGCTGGAATGCCGCAGCCCCGCGAAGAGGAAACGGGTGCCGGGCACCTGCTCATGAATCCGTTTCGCAGCGGCCACCAGTATGCTGATTCCTTTGCGAAGCTCAAGCCGCCCGACATAGAGGACCGACTGGCCGGCAAGGATCTTGCCCGCGGGACCTTTGTCAACGCTGGGCAGCAGCGGAATATTGTTCGGCACGATTTCGGTATAAGGCACGCGCCCGTGCAGTTCGCGGTGAATCTCCCTGGCGTGCGCGATGCTCGGGCTTACCAGAAGGCCGGCTCGCCGAATCGCCATCCTCTGCAACACGCGCGCCGACCAAAGCGGGAAGCCAACCTTCACGCCCGGGGTATGGCACGCAAAGGTATACTCCTCGCCGTGCAGCCGGGTCAGAACAGGCAGACGATGCCAGAGCGCGACGCCGAGCATACCGGCTTCCGTGCCTTCCACCACGTCGACGGGGTTTTCGGCATGGAGGCGCTGCAGCGCCCGCAGAGCGGCCCAGCTATATTCCATTTCACGCAGCGCCGGGGCAATCTTTCTGCCCAGCCATGGAATTTTGGTGCAATACCAGTGCAGGTTGCCGGGACGCATGCGCCGCACCTGCACGCCGCGATCGTTCTCAACCTCCGGCTCACCGCGGGCCGCCAGTGCCAGCACCGTCACCCGGTAGCCCCGGGCGATAAGGGCGTGGGAAAGCGTATGCACCTGCGTGCCGACTCCGCTTCCGCCAGCCTTCGTCGGGTAGTCGAGCGACAAATGGCAGATATGCATGCTGTATTTACCTGCCGCCCGTCGCCGTTAACAGGACGTTGGTCCGCAGGCGTCCGATCCGTTGAATAAATTCAAGAGCCCGGTCTGAAAATGTTCCGGGCCGAATGGAAAGTCCGATCTCGGCGAGGCGTCTGGAGTCGCGGCACGCATGCCATGCGTAGAAGCGCCTCGTTCTGCCTTTACCGTAATCGATCAACGGTTGCGAAGCGCCGTCCCAGTATGTCCGGCTGACCAGCCACCTTCGCGTCTGCCGGTCCGGCTTGACCAGATGCGACACAGAGGCGAGCGGCTCGTAGTAAAGCGGCAGCCCTTTGGCGCGAAAACGGCCCAGCAGGGCCGACTCCTCGCCGGAAATCAGCGCCATCCCTTTGCGTCCAAGATTTTCGTCGAAGCCGCCGTTATCCCGCAGCGCCTCGATCCGGAATGCCATATTCGCGCCGATCAGGTATTCCCGCGGACTAACCAGGAAATGACCGGCGGATCCCAGATCGAGCCCCGAATAAAGAGCCTGATGCCGCGGCGGCAGCCATTCGGGGGGCTTTCCGCCCCAGTCAAGGGCCACGGGTCCACCCACGCAGGCCGGCGCCGGCTGACGGTTTTCAAAGGCATTGAGCAGAGCCTCGAGCCATCCGCCTGAAGCTTGCGCGTCATCGTCGAGATAGGCCAGAAGCTTTGCGGAGGCCAGCCGGGCCGCTGTGTTCCGGGCCACGGAAAGTCCGAGCTTTTCTTCCCTGATGTAGCGGATATTGCCGCGCCGTTCCGATTCCTCCCGCACCATCAGCGGCGTTTCATCGGAGGAGGCATTGTCGATAACCAGAATCTCGAAATCGCTCTCCGGCAGTGACTGCGCCTCGAGGCTCCGCAAAGCTTTGCGTATGACAGCCGCGCCATTGTACGTGCATACAGCTACCGAGATACGCATGGGCATCGTTCAGAGGGCTGCACGGTAGAAGGTGAGCATTTGCCCCGTCACAGCAGGCACGGAATAACGATCTTCGATCCGCCGGCGGGCATTTTCTCCCATCTCCATGCGCCTGGCCGGGGACTCCGTCAGAGCAGCCACTGCATCCACCAGCGCCTCGGGGTCTTGCGGTGAAACCAGCACGCCGGTGATATCGTTTTCGATCATCTCGGGAAATCCGCCCGTGTGCGTCGCCACCACGGGGGTCCCGCACGCCATCGCCTCCAGCGCGACGTAGGGGAAGTTTTCCCAGACGGACGGGGCGAGGCAGATCGATGCTTTTCGGTAGACCTCTGGCATCCGGTCGCGCGGCGCCTGATCGAAGCTTAGCCGCTCCCGATCCGGTTCCGTTACGCTCCGCAGCAGGCGCTCTTTCCACGACTCGCCGTTTTCATCCGGCCCGTCGGCGCCGACGAAGCGAAAGTGAGCGCCCGGGCAGCGTCGCATCATTTCCGGCAACGCCTCCGCGAGGAAGTTGAGTTTTCGCCTCTCCAGCCGGCCGCAGAAGAGTATTTCGGTTTCCGCCGCCTTTTCGCCCGGAATAAACTCCGCCGCGTTGACCGGATTCGGGATGACGCTGACGACCCGCCCCTTCAGTGGAATCCACGTGCGCGTCAGATCCACCATCGCCTGACAGGGAGCACTGATCTGGTCCGCGCGCAGGATGGACTGCTTTTCGAGCCAGTAAACGAAGCGCCTGCTGCGATCGGGGTTTACCTGATTGAGCCGGTCAACGAATATCCAGGCGGTGTGCAACCGGATGACCACCGGAGAGCGGCTCCAGAGCCAGGTCAGGAAAAATCCATCCGCGCGATTCTCAGCGGCCTCCACGATATCGACCCTTGTTTCGGCATCGATCCGGCGGAGTCTCCGCAGCGCGGCCCAGGCAAAACCCGGCCAGTACCGGTTGCACCGCCAGAGAATGGGCATGCGGTCCAGGTTCGGCGAGAAAAAGATACGATGCACGGTAACATTGCCCGCTTCCTCTATGGTTTCCCGCTCAACAGCGCGGCTGATAACCGTGACCCTGTGCCCTTCCGCCGCCAGCCCGTACGCCATTTCCCATGTGTACGCGCCAATGCCGCCCCAACCCGTCTCGGGCGGGTATTCCTGCGAAAAGAAACAGACGTGCAAAGGCCTCACCGCTCTTGTTTCGCAATCGGATCGAAGTGCGCCACCGTGTACTGCCCGTACCGGGTTTCTCCGGTGACTTTATAGGCCGCGCGCAGATCGTTAAGCAGGTATTGCTGATCGTCGGATATGATCGCCCATCCGGAGAGCTTTAACCGTGCCGCCGAGCGCTTGATGTAGAGCTTCAGCCTTTCGTCGGGAATCGTCTGGCCCCAGAGAGAACTGGGATCCATCGGCGTCCACAAGATCGTTTCCTCGGGATTCCGGATTCTGAACCACCCGAAATCCGCGATGCTCTCATGCAGCGGATTGGAGATCTGTTCGCGAATTTTTGCAAGTTCCAAATCCGGCGTGACGAAGGCGGGATGGCTCATGGACCACCGGGCAAAAGGCGGGTAATCCCAGAAGGACAGTGAAATGGCAGCGGTTGCGGCGGCCAGTCCGACGATTGTTTTCCGCGAGACGGCAGGCCTTGCAAGCGCGCGGATCCCAACCAGGGCAATGAATGGCATGATGCTGCAGACATTATTCGGATGGCTGCGCCCCATATAGTAATTGGCGGCGGCAAACAGAAGAGACGCGGCGATCAAGTCCCGCCGGAACTCGAGCGGATCGGAAGAAGGCTTGTGGATGATCCATGCCGTCAGCGAAAACGCAGCCACGAGGAAGATGAAGTCTGTCAGCGGGTGGATTGGAAGCGGCGCCGGAACGTGCAGGACGTACTCCAGCATGACGTCGGGCTGTATCCAGACTCCGAACCACAGACGATGAACGAGAAACAGCCCGAGAATACTTGCCGCCGCTATCGAAGCAGTTTTGCGGGCGGCACGGACCAAACCGATCCGCGCCGTCTCGCAGATTCCGAAAACCGCCATCGACATGCAGGCCGTCTCGGGCGACCAGACCATGGCGGGAACCAGCGCCCCGGCCGCCCAACCCGGCCTTTCGAAAAACAGCAGGAACGAGATGAGGACTACGGGCAGAAACCGCATTCCGCTCGCCCCCGGAAGCGCGGCGCGGACGCTGCCCTCGTCGGGAAATCCTGGCCACAGGAATACCGCGCAGAAGATGACGGCAGTCGCCGCGGCCTTCCATTGCCACCCGCGCAGGCGGTGCGTGGCAAGTGACATCCGCAGGATGCACAAACCCATCAGCAGAGTGGTAGCCACGGTTAGAAACTGAACGGCCTGCCAGCAGTTGGAAATACGGCAACCGGCCACGATGGCCAGAGTCGGGCCCAGACCATACTGCAAAGGGACGTCGTAGAACGGCACCAGGCCCGCAAGCACATGCAAGGCGGACCCGACATACGCTCCCTGGTGATGCAGCAGTTGTGCGGACGGCTCGGATCCCGGATAGTAGGGCGACACGTTAACGATAAGCGCGAGGCCGATGATTCCGAACAGGGCAGTACAGATTCTGACGGCGGATCTGGCGGAACGTTCCGCTCTATGGCTCAAACCAGCCTGAATGAACCAGGCGGTGAGTGCAAAACCCGCGATTCTCCAAAACCACGCAGGCTGCCTGTCTCCCTTGAGCCACCAGGCAAGCGAAGTCGCCGCGACCAGAATGGCGAATTCACCGGGGATAGACCGCCAGTTTCCCGAGGTCGCGAAGACCGCGACCCCAGCAATCACCGCGACGGGAAACAGCAGCCCGTATTGGGAAAATCTGAACAGGACGAGGGCCGTCATGATGCCGGCCAGCGCTGCAAGCAACCAGCGCGGAACGGAAACATGCGGCAGCCGGCGTCCCGTGGACGCATGCACCAGAAAAAGACCGAATGCGGCGTAGCAGAGCAGCGCGAGGGGCTTGCCCAAATCCAGTAACTCTGTGGTCAGCCTGTCAGACATCGGCTATCGGATCGGACGGCCCGTCAGGATGTAAGTCACCGGCTGGTCTGAGGGCGACGTCAGCGGCTCGATAACAAAATCGTCAGGGATCCCTTCCTGGACAAACTCTGATGGACGTGCGCTATCCGGGATCTCCCGCCCCAGTATTTTGCGCAGGCGATTTTCCAGACGCAGAATGCGGCTGAATTCGACCCGCTTCCGGATCCGGTCCAGTTCCTTCACGAGGGCGATGTGTCTGAGGTAGCTGACGGAGTGCGACTGCTGATATTGCGCTTCGATTTGGAAGTATTTCCCGAATACCGCGGCGAACTCTTCAAACCCCATGCAGGAAAGGTGGTACGGATTCGATTCTTTCGACTGATCGTGGAAGTCTCTGTTCGGAGTGCTGCAGACGAACAGGCCATCGTCGGCAATCGCGCGCCGAACCGCACGAACGAAAAGCTCCGGTTCTGCTACGTGCTCGATCGTCTCGAAACTGATTACCCGGTCGAAAGGCCCGAGTCCGTCCAGCAGGGCGACATCGCGGCGCGCATACTCGACGCGGGGATGGGCAAACTGCGTTCGCGCCAGTGCGAGCGCCTGCTCCGAGAGATCCACGCCCAGCACGCTGGCAGCACCGGCTTCGGCGAGCATGCGGGAGCCATATCCGACTCCGCACGCAGCGTCGAGGACCGATTTTCCGGCGCACTCCGCCGCGAAGAACTCATAGCGCTGGCGATGTTCGGGAATGTAGAGACGCCACTCCGCCGTTCCCGGTACGAGGCGTTCGGGAATCATCACCTGAGCCGTTGGAGAGTCATTGCCCGAGCCGTTGCGCGATGCGGGCTTTACAGCCTGCGGGATGAAGATTTTTCCTGTGGCTGGCCGTAATACTGATCGTAGCCGCGATAGAGCTTCTTGTAATCGTAGCCATATCCGTAGCCGACAGTTTTATTCGGATCCCACGCATTCAGCACGGTGCCGATTATACGCGTACCGTCTTCCACGAACCGCCGGCTTGCAGCCACTGCCGTATCGCGCGTCGTGAAGTTGGAACGCACCACAAGAACCACTCCATCCGCCATGCGGGCGATGATTCGCGCATCCGAAATCTGGATCATGGGCGGCGTGTCGATGATCACCGTATCGAATTCTCCCCGGGCACGTTCAATGAGAGCTTCGAGGCGAGGCGAGTAAAGAAGGCTCGCGATGCCAGGATCTGACGTCCCGACCGGCAGGAGGAAGAGGTCACGAAAACCGCTGGAAATCCACGGAGTCTCCCTCCCCACGGGCAGATCGTCCGCCAGCATATCGCGCAAACCCCAGTTACTGGCGACGCCGAAGAGGGAATGGACCTTGGGCCTGCGCAAATCCGCATCGATCAGCAGAACCTTGCGGTTGATCTCTGCCAGAGAAAGAGCCAGGTTGGTGGCGACGGTCGTCTTCCCCTCGGCCGGCTTGGCGCTGGTGATTACGATAACCCGGGGCCTTTGGCCGCCGTCACCGGAGAACAGGATTGAGCTGAGCGTCGCGCGGAACGACTCGGCGACCATCGAAGGCTGCAGAGACGGTTTGGTTTGCGCCGCCGGCTGACCGCTCAGTCCGGGTATAAATTCAGAACCCTGCGCGGCCGGAAGCGTTCTCGCCGCCATATAACTCATGCGGCGGCTCGAGCTCGTCTTGTCGTTCGGAATGACGCCCAGTTCCGGCACATTGAGGTAGAACGACATCTCGCCCGGCCCCTGTACCGTGCGGTCTTCCCGCTCGCGAATCAGAACGAAGACAATTCCGGACATCAGGCCGGCCAGCAGGCCCAGCATCGCGTTGCGCAGCATGTTCGGCTTGTACGGACGGCCCGGAGGAATGGCCGCATCCACTACCCGGATATTGGTGGCGCGCATGGCGGACAGCACTCCCGCTTCCTTCACCTTTTGCAGCATGGTGTCGTAAAGGGTTCGCAGCGTATCAGCTTCGCGTTTCAAAATATTGTAGTGGCTGAGACTGACAGCCTGGCTGCCGACCAGCTTCGACTGCGCATCGTAGTCGGCGGTGAGTAATGCCTCGTGCCGGGTTGCCATGTCGAAATCATTGTGAATGCGCTTCAAGATGCTGTCGCGCTCTTTGGACATGGCCGCTTCCAGAGCGTCGATATCAGCCTGAACGCGCTTTACTTTGGGAGCTTCGTCGGTCAGCGATGCGGTGAGTTGCGCCTTGGAGCGCCGCAAGTCAGTCAGTTTCTCCCGGTAGTCCCGCAGGGAAGTGTCGTCCAGCACTTCGGGCAGCGATTCCAGCGGGGCCTTTACCGCCATTTCGTATCTGGACTGCGCGGTGATCCGGTCCGCCTGCGCTTTGGAGAGTGCGGTCTGCAGATCATCGAGCTTTTTCTCGGACAGATCGTCTTTGCCCGATGTCATCACCAGGCCGGACTGGGAAGCATAGGCCTGGAGCCGCTCATCGGCCTGCTCCAGCTTGACCTTGAACTCTTCGAGCTGACGTCCCAGAAAATCGGTGGTGCGTTCGGAAGTCTGCCAGCGCGCCTCCATATTCTGCTCGATGAATTCGTTGGTCAGCACGTTGACGAAACGCGCCGCGATCGCGGGATCGGTGGAATCGGCCGAGACCTCGACAACCCGCGTCGAGGGCAGCCAGCGGAGGGTTACGTTGCTGGCGGCGGTGGCGATGGCAATTGCCTGCGCGTTTGCCGAAGGCGCGGCGGGCAGCCGAAGCGCTTTTGTCCATGCGGAAAGCCGGGTCGGAGCCGGCGGCGGAACATCCGGATGGCCGCCCATTTTCTTGACTACCCGGTCGATAAGAGACCGGCTTCCCAGCACGATGATCTGCGTCTGAATATCCAGCTCGGGACTGTAACCGTTGCCCCCGTCGGCTGTGGGCGTGACAGCCCCCATATTCAAAAAGTTCTCATTCAGCCCCTGAACTTCGAGCGTGCTCTTGGCTCCGTAAATCGGCGTCTGCGGAAGCGTGTAAAGAAAAGCGAGCAGAATGCCGCCGAATGCGGCCAGCAATACTGTCCACTTCCGGCGGCGCAGAATATGAAAATAAACCACCAGTCCGCCGGATCCGGCTTCATCGTTCATGTCCGCATAAGGCAGCTCATACAGACGGGAACGCGCGGGCACTCCGCCGCGGGATTCGTTTCGCCCCGGTTGCCCGGAAGAATCCGCGCGCGATTCAGGAGGCAGATGAGATTCGTTTTCCATCAAAAGTTAATGCACACCCGCATAAACCCCGGAGGTGACAATGGCTGGCAGCGCGATCGCAGCCACCTTCTTGGCCGAACTGCCGGAAACAACCAGAATGTCATTTGCCTGCAGCGCCATGTCCTTCGACTTGCCCTTCATGATGCTTCCCAGATTCACCGTAATCTCGGTGCGCTCGGCCTTCCCGGCGATCGTGCGCAGGACTTTGGCGTTACTCGACGACGCCGTGGGAGCCAGTCCTCCTGCCATCGAAAGGGCCTCCAGAATGGAGATCGTTTTCCTGTCGGTCAGCGGATATCCCCCCGAGGAGCGAACCTCTCCGACCACGTAAACCATCTCCCCCCGAGGCACCGAAATGACGTCGTTCGATTTCACTTCGATATTTTCCTCAGGCTTGCGGGCTTCCATGATGTCTTTGATCTGAACTTCCGCGATGCTGAACTTCCCGGTGGGATCGTCCACCGCACCCGCCAGGGGAATTCGACCGTTGTCCAGCCTGCGTGTGATCCGGATACTATTGCCCGCATCCGGCCGCACCCCTCCCGCCATGGACAGCACCTCGAACAGATTCTTGTTCCCGCGCAACTGCAGCACGCCCGGCGAGCCGACCGAACCCAGCACAGACACCGGTTGGCTGCGAAACTCGGCTACCGACACGGAAACCGCCGGATCTTTGACGTACTTTTTCAGTTTTTCGATGAGGGCTTCGCGAAGTTGCTCCACCGTCAGCCCCGCAACGTGTATTGCGCCCACAAGCGGCAGGTAGATGGATCCATTGGTATCCACCAGAACAGGTTTATCCGGCAACTCTTCCAGTTCGGCGACATGAATTGACAACTGGTCGTCGGCGCCGATCAGATAGCTCGATTTTGCTTCCTGGACTGCCGCGACGCCCGGCCCCGCGAGACAAATTGCCACTAAGAATTGGCAGATTGAATTTCGCAGGATTTTAGACTCATTCATTCGGCCCTCCATCGATCCATTCCCGTAGTAACTCGCTCCGGACCAAGCTCCGCCATTTCAGTCACAGCGAAAACCCTGGTTCTAAACGTTTTGCTTTGATCTGCGTTAATGGTTACGATACAGACAAAGGTACCAGATTCAGCCGACGTAGTCCCTGGTTTTAGTACCGTTACCAGGACAACAGAGGGAGCCAAAAAACTGCTGGAAAAGGTGGGGGTATTATCCCTGGTTTTGCTTTTCGGCGCCGGCCTGAGTCTGTTTTCGGACTTTCACCCGGCTGGCCCGGACGGTTTCCTCGCCCGCTTCGGGTTCGTTCGTTCCGATCAACTGGTGGCGGGGATGTCTTATTCCGATCTGGTCGATTCCCCGCCTTTTCTGCAGCGTCGTCTGGCGCTCGATGCGGCAAATCCCTACCGATGGGCGGAACTCGGGGAGTATTTCACTGCCGGGGATCGAATCCCGGAGGCGACCCGCGCATATGAACACGCCGTCGAACTGGGGCCGAATATCCCGTCCATCCTCATGCGCGCCGCTAACTTCTATGTTCTTCAGGACAAAGAGGAAAGAGTCGCCTCATTGGGCCACCGGATTCTCCGCCTCACCCCTGACTTCGACCAGATATTGTTTGTCGACTACGCCCGAATGGACATAACCAACACGGACACAACCAACGGGATTCCGGCGGAGGTCCGGCCGGCTCGTTCCTGGATGCGCTGGCTGCTGGCGAACGGCAAGCCGCAAGAAATATTGAACGGCTGGACCTGGCTGCGGAACCACCGTCTGGCCGACGACTCCACCGCCGAAGCCCTTGTCCGGGAGCTTTGGAGACGTCAAATGTACGGACCAGCCGCGGAAGCCTGGACGGTCTGGGCCGAACCTGATCGCACCGATTCTCTCTTCAACCGCCGTTTTCAGCTCAGCCCGCGACCGGTTCCATGCGACTGGAATTTCGGAAATGCTGCGGAATTTGAGTTGCACGAGGGTTTGCACATCCACTTCACAGGGGCAGAATCGGACAGAATAGCGGCGCTTTCCCAAATGACTCCGGTGACGCCCGGCCCCTATCGCTTCACCGCGGTAATTTCCGCGAAAGATATCACCACAGACCAGGGACCGTTCTTTCGAATCTACGATTCCGAAAAACCCGCGCGCCTCGACGTGAAGACCAGCGCCTTCCTCGGAACCCTGCCTCGCCAGACGATCGGCCTGTCGCTGGTGATTCCCGCCGCCACCCGCATTGTCACGGTGCAGCTCGAACGGATGGGGTCGAACCGCTTCGACAACAAGATCCAGGGTGACCTGCAGATCTCCGAAGTGTCGCTGATGCCGGCAAAGCACCTGTAGAATCGGAGTTTATGTCCTCGAATACGCAGCTTTACATCAATGGAGTCTGGTCTGAGAGCGTCGCGGGCGGCACCCTCCCCGTCGTGAACCCCGCCACGGGAGAAACGATCGGCACCGTTTCCCACGCCGAAAAGGAAGATCTCGACCGCGCTCTCGAAGCGGCACGGAAAGGCTTCCACACGTGGCGCAAAATCTCCGCATACGAGCGCTCCAAAACCATGCGCAAAGCGGCGGAACTGGTGCGCGCCCGCGTCAACGACATTGCCACCACGATGACAACCGAGCAAGGGAAGCCGCTGATCGAGGCCAAAGGCGAAATCATGCTGGCGGCGGATCTGATCGAGTGGTTCGCTGAAGAGTCGCGCCGGACCTACGGCAGAGTCATCCCGGCGCGCGCCGAAGGTGTTTACCAGCTTGTTGTCAAGGAGCCGGTCGGTCCGGTGGCGGCCTTCTCGCCGTGGAATTTCCCCATCAATCAGGCCGTCCGCAAAATCAGCGCGGCGCTGGCTGCCGGCTGCTCGATCATCTTGAAGGGCCCCGAAGAAACGCCCGGTTCCTGCGCCGAACTGGTACGCGCCTTCGCGGACGCGGGCGTGACACCCGGCGCCGTGAACCTGGTTTTCGGCGTGCCGGCGTTCATCTCCGAATACCTGATTCCGCACCCGGTCATCCGTAAAATTTCATTCACCGGATCCACGGCGGTGGGCAAACAACTGGCGGCATTAGCCGGCCTGCACATGAAGCGGATCACCATGGAACTGGGCGGCCACGCGCCCGTGGTGATTTTCGAAGACGCCGACCTCGACGCCGCCACCAAAGTTCTGGCGGCCAACAAATACCGTAATGCGGGCCAGGTCTGCATCGCCCCCACGCGATTCCTCGTACAGAAGAAAGTCTACGATTCCTTCGTCGACAAGTTCATCGCCGCCAGCAAGAAGGTAAACGTAGGCAACGGCATCGAGCCGACCACAACTATGGGTCCGCTGGCGCACGAGCGCCGCCTCGCGGCCATGGAAGGTTTCATTTCCGACGCCGTTTCCAAAGGCGCCGAAGTGCAGACCGGCGGCGACCGCATCGGCGACAAAGGATACTTCTTCGCCCCCACCGTTCTTACCGGCGCAAATCGCAGCGCCCGGCTCATGAACGAGGAGCCGTTCGGCCCGGTGTCGGTGATGGTGCCCTTCACCGAATTCGACGAAGCGGTGGACGAGGCCAATCGTCTGCCCTACGGGCTGGCCGCTTATGCGTGGACAAAATCCGCCAGGACCGCCAACCTGATCGGCGCCGCCATCGAAAGCGGCATGGTCTCGATCAATCACCACGGCCTCGCGCTTCCCGAAGTTCCCTTCGGCGGCGTGAAGGATTCCGGCTACGGCTCCGAGGGCGGTTCAGAGGCTATTGAAGCCTATCTGAACCACAAATTTATTTCGCAAGCGGGGCTGTAATTCCCAGCAGATCGTTGAGAACGGACTCCGTGTCCGCGCCGAGCAGCGGCGCGGCCCCGGCGATACGGCCAGGGGTTTCGGATAAGACGACAGGCACTCCGAGCACACGCACCGGGCCAGCTTCGGCGTGTTCCACGACTGGAGTCATATTGCGGGCGGCAGTCTGCTCGTCGTCGATGACTTCCTTGAGGTTGCGCACCAGCGTGCAGGGTACGCCGGTCTTCGTCAATTCCGCCATCCAGTGAGAGGCCGGCATCGAGAGGAAAATGCCTTCCAGAATGGGCTCCAGAACACCCCGGTTTCGCACCCGCAGCGGATTGGTTTTGTAGTCGGGATGATTAATCAGATCCGTCCTGCCGAGCGCCTGGCAGAAGCTCTCCCAAAGCTTGTCGCTGGCCGCCGCGATGGTAATTTCGCGGTCCGCGCACATGTAGTTGCGGTAAGGCACGATGGCATCGAACAGAGTGCCCGTGGGGCCCGGAATCTTGCCGGTCGCAAGATAGCGGGCGAAACTGGGGGCCATGGTCGACATCAGCGTATCGATCATGGAAACATCGACGAATTGTCCACGGCCTGTGCGATGGCGCGCCTCAATGGCAAGCAGGGCGCCGATCATGGAAAACATTCCGGCCGTGATATCGGCGACCGAATGCCCCGTTTTCACCGTTTCACCGTCGGGGGTACCCGTGATACTCATCAGACCGGAAGCGGACTGGACAATCAGATCCATCGCCGGTTCGTTGCGTCGGGGACCGGTCTGGCCATAGCCCGATACCGAAACATAGATCAGCCGCGGATTGATTTCCGACAGCGACGCGTAATCGAGTCCCAGCCGGTTCATGGTGCCGGGCCGGAAATTCTCGATCATGATGTCGGCTTTAGCGGCGAGTTGACGGCAGATTTCGAGGCCTTCCGGGCTCTTGAGATCGATCGCCAGACTCTCCTTGCCGCTGTTCAGTCCCACGAAATAAGCGGCATCGGCGCCCTGAAACGGGGGACCCCACGTGCGGCCCACATCGCCCTGCCCGGGACTCTCCACCTTAGTCACCCGCGCCCCGTACGCCGCCATCAGCATGGTGCAGTAGGGGCCCGCCAGCGCGTGCGAAAAGTCGAGGACGATCAGGCCATCCAAGGGAGGAGCGGAGCTTGTCATTCCGGATCTGAATTAAGAGAACTGGCCCCAGTTTAATACAGGACCGTCAGTTACCCGCGGGCGAAGGTCCGTCGAGGGACTGGAGTCTGGCGCGCATATCGTCGTTCGACGGATCCAGTTCGACGGCACGTTGAATCTCCTGCCGCGCGCGGTCGCGATCTCCGGCGCAAATGAGTGCCAGCCCGAGATTGTAGTGAGTCCAGGCATCGCGCGGCAGGAACGCTACCGCTTTTTCAAGGGAACTCACGGCATCCTCAAACCGGCTGATCTTGACGTATTCGACCCCCAGCAGATTATCCACGAAGGGAGCGGAGCCGGGATACTTACCCAGCAAGTCCAGCAACTGGCCGATAGCGGCCTGATGATCACCCGAGTCACTCGTGCTCATCGCCTTCAAGAGTCTTTGACGAATTTTCGGCGTGAGAGGGAAACGCAGCAGATCGACGGAAACGACCGGCGATCCGGGGACGATCCTGGTCTCGACCGGCGCTGGCTGCGCGGCGAGGCCCAGTGTCGCGAACACCGTCGCAAACAAAGTGCAGAAACCGGGTACAGCCCTTGCCATCCGAGTAGACCTCGGGATCATTATCGGCATATCGGCTGCCAAACACTACAAAATAATTACAGTCAGGTTACAGGACCGTGACTTCGCCGACAGCGGGCGGCCTCTTCTGGCGCGGAACATCACCGCGCGCGATGCTAGGGGGGTGACCGAATGGCTTCGATCGAACGCGGAACTGATTGGATTCTGGGCGGGGGTCCTGACGACAGCATCTTTCGCGCCCCAGGTGGTGCAAACCTGGCGCACGGGCGGCGATGGCCTTTCCTGGGGAATGCTGACCCTTTTCGGGGCCGGCATCGGGCTCTGGCTCTTGTATGGAATCCTGCAGTGGTCCGGTCCGCTGATCTTCGCCAACGGGCTGACCGAACTGCAAATTCTGTTTATTCTTTTTCTGAAAATCTGGGGGAAGCGGCAGGCCCGGATTTGATAATGGCGATCTGATTAAGCTTTGGCCGCCCGCATCAGTTCGGCCGCATTCTGCAAAGCTTCCGGGGTGAGCGTTTGGCCGCTCAGCATCCGTCCGATTTCTTCCGTGCTGGCCCCTTGGTTCAATTCTTCGATTTCGGCCACAGTGCGGCCGTCTTTTTCAAATTTCCCGACCCGGTAATGATGGTCGGCGAAACAGGCGATCTGGGCCAGGTGCGTCACGCAAAGAACCTGATTCTCCGCCGCCAGCGCCTTCAGCCGACGGGCGACGCCTTCCGCGGCACTTCCGCCGATCCCGGTATCAATCTCGTCGAATACCAGAGTTCGCTGCGGACCCGCTGAAGCCGTTCCCACCAGACACGTCTTCAGTGCCAGCGCGATTCTGGACAACTCGCCGCCCGATGCCACCTTTTCCAGCGCCCGGGGCTCCTCGCCCGCGTTGGGCGAAACCAGAAACTGCACTCGATCCGCGCCGGTCTCGGACCATGCGGCCGGTTCCACTTCGATCCGAAAAACCGTCCGCTCCATCGCCAGTGGTTTGAGTTCCGCCTCGACCCGTTTGGCGAGCGACTGCCCGGCGGCCTTGCGCCCCGCCGACAGCCTCGCCGCCGCGCTTGCGAAGTTTGCCGTGAGTTCCCGCTTCTCGCGCTGCAGGGCTTCGAGTCTTTCTCCTGTCGTCTCCACCTCGGCGATCTTCTGGTTCACATCCGCGAGAAATGCGAGGATTTCCGCCACCGAGCCGCCATACTTGCGCTTCAGCTTATCGATCGCCGCCAGCCGGGTTTCGATTTCTTCGAGACGCGCGGGATTGGCTTCCACATGGCCGAGGTAATCGCGCAGTGAATAAGACACATCCTGAATCGCGATGAGCGCCGGTTCCAGCGACTGGCGTACAGGCGTCATATTGCCGTCGATCTTTGCCAGCTCGTCCAGCTTTTTCGCCACCGAGCGCACCACCGACAGCGCCGATTCCGGCGCCTCATAGAGCGCCTCGAACGCCGCTCCCGCCGTGTCGAGAAGCCGTCCGGCGTTTTGCTGGATCCGGCGCTCGGTTTCCAGTTCGGCGTCTTCTTCGGGCAGCAGTTCCGCGCCTTCAATTTCGTTCTTCTGAAAACGCCAGAGGTCCAGCATGCGCGCTTTTTCCTGATCCGCGTTTTCGAGTCGCGCGATCTCATCGGCCACCGTTTGCCACGCATGAAACAAGCCGCGAATTTCCGCGCGTTTTTCGCGCAGATGGCCCAGCGAATCGAGCATGGAAAGCTGGACCGCCGGTTCGAAGAGCAACTGCTGATCGTGCTGCCCGTGGATATCGCCCAGATGGGGCGCGAGGTCTTTTAACAGCGCGACCGTGGCCGGCCTGTTGTTCACATAGACGCGGCTTTTTCCGTTGGCGAGAATCTCCCGATCGAGCACCAGTTCGCTGTCTTCGAGGGCGAAACCGGCTTCGTCGAGAATTTTGGCGGCGCGTTTCGCCGGCTCGAATATTCCGGAAACGCGGCAGCGATCGGCGCCCGAGCGGATCATGTCCACCGAAGCGCGCCCGCCCAGCAGCAGCCCGAGCGCGTCGACGACGATCGACTTACCGCTGCCGGTTTCGCCGGTCAGCAGATTCAGTCCAGTATGAAAACGCACACAAATGCGATCGACTACGGCGTAGTTTTCGACAATCAGCTCGTGCAGCACCCGATCCGATTATAAGGGTCCAACTTAATTCACACATGCTGCGTCACTTATGTATAGCCTTAATAGGCTCAGGCGCTTCGCATGTTAGATTTATGTGGGAGGATACACGTTGCCGAGTCCGCTTGCGGCTCTTCTGTTTCTGCAATCGAATGTCTGGGATAGTGTAATTCACGGAACCATTTTGTCGGATGTGATCCTCGGCATCCTGCTGGTGTTTTCCATCTGCTCTTTAACGATTATTTTTTCCAAGTTGTCTGCCTTTGGGGCCGCGCGGAAGAGTGATGCCCGATTCCTGCGGGCTTTTCGGAAGGCCAAAGGCCTGGAAGCTGTGATGGTCGCCACCGAACAGTATCGGCCATCACCTTTGGTCTCCGTTTTCGATCGCGGATATGAAGAGGTAAGCCGGCAGGTGAAAGCGCGTGGCGGCCTGGCCAATCACGAGGCGATCAACCGCAGCCTGACCCTCAGTACGAACGAACAGCTGGCGCGATTTGAAAAGAATCTGAACTGGCTCGCAACGACGGCATCGGTTTCCCCGTTTATTGGTTTGTTGGGGACTGTTATCGGAATTATTCGCGCCTTCCAGAACATCGGCACCGGCAGCACGAGCATCAGCGCGGTAGGTCCCGGCATCGCCGAAGCGCTGGTAGCCACCGCTTTCGGATTGTTCGCGGCCATCCCGGCGGCGATATTTTATAACCAGTTCGGACACATGTTAAAAGACATGGGCTCGCGCCTGGACGACTTTTCCCTGGAGTTTCTGAACCTGATCGAACGAAGTTTCGGCGAATAGAATGGCCTTCAGCAACTTACAAAGCGGCGGCGGAAGAAGCGGTGGCGGACGCAGGCCGCGCGGCATGCCGGCCATGGCCGAAATCAACGTCACCCCGTTCGTCGATGTGGCACTCGTGCTGCTGATTATTTTCATGATCACGGCGCATGTGATGGAGTCGGGAATCGATATCAATGTCCCGAAAACGCAGTCGGTTGCGGCCGCGACGAAAGACCTCCCGATCGTGCAGATCACCAAAAACGCCGAGATGTATCTGGGGAAAGATCCGGCTAACATCCACAAACTGGTGGATGACCTCCATGCCAAATATCCCGGGCAAACCGCGGTTTATGTGCGTGCCGATGCCGACACGCCCTGGGATCCGATCGCGAATGTGTTGAGCGTGCTGGGCACCGCGAAATTCGCTGTAAGTGTGGTGACGCGGCCCGATCAGGGTACGGGGAAACGCCGCTGAGCGAGTACGCTGAAGTCAGTATGGGAGTGCATACGGGCGACAATCCGGAGCCATTCGGAAAGGCGTTCACGGGCTCGCTCGTGACGCATGCGGCCGCCATTGCGCTCCTGATGACTTCCGGCTTGTGGAATCTCCACAATAACTGGGGTTCCGTGCATGCCAGCAGCGGTTCGGTCGGCGTGACGATGGTGTCGCAGATCCCGATCCCGCATCGCGAAGCGCCGGTAAATCCGCTGGCGAACGATACGAAGTCGGTTGTGCCGCAGGAACCCACTCCGGTCAAGGCAGCCAAGCCGGTGGAAGTGCCGGTCAAAGACGCTATCCAGATTCCAAAGCAGAAACAGAAGAGATTGCCCCCCACTCCCGCGAGACTGAATTTCCATCCGCCGGAGTACAAGAGCAATCAGGTTTATTCGCAGACTCCGCAAGCCGCCAGCACCGCGATGTATGGAACGCGCGGCTCCGGCGGAATCGATGTCGGACCGGCCTCCGTTCTGGGCTCGCGCTTTGGCGGGTATTCCGATCTGATTGTCGACCGGATCTCACAACACTGGGTGCGGGCGGGCGTGCAGGCCTTGCCGTCGCAGGTGGCTACCGTCAGTTTCACTATTGCGCGAAACGGTACGGTTACGAACGTGCAAGTATCCCAGCCCAGCGGTAGCTATCTTTTGGATACATCAGCGAAGCGGGCAGTTCTGGACGCCAGTCCCCTGCCGCCGCTGCCCGCCGAATTTACGAAGAACGATGCCACGGTCGAACTGAAGTTTCAATTGCAGCAATGATAGAGCTAAGGGAGCAAACCGCGAATGAGTAAATCCATAATCGGGGCCATTGCCGCCTTGGGCGTCCTCGGCGCAGGCGTCCTGTTTGGACAGGACATCAACGCCTGGATCCGCAATTCCGGCGGCAAACCCGCGCTGGCCGTCATTGATTTCCGCAGCTCCGGCTCGCAGGCCTACACGGGGGCGTTCAACTCAACCCTGTTCAATGATCTGCAGAACTCGGCTCTGTTCGACATGAAGGCCAAGAGCCTCTTTCCGCTGAACAATCCGCAGCGGCCGGAAGACTTGCGGCCAGCCGACGGTGGCGCGGGATACGCGCTCCCGGACTGGGCCGGAGCCCCCGTAAATGCATCGCACCTGGTTTTCGGGTATATGGCTGAGCAAAACGGCGTGCTCGCTCTATATGGAAATCTCTACGACACGCGCCAGTCGAATCCGCAATCGGCTAAGATCCTTTCACAGATGTACGCGGGCACTCCGGATCAGGCCGGGGCCATTCATCTGGCACACGAGTTTGCCACCGACATCATCAAGCAGTTCGGCGGTTCGGGATCTTTGCTGGGCAGCCGCATCTACTTCGTATCCAACCGCACCAGCAAGAAAGACAACAGCGAAATCTGGGTGATGGACTGGGACGGCAACAACCAGCAGCAACTCACCAGCCTCAACACGCTGTCGATCATGCCATCCATCTCGCCGGACGGGTCGCGTCTCGCCTACACCAGTTACGCCACCGGCCGGCCGAACATTATGATGCTCGACACCGTCACAAAGGGGAAGGTACCGTTTTACAATCAACAGGCCTCGCTGAACGCTAATGTTTCATTTACGCCGGATGGTAAATCGGTCTATTACTCGTCTTCGGCGTCGGGGCTGCCGCAAATCTATTTCGCGGGAATCAACGGCCAGGGTTTCCGGCGCATTTCGTTTCGCGATGCAATCGAGGCCGAGCCGAAAGTGAATCCGGTGAATCCGGGTTTGTTGCTTTTCGTATCCGGTCCGGGCGGGCAGCAGATTTACCAGATGAGCTCTGAGGGTGTGGGCGTCCAGAAGGTGACTAACGGAGAAGGCGAGGCTTCCAACCCCTCATGGAATCCGGATGGCAAACACATCGCGTTCTCATGGACGCGGGGTTATGCGGCCGGGGACTGGAACGTCTTTGTCATGGATGCCGGCACGCACGACTATGTGCAGTTGACTCACAGTGAGGGCAGGAACGAAAATCCGGTATGGGCTCCTGATGGCCGGCATCTGGTATTCGGTTCCAATCGCAGCGGAACTTATCAGATCTACACCATGCTCGCCGACGGCACGCAGGTACAACAACTTACTTCGAAAGGCTCTAACAAATCTCCCGTTTGGGGAGTAAAGTAATTTATGAAAATGTCTTTGCCGATCCGTTCATCTCAGCCAGTGTTTCCGAACCGCCGGTTTCTGAGTCCGGCTTTGCTCATGCTAACTCCGCTGTTGATGGTTTTCGCATCGGCTTGCAGCAAGAAGACTCCCGTAGTTCCGCCGCCCTCCAGCCCGCAGGCCCAGGGCAACACCTCGGCGCCCGCGGCGGGACGGCCCGTTATCAGCGAATTTATCGCCGAGCCGTCGAGCGTCGAGAGGGGCCAGTCGGCAATTCTCCGCTGGACTGTGAGCGGCGCCACCGGCGTGGCAATCGACCACGGCATCGGGACGGTCCCGCTGACCGGCACGCAGCGGCTCGCCGCGGCTACGGCAACCACAACTTACACCCTGACAGCCACCGGTCCCGGTGGTGAGGCGACGTCGACGGCCACGTTGACGGTTACTTCTCCGACGCCGCGCGAGACGCTTCCGCCGCCGGTTTCCACGACAGGCACGCTGGACCAGCGCGTAGAACGCGATCTTCAGGATGCGCTTTTCGATTACGATTCCAACAATATCCGCGGCGACGCGCGCACCACTTTGTCGGCCGACGCCGAAGCGCTGAAGCGGATCTTCGCCGACTTCCCGCGCGCCACCATCATCGTGGAAGGCCATTGCGACGAACGCGGCTCGGCGGAATATAACCTGGGCCTCGGCGACCGCCGCGCCACCGCGGCGCGCGATTTTCTGACGCAGCTCGGGGTATCGGCCGACCGGCTGAAAACGGTCAGTTACGGTAAAGAACGCCCCACCTGCACAGAAGCCACGGAAAGCTGCTGGCAGAGAAACCGGCGGGCACATTTCTCGGTAGGTCAATAATGCGCTTCATCACCATAATCACTCTGGCAACGCTGCTCTCTCCTGTCTGCTCCTTCGCAGCCAGCAGGGAGCAGCAGGAAATGCAACGCGATATCGCCCAACTGCAGGATCAGGTCAGGACCCTGCAAAGCGGCTTCGATCAGAAAATGGCCGCGCTCCAGACCCTGGTACAGCAGGCGCTCGACGCTGGCAATAAGGCCAATGTCAACATGGGCGTGCTGAATGCCAGCATTTCGCAGACGCTCGATCGCGAATTGCGGGACAAGCTGACGCCGGTTGCCGGGCTGGCCGCGAAGGTCGATAACCTTTCGAATGATGACGCGGAACTGCGCAATTCGATCGGTGATCTGTCCGCTCAGGTCAACAAGATCCTGCAGTTGCTCACCGATGTGAACAACGCGGTGAAGATCATCCAGGCCCCTCCGGTTGCGCCGCCTCCCGCTGCTGGTTCATTTCCTGGCGGCGCGGCCCAGAGCAGCTCTGCACCCCCGCCCGCAGGCGTGATCTATGGCGCGGCGCGAGGCGACTATAGTTCTGGCAAATCTGACCTGGCGGCTTCCGAGTTCGCCGAATTCCTGAAGGACTATCCGGACGATGCTTACGCACCGGACGCGCAGCTCACCATCGGGCAAATTCACTATTCGCAGGGCAAGTACGATCCGGCCGTAGCGGACTTCGACGCCGTGCTGGAGCGTTATCCGGACAGCAAAATCACCCCGACCGCTTATTTCATGAAGGGCATGGCGCTCAGAGCCGGCGACCACAAGGATAAGGCAATCGCCGAGTTCCGCGCATTGATCAAGAAGTTTCCCAATTCGGACGACGCCAAATCGGCCCGTGAGCAGTTGAAGATGCTGGGCGTGAGCCAGGCGGCGCCGGCCCCGGCGGTTCGCAGACGTCCTCAGTAAGCTCTTACAGCAGCTGCATACCGGAATCAACAAAAAGGATATTTCCGGTAACGCCCCGGCTCAGGTCACTGGCCAGGAACACAGCGGTGTCCCCGACCTCGCCGGGCTCCGTTGTGTGACGCAGGGGCGAGCGCTCTTTGGTCGCCTCGATCATCGTCGAAATACCTTTGACCGCCCGCGCCGAGGCAGTTTTCACCGCCCCGGCCGAAATGGCGTTCACGCGAATCTTTTGCGGCCCCAGGTCGTGCGCCAGGTAGCGCACGGAAGCTTCGAGCGATGCCTTGGCCACACCCATGACGTTGTAGTTCGGGATCACGCGGGTCGATCCCAGATAGGTCAGCGTCATGATCGATCCACCGTTCGTCATCAGGGGCGCGACAGCCCGCGACATCGCAACCAGGGAATAGGCGCTGACATTCTGGGCCAGCAAAAATCCGTCCCGCTGCGTTTCCACAAACGGCCGCCCGAGGTCTTCGGTATTCGCAAATGCGAGGCTGTGAACCAGGGCATCGACGGGTTTGCCCAACCCGCGCAGGCTTTCCGTCAGCGCCGCCAGTTCCTCGTCTTTGGTGACATCGCAGAGAAACATCGCCGAGATCGGAATCCCGGCCGCCATTGATTTCACGGTCTCTTTCTGTTTCTCATTGAGGCAGGTCACCACGATCGTGGCGCCTTCGCGCGCGAACGATTCCGCGATGGCAAACGCGATGCTCCACTTATTGGCGATTCCGGAGATGACGGCAGTCTTTCCTTCGAGCAGTTTCGGCATGAATCTAATAGCGTAACAGCGCGGCGATAAGATCGAGTTTGCGCCGCATCTTCTTCTTTGTAGTCCTGCTGATTGTCTACGGGTCGCTCTACCCGTGGCATTTCGTGTGGAGGCAACTGCCTGCCAATCCTCTGTGGATTCTCTGGCACTCACAGGACCTGCAGTTCAACCGTTTTCTTGTCCGCGACACGGTGGTGAACATCGCCCTCTATGCCCCGCTCGGGATGTCCGGCTATCTCGCATTCCGGAAGAGGCTGTGGCTTCCGTTACTGACCGGCCTCATTTTGTCTGTTTGCGTGGAACTGGTGCAGCTTTTTGTGCCTGGACGAACAACCAGCATCCTCGATGTTATGACCAACGTAACCGGAACCGTTGCCGGACTGGGGCTGGGGGTCTTATTTGAAAACATCGGGGGAGCGCGCAGAGCTCCAGTCCGCGCCCGGGCGGGCAGCGCGAGAACGGCAGACCGGGACGCTCTCATCCTCCTGTTCCTCTGGATCGGACTGCTGCTGTTTCCTTTCTTTCCCCAGGTCGGATTATCCGTACCCCTCCATCGCATCCGGATCTTTTTCGGCACGTCATTTTTTGAACCGGTAGCGTTTCTCAGCGCGCTGGTTTCGTGGTTCGCGGCCGGCAAGGTGATGGGCGCCGCCAGAGTCCGTCCATCCCTCCGGTGGCTCGGTTTTTCGATCCTCGCAGTCCCTGCGCAGTTTTTCATCGCCATGCGGCAGCCGCAGCCCTCGGACCTGCTCGGCGCGGTCACCGGATTTCTCCTCTTCGCCGGACTGCGCCGAATTCCCGGGATCACCCGGTTGCTGGCCGCCGCATTTCTGCTCACCATTCTGATTCGCGGCCTGGCGCCCTTCGGTTTTGTGCCGCAGGCGGCGGATTTCAGCTGGATTCCCTTTGGAGGCTTCCTCAACACCGAATGGCAATACGGCATTCTGGTACTGCTCGAAAAGGGCTTTTACTATGGAACGGCGATCTGGCTGCTTCGCGCCAGTGGATTCCGGCTCTTCAGCGCCGCCGCGATAACCGCAGTGCTGCTTGCGATCATCGAGGTCGCACAGATTCATTTGCCCGGAAGAACAGCGGAGATTACGGATCCACTGCTGGCGATCGTTCTGGCATTCGCGCTGGGGATCGGGTCGCGCGAGAGGGAGAACGAGAAGGAGAGGCAGAGGGAGATGGAGCGAAGCGGGAATCGCCATCGTCAGCAGCACAACAAGTCGATGGGGCGAGGTTAAGATCAAGTTCTGCGCCGCGTCTTCTTTCTCGCCATACTGCTGATCGTCTACGGTTCTCTGTACCCGTGGACTTTTGCACCCCGGCCCGGCGTGGGGAACGCGCTTTGGTATCTGCTCCATCGCTGGGACAGCTGGCGGAACGGATACCTGATCCGGGACATTTTTGTTAACGTCACAATTTACATTCCGGTCGGTCTTCTGGGGAAGCTGGCTTTCCGGAATCGATCCGCGATTGCGGTAATTCTTTTCGCTTTTGTGCTCTCCGTTTCCATCGAGCTGATTCAGGTTTTCGAGCCGCTCCGCCAGTCGAGCATGGTCGATGTGATTTGCAACAGCGCCGGTGCGGCTATCGGGGTGGCTGCCGGGCTAGCGATCGCGGCCCTTTCAAAGAGGCATATCGCCGATCCGGGTTCCGTGCTGCTCGCCGCTGGATTCGTCCTGTGCCTGCTCTTTCCGCTGGTGCCTCTGTATTCGCGCGGCATGATCGCGCAAAATGCCACCGCCCTGCTTCGCTCCCCGCTCGTCTCGACTTTCCCGGCAACTACCGCCCTGGCCCTCTGGTACGGGGCCGGTCTGCTGCTGCGTGGAACAGGCATTCGATATTCGCTTCTCTGGCTGACGATTTCGCTGCTCCTGATTTCCGCCCAGCTCCACGTGATCGCCCGGACCCTGGTGATCTCCGAACTGGCGGGAGGGGCTGCCGGCGTAGCGCTCCTTGCTCTGCGGCCAACGCGGACACAAGTCAGCGCGGGGGAAGCCTGGGGATTTCTCCTCCTCATCGCCGTTGGATCTCTCTGGCCGTTTCACTTCGGCAGCCGGGCCGCCCCCTTCGCTATGACACCTTTCAAGGGCCTGATAACCGCCGACGGACCGACCAGCCTTTGGATCATCCTGAGCCAGTTCGTCGCCTGGGGAATCGGGATCCGGCTGTTCACCGCATCAGGCATGCGCCGGTGGCCAGCGATCGCGATTGTCGCCTCGGTGGTCGCGGCCGCGCAACTGATCCGGATCTTCGTGCCTGGCGCAACCCCTGGGATCACGCCGCCGCTGATGGCTGTGATCGCAGGCTATGTCCTGCACGCCCTGACAGAGAAATCGCTTAACGAACCTCAAACGGCAGTGTGAAAGTTTTCGTTTCGACGTCGCGGGATTCGTCAGCGTTCAAAAAATTCAAATCACCTCGCGCGGCCGTCTGAATATCGACGTCGAACACCCGGTCCAGATGATTGCCCGCCAGATCCTCCAGCCGCGCATCCGCCACCACGTTGCAGGTGCCCGCGTTCCACGCCTGATGTGGAGTGAACCGCCACTCCTTTTCCTCGCGATCCACGTTGACATCCCCCGCCAAGGCCTCTGCATCCGAGCACTGGACGCCAAGCAACCGCTGCAGCAGCGCATAATCCATCGGCTCGGGAAATTCGACAATCAACGCATCCGACGTGCCCGCTTTAGGCGGCGTAATCTTCCATTGCTTCGTATCCGGCGAAACGCGATCCGCCGGACCGACGCTGAACGTCTTCGCGAAGCCCTCTACCAGCGGCACGCCCCGCGCATCGTGCCACCCACCGTCGATTGCGATGGTAAATTTCTTTCCCTCCACGAGCGGCGGTCCGATTTCATTCGCGGGCGCGAGTCCGCGTTTGATCCGCCCCGGATCGAACAGAACTGTCAGGCGCTGATTGTCCGGATCCCATAACTCCTGGTCGAGTTCGAGAAAGGCCATTGGCACCGGCTTGCCCGACTCGTCGAGAAGCCGGATATGCTCCCAGGCTTCCCCGCTGCTCATGGGCGCGGAGAGGTAGACATACAATTTCAATTCATTGGCGGGCAGCACATTTGCGGTCGGATAAATCTGCTGCACCCGCGTGGAGGGAGTGGTGTCCTGCGGCGGCCCGTCGAAGAAAGCAACCACCGGATTCTCGCCGTGCAACTGAAACACGGCCCGGTAATGCACGCCGGGCGCCAGCGGAAAACGCGGATGAAAGACCAGCAGACCCCGTCCCGCCGAATAGGAGCCCAGCAGCGGCGGAACATTTCCCGTCCCCACATAGACGGCGAAAACTCCTTCGGGGTCCGGAATGGGAACGGTCCAGCCGGTGACATGAAAATCGGCGCCATCGTACTGGATGGAGATTTGTTGCGCGGTCGCGTTCGCCGCTGCCAGCGCCACAACCGCGCCCGCTAAAAGCCAGGACCTGGACACCGTCTGTCGCCGTTACGGAAGCGGGATAGAACGCAGGTCCATGGAACCTGCAGCGGAACTGCCGGAATCGATGAGTACCAGCGCGTTTGCCTCATCGAGCGAAGTCAGATGTCTCACATTCGCCAAACCGGCCAGCGTTTCATAGGGAACACCCGCGGGCTCCGACGGTGCCCGGATCGGTTTGTAGTTCTCGAGATGGTCGGTCGAGAGCTTCATGACGCCGCGATTGCTGTTGGCCATCAGGATGAACTCGTGCTTGTTCTTGCGGTAGGCGATCATGTCGAGGGGCCGGTTCCCCGCCCCAAGCTCGGCGATCGTGGTGCCCTCGAGTTTGCTGCCGGGTTTCAGTTCACTCACCGGGATCTTGACCAGCGGAGTGCAGGTGTATGCCGCCACCAGATATTGCTGGTTCTGAATCGTATACGGGACGAAGGTCCGGACCGGGGCCTGGGTCTCAAATCGCCCGTGCGAACCGTGATAGATCTCCACGCTTGTGCCCTTGCCGGCCGACTGAAACGGGAACGGTATCGAGCGCAGATTGGAGGAAAATTCCTCATTCGAAAGCCCGGCGACGATCACGCTGCCGTTGACGAAGGCAAGCTGGGTAATGGTGTCGAGGCGCGCATCGCGCGGGTCACCCGGATTCGTCACAGGCGGATTGGGCAGCATGACCGCCGCGAACGACACATTGTCCAGTGGAACTTCCTTCATGTTGCCTGCCGCATCGGCGCGCAGGATCACCGGAATGGCCTGCGGTCCGCGGCCGCGCGAGACCGAAAGATAGATGTTCTTCGATATCGGATTGACTTTGACGTCATGAATCAGAATCTGCTCGGGGGTGGTCCCCAGGACCGCGGCCACCTTACGATCGATCCCTTTGATATCGACCTTGACCGGGAGCGCGGCCGCCGGCTTGTTATCGCGCGTATCCAGCGCCACCACCGCCGCCCCCAGAGAATCGCCGATAAAGAGAATACCGTCCGGCCCGAAAGCGAGTGGTCCGGCTGACTTCAGTTGCGGTTTGCCGGTCAACAGACCGCTGGTGCTGGCGCTGAAGGCGAGCAGGGCCGTGAAGCAGGAAACAGCGGCCACCCGCATGAGGCGGGCGGTAAAGGTGAACTGAGGCGACCGGGACATAGGTGCTCCTTAGTATGCGTAATCGGACCTCCTATATGTAACACCCGCGCCGATCCGATTCAACGGCGCACGGGTACAGGATCATACCCAACCGCGGATCAAACGTCCTGCGCCGGTATCACTACGCGGATGGGTTCCCGCACAGTCCCGCGCCGCCAGTGCTGCACGCGTTCCACAAAACGATCGGTGATCTCGTAACCTCGCGTGGCCACCAGCACTCCGTTCTGCATCAGGAGATCCTCGACGAGGATCATCCCGCTCTTGATTGCACGCAGCGGAACTTCCCGGATAATCCGCTCCGGCGGCATGCTTTCACGGAGTCCGGCGAACTCTTTGAGAAGCATCTGGTCATAGCGGTCGCCACGGCCCCGCATAATCTCCAGAATGGTGGCCATCTCGAATCCCCGGGCTTCGAGCATGTCGAAGTCGGAGGCAATCCGCAGAATCTGCGAACCGGTATGCACCAGTTCGTCGACATTGAGGCGTCTCTCCTTCGATGAGCCGCCGAGGATTGCGCGAACCGACTCGAGGCGCGGAATGTTGCCCAGCAGCCGGGCCGCCGTGCGTGCCGCGTCGTTCACGTCTTCTGCTTCCGCGGCGGTCAACTCCTGGCCGTAGTGCAGCTTCTCGATGGTTTCGTGCTGCAGCGCAATGCAGCCGATCTGCGACAGCATGGCGGCCACCTCCACCTGCCACCGCTCTTTCATGCCGATTCGTTCCGCGAGCGCCGCCACCGATTTATGAATTCGAAGCGCCCGCCCGAAGGCCAGCGGGTGCGTCAGGGCCAGTACGTCCGTGAGCGCCCGGATACTGCCATGCAGCGTCTGATCGAGAAGTACCCTCTCGGCGGAAACCAGCGCATACTGTTCGGTCGCCGCCGCCAGGCTGGCCAGAAGATGCGCGGGCGGACACGGCTTGGTGAGGAAGCGGAATAACTGCCCGCCATTGACCGCCGCAATGGCTGTCTGGATGTCGGCGTAGCCGGTGAGCAGCATTCTCACCGTATCGCGGGAACGAATTCGTACCTGTTCCAGAAATGCGGCGCCGTTCATGTCCGGCATGCGCATGTCGGAAATCACCACCGCAAATGGTTCCTCGCGCCCCATGATCGCCAGGGCTTCGGCGCCGCTTTCGGCGGCATGAAAATCATAGGTCCCTTCTAGCAGGTTGCGAAGACCCTCCAGAATGTTGGGCTCGTCATCGACGCACAGAACCCGAAACCTCGTCGGCTGATCGCTCCCCCGCATCGGCCGTGCTCCCGGCACGTTGCTCAGCGGCGAAGCTTCCGGAGGAAGACCGGAGTTTGCTGTCATACGCAGGCCTCCGTCAACTCGGCGGCCAGTTCCCGCCACTCCTCAACGCGGTCTTCAAGACCGGCGGATGCAAGCCAGATCCCGTTCAAAGAAGCTCCAGGGCCGACATCATCAGAAGAATTCAGCTCGTGCGCCAGAGCGTCCGCCGCATGCACGGCCGTCAGGATGTCGAGGCCACGGTGTTTCACCCGGCCGGGGGCGTGGTGGTTCGCCACCGCTTCCACAATCGGATAGGGGAGTCCCCACGTCCCCAGCAGATAGGCGCCGATCTCGGCATGGGAAACTCCGTAACGGTCCTGCTCCACTTCATACAGAGGTCTCTTTTCGCGGCGCGCCTGTTCCACCGCTTCAGCCAGTTGCGCGGGGAGTTCCGCTGCCAGCACAAGTTTGCCGATGTCGTGAAGAAGTCCAGCCATCCAGGCGTCCCCGGCCAGGCGGCGATCTCCCCACATAATCCTGCGCGCGATGCCCGCCACCAGAAGCCCGTGGTCCCGGAGCGCTTCCAGCGATATTCCCCCGCGCGGATCGAGACGCCGCCGATCGAACACAGTCGCAGCCAGAACAATCTGATTGATCATTTCGATGCCGAGATAGGCCACCGCGTCGTCGATTACGGTGATGCGTCTGCCCAGCCCGAAAAACGCCGAATTGACCAGCTGCAGAACCTTCGCGCACATTCCGATGTCCTGCTCGATGATGCGGGCGATGTCTTTCGCGCCGATGTCCCGGATTCCGCAGCGCTGATCCGTCAAAGCCTGCTGCAGGTCCGTGTACACCGAGGGCAGCGACGGCAGTTGCTTCAGGCCGCCGACAATCTTCCGCACGCCTTCGCTGCTCACCAGAGCGCGCAGATCGCAGGCGCGTTCGATAGTCCCCTCCAGCATGGCCGGATCGCAGGGTTTGTGCAGAAACTGGTGCAGCACCGGCATGGCCCGCAACGACCCCTCCAGTTCGGTCAGTCCGGAAAGCGCGATCCGAATGGTTTCGGGATGCTGGTCTCTTACGATCCCGAGCAGCGCGATTCCGTCCATGCCAGGCATCTTCACGTCGGTCACGATCACGTCGAACGGCATTTCGTTCATACGGTCCACCGCGCTTGCTCCGGAGCCCGCGAAGACCATTTCCCATTTCGCCTGGTATTTATAGAGCAGGTCGTCCAGCGCTTCGAGGGCCTGTGGCTCATCGTCCACAAAGAGAATCCGCTTCTTCACGCGGCGGCCTTTTCGCTCAACGGCAGCCGTACCGAGAACGTGACGCCGCATCCGGGCACGCTTTCGAAAGTGAGCGATCCGCCGTGTTTTCCCACGATGGCGCGTGAAATCGCCAAGCCCTGCCCCGTGCCTTTTCCGGGTGGTTTGGTGGTAAAAAAAGGCTCGAACACGCGCTCCCGAATGGCGTCCGGTATTCCGGTCCCGTTGTCTTTGATTTGGACCAGAACCAGGTTCTTGTCGTTTTCGTCGATTGCGGTGCGTACGTGAATCAACCCCTGGCGGTTCGTGCCCTGCACCGCCTCACCGATGGCCTGCGCGGCGTTGACGATGAGATTAAGGAAAACCTGATTGATCTCGCCCGCCCGGCAGGGAACATCGGGAATGCGCCCGAAGTCGGTGATCACCTCCGCGACGTACTTGTATTCGCTTCGCGAAACCATGAGCACTGTCTCCAGCGTGCTGTTGATGTTCAACTGCGTCTTCTCGTCCGATGAGGGGTGTGCGAATTCTTTCATCGCGCGCACGATCGAACTCACGCGCTCGATTCCCTCAATCGTTCGTTCAAAGGCGCGGGGAACGCGGGTGCGCAGCTGGACCGAATGGGGCGATTCGCCTTGCTCCTGCATGTCCAGTTGTTTCAGAAGATCGTCGAACGACCGCCGCAGAAAGTGAACACTGTCCCCGATGTACTGCATCGGGGTATTGATCTCGTGCGCGATCCCGGCGGCAAGCTGCCCGATGGCTTCGAGTTTCTGTGCCAGTCGGATTTCGCCTTCGATTTTTTCGCGTTCCGAGATTTCGCGGATCAGCTCGTTGTTGGCCAGCTCCAGTTCCTGCGCTCTGCGGGCAAGATCGTGATCGGGCGCAGGCATTTCGGGCAAAGCGGGTCCATCCTGCTGAAGCAGGGGCTGCATGGCCGCCATTTCGCTCTCCGGAGTCAGTAGCATTCGCCCTTCATCGCACGTATCGCGATAATCCCCGGACAGGCGCAGTCCTGCCGGAATTATCCTGGTATCCATATCGGTGGAATCCCATCGAATTTCGAGTGAATTCGACCGGCCTCTGCAACCGGACAACCAGGGCCTTCGGTTGCCCCCACCGCCGGCCGAACGATATAATTCTGCCCATGCCTGAAGAGAAAGACCCGGGGAATGTGACGCGGCGCAGTATTATCGTCGGCGCCGCGATCGTGCCCATCACCGCGATCCGTTCAGCCGCCCAGACGCCCTCGACCGCGCTGACGGCCGATCAGTTCAAATTGCTCGACGCTTTCACCGACCGGCTGATTCCAAAAGACGAAAATGGCCCCGGCGCGAGCGAATGCGGCGCGGCCCACTATATCGACCGGCAGCTCGCCGATTATCTGGCCGGCGAGAAAGCCAATTTCGTTCAGGGTCTGGCCGCCGTTGACGCCTTTGCACAGCAATCCCAGGGCAAGCCGTTCGTGGATCTGACTCCGGAGGCCAAGGATGCCGTGCTCACCGCCATGGACAGCGGCAGTGCGACCGGATTCACGCTGAATTCCCGAACCTTCTTTAATCGCGTGCGGCGGCTCACGCTTGAAGGCACCTTCAGCGACCCGTATTATGGCGGCAACAAGGGCTTCGCCGGATGGGATCTGATCGGCTATCCCGGCCCCCGGCTGGCTGTTTCCCCGGAAGAACAAAAAATGCGCGTGGCCATCAAGCCCGCTCATCTGTCGGCGTGGGGAGGCATAACCAGTGGCCATTGATCTCAAGCCCGTCGATGTTGCGGTAATTGGATTGGGTGCCGCGGGCGGCGTGGCTGTGCTTCCTCTGGCGCGCGCCGGACTCAAAGTCGCGGGGATCGAAGCCGGTACCTGGATGGATCCCCACAAGGCATTTCATGCGGATGAAGTATTTAATAATGTCCGCGGCGGCGTGACCTCGGTCCAGAAAGCCAATCGCGAGATTCCCACCGTGCGTGAAAACGCTTCCTCGCCCACCCGTCCGCGCGGCGCGATTCATCCTATGATGAACGCCATCGGCGGCACCTCGATTCACTACTGGGCCTCGGCCTGGCGGCTGAAGCCGTGGGATTTCAAGACCCGCTCCGAAGTGGAAAAGCGTTATGGCAAGAGCGCCATCCCGGTGGGCTCAACCCTCGAAGACTGGCCGTTGACCTATGAGGACCTCGAGCCCTTCTACGACACCATCGAGCATGAAGTTGGCGTCTCGGGCAAAGCCGGCAATATTCAGGGCAAGCTGGACCCGGCGGGCAATGTCTACGAGGGTCCCCGCCAGCGCGAATATCCCATGCCTGCCCTACGCGGTACCGAATATACCGAGCACATGATGGCAACCGCCAAACAGCTCGGCTGGAAACCGTTCCACGGCCCCTCCGCGATCAATTCGGTGAACTCCAACGGCCGTCCGGGGTGCGTCTACCACGGATACTGCGGCCGCGGCGGCTGTCACATCAGCGCCAAGAACTCAACTGCGGTGAGCACGATCCCAGCCGCCATGAAGACGAAGAATCTCACGATCTTCGACCTTGCCCATGTCACCCGCATCTCCACCGGCAACGACGGACGCGCCTCGGGCGTGACTTATATAAAGGACGGCAAAGAGTATTTCCAGCCCGCAAAGGTGGTCCTGCTCGCCTCGTACACCTACGAAAATACCCGCCTGCTTTTGCTCTCGCAGTCAAAGGCGTTTCCGAAGGGTTTGTCCAATAATCACGGCATGGTGGGTCGCCATTTCTTCAGCCACTGGCAGGGGAGCCCGGTGTTCGCGCTGTTTCCGTTCAACATCAATGTCTGGTACGGTACCCCGGCGCAAACGACGGTGGTGGACGATTTTGCCGATGACAACTTCGACCATTCGAAGCTGGGATTCATCGGTGGCACCAGCATCAGTCTGGGAACCGAAATGCATCCCATCGAAGCCGCCGGGATGCAGACCTTCGGAAGAGCGCCGCAGTGGGGCGCGAAGTGGAAAGCCTTCGTGAAAGAGAACGCCGCCCGGTGGACTTCGTCTTATCTGCAGACCTCCACATATCCCTACGAACAGAATTTCCTCGATCTGGATCCGGATGTGCGCGATCCGCTGGGCGATCCGGTCTGCCGGATCACCAACGCCAATATGCAGAATGAAGCCAGAGCCGCTGCCTTCGGTCAGGCCAAGACGGAAGACTGGTTCCGCGCGGCCGGCGCGATTGAAGTGATCCGCGGCGGCGCCGGTTCCGGCGGACTTTCCACGCATGCCTACGGCGGTACCCGCATGGGTGACAATCCGGAGACGAATGTTCTGAACAAATGGGGCATGTCTCACGAAGTTCCGAATCTCGGAGTGCTGGGGGCGTCGGTAATGGGAAACAGCGGCGCGCGCAATCCCACGCTGACCGCACAGGCATTAGCCTGGCGGACTGCTGAACACCTGATAAAAAACTGGAAGTCGGTATAGGACCGAAAAAAGGGAGAAATCACGATGCGATTGACGAGAATTCTTGCGACAGCAATCGTTGCATCCACTTTCATGCTGGGCGCAGCTTACGCTCAAAACGCCGGCGGAGGCAGAGGCCGGGGCGGGCGCGGTGGTGGCGGCGGTGGAATGGCCGCGCCGATCAAGATCACGATTCCGGCGTTTACCGACGGCGGCGCGATTCCCTCAACCTACGGATGCGCTGCCGGAAAGAACGCCAATCTTTCGCCCGCGATCGAATGGAGCAATCTCCCCGCCGGTACTGAAACGATTACTTTGATCTTGCACGATCCGGACCTCCAGATCGGCGCCGACGATGTGCTGCATTGGGCCATCTTCAATATTCCGGCATCCGCCAACGGCCTTCCGCAGGGAGTGCCCGCCGAGGCCACGCTGCCCGATGGCGCGGCACAACTGCAAAACGTGGGACGGTCAATCGGGTACTTCAATCCCTGCCCGCCGCCGCCCACCACCCATCACTATCTTTTCGAATTCTACGCGCTGGATCAGAAGCTCGATCCCTCCATCGCCTCCCGCGCCGACCTGATGAAAGCCATGGTTGGCCATGTGAAGGGCAAAGGAATTTACATCGGCACCTTCCACCAGTAGGCCCGATGACTCACCTTCACGAACTCTGGCTCCCCATTCTGCTGTCGTCGATGATGGTCTTCGTCGTGAGTTCGATCATTCACATGGCTCTCCCGTGGCACAAGAGCGACTATTCGAGCGTGCCGGGCGAAGACAAAGTCATGGACGCGCTTCGGCCCTTCGCCATCCCGGCGGGCGATTACATGCTGCCGCGCCCGTCAGGTCCGAAGGAATTGGGCACCCCGGCATTCAAAGACAAACTGCAGAAGGGACCGGTCGTGGTGTTCACGGTAATGCCGCAGGGCGGCATGCCCATCGGGCGGAATATGATCTTCTGGTTTCTCTATTCCCTGGTGATCGGCGTCATTGTCGCGTACGTCTCCGGGCGCGCGGTAGGTCCCGGCGGCTCCTACCTGCAGGTCTTCCGCTTCGCCGGAGCCACGGCTTTCATCAGCTATTCACTCGGGCTTTGGCAGATGTCGATCTGGTATTGCCGATCCTGGACGACCACGCTCAAATCGACCATCGACGGCCTGATCTATGCTCTGTTGACCGCGGGCACATTCGGCTGGCTCTGGCCGCGCTGAGCGGCGCTTTATTTTTTCGCGGGATCCTCATCGCAAGCGGATGCGGGAACTTGTATCGAATCGCCTGGGAGCGGTTCGAACTTCGGAGAAATAATCCGCATCCGATCGGCGGTCCCTGGACCGGCCGATCGAAGAAGCGGAATCGCACATAATTTCGACGCAAACTGCGCCGCGGGAGGAAACACGTAAGCGGAATGGTATCGGGCGGGCGCAAGTAAATTCATACTCTGCACGCGCTTCTGAATCGCATTGCCCGCGACGTTCTCTTGCCCGAAAGCAGCGGCGCAAAAAACAAAGAGACAACACACGGCATTTTTCACAAGCGCTCCTCTACTACCCCGAAGTCTGGTAGTCCGATCTTACACCCGCCAACAGGTCTTACTGGTGGAACATCGCAATCACTTCAGACGACGAAAGCACATGCCCGTCGATCGCCTTCTCAAAATCGTCCCGCGTGGCGTCCGGCGAGAGATCGAGCTTGGCGTCCAGCGCAAACAGCTGGTACGTGTAGTGGTGCGGATTTCCGGGAGGGGCGCAAGGACCCGCATAACCTGCCTGGCGATTGTACGCCTTGCCCTGACGGCTGCCATCCGGCAGATCGGCGGTGTGCGCCACATTCTCGGGCAGACCCTTCGCCGTCGCGGGAATATTCCAGATCATCCAGTGCGTAATGTCGTACCGCGACTTTGCGATGTGCGGTTCCGGATCATGCAACAGCAAAGCAAAGCTCTGAGTTGCGGCCGGCGCATCGGCCCATGTCAGCGCCGGCGAAACCATGTCCGCTTTGGCGACGCAGGTAAATTTCTCCGGGATCGCGCCGCCGTCAGTCCATGCCGTCGTCGACAGAAGCAGCGCCGGACGAGGGGTGCCGCCCCGCTGAGCAACAAGCATGGCCGCGCCCGCGACCAGCCAGAAAAGAGTCTTTTTCATACGCTGAAGATTAACACAGTCCCGCCCTTGGGCATATTTGGTTAAGACGATTTGATTTCAGTCCAAAGCCGGTCGCGGTATCGCTGCGCCGCGGAAGGCAGCGCGACAGGCCACACGCCGCGCCGGTAAACATCCGCCTCCGGATAAAGCACCGGATTCCGCGGGAGCATGGCCTGCGCGAGCCCGTTGGCGGTTGCCGTTTCCCCGATGCGGGCATTCGCCGCGGCCACCTCGGGACGCAGCAGGAATTCCAGAAACTCATGCGCAAGCTCGTACCGCCCGCTCTCCCGCAAAATAGCCACGCAGTCGCAATAGAGCGGATAGCCTTCCTTCGGAAACACAAACCCGATCTGTGCGTCAGCGGCCATAGCCTGCGCAGCAGTAGTCGACCAGAGTTGCGCCGCCAGAACATCGCCCGAAACCAACTGATCGCGCACCTCGGCATTCAGATAGGCGCGCAGCAGGGTTTTCTGCCGCACTGCTTCGGCTTTGGCGCCCTGAAGCTGCCGGTCGTCGATCGATCCGAAGGGATTCCCCAGCTTCTGCAGACACGCCCCGATGACGTCCTCCGGGTCGTCAAGCATCGTCATCCGCCCGCGCAGAGCCGGATTCCACAGCGCCGCCCACCCTTCCGGCTCACTGGACTGCGCGCGGTTGTAGACCACCCCGGTGGCATTCCACATGTAAGGCACAGCCCAGCGCAGCCCGGGATCCCAATCCGGCCGCTGAAATCGCGCGTCCAGATTCTTCAGGGAAGGCAGGCGCTGATGATCCAGCGAGGCCAGCAAGCCATTCCGCGCCATCGGGGCCAGACGGCTGTGCGTGGGGAAAACTACATCCCAGCCGGAATTGCCGGTCACCACCTTGGCCAGCATTTCCTCGTTGCTCTCATAGGTCCCGTAGCGCAGCCGCACACCTCGCTCGTTTTCGAAACGCGCGACTATCGCCGGATCGATATAGGTGGACCAGTTATAGACATTCAGGCGCGGACGCCGGTCGCGCGCACACCCAACCGCACCAGCCGAAAGCGCGATGAAACTTCGCCGGTTCATTCCCGCTGCAGCCTCTGCGAGATCAGAATGATGATGCCGAAAGAAACCACGATCAGAGTCGACACGGCGTTCACCACCGGGCTCACACCCCGGCGCGCCATAGCGTAAATCACCATCGGCAGGGTTTGCGAATCCACTCCGGCGACGAGGCTCGTAATTACATAATCGTCGAACGATACCACCAGCGCCAGCAACCCCGCGGCCGCGATCGCCGGCGCGATTACCGGCAGCGTCACGCGGGAAAACGCGTGCCACTCGCTGGCTCCAAGATCCATGGCCGCTTCTTCCAGAGTACGGTCATAGCTTCGCAGCCGCGCCGAAATCACAATCGTGACGTAGGCGATCGAGAAAGCCACGTGCGCCACGATCACGGTATGCAGCCCCAGCCGCATGTTCAGAAACCGGAATGCCCACTGAAACAAAGCCAGCAGCGACACGCCGGTCACGATCTCGGGGGTCACCAGAGACAGAACCAGCGCTCCCGAGAGCACAGGCGCCGGACGCCGCCACATCCCATACGCGGCCAGCGTTCCGATCGCCGTCGAGAGAATCGCCGCGCACACGGCAATGATCAGGCTGTTCACCAGACCTTCCAGCAGCTGCGGATCCTGCATGGCCGCCGCGTACCAGCGCAGTGAAAAGCCCTGCCACACGGTGAACCGGCTGTCATTGAAGCTGAACAAAATCAGGATCAGCAGCGGCGCATGCAAAAACGCCAGCGCGCACGCGGCATAAATCGCCAGTCCGCGCTGTCTCAAAGCAGCTCCCGCGCAATCCGGCTGCGCATCAGTCCCGCCAGCACCAACGCACTCGCCAGCATCAGAACCAGCGATACGGCCGATCCGAACGGCCAGTCGCGCGCCGTCGTGAACTGGTTCTGCACCAGGTTGCCGAGCATCACCGTCTTGCCGCCGCCCAGCAGATCCGGCGTCAAATAAGCGCCGAGGCACGGGATGAAAACCAGCACCGAACCCGCCACAATCCCCGGCATGGAAAGGGGAATCACGACCCGCCGCAGAATTGCAAACGGGCGCGCTCCCAGGTCGGCCGCCGCTTCCATCAAAGACGGATCCAGCCGTTCCAAAGTCGCGTACATCGGCAGCACAAAAAAAGGCAGGAAGTTGTAAACCAGTCCCACCAGCACGGCCCCGTCGTTATAAAGAAGAGGCAGCGGCGAGCGGATGATATGCAGACTCTGCAGCACCGTATTCAGCAGGCCGGTGTCCCGCAGAATAAAAAGCCACGCATAGGTGCGGACCAGAAAACTGGTCCAGAACGGCAGCAGCACCAACTGCAGAAACAGATTCCGGAACCGGCCCGCGCGCGAAATGAACAACGCCAGCGGGAACCCGAGCAGTACACAAAACCCGGTGGCGGCCGATGCGATCCAGAGCGAGCGCCAGAAGATCGCAAGATAAAGCGGGTCCGCCAGCCGCGCGAAGTTTTCGACGGTCCACGGAAGCTCCACGCCCCCGTAATCGCCCCGCGTCAGAAAGCTGTATGCGCAGACAATCGCCATCGGCGCGGCAAAAAAAAGCGACATCCAGATTCGCGCCGGAAGCAGCGCGACGCGCCTCATGGAAACCGCCGCTCGTCATCGGGATGCCACGAAATCCAGACCGATTCCCCTTCGGCGAAGTGATCCTGCGCCCGCGGCACTTCAGCCGTCGCCCGCCCGCCGCCGTCCAGAATCGCGTTCACATGCACGCAGTTTCCGAGGAAAAGAGAGCTCTCCACCGTGCATCGGCGCGACGGACAACCCGCCGGCTCCTCCCGCGACAAGCGCGTCGATTCCGGACGCACACCAGCCTCTCCAAACCAGTTCATCGCGCCCAGAAAGCCCGCTACGAATCGCGTGGCCGGCCGAAGATAAACCTCCTCCGGAACCCCGAACTGCTCGATTTTTCCGCGATTCATCACCGCCACCCGGTCCGACATGGAAAGCGCTTCCTCCTGATCGTGCGTAACGAAAAGGAATGTGATTCCAGTTTTGCGCTGCATCGCCTTTAATTCCGCCCGCATCTCTTTGCGGAGCTTGGGATCGAGCGCGGCCAACGGTTCATCGAGAAGCAACAGCTGCGGTTCCAGCACCAGAGACCGCGCCAGCGCCACACGCTGCTTCTCCCCGCCCGACAGCTGCGCGGGCAGGTTATTCCGCTTCCCCGCCAGCTGAACCAGCTCCAGAGCCTGCATCGCCCGCGCTTCAAGATCACGCACGCCGCGCTCCCGCAATCCGAAAGCCACGTTACGCACGGCGGAAAGATGCGGGAACAACGCATAGCTTTGAAAAACCGTACTGACGTTGCGCTGATAGGGTTTCAACTCATTCACCACAGCGCCGTTCAGCAGCACATCCCCGGAAGTCGGCTGCTCGAAACCTCCCACCATGCGCAGCGTCGTGGTCTTGCCGCATCCCGATGGACCGAGCAGGGAATAAAATCCGCCCCGCTCCAGCGACAGCGAAACGCCATCCACCGCGCGGTGGCCCGCGAAGTCCTTGACGATCCCGCGCAGTTCCAGAACTGTTTCCATCGGGTAAGTAAACATCTTAGAGTCTTCCGGCCCGCGGGCGCGATATCCTGAACCGGATGCAACTTACCTTCGAGGGCGCCGCCCAGGCCGTTACCGGTTCTCTTCACCGCCTGGAAGTCAACGGCAAACATTACCTGCTCGATTGCGGCATGTACCAGGGGCGTCGCAGAGAGGCCGAGAAACTCAATCGCGAATTCTCTTTTTCGCCCTCGTCCATTGACGCCGTGGTTCTGTCGCATGCGCATATCGATCACAGCGGACGGCTTCCCCTGCTCGTCAAACAAGGCTTTCGGGGCCCCATCTACACCACGCCGGCGACAGCCGACCTCTGCGCGGCCATGCTGCGCGACACCGCCCATATCGCCGAAAGCGACGCCGATTTTGTGAACCGCCATCATCCCGAAGACCCGGCGGCGGAGCCCCTCTATACGATCGAAGACGCCGCGGCCGCGATGGAACATTTTCGTCCCACGCTCTACCGCACGCCGACCGCGATCGGGCCCGGACTGACGATGGAATCGTACGACGCAGGCCACATCCTCGGCTCGTCTTCCATCGTGCTCACCAGCGGGAATCTGCGTCTGGCGTTCTCAGGCGACGTTGGCCGTCCCGGCTTGCCCATCATTCGCGATCCCCAGCCGCTGCCGCCCGTCGACTACCTCATCATGGAGAGCACCTATGGCGGGCGCAAACATCACCAGACCGGGGACGCCCTGGGCCGGATCGAATCCATCGTCAAACGCACCATCCTTGGCGGCGGCAGGCTCATCATCCCTGCGTTTGCGGTCGGGCGCACCCAGGAAATCGTCCTGCTGCTTCACCAGCTCATGAATGAGCAGCGGCTCCCCGCCGTCCCGATTTTCGTGGATAGCCCGCTCGCCCTGAATGTGACGGAGGTTTTCCGCGCCCACCCGGAATGCTTTGACGAGCAGACCAACGCCTATCTCCGCAACGATCAGGACCCGTTCGGCTTCAAACGTTTGACCTATATACGCGATGTCCAGGAGTCCAAAGCCCTGAACGATCGCAAGGGTCCTTTCATCGTGATCTCCGCGTCCGGCATGTGCGAAGCCGGCCGCATCCTGCATCACCTCCGGAACAATATTGGGGACTCCAGAAACACCGTCCTTCTCACCGGCTATCAGGCCGTCAACACGCTGGGCAGAAAACTGAAGGACGGCTTGAAGTCGGTCCGGATATTCGGCATCCCGACCGATGTGGCGGCCCAGATCGAATCGCTTGACGAACTCAGCGCCCATGCCGACTCCGGCGAGTTGCTCGCGTGGATGCAACCCATGACCTCCACCCTGAAAAAGGTGTTTCTGGTGCATGGCGAGCCCGCGGAATCGAAGGCCCTGGCCGAAGCCATTCAGGCACGATACCGGATCGAGGCTATTCCCGTCAGTAGCGGCAACGTGTACAATCTAGACCGCTGAAACGAAACTTGAGGGTGCCGTTGTCTATATAATTAAGTCTTGGAGTGTTGAAGGAGAACTATAGAGCATGAGCACACCTCAGTATTCTTATCCGGTTCCGCCGCCGCCGAGTCAAAAGTCGCCGCTGATGACTGCCCTTGCTGCCGGCGCGATCGTCGCGTCGCTCGCCTGCAACGGCTTTCTTTTATACCAGCTGCATGATCTTTCCGTGGAAACCGCGAAGAATCACGAAGTGATGCAGAATGAGATAGATACCCTCAAGGAAAACACCACGGTCACGACCGCGACCCAGCGGAAGCACGTGGATGATTTGCGCGAGGAACTGGACGCCAAGGCCCGGGCGCTCAATCAGGCCGCCAGCCAGGCGAAGAAAGAGGCCCTCAGCTACGCCGATCAGCAGGCCGAGAAACTGGAAGCCGAGAACCGGAAGACAGCTGATAGCGTCACCGGCGTAAGGTCCGACCTTTCGAACGTCAAGCAGTCGGCGGACAGCGCCAATGCGAAACTCGCCGATGTCGGCGCCGATGTGAATGGCGTCAAGACGGATCTGGCCAGCACCAAAACCGATCTGCAGCAGACCAAGTCCGACCTGAAGAAGGTTTCTGGCGATCTGGGCATCACCAGCGGATACGTGGCGACCAACGGCAAGGAAATCGACGAGCTCCGTAAGCGCGGCGAGCGTACCATCGTCGAATTCCACCTCGACAAGAACAACAAGAAAAACTACCAGAAGGTGGGCGACATCAGTCTTCTGATGAAGAACACCGATCCCAAGAAGAACGGCTTTACGCTGGAAGTCCGGGCCGACGACAAGACCACCGAGAAGAAGAACAGCATTAATGTGCCGCTGCAATTCTACGTGGGCAAATCGCTTTACGAACTCGTTGTCAACACGGTTGGAAAAGATACGGTCTCAGGTTATCTTTCGACACCGAAATATCAGGCCAGCCGGTAACTCTCTGAAATTCGGGCTTTGACATGCGGGTTCGGAGACGAACCCCATGTCAGGCTTCATGTTTGCAACTGGCATCGAGAACAGCTACCCGACCATTGAATGGAAAGGGGCTACGATCCGCCAGGACGAGTTCGCGAAGACAAAACACTACGAGCGCTGGCGAGACGATTTTCGCCTTCTGAAAGAACTCGGGATTCCCTGCCTCCGGTACGGTCCGCCTTATTTTCTGACGCACAAAGGGCCCGGCAAATTCGACTGGAGCTTCGCTGACGAAACCTTCCATGCGCTGCGCCGGCAGAACACCGAACCCATCGCCGATCTTTGTCACTTCGGTGTGCCGGACTGGATCGGAAATTTCCAGAATCCCGATTTACCCCGTCTTTTTGCGGAATACGCGGGAGCTTTCGCAAAGCGATTTCCATGGGTTCGCTTCTACACGCCGGTAAACGAAATCTTCATCGCGGCCACATTCTCGGCGCAGTTCGGATGGTGGAACGAGAGGCTTTCGAGCGATCGCGCCTTTGTAACGGCGCTCAAGAATCTGTGCAAGGCCAACGGGCTTGCCATGCACGCCATTCTGGCCATTCATCCGAAAGCAATTTTTATCCAGAGCGAATCGTCGCAGTATTTCCACCCCGAAACCCCTGCTGGCGAAGATGCCGCGCGGCGCTACAACGAGAAGCGATTCCTCTCCTTCGATCTCTCCTACGGGCATCATCTGAACGCCACGGTCTACGAGTACCTTCTGGACAACGGAATGACCCGCGACGAATACCACTGGTTCCTGCAGCACCACGTCAGGTCACGCTGCGTGATGGGCAACGATTACTACGCCAGCAACGAGAATCTCGTTCACGACGACGGATCCATTGAGGTCTCGGGGGAAATCCTCGGCTATTACCCCATCACTCACCAGTACTTTGCGCGTTACAACCTGCCGGTGATGCATACGGAAACCAACTGTTCGGACCCCAACGCTGTCATGTGGTTGAAAAAAGAATGGGCCAATGTACACCGGCTCAAGCTGGACGGGGTCCCGATCATCGGCTTCACCTGGTACAGCCTGCAGGATCAGGTGGACTGGGATACGGCCCTGCGCGAAAACAACAACCGCGTCAATGCGCTCGGCTTGTGCGATCTCGACCGGAACATCCGCCCCGTTGGCCACGCATACCGGAAACTGATTCAGGAATGGACGTCCGCCTTGCCCGCGGAGGGCGGGATCATGGACATTTGCTGAACGATATCTGCTGAACGACATCTGCTGAAGACCGGCGCTACCGGGGCCCGTTGGTCTCTTCCACGAATTTCGCCACCGGAACCATATAAACGGCCGGCTTGCCGTGCCGGTCGCTCACGAACAAAATACTGCGGCTGTCGGGCGTAAATACCGGCTGCACCATCCGGGGATCGGAGGCGTGATGCTCGCACAGCGTCAGCTCTCTGCGGGCGGCCCGCAACAGGATCAGCACATAGGCCGAGGCAACGCTGCGGCTCGCGCCCGTGAAAACCGATGCATCCGCGTTCGGGGTTGCGGAGATAAACTGACTGGTTCGGGCGAGGAGCGAATCTGTACCGTCGTCCGGCGCGTGCTCTCGCAGCGTGATCAGTTCTTTCCGGTCATCGGGGATATGCAGATAGATGAAGGTCCGGCCGGAGGGTATCCAGAGCGCTTCGCCCGTGCTGCCCGGCTCCGTCTTGAGTTGCCGCTTACCTGAACCGTCGCGGTTCACTATCCAGAGCGCCCCGCCAGTCCTGTACATGACCTGTGTCTGCTGGGAACGCGCCATCACTTCACCGATGTCTCCGTCCACCTCTGCCAGCGTCCTGGCGGGAGCGGGCGCTGCGCTTCCACTAGGCGTGCCCGGACGCCCCGGTGCCCCCCCAATCCTCAGCAGGAGTGACTTCCCTTCCCGGCGCTCCGCAATGAAAACGGTTCCGTCGGTGGCCACCGAAAAGCCGGTGCGCTCCGAACCCTCCGGTACCCGGTGAACCTCGCGGGCATGAGGCGCGGCCAAGGGCGATTCCAGAAGCGCGGGTCCGTCGAAAAAGAAAAAGCTGCGTTCATCGGGCGAAAGCGAAAGGCTGGCGCCGTCGAGAGCCTTCACATCGGCCAGTTGCTCCGAGGTCCCCTGTTTCAAATTCATCGAAAACGGCTGGCGCGAACCGGTGCGATCGCTCCAGTAAAGCACCATGCCGCTGCGCCGCGTAAATTGCCGCAGGTGGGGCGAAGTCATGCCCGCAGGAAACGCCGGATCGGTGAGACGGATGACCTCCAGTTCAGTGGCGGGATCCGGATACCGGCGCCATTCAGGGCCCAAAAGAGGAACCGTCGCCATGGCAAGAAACTCGCGCCTTGAGAAAGGAATCACGGATTGGACTTGCCTTCCAGTCTAACCGGTGGTTTCGGGGGAGAAACTAGAAAGGAAATTCGCGTGCGCCGGATTGCGCCCTGAGCTCCGGGGAGCTGCGCAGAAAACGGTAAGGATTCACGGGAGTGGACCCGATGTGAACCTCATAATGCAGGTGGGGACCGGTTGAATGCCCCGAGGTACCCACAGCGCCCAAGACCTCGCCCTGGCGGATTTCCTGACCTTCGATGGCCGTGATGCGCGACAGGTGCCCGTAGAGCGTCTTGTAGTTGTTCCCGTGGTCGACGATTACGCATCGTCCGTACCCGCCGTTCCACGCGGCAAAAACCACGATGCCATCGGCTGCGGCCTTAACCGGTGTGCCCTGCAGCGCCGAAATGTCCACGCCCTTGTGCATTTCGCCTTCGCCCGAAAGCGGGTCGCTGCGGTGCCCGAAGCCATCCATCAGGCGGCCGTTAACCGGCCAGATGCCCGGTACCACATTTACGTCCCCGCGCACGAAAATATTCCGCTGGCGGCTGGCAAGATTGCTGGTCCGGAGGTAGTTGTATTCAGAAAGCGTCTCGCCCATGGTGGGGGCAAGGGGTGCCTCAGCCACCAGATCGGGGGACCCCGCCAGCTGATTCCTGACCCCGTATGCGGTCGCCACTTCATCGGCTAGCGACTGGAGGCTGGCAAGCTGCTCGTTGTCCTGCTTGACCTTCTTCTGCAGATTCTCGTAGCGGGTCCGGAGCAGCTGCGCTTCATGCTGCAAAGAATTGTAATCCGAGACCTTCCAGGCCATCCGGGCATAGCTGCTGGCCACACCCATCAGAACCAGCAATGAAACGCCGACCACTCCCAGTGCACTATAAATAAAACGGTGCGGAATGTGAATGCGCTTCATTCTCCCCTGCAGGGAGTGTGCGAATTCGAGAATGAAATAGTCCTGCTTCATCTGTGATTTTGCGATTGAAGAGCGTTATGTATCAAACCGGACAAAAGCGGCTTAAGTCGAGAAACTGGAAGGTTAACATCCTTTAAGGTTGCAAGTCAACCCTCTTCACTGCTAAGATCCCGGCTTGCCGAAGCATATTCCAGGGTCCCTGTTTGCCCGTAACCTGATCGAGCGACGATCTCTTATTGTACAACTCGTCCGGCGCGATTTTCACCAGCGGTACGTCGGTTCATCCGCCGGCTGGCTGTGGGGGTTGATCCATCCACTGGTTCTGCTTGCCAGCTACACTTTCATTTTCGTCTACTGCCTCAAAGTCGGAGACAAAAACTATCCCCTGGTGCTCTTTGCCGGAATGCTGCCCTGGTTGCTTTTCAGCGAGACGGTGACCCGGTCGTCGGGGTCGCTGGTCGAGCAGTCGAATCTGATCACGAAGACGATGTTTCCGTCGGAGATCCTGCCGGTATCCATCTTCCTGTCGTTGCTGCTGAGCCACTTCCTGACTGTATTTCTCTTCGCGATTGTGGCGGCCTTTTTCATCGGGCATCTGAGCCCGATGCTGGCCTTCCTGCCGGTGTTCACGTTCCTGCTTGGATTGTTTGCCATCGGCCTTGGATGGATCGCGGCCGCCCTGCAGGTGTATCTGCGGGACACCTCGCAGATTGTGGCCGTGATTATGACGTTCTGGATGTGGCTGACGCCGATCTTTATCCCGGAGAGCAAAATCCCCAGCTGGGCGCAGTTCGTATTAAAGGTGAATCCACTGGCCTACCTGGTGCGGGCCTACCGCCGGATGCTGCTGGAACAGGCGATGCCGTCCCTGCCGGACCTCGGCTGGATAGCCCTGTTCGGCGCCACCGCCTTCATCTGCGGCGGACTGATTTTCCGCCACTTGAAGCGCGGCTTTGCCGATGTTCTATAACAGCCGGATCTGAGATTTCAGGAGCCAAGGCCGTCGAGGACCTGGAATAGCCTTTGGCATTCTGATGCAGCCTGGCGCACGAGCGATGGGTCAAGCAACTCCAGAATCCCGGGCGCATGTTTTGTCTTATGATAGGAACCCTTCTGAGTTCCTCTTGAAAATTCTTTCAGTCCGCTTTCCACATCCCGCTTCAGGATCTTCTCGACGTTTGGGTTTCCAGGCAAAGCCGCCTCTGTGAAGCCCCGCTTATAAAACTTCTTCAAAGCTTCCTTGTCCGCCAAAAACCAGGATTCCATTAATTCGATCATCCAGAAAACCTGTTCGCCGGGATATCCTGCCAACTGTTTTCTACGCTCGGGCATTTCATCGGAATCGAGAAGCAACAGATTGATCGCGTCCGGATGGCTCCTGATCCCGTCGGCGAAATCCTGAACCGGCGTACCGTTCGTTGCAATTGGCCGGACCCGCGGGATCCCTGAAAAGAACCGGCTGAAGCCCGGCCTTAATCTTGCGTCGCCTTCGAAATACAGCCTGATTTCACTCACCAGCGGTTCCCGCCGATTTCGCCTTTTCTCCACAGCTGACCAAGCGAATACCTTTGAAGCCAGCTCTCAAGCTCGCCAGACGAGAGACGGTTACACTGGGTGCCCCCGGCGTCACGCTCACAAACCAGCACGTTCTCCGGTGAATCCGAGAACGCATCGATCAGGGCTTCTGAATGGGTCGTGACAATCAATTGGGTTCGCTCGGACGCATCGATAAGCAACTGAGCGACGATCTGAACAGCATCCGGATGCAATCCCTGTTCCGGTTCCTCGATACAGATGAGCCGGGGTGGGTCCGGATGCAGGAGTACCGCAAGCAGGCACAAGAACTTGAGCGTTCCGTCGGACATTCGCGCCGAGGGCAGTGGCTCCAGCAGTCCGCGTTCCCTCAAATAGGCCCTTGCAACGCCGCCGTCCAACCTGACGCGTACGTCCGTGATCCTGTCCGAGAGGCGGTTCAGGTATTCGGTAATGCGGGTGTGGACCTCTCGAAAGTTGAGTTCCTGCAAAACCATGGCAAGGTTGTCACCGCCGTCTGCAAGATAATCCCCATTGATCGATGTATTAGCGCCTTGCCTGCTGCCAGAAAGAGCCGCGGTCCGGAACTCGCGATAAATTCGTATCTGTTCCAGATTACGGCCGATCCGCGTGGTTGGAGTCGGGTCGTGCGGGCTCTTCATCAGGGAAAACATCGACTCGTAGGGACTCGGCACAAATCCCCCTTCAAGATTGTTCCGATCGAAATGAGTCGCGGTCCCTTCAGTCAAGCGCTCATTGAGGATGACCAGACCGCGCGCATCCTCTGAGAACTCCATCTCGTAGGACACTTTTCCAAGCTGACACCCAAGGGTAGCTATAGGCGTTTTTTCTCCGAGCCAAAGCCAGAAGCGAACGCCTCCGCCCCTGAGTATTGCCACTCTAAAGTCGGAAGGAAGTGCCTGTAGAAGGCCAACGGCCTCGATCAGGTTGCTTTTGCCAGCGGTGTTTTCGCCTATAAGAATATTCAGCGGACGCAACGCAACCGTTGCATCCCTGAAAGACAAAAGATTCTTAAGAGTAAGACTCTCCAGCAGCCGCAGCATGAATCCCTGTAATTGTAGAACGAAGGACCGCTGCTATGCGGTACGTGGTTTTCCCTTAAACCCTACCGGGTCTTCTCGGCGACGCGAACCCGGGCGCCTTCCAGTTTCTTGGTTACCTTGGACACTTCCACGGGATCTGCGTCCGCCGGGGCCTGCTTCTTGTATTCCGCCAGCGAAGCTTCCCACTGCTGGATGGCTTCCCGGATTTTGCCCTGTTTCAGGTAAACATCGCCCAGGTGTTCGTGAACCGTCGGATCGTCGCCCATCTTGTCCAGCGCATCACGCAGTTCCGAAGCCGCCTGATCGAATTGGGACTGATGGTAATGAACCCACGCCAGACTGTCGAGATAAGCAGGATTGCCCGGATCGATATCGAGCGCTTTTGAAATAAGCTGTTTGGCTTCATCCAGCCGCACACCGCGATCGGCAAACATGTAGCCCAGATAGTTCATCGCGCCGGCGTTGTTGGCGTCGCTGTCGAGTACCCTGCGGAACGACTTTTCCGCGGCATCGAAATTCTTTTCCCGCTCGTACATCGCGCCGCGCACGAAATCGACAGCCGATTTCTCCTGCGGAGTCTTCGACAGCGTGTCCGCCGAATCGAGAGTCTTCTTTTCGTCTTCGAACCGCTTGGCCTTGTCCTGAATGGGCGCTATCGCTCCCAAGAGTACTTCGCGGTCTTTCGACCAGTTCGGCAGCGTCTTCAATTCGTTCAACGCGATATCGGTCTGGCCCAGATCGCCCAGCAGCAGCGCGTGAATCAGGATGACCTGCCGGTCGCCCGGATACTTCTTCATCGCCGCATCGGCTTCCTGGCGGGCTGCCTTGAATTCCTTGGCGCGCTGCAGCGCTTCCACCGTAGTCACGGCCACTTTGGAGCCGAGCGTCGGATCGATCTCGCCGATCTCGTGATAAGACGCCACCGCGTCGTTGGCTTTGCCGGCCGCCAGTTGATAGTTACCCAGCCGGTCGAGCATTTCCAGACGATCCCGGCGCTCTTCCTGGTTGTAGGTATCCTTCTTGGTTTCGCCGAGCAGCTTCTGCATGGCTGCAATCGCCTCGGCGTGCTTGCCCTGCGTATTCATCAATTCGGCTTCGGCGAAACGAACCTCGGGCGTATTGGAAATCGCTTTGGCTTTGGCCAGAGCCGCCGCCGCGCCGTCGTAATCGTGCTTGTTCCGCAGCAGTTCGGCGATCTGAAGTTCCAGCTTGTCGTCTTTCGGATCGGCCACAGCCAGATCCTGCAGAGCTTTCAGCGCTTCGTCGAACCGCCCCGCGGCATACAGATCCGTGGCATACTGGCGCATCACCTTGGTATTGCCATTCGTCAAATCGACTGCCTGTTTCCAGGCATCCGCGCCGTGCTGGAAATCTTTGGCCTGATCGTAGAATTGCGCCAGCATCACCACATTGCGCGGTTCCGGGTTCTTCTCGACCGCCTTCTTCAGCATCTCCACCGCGCCGGCGAAATCGCCTTTGTCGGCGTAAACGAGCGCCAGCCCGTTCAGCGCATCTTCATCGTCCGGATCGAGCTCCAGCACTCTCCGGTAAGCTTTCTCGGCCGTCGCATCGTCATGATTCACGCGGGAAAGCCTGGCGAGCATCGAGAAGCTCTCGTTGTCCTTCGGGTCCAGATCCGAGGCCTTCTGATACTCCGCGATCGCGTTCTTCAGCATCGTCTGGTCGACTTTGCCCTGATCCGGATCGCCGATCTGGCGGCTGTAGATGCGCGCCAGGACTTTGTGAGCGCTCCCGTTGTTCGGATTGGCCTTGAGCAGGCCTTCGGCTTCCTGTGTGGCCTTCTCGAGCTGCCCCGTCTGCACGTAGAAATCCGTCAGTTCTTCTTCGATGTAGTGGGCCGTCGGATCGGCCTTCATGGCGAGCTTGTAATAGTCGATCGCCTTGTTTACATACTCGCCGCGGTTGCCGTAAGCACCCGCCATTTCGGCATACAAATGCGCCATCGCGAAGTTGTAGTATGCGGAAGCGTGGTCCTCGCTGGCGGCAGGCGTGGCCGGACCCGGAGTCTGTGCCGAGGCGGGCATCGCCGCGCAAACACAAGCCAAACCTGCAGACAAAAGCGCGGCTTTGAAATTACCGATCATCGTTCTTCGCTCCCTTGCCCCGCACAATCTCGGCCATTCGGGACAGTATGCTCGTCATTATTGTATAACGTCCGCGAAATGTATAACGTTGCGCAGTGTATAACTTTGCAGGGGCGCGTTGTTGGGTAAAAAACATCCTCTGATCGTGATCGCCGGACCAACCGGCACGGGCAAGAGCGGGCTTGCGCTCCGGATCGCCGAGCGCTTTGGCGGCGAAATCGTCAACTGCGATTCTGTCCAGATCTATCGTTTCTTCAACATCGGAACCGCCAAACTGCCGGAAGAGGAGCGCCGGGGCATACCCCATCATCTGATCGACGTGGCCGATCCCCCCGAGATCTTTACGGCGGGCGATTTCGCCCGGATTGGCCGACCCATACTCAGCGGCATCTCCTCCCGCGGACGCCTTCCCGTAATCGCGGGAGGCACGGGATTGTACCTGCGGGCACTCATCGACGGTCTGGCCCCGGCCCCGGCGCGGGATGAAGAACTGCGCGCCACGCTGCGCGCCCGCGAAGCCGCACGGCCAGGGGCGCTGCACCGCCTGCTCCGCCGCTTCGATCCGGAGACGGCCCGCAAGATTCATCCCAACGACCTCCCCAAGGTCATCCGCGCCGTTGAAATCAGCCGATCCGCGCGCCGCGCCGCCAGTGAAGTATTCGCCGCCGGCCGCGACAGCCTCGAGGGCTTCGAGGTGCTAAAGATCGGCCTGTTTCCGAATCGGGACCAGCTTTACGCCAGGCTCGAAGCCCGGGTAGACGCCATGTTTGCCGAGGGCCTGATCGCGGAAACCGACGCCATTCTCGCCCGCGGTTACCCGGAAACCTGCAAGCCGTTCGAATCCATCGGCTACAAGCAGGCGGTCCAGCATCTGAAGGGCGAACTCTCACTCAGAGATGCGATCTTCTACGCCAAGCGCGAGACCCGTCGCTACGCCAAGCGCCAGATGACCTGGTTCCGCCAGGAGCCCGGCCTTGAACCCGTCGCCGGATTCGGCGATGATCCCGCGGTGATTGCGAAGGTCGAAGAACGCGTCGCGGAATTCATCCATTTACCCTGCTACCCTTGTGAATGAAGTGCGTCTCCTTCCTCTCGCCGCTTTCCTGCTGGCACTCCCGGTCCTCGTTCCCGCCGCCCGTGCCGCCGACACCGTCGCCGTCATCCCGCTGTTTAATCTCGACGAAAGCAGCGCGCAAAATCTCGACTGGATCGGCGAAAGCGTCTCGGAAACCATCCGCGAGTCACTGAGTTCCATTGGCTTGCTGGTCCTCTCGCGGGAAGACCGCGAAGAGGTTTACCATCGTCTTTCATTGCGCGAAGGCGTAGTCCTCACCAAAGCCTCGGTCCTGAAAATCGGTGAAGCGCTGGATGCCGGGCAGATTATCTTCGGTGAATTCCGGGTGGAAAATTCCAGTGGCGATTCCGGCCCGGACGCTGCTCAAAAGTCCACTCTCCGGCTGGTGGCCCACTCGATCGATCTCAAGAAGTTTCACGAAGGCCCCGAAATCTCCCAGAGCGGCTCTCTCAATGATCTGAGCCAGATGGAGACCCGGCTTGCCTGGATGCTGGCGCGTAATCTGGCGCCCTCGCTTGTACCCTCCGAAGACGAGTTCTTTCGCGCCCGCCCTCCAGTGAAGGTAGAGGCGATGGAAAGCTACATTCGCGGGCTCATGGCGGCCACGCCCGATCAGAAGATGAAACTCTTCTCCCAGGCGGTTCGCATCGACGACCACTTCTCGCAGCCGAATTTCCAGTTGGGCCGCATGCTTTTTCAGAAGAAGGATTATAAGAACGCCACCCAATCGTTCATCAAAGTTTCCAAGAGTGATTCGCATTTCCTCGAAGCCGCATTCCTGCGCGGCCTGTGCCGGTATTACGACGCCGATTACAGCGCCGCCATCGACCAGTTCAAAATGGTCGCCGCGGAGATTCCTTTGAACGAGGTCTACAACGATCTCGGCGCCGCGCTGTCGCGCAAGAATGACCTCGCCGGCGCCGTGGAAAGTTTCGGCAAAGCTCTTGAAGGCGATGACGGCGATCCCGACTACTGGTTCAATGTGGGCTGGGAACTCTGGCGGCAGGGAAAGTTCGAACTGGCCGCCGCGAACTTCCGCGCGCTGCTCGACCGCTCCCCGGGCGATCAGGAAGCCACCATCATGCTGGGGCGCTGCATCCGTCAGGACACCCCGCGCCCCGGCGATCCGCGCAGCGAAGGCCGCGAACGCATCAAGATAACATTTGAAGATTCCGCCTGGCGGCAACTGCAAGCCGAACTCCACAGCAAGTAGGCGTGCGAAGATCGGGGAATGTCTCAGCCCTATCTCACCGTCGTAGCAGAGCTAACCGCCAAACCTGGACGTGAAGAAGAATTGCGCAACTTGCTCACGGCCATTGTCGTCCCCGTCCGACAGGAAGAAGGCTGCATTCAATACGATCTGCATGTCAGCACGAAAGATCCTGCGGCATTCGTCTTCTACGAAAACTGGAAAGACGCCGATGCGCTCAAGAGCCATGCCGGTTCCGCGCACATGAGGGAATTCGGCGCCAAAGCCATGGACCTGCTCAACGGACCGGCCCGCATTCTGACCTACACCAAAATCGCCTGAGCGTAAAATAAAACCACCATGCGCCTTGTTTATCTTCTTGCCCTGTCCGCCCTTGCGTGTTCAGCCCAGACTCCACCGCCCGCGGCCGCGGAAGTTCCCTCCACACCGGGGCTCTACGCGGTCATCGACACTTCCGTGGGACAGATCGTGGCCGAATTGTTCGAGAAGCAGGCGCCCGCGACGGTCAAGAATTTCGTGGATCTGGCGAAAGGCATCAAGGCCGCGAAAAATAAGTCCGACGTGCTGGTCAAGAGGCCCTATTACAACGGGCTGACATTTCACCGCGTGATCAAAGGCTTCATGATCCAGACCGGCGACGTCAAGGCGACCGGCAGCACCGACTGTGGCTTCCATATCAAGGACGAGATCGATCCCGCTTTGAAATTCGATACCGTGGGCCGGCTTGCCATGGCAAACACGGGAGCGCCCAACACCGGCGCGTGCCAGTTCTTTATCACCGTTTCGAAACCAACGTACCTGAACGGAAGCTATCCGATCTTCGGCCAGGTGGTAGCGGGCCAGGACGTCGCCGACAAGATCTCGCAGGTACCCACCTCGAATAAAAAGCCCATCGTGCCGGTGGTGATCAAATCGATAACCATCCAGCGCAAAGAATAAGGACATGCGGCCGATTCTTTTACTCTTCACCGCCGCCGCCCTGGCTTTCTCCGCCACCGATCCGGCGCTGAACCGCCTCGAGCAGCAACTCGAATTCGTCGCCCGCTCGACGGATGCTGTCACCGGAATCGCAGCGACCCAAATCGAATCCGGCCGTTCGCTTTCCATCAAAGGCATGGAATCGTTCCCCATGGCGAGCGCGTTCAAACTCCCTGTCGCCATTCAGATCCTGAGCCTTGTCGATGAAGGCAAATTGACGCTGGACAAAATGGTCTCTCTTGGACCGGCCGACCTTCACCCCGGAAGCGGCAAACTCACCGAGCTTTTCATCCACCCCGGCGTTTCGCTTTCCATCGCGAACCTGATGGAATTGATGCTGGTGATCAGCGACAACAGCGCGGCGGACCTCGTCCTCCGCGAAGCCGGAGGGCCGGCCGCCGTCACCGCGCGCATGAAAACCCTCGGCTTCACAGGTATCCGGATCGACCGCTCCACAGCCCTGCTTATCTCCGCCTGGCAGGGCGCGGCAAATGTTCCGCCCGAGAGCGACTGGAACCGCACCATTTGGGATCCGCTGTACAACGCCGTGCCCCAGTCGGTCCACATGCAGGCGCGCCGCACGCAAATGCGCGATCCGCGCGATACCGCGACTCCTGACGATATGACCGCGCTGCTGGTCCGTCTCTGGAAACATGACCTGCTCACACCGCAAAGCTCGGCGTTCCTGATCGAGATGCTGGGGCGCTGCGAAACCGGCAAGAGCCGCATCCGTGGCATGCTTCCGGACGGCACCGCCGTAGCGCATAAGACCGGGTCCCTGGGCGGCGTGGTCAACGACACTGGCGTCATCACGCTTCCCGGCAATGCAGGCCATGTTGCTCTGTCGGTGTTCACCAAGGCCTCCAACAGGCCCGAAGAGGTATCCGAGAAAGCCGTCGCCGAAGTCGCCCGAACCGTCTACGACTTCTTCGTCCTCACCCGCTGATGGCCAGCCTCTGGGACAGTTCCCTGTATGACGACCGGCATTCCTTCGTCTGGAAGAAAAGCGCCGACCTGATCGACCTGCTTAACCCCCGGCCCGGCGAGCGAATCCTCGACCTCGGCTGCGGCACCGGTCACCTGACCGCCCAAATCGCTGAACGAGGCGTCGAGGTCCTCGGCATCGATTCCTCCCCCGCGATGATTGGCCAGGCGCGTCAGAATTATCCGGCCAATCGAACGCAGGCAAAGTTCCTGCTGGCCGACGCCCGCAATTTCCACTTCGAACAATCCTTCGACGCGGTTTTCTCCAATGCCGCGCTGCACTGGATTCCCGACCCCGCGGCCGTGATTGCAAGCGTCGCCGCGGCCCTCAAACCCGGCGGCAGGTTCGTTCTCGAAATGGGCGCGAGAGGCAATATCGCAACCATTGTGACGGTGCTGGACAAGGTGCTCAGAGAAGCCGGCTATGTCCCGGAAAACCCGTGGTTCTTCCCCAGCGCCGCCGAATACGCGACACTTCTCGAACAGCAGGGATTCGAAATTCAGGCCCTCTCCACCTTCGAGCGCTGGCACAAACTGGAACATCCGGAACGGGGCCTGCGCGAATGGCTGGAGATGTTCGCCGGAAGCTGGTTCAAGAGTGTGCCGATGCCATCCCGGCCGGCGCTGATCGCCGAAATCGAAGCGCGGCTCGCGCCCCTTCTGCGCTGCGAAAACTCGTGGTACGCCGATTACAGGCGGCTCAGAGTGATCGCTTCGGCCGCTTGTTTACCGCTGCGGACGCAGTCGGGAATACCAATCCCGTGATAAGCATTCCCGGCCAGGTACAGGCCAGGAATGTCGTCGATACGGGCTTCCAGCTCACCGATCCGGATGGTGTGGCCGACGGTATATTGCGGCATCGCATCCGGACATTCGTGTTTCACCGCAAAAATCGGCTCCGCGGTAACGGCCATCAGGCGCTTCAAATCGGCCTGAATCGCTTCTTTGGTAACCGCCAGATCGGTGGAGAAACAGCGCAATACGGCTTTATCGTCCGGCACGCGCCCCAGCCATTTGGTCGCCACCCAGGTGCAGGCCATGATGGCATTCCGCTCGCCCTTCGGGATCAGGAACCCAAAGGCGTCCAGCGGATGAGGCACATCTTCGCGCCGGTAGCCCATGGTCCAGATGGCGCTGCTGGTATGAGCGATGGAGCCCAGCAAATCGGCCGCAACCGGATCCACCGGACCCAGCAAAGGCGCGGCGTTGTTCGCCCCGCAACAAAGCACAAGCTGATCGAATTCGTGCCATGCGCCGTCTGCGAACGCGTGCCACCGCGCCTCGCCGTCGCCGCCAGGCCGGATCGATTCGACGCGTGCCCGGACAATCGTAGTTTGCGATTCCAGCGCTCGAACAAACGAACCCATTCCGCTTCGCAGCGACTTGAAAACGGGCTCGCTGCTGACAGGTTTTTTCTCCCGCAGCGCGCCTACTACGACGCTGCCGTACCGCTGTTCGTGCTCCACGAATTTTGGCAGCACACTGACCGCGCTTAACGATTCGGTCGATCCGCCATAGACTCCTGCCAGCAAGGGCTCCGCCAGATATTCCACTGCTTCCTGCCCGAAATGATCGCCGACGAACGCTGCCACTGACCGGTCGGGCAAAGTTTTGGGATTGCGGAAGATTTCAGCCGCCATGCGCAGCTTGGTTCCCCACCCCAGCAACCGGGATTGCAGCACGGGCCACGGACGCGTGGGAACAACCAGTTGCAGGCCTTCCGGCAATACTTCAAACAAGCTTTCTTTGAGAATGTAAGTGCGGCGCCGGGCGTCATTCGAACCGGTGATCTGGTCGCCCAGCCCGATCTCCCGCAAAAGTTGTTCCGCCCACGGCTTCGATGCCAGCCAGCTTTCCGGGCCAGTCTCCAGAATGCAGTTATCTATAGTGACGGAACCAATCAGGCCGCCGGGTGTGGGGTCGAAAACAACTACCTCAGCGCCCGCTTTCTTCAGGTAATGAGCGCAGGCAAGGCCGGAGATACCGCCGCCGGCAATGCCGACTTTAGTCATGACGTGCGAAGAATTAAGGCCGGAACTCGCGGACCATCTGCACCACAGCCTTGACGTGGTCGACAGGCGTTTCGGGCAGAATACCGTGTCCGAGATTGAAGATGTGGCCGGGCCGCGTGCCCGTGCGGCGCAAAAGATCGTGAACCTTGTTGCGCAATTCCGGAATCGGCGCAAACAAAGCCACCGGATCCAGATTGCCCTGAATCGCCGAGCGATAGGAGATATCCATCCAGGCCTGATCGATATTGATGCGCCAGTCGCATCCCATTACGTCCCCGCCCGCCGCATGCAGTTCGCGGAAATATCCCGAAGCGCCCGTTCCGAAATGAATCACCGGAACGCCGCTCGACTTGATCCGCTCGATCAGCGCCCGCGAATACGGCTGCGCGAACCGGACATAATCGTCGCCTGCGAGTGCGCCGACCCAGCTGTCGAAGACCTGAATCGCGCGTGCTCCGGAAGCCACCTGCATAATCGCAAAAGGCGCCAGCACGTCGACAATCTTGCCCATCAGCCGCCGCCACAGGGTTTCGTCGCCGTACATCATCCGCTTGGTGCGAATGAAATTCCGCGACGCCCCGCCTTCGATCATGTAGCTGGCGAGAGTAAACGGCGCGGCGCAGAAACCAATCACCGGCACGCGTCCTGCAAGCGATCGCACGGTGGCCTGAATGGCTTCGCCGACGTAGCCGAGGTCGTCGGTGTTCGAGGTGGAAAGCGCATCCACATCCTCGCTCGAAAGCACCGGATTCGAAATGGTCGGGCCTTCCTTGATCGGATAGCTGAGCTTCAGCCCCATCGGCTCCACCGGAAGCAGCAGGTCGGCGAAGATGATCGCCGCATCCACATCCAGCGCTTCCACGGGTTGCAGAGTCACCGCCGCCGCCAGATCGGGCCGCTTGCAAATCTCCAGCATCGAGTGCTTGGCGCGGATTTCCCGGTACGATTTCATGTATCGTCCGGCCTGTCGCATGAACCAGACGGGACGAACGTCGGTCGGCCGGCGCCGGCACGCATCGAGAAAACGACTGGTCATTGGGGCAACACGCATAGTTGGTCCGCCGTACACGGCAACAAAAACAAAACTAACACAAAGTGTTTAATTTAGGGGGATTTTTCTGCTAACCCCGTGCTTTGGGGTGAGTTTCCGGGTACTATTCGCGGGCCCGGGTCCTCTTGGCCCGCCGCAGCAGAAAATCAATCCGGCTCTCCGCCTCCGGATGGGTGTCGGCGGAAAAATGCAGATCCGGCACGCGCCTGAGGTTCAGCCGCGTGGCCAGTTCGTGCTTCAGATAACTCTTGGCATGCTCCAGCGCGGCAAGCGCCTTCTTTTCGTCGCCCGCGCCAATTGCAACCTTGATATGGGCGTGGCGCACATCGGGCGAAACCTCGGCATGCGTCACATTCACCGAAGCCAGCCGGGGATCGTCCATTTCAAAACCGATCAACTCCCCCAGCTCTTCCTTAACCGCCTCCGAAACCCGCAGGGAACGGTGCTCATCCATAATTCCCCTCTTACCGCTTGCGCGGACTCCTCACAGCCACTCCGTGCCCGTTCGGATCAGCATGGGACCCAGCAGTCCCGCCGCTTCGTCCTCGACGGCTTCCAGCACTTTCGACGCAAACGCCCGGCTCGGCGATACCACCGCCGCGGCAATCACGGCGCTGTTATGCAGATCCTGATCTTCGATTTCCGAAACGGAGACATTGAATTTTCCCCGCAACCGTTCTTTGAGGCTTTTGACGACGTGCCGTTTCTCTTTAAGAGAATGCGCATGCTCGATCCGTAACTCCAGCGTCAGCACACCGACTACGGCCATCTGCTTTCACGGCAATGCCGCCGGCGTCTAAGCCGCCTCGTTCGCCACCCTCTGCATGGTAAAGGCTTCGAGCACGTCGCCCTGCTTCACATCGCCGAAATTTTCGATCGTGATGCCGCATTCCATACCGGCCCGGACTTCGCTGACGTCGTCCTTGAACCGCCGCAGCGACCCCACCTTACCGGTATGAACGACCACATTGTCGCGCACGATCCGCATCTGCGAATCGCGTGAAATCGTCCCGTCCATAACGAGACAACCAGCCACCACACCCACTTTCGAAACCCGGAAAACTTCCCGGATCTCCGCCTTGCCGCGGTAGACTTCCTTGAAGACCGGCGCCAGCATACCTGCCATCGCCTTCTTCATCTCGTCCACCACTTCGTAGATGATGGTGTGCAGTCGGATGTCGACCTTTTCCTGCTCGGCCGCTGCCGCTGCATTGCGCTCCGGACGGACACTGAAGCCGATGACAATGGCATTCGATGCCGCGGCAAGCTGTACGTCGGATTCGTTGATCGCGCCCACACCGGAGTGAATAACCCGGATCGTAACCTTGTCGGTCGAAAGCTTTTCGAGAGTATCCCGCAGCACTTCCGCCGAACCGCTCACGTCGGCTTTCAGTATGATCGGCAGTTCCTTGACTTCGCCCGCCGCCATCTGTTTGTGGAACTGTTCCAGCGTGATCCGGCCGGTCTTCGCCAGCTGAATCGCCCGTTCCTTGTCGGCCCGGTACATCACGATCTGCTTGGCCTTGGTGGTATCGGTAACCGCCTGGAAGCTATCGCCGGCTTCCGGAAGCTCTTCGAGTCCGAGCACTTCGACAGGCATTGACGGACCAACTTCTTTTACCTGCTGGCCCAGATCGTCCAGCATCGCGCGGACACGGCCGAACACGGTGCCGCAGATGAAATAATCGCCCACGCGCAGCGTGCCGTTGCGAACCAGCACGGTGGCCACGGGTCCGCGCCCGCGGTCCAGCTTGGCTTCGAGGACGGTCGCCATCGCCGGACGGCCCGGGTTGGCCTTGAGATCCTGCAGTTCGGCCACCAGCAGAATCATTTCCAGCAACAAGTCGAGATTCTGTTTGGTGCGCGCCGAAACCGGCACCATAACCGTATCGCCGCCCCAGTCTTCCGCCAGCAATCCGCGATCGGAAAGCTGCTGCTTGATCCTGTCGACCTGCGCATCGGCTTTGTCGATCTTGTTGATTGCCACGATGATCGGAACCTTCGCGGCCCGCGCGTGATCGATCGCCTCAATCGTCTGCGGCATAACGCCGTCATCCGCCGCGACCACCAAGACGACGATGTCGGTGACTTTGGCGCCGCGCGCACGCATGCGCGTAAACGCTTCGTGGCCCGGCGTATCGATGAAAACGATTGTGTTGCCGTTTTTCTCGACGTGATAAGCGCCGATATGCTGCGTAATGCCGCCCGCTTCCTTGTCGGCTACATGAGCGGTGCGGATGGCATCCAGCAGTGAAGTTTTGCCGTGATCGACGTGGCCCATGATCGTGACCACGGGCGGCCGCCGGAACAAATCCTTCTGCTCTTCGGCGATCTCGATGTCCTGCATCGCCTCTTCTTCGTAAGTGACAGTCGAGGTGGATGCGCCGAATTCGCGCGAGATTTCCGTGGCCAGTTTCGCATCCAGCGTCTGATTGATAGTGGCGAAGATGCCCCGGTCAACCAGCTTCTTGATGACGAAATTCGCCTTCACATCCAGCTTCTCCGAAAGCTCCTTAACGGTAATGCCTTCGGAAATCGTGATGTCGCGATTGATGGGCGGCGGCGCTGCCGACTCGCGGCGCGTCTGCGGCCGTAGATTCTTTTCTTCCGGATCGCGCTGGCGGTCGCGCGGACCACGCCCCCGGTTGTTGGCGTTGTATTGCGGCCTGCGCGCAGCCTGATCGGGCGGAGGCGGCGGAGCGCCCGGTCCAATCAAACCTCCGGCGCGCGAAGTGGGATGCATCGGCCGCGGCCCCATCGGGCGCTGACCCGGCATGGGAGGACGGCCTGTACGAGCGCCCATCGGCGGACCACCGCCCGGACGCGCGGGACCCTGATAAAGAGGTTGGCCGGGACGCGGCGGCTGCGGCCGCAACGGCACGCCGGGACGCGGCGGAGGCGCCTGCCCGGGCATCGGAGAACGCGGCGGTTGCTGCGCTAATTTCGCAGCCAGATCGGGACGCGGCAACACCACGGGCCGGGCTGCCGGCTGACCGGCAAAAGGACGCTGCGGAACATGACCCGGAGCCTGCGGACCGGCGGGGCGCGGCCCCACCGGAACACCCGCGGGCCGCAGGGCACGCGGCGGCGGACCGATCGGCACTCCCGGCCGCACTACCTGCGGAGGTCGCGGCAGCGGCGTTCCTGGACTCGCGCTCACCGGAGTTGAGGGCAACGACGGCGCGGCCGGTGTTACGGAGGTCGCGGCGGACGGCGGTGGAGCGGACGGCGTTACAGGAGGTGATACGGAAATTGAAGCAGCCGGAGGCGCAGGCATCGGCTGACGCGGACCGGAAAGAATTTGCCCGGGGCGCGGACCACCCGAAGGGATCGGTCTCGCCGGTGGAGGCACCGGACGTCCCGGAGCCGCCGTTGGTGCCGCATGATGTGAGCCCGGTGCGGAACCCGCTGGAGGCGCGGACGGACGCGGACCGACCGGCGGATGAATCGGGACTCCCCGCATCAATGGCGGCCGCAGCGGAATGGCACGCGGCTTGTTTGCGTCTTCGGCCTGATCGGCGGCCGCTCCCGGCGCTTGTCCTTCGGTTTGACCCGGCGCGGATGGCGCATCGGCGTTCGGAGCCGGCGCCTGTTTTTCAGATTTGGGTTCGGCCCTGGTCCCACCACGGGTCTCGCCATGGGCGTCGACAGCTTCAACAGGCTGCGCCGCTTGTTTCGGCCGCGGGGCGCGCGCCGGTTTTTCGGCGATACCTGTTCCGCCTTCGCCCTCATCGTGATTCCTGCCGCCGTGTCCGTCGTGACCGGCGCCGTTGCTGGATTCACCCGCGCTGCTCTGCGGCAGCAGGGCCTCGCCCCGATAGTAGCGGCGCAACTGCTCCGCTTTGTCTTCGTCAATCGAGCTGGAGTGCGTGACCTTCTCAGCGATCTGGAGTTCGTGGAGCTTGTCGATGACCTCGCGCGACTTCACTTCCAGTTGCCGCGCCAGTTCATTGATTCGAATCTTACTCATATTAAAGTGTTTCGTTTAACTGCCTGCTCCAGCCACTGCCTTTACCGCTGAGTTACTGTTGAACTCCCGCATCCGAATTCGACGCCAGGAGCGTATCGCTGCCTTCATCCGCCGCTTCCGCGGCAGATGAGGACTGGTCCCCGCTCATCTCCGTGCCGATGGCCGGTTCCGCCGATTCCACCATGGTATCAGAGGTAGTTTCCATAGCCGCCTGTTCTTCCACAGGCTCTTGTTCCTCTGCATATTCCTGGCCATAGAAGCTGTTAATCGCCTGTTGAATGCGGCCCACAGCCTCCTCGTCGATGCCCTCCAGAGCCTCCAACTGCTCCGGAGTCATGCTGCCCAGCTTCTCCACCGTACCGATGTCGCCCTTCACCAGCGCATCCACCGTGGTTTCCGCCAGCCCGTGATCGATCAGCGCCGAAACCGGTGCTCCGGTCGACAACAGCTCGATGGCATTCTGCACTTCCTGGCGCTTTTCCTCTTCGCTCTTGATGTCGATCTTCCAGCCCAGCAGCTTGGCGGCGAGACGGACATTCTGGCCCTTTTTCCCGATCGCCAGCGACAACTGCGAGTCATCCACAATCACTTCCATATGGTGCTCGACCGGATCGATCACGGTCACCCGGCTGATTTTCGCCGGACTCAGGGCGTGGGTGGCAAATCCCACTGCATCGTCCGACCACTCGATGATGTCGATCTTCTCGCCGCGCAGTTCCCGGATGATCGACTGCACGCGCATCCCCTTCATGCCGACGCAAGCGCCCACGCTGTCCACATCGCGGTCGCGGCTGGAAACCGCGATCTTGGTCCGCTCCCCGGCTTCGCGCGCGCAGCCGCGAATCGTTACGGTGCCGTCATAAATCTCCGGAACTTCCTGTTCAAAAAGACGTTTCACCAGTTCAGCATCGGCGCGCGAAACCACCACACCCGGTCCCTTCGCCGACTTGTCCACAATCTTAATGACGCAGCGCACCCGGTCGCCCACGCTGTAGCTTTCAAGGCGCGACTGTTCGCGTTTCGGCAAGCGGGCTTCAGTCTTCCCCAGATCCACTACCAGATCGAGACCCTCGACGCGCTTGATTGTCGTATTAACAAGTTCGCCCACGCGATCGGCATATTCCCGATAGATCGTTTCGCGTTCGGCCTCCCGAACCTTTTGAAAAATCACCTGCTTGGCAGTCTGCGCGGAAATCCGCCCCAGAGCATCGGTCGGCTTCTGCACGCGGATCAGGGTTCCGACCTCCGCCTGCGGGTCGAGACGCATAGCTTCGGAAAGGGTCATCTCGATCGCGGGATCGACCACGGGGTCAGCGACGGTCTTGACGGAAAACAACTTCAGGCCGCCGCTCTTGGGGTCGAATTCCGCCTCATAGTTCTCGGTGGTGCGGAAGTGCTTGCGCGCTGCTATCAGCATCGCGTCCTTCACCGCATCGAGAACGATTTGGGTATCGATGCCCTTTTCCTTGCTCAATATTTCGATTGACTGATAAATGTTTTCCACAATTTGCCTCGTTTGGATTTGGCCGGATTGTTCAGTGGCGAAGTCGGGGTGACCGGATTTTTACCACTCGAACTTGAGATTGGCGTGGTCGACCTTTTCAAAAGGAAAGGTAACCTCCTCGCCACTCGCAAGTTCGACTGTGACATTGCTGTCTTCGGCCTTGACGATTCTTCCGTCGAAGTGCCGGGGCTCAGCCGGTTCCCGAAGAGTGACCTTCACCTTCTTGCCCGCGAAACGCTCCCAGTCCTTCCATTTGCCGAGCTTACGTTCCACTCCGGGAGAGCTGACTTCCAGCTCATAGCTGCCGGGCAAGGGGTCTTCGGCATCCAGCACCTCGCTCATACCGCGCGAAATGAGCTCACAATCGGTGTGAGTAACTCCTTCCGGCTTATCGATATAAACACGAAGCAAGTGACTTCGACCCGAACCCTTCAGCTCCACTTCGACGATTTCGATGTTCAGCGGCCCCGCCACCTGCCCGGCAATGGCCTCGATTCTCGAAATAACGTCCTCCCGTTTCATATTCCCGTTTCGCGACTGCACCATAAGTTAAACGACCGTGAAAATAAACGACCGTGCAATAAAAAAGTGGGCTTCCGCCCACTCTTGGCTTTCGTCCGTTATTCACAGTATAACAGGAAAAATGGAGGGGATGGCAAAAGACGGGCGTACCGAAAAACACCCTGCCGCCAGCCTTGTTTTCGGCCGGACTATTTGGGTTTCGCAGCGCTGCCCGGCGACGCGTTCGGCGGCGCTTCCGGCTTCGGTGGCGCACCCATCGCCGCGGCGACATCGGCCTTCGTGACCGGCTGGTATTGAATGATAACCGTAATCCGCCGGTTCGACGGATCGTCCGGCGCGAAGTTCTCCCTCGGCGTCTGATCGGCGTAGCCGCGGATCTGCCGGGTCTGCTCCGGACGTAATCCGCGTTCAATCATCCATCGCCGGGCAGAGTTGGCACGATCCGCGGAGAGTTCCCAGTTCGAGTAGTCTGCTCTCCCCGCATAAGGCTTGGAATCGGTATGACCCTCGATCGCCACCGAATTTGGCAGCTTGCCGATCTCTTCGGCCAAAGTGCCCAGCAGATCCTTGCCCGGCCTCGTGGGCACGGAACTCCCCGATTCAAAGAACGTGGAATCCGCCCCTTCCAGCATTTCGACCCGCAAACCCTCGTTGGTCATCGTGAAAACGACATGCTCTTTGATCGCCTGTAAGGCCGGCGAGTCTTTGATTGCCATTGCCAGCTTTTCCTTCAGCTTGCTCATCTCGTCTTTTTTGATGGTAAGACTCTCGCTGCCCGCGCCCCGCAGCCCGTTCCCGACATCTTTGGCGGTGCCCTTCGGATCCGTGAAGTACCCCCCAACTGCCTTCTGGACCTGCTCACTGCTGCTGAGCAGCCAAAGCACAATGAACAACGCCATCATCGCCGTCACGAAATCGGCGTAGGCAACTTTCCAGGCGCCGCCGTGATGGCCGGCATGAGCGCGCTTCTTTCGCCGGATGATGATAATCGGTTGAGCTTTCGCATTCATGACTGCACTGTTCCCTTCCGCATCGGGGCTTTTTTCAGACTATGCGGCTTTCTTGGGGGCTTCCGCATGTCCAGCCTTGTCGTCTGCCGCTCCAGCGGGCGGACGTCCCTTGCAGGCCGCTTCCATATTCACGAACGTCGGACGCTGCTCCGGCGGAATCGCCCGCCGCGCAAACTCGACCGCGATCATCGGCGCCATACCCTTGGCAAACGCCATGAGCCCCGCCCGCATCACCTGGTAGTATTGCGATTCGGCGTCATTGATCTTTTCCAGATAAGAAGCAATCGGAGAGACCAAGCCGTATGACAGCAAAATTCCCAGAAAAGTGCCCACCAGCGCGGACGCCACTTTCTTCCCGATCTCCTCCGGCGGACCGCCCAGCGAGCCCATTGTAATCACCACCCCCAATACCGCCGCCACAATGCCCAGCCCTGGAAGCGCATCCGCCACCGTAGCCAGTGCCCGAACCGGCGCGGAGATCTCATGATGGTGCGTCTCGATATCGTTCTCCAGCAGGGCGTCCAGATCATGTGGAGGCACCACGCCCGAAACCGCTGTGCGAAGCGTATCGCACACAAAATGCAGCAGATGGTGGTCTTTAATCAGCTTCGGATACTTGGAAAACAGAGCGCTCTTGGCGGGGTTCTCAACGTCCTCTTCCAGCTTGGCCATCCCGCTTTTTCGCGCGAAAACGAAGATCGCGTTCAGCATTTTCAGTGACTCGAGGTAATACTCCTTGGTGAAACGGCTTCCCGCCAGGATCCCCAATACGCTCTTGAATATCCGGACTGTCAAAGGGAGCGGATTCGCCGCCAGGATTGTCCCAACAGCTGCCCCCCCGATGATGATCAGCTCGGCTGGCTGAAGCAAGACCAGCAAATTGCCTTTTTCCATCAGGAAGCCACCGACAATTGACCCGAACACCAGTACGATGCCAATCAACGCGAACATAGTAGTTGCCTGTTCCATCGGCATTTCCTCTCAATAACTTCAGTCGTGCGGAATTCACACAACTTAAACTCTCCGGATGCTATGATCCCGGATATTTATGGCTGAATTCGGCATCGGACTGGACTTGGGAGGGACGAACCTTCGCGCGGCTGCCATCGACCGCTCCGGGGTTATGCTGGACACCGTTTCCGGAAAAACGAACTATTCCGCGGGCCGGGAGGCGATTGTGGGAGATATGGTGGACGCCATATCCGTCCTGCGCAATCGCTGCGGCGCCTCCAGCCTGGTCGGGATCGGCGTCGGCGTTCCCGGCTTCATTCTGATGGATGAGGGAGTGATCGGGAACTCCAACAATCTCGCCTCACTCGAACATTTCCCTTTGCGGGACGAGCTCAGCAGGCGATTGGGAGCACCCGTCATTCTCGAGAACGATGCCAATGTCGCCACCATCGGTGAGCAGTTCGCCGGAGCGGGGCAAGGCGTCAAAGATATGGTCATGCTCACCTTGGGGACGGGCGTTGGCGGCGGCATCATCTCCGACGGCCAGATCATCCGGGGCACCCTCGGAATGGCCGGGGAGCTGGGACACATCACCGTGGTTCCAAACGGGAATCCGTGCGGTTGCGGCAACCGGGGCTGCGTCGAGAAACATGCCTCCGCTACTGCCATCACCGCCATGGCGAAATTACTGGGATTGGGCGACGGCCTTTCCGCCAAACAGGTCTACGATCTCGCCATGGAGGGCAACCAGAAGGCCCTCATGATCTTTTCCTCCATGGGTGAGGCGCTCGGGATTTTGCTGGCCATGCTCATCAATACGTTCAACTTCCCGTTATATCTGATCGGCGGCGGCGTCATCGACGGTTGGGATCTTTTCGCCCCCGCTATGCTCGCGGAAACGCAGCGCCGCTCCTATACCTTTCGCGCGTCGAATCCCCGCATCGAAAAGGCTAAACTGGGCAACAAAGCAGGACTCTACGGCGCTGCCTTCTTACCTCTGATCCAGAAATAAACCAGCGTTCTGTGACCTTCGAGACCATCGAGAACCGGAACTACGGCATTTTTGAAAACTGTCTACCCTTCGATCGGCACCCCCTGACGTAATCTTTATAGCTGGCAGCCCGTCTATTAAAGAGCAAAGGAGTAGCCCATGCTCAGTTCACGCGTTTCCGGCCTTCTCGCGGTCTTTTCGCTTTCCGCGGCAGCTGCCACCCTGTCACCTCAACCCCAGCAAGTAACTTTCGCCAAAGATATTTCCCCCATACTCCAGGAAAAATGTGAGACGTGCCATCGACCCGGTCAGGGCGCGCCCATGAATCTCCGGACTTATGAAGAAGTTCGCCCTTGGGCCAGATCGATTAAATACCGCGTCGCCTCCCGACAAATGCCTCCCTGGAACATCGACAAGAGCGTTGGCATTCAGCACTTTGCCAATGACCGCTCCCTTTCCGACGAGCAAATCGCCACCATCGTGAAATGGGTGGACGCAGGATCGCCCCTCGGAGACAAGAAAGATCTTCCGGTAGCCAAGGTCTGGCCTGACGACAGCGGCTGGAAACTGGCCAAAGTTCTCGGCCAGGAACCGGACTTCGTGGTGAAATCAGCACCTTACACTGTTGACGCCGTCCATCAGGACGAATGGTGGAAGCCGACTTCCGATATCGGCATTAAAGAGGAACGCTGGGTGCGTGCCGTCGAAATGCGTACCGGCACGATCGCCGGCCGCCAGGTGACCCATCATGCGCTGGCTTCCCTCGAACAATACGAACCGAACGCGGATCCGGCCGATCGTGCAGGTGGCCCGGGCCTCCTTATGGAATGGGCTATCGGCAAGACGTATGACATATACCGGCCGGGCGCCGGAAAACTCCTCGAACCTGGCGCGAAGATCCGCTGGGAGGTCCACTATCACGCCGTCGGCGAGCAGGTCACCGATCACGTGGAACTGGGTATCTTCCTCTATCCCAAAGGCTATGTGCCCCAGCACCGCACGCGGCTGCAGCTGTTCACCGCCTACAAGACCAACAGCGACCTGGACATTCCGCCCAATTCGCTGGCGCAGACACAGGCTTTCCACGTGTTGAAATCGGCCGCGCGTCTGGAAAATTTCCAGCCGCACATGCATCTGCGCGGCAAGGCGATGTCAATGGAAGCCATCCTGCCAACCGGTGAAGTCCGGATGTTGAGCTTCGTCAAAGACTTCAACTTCAACTGGATGAACAACTACATCTACTCGGATGACGATGCGCCCGTGCTCCCCAAAGGCACCGTGCTTCGCATCACTGCTTATTACGACAACACGGACAAGCAGAAAACCAATCCGGATCCGAATCAATGGGTAGGTTATGGCGACCGCACCATCGACGAGATGGGACACGCCTGGGTCAATGTAACCAACATCAGCGATAAGGATTACGCTGACTGGGCGGCAAAGCACAAACAAACCGTTCAGCTTTCCCGCCGTTAAACCGGGCGAAGGGAACGAAACGACACGAGACGCCGCGATAGCGTTGGCTATTTCAATCGTTATCGCGGCGTGTTGCTCAGAAGCCGGCGTGCTGTTTCCCGCACCGCTGGATCTGACCCGTCCCGCGCCAATCGAAGCTGTTCTTCCGCATCCGCTGCCCGGCCCGCGCCACGCAGCATCAAGCCGTAATTCAAATGGGCCAGCGCATAATCCGGACGCGCCCGCAGCGCCTGTTTGAACTCGTATTCCGCCTCGTCAAGCTGATTCCTTTGCGCCAGCAACACAGCCAGATTTAAGCGTGCCGCCGCATAATCCGGCTGTAACCGGATGGCTTCCCGGAAGGAAGCCACCGCAGAGGTGGGTTCCTTTGCGGCTAAAAACGTTCCCAGCGCATAGTGCGCTTCCGGAATGCCGGCATCGACCGCAATCGATTTCCGCAGCGTCGCCACCGCCTCACCGCTTCGCCCCAACTTGGCATCGATCTGCCCCGCATCCTGCCAGGCAAGCGCGCTGTCCGGATACGCCGCCGTCGCGCGGCTGAAGCTCTCAATCGCCGGCGCCGGTTGCCCGGCCAAATCGAAAGCCTGCCCCAATCCAATCAGCCCTGCCAGCGAATCGGGCTTCTTCCGCAGAGCCTCCTGATAATCCGCGATTGCTTCCTTTGGTTTTCCCGCAGCCATCAGAGCATCCGCATATTCCACGTTGAATTCCGCGGCCGCTGACTTCGATTTGTCCAGCGCCTCCCCGAACCGGACCAGCCCGCGCTCCAGATTGTTTTTCATCCGCACCTGCGCCAGATCGAGATACAGCTCCCCGTCAGGGACGCCGTCCAGCCGCGCCGGATAGTAGGGGATGGCCTCCCCGCGGTAGAAGGTGTCGGGACCGTCCGGCTCGGCTTTGGACGCGGTCAGATCTCCCCGTGGTTTGCGCTGCCGGATGAAATGATCCGTCATCACCGCGTGAACCACATCGTCGGTGCGCCGCTTCGGCATATGGCAATCGATGCAATTCTTGTCCGCGGTGTGCAGCTTCGTCGCAATTTCTTTGTCGATGGCCGGCCCGTGGCACTGCCGGCACACGCCGTTGTAACTCTCAGTAGAAGTCTTTTCGGAATGCGGATCGTGACAGGTGGTGCACTGCAGCTTTCCGGCGCTTTGCAGGAAGCATTCGGATTTGCGCAGACCGTAAACCGAATTCACAATCTGAAAACGATCCTCGTTCAACGGGGTTTTCACCTGATCGAAGAACAGCAGAGAATCGGCAAGTGGCTGTCCTGCCCGGTAGGAAAACGGCCGCCGGTCGTATTTAAGAATCGAGTGCGGAAAAGGAAAGCTGGTGGTTTCCAGATGGCATTGCATACACACCTCCATCTGGCGCTCCGGTGTCAGTTTCGCCGGATTGACAATTGCCTCCCGGATAGCCGGCCGCGAAGCGTTGCCCGACTGAGCGGCCCGCACATGCGCCTCGCCCGATCCGTGACACCTCTCGCAACTGATCCCTTCCGGAATCGTGCCGCTGTACACCGGTTCGGCCCGCAGCTGTTCATGTCCCTTCGGGATCTCCGGATAGGAGTTATGGCAGGACATGCATTCGTAGTCGATCTTGCGGCGCGAATTGGGCTGATCCGCTTTGTCGTAACCCGGATTCATCGCCCACGAACCGCCGTTCTCCGCATACCAAGCCAGCGGCAGTTGCAGCAGAGCGCCCGCAGGGGTCTTGTGCAGCCAGGTGCGCACATGGCTCCCCGATCCCATTACATAATCGATTGACAGCTCGTCGACGTTGGTCTCTTTCCCGCCGAATCCGATCTGATACCGCCGCTGGAAATACTTCCCGCCGCGCTCAACCGTAGCGAACCAGGTGTCTGAAGCCTTGTGATAAAAGGGAGCCTGCGAGAGCGGCGGAATGGAACTGGAGAACGATCGCCCCATCCCTGTCTGCGCGTACTTCCTGGCGATCTGAGGATGGCAGGTCGCGCAAACGGTCTGCGAAAAGCCGACCGTTGCCCAGACGAGAATAAAAACAAAAACGCGCAAGCCATATTGTATGGCTTGCGCGAATCAATCTGCCGAAGCACTCTAAAGTGTTGTGCGGGCGCTTACCTCTTGGGCGCGTAGCCCCCGGTGACCGTAATCGAGAAGCTCCGTCCCGGCAGCAGATTCAGCTGATCGTTCGGACTCTGTACATAGGGCGCAGCCAGCGTCGGACTCACGCCCGGCGTCACACCCACCAGATTATGTTTGTCAAAAAGATTGTTAACCGCGAAGGCGATCTTGCTGCCTCTCATAAACGAACTGTTCTTTACCGTGTAGTTGAAAAACAGATTCGTCAGATCGAAAGGATTGATGGTAACGGCCTGATCCACGGGCACCGGAACTTTGATGCCGTTGATCGTATAGCTTAACGTCTTGTTGTCGTTATAGTAGCGGCCCACCCGTTTGTTGGTCAGGCCGAAATCGAAGTTCTTGTGCTGCCAGAGCAGGCTCATGCCCTGAACATTGTTCGGCGTGTTCGCCACCCACAGGCCGCCGTTGGGAAAATTCTTGCCTTCCTGATATTTCGCCGAGCCGAACGAAGTATTCACATACAGGCTCAGTCCCCAGCCGATCGCGATATTGCTTTCCGCCTCGATGCCTTTCGTGTTCGAAGGACCCGTCGCCACAAACACCGGTTCGTTGGTTGCGGGATCGACATAGGAAGAGTACCCGTTCTGGAAATGCACATAGTAGGCGTCGGTGTCGAGCGTAAAGCGATTGAACTTCAGAACGGAACCCGCCTGATAAGTCTTCGCGATCGTCGGCTTCGGCGGAGTGAGAACAATGCCGCCTGTCACGTCGAACACGTTGCTGGGCGGAATCACGCTGCCCTCTGCAAACTGCCCGTACACGGACCAGTTTCCCAAGACCTGCTCCCGTGCGGTGATCGTCGGCAGCCAGGAATTGTAGTTGACTTTATGCGTCGTAAAAGCCGCGCCGCCCACACAAATCGGAGCGCCGGTAACCGGATCCTTCGCCGATACCCCTCCCAGACACCCGACAGTGGCGGAGTCCTGATACTGGTTCAAACGCATCTGATAGTCGGCGGACTTGATGCCGGCCGTGATCGCCAGCCTCTGCGTCGCACGCCACTGATATTCGGCGAACGGCTGGAACGTCTGCGTGGTGAAGTGCTCGTGGAAATTCCCCAGAGGGGTGTCCTGCTGAGACAGAATGTTGGACGGATACTGGTACCGGTCGGTGTAGGCCCAGTCGTACCAAACGCCGCCACGGAAGACGCCCCACTTGCTCTCTTTGCTCAGCACGAGCGTGTCGCCCGCGTGCCGGTATCCGTTAAGTTTGTCGACGCCGCTCGGCGTAGCCGAACTCAGGCTCACCGTCGCGCCGTTTTGATAGAACTGTTTGTTCCAGTAGCGGGTCGTATATGCCTTCGTATCGAATCTCCATCCGTCGCCCAGATCGGAGTTGAAGTCCGCATATTCGAAGTCTGTTTGTACGTGATAGTCGAAGTACTTGTAGTAGTACGGATCGGGCGTGCCGTTGGTCAGAAGTGGTGTGTTGTCCAGCAGATAGTTATCGCCGAACTGTGCCACTTGCGAACGCAGAGGATTCGTTGTGTTCGGGGTATTATTCCAGATGTCCACCACGCCGCCATACAAGCTAAGGCTCGTTTTGTCCGAGAACCGGTGCTGCGCTTTCGCGTAACCGGCGTCGCGCTGCTGGTGGTTAAAGGTTTGATATCCATCGGACGTCATCTGATTGATGTCGAACAACACCGCATCCTTCTTGCCTGGCCCGAATGTGCCTGAATCGCCATCCAGTTGATAGATCCGCGTGTTGAACGAGCCGTAGGAGAACGTGCCGCGAATGTCCGGGTCGGCCTGCAGTTCGGGAGATTTCAGATTGATCGATCCGCCGAAGTTTGTGGGGCCGAAGTCGGAAGCCTGACCGGGGCTGCGATCGAAGTCGGTTGAACTGATCCACTGCGAAGGGAAGCTGGCCCATGAGTGATGCGTCGGGCTGTTGGTGTCTTCGAAGGGAATCCCGTCGAAAGTGATTGTGTACTGCCCGTCGGAGAAACCGCGAAAGAAGGTCTTGCCCTGACCCAGTCCGATCCCGTTCGGGTTCAAACTGAAAGTCCCCGGCGCGAGATTGACCACCTCGGCGAAGTCTGATGTCGGCGCAATGAAGTTCCGGATAAACGCGCTGCTGATTTCCGTTCGTGCCGAGGTCGCATCCATCGTGTTGCCCTGCGGAGCGGTCTCCGTAGCGATGGAGACCGACTCGTGCACGGTAACCGATTGTGAGATGGAATCGACGTTCAATGTGATGGAGAGGTCCTGTGTGCCGGTCGGCACTCCCGACCGCACGTTGCGCGCAAAACCGGGCGCTGAAGTTTCGACGGTGTAAGACCCCGCCGAAAGGCCCGTAGCAGAAAAGCGACCGTCCGCGTCCGTGGTTGTGGTGTTTGCTACGGCCGCGTCGTTCTTGACAACGACCTCGGCACCCTGAATCGTTTTGCCGGCTTGATCCAGCACCGTTCCCGCGATCTGCGCGTAGAGGGGAACCATTCCCGCTATCAGCGAAATCGCAATAGAAGTCAACCGTCCAGACACACCCTTCATTACAAACGCCTCCACCGGAACAAAATTAGACTACCTGGTCAAACCAGCCTAACTTTCCCGTGTGACAGCGGTATGTCAGAAGAGTTAAAAACGAGTCTCGATGGCTTAATAAAGCCTTTATCCGCCAGCCCTCAAAGTGAACCCGGCAGTAATTCTCACGTCGTGGTTAAACGACTGGTCATTCAGCCGAGGCATCCAGGAATGGATGTATTCCACGCTCCCCACCCGGAATGCCACGGTTCGATTCATCGTCCAGTCAACCCCCGATCCGAAGTTCACAGTGAATCCGGTAGCCTCGTAGTGCCGGGTGTAAGCATCGTGCAGAGTCCATTCCGCCGTTCCAGGCGCCGCAGTCGCCATCACCGCCGCCTTAACATCCGGCATGAGTAATTCCTGAGTTAATTTTTCGCCGCCCAAAAGAACGTGGGCCCAGGGGGTCCAGTGCCCGCCGGTCCGGTACGTGTATCGGGGACCAACGGCGAATGTAGTGGCGTCGCCGCTCAGGTTCAGCCCCGGACCCAGCATCTTGCATCCACCCACTTCTGTCTCGACTGCCAGAGCCGGATTGAGGTTGATAAGAGCCGTGCCTGTGCCGCCGACGCAGTTCATGTTTTGTTTGCCGGCGCCCAGCAGCATTTCCGATGAACTTGCGGAAAATTCAAATAGCGCCGGCTGAATCGGCCCGTCCTCAACTTTCGCCCTGGTGCTCCGCGGCCGCGGTTCGGCCGCGATGAAGCTGTGTGTAATTCCCGGACGATTCTCCCGATGCCACGGCGCTTCCATTTCCATGCAGTTCGCGAAAGTTCGCGAAGGATTCAGGAATCCTCGCGCCGCGATTCTCAGCCATCGATTCGAGAAGCGCGATTCAATTCTGCGAATCACATACCGGTCAATCGCGTCCTCAGCGATCATCCACCCCATTCCTACAGTCGGCGTAATCACGTGATCCACAAAGCCCTGCTGCGGATAATACGCCTGCACGTGGCCAATGGAGGCTTCGCTGACCGGCCCGATTTCGAACTGCTCGCTATACGCCCACGCGAATGCCATGGCGCGAACCTTGCCCGTCCAATAACGGCGGTCGCGTCCGAATTCCGCCGTCCGGTACCGCGGATCGTTATGCATCCAGATGAAGCCCGAGACAGCGCCCTGCATCGGATGCCCGACATAATTCACGACGAACGGATCGCCATCCGCCCACCCGTGCAGATTCCCCACCGAATTAAAGTAGCCGCTGAAAAAAGCTCCTCCGCCAAACTCACGTGTCTGCGGATCCGTAACCAGGCGAAAGCCGTGTTCCACACCCAGGAAAAAGAGTGACTGCCGGATCAGGGACTGCCACTGTACCGAAACCTGAGTCCGATCGGTCTCGGTCGGCTGGACCGGGAGAATGGACGAATTGGCGTCGTCGTCATTGGCAAGAGCCGGATGGGCAAGAGCCAGAGAGGTA
>DASZLO010000210.1:0-5153 GCA_035552315.1 Bryobacteraceae bacterium
CGCCTTACCGTTTGTCGATGCCGACACGGTAGGGTTACCGGCATTCAACTGAAAAATCTTCCTGTTTTCCTGTATCCAGATAGTCCCGCCGGGACCGCGCCACCCTTTGAGACGCGGCAAGGCGATGTCCGCGGCGTATACTTCGGTCCACAGGCCTTTTGCGAGACGAAGAACGACTCGTTTTCCGCCCAACCGCGTTGCGCTCACGAATAATTCGTGATTCTCGCCTTCGATCGGATACATAAAATCGCGGTCGGCAGGCGGCCCCGGGATTTCGATCCAATCAATACCTGCGCCGCTCCCGCGGAGCATCGCGACACCGTGTTCGCCGGTCAGCCAAAGGGCGCCGTCCCGGGTGTTCTGGACGTCGCGGAACTTGCCGAGCCCGGTCTGCGCGGCAAGCCGGAGTATACGCTTCGATCCGTTGCGCCGGTCCCATTCGACCAGCCGGTCGGGAAACATCAGAACGGCGGTTTCATTTCGAAACGGAGCGACATCCATGCGGTCGTGCGGTCCATAGAAAACCGAATAGGTGAACCACCTGGTCTGCAGCATGCCGCTTCTGGTTGCGAAATCCGCAATCTGAGCGTCGGGGTAGCGGCGCCACTCAGCGCCGTCGCGAACGTCAATACCGTTCGAATCGAACGTCCAAAGTTCATGATTTGAGGAGGGCAGTATGCGGCCGTAAGCATGGGGTACTGGTATTTCGGTTACCTGATACCCATCAAGAATGCTCAGCGTGGCTACATCGCCCGATTTGACGATAATACGCCCGGCTCCGTCCGCGGTAAGGCCGAAGACGACCGATTCCGGAAGTCCATCAGCTTTCGTCCAGAAGCGCCAGGGCGATGCTGCATCAGCGGCGGAGGCGAGGAGGGCGATCGAAAGGCACGCGCGCAAAACGCGCTGCAACTGCCGGAACGCGGAGGATTCCGCGGCGATGGTCTTCATTCGCAGACCTCCTGTTGGATAGAGTGCCACGGGCGTTACAGACGCGTAAATATGTCTTTGGTCTATAAGAATCAGGTGATAAGAGGTAACGCGGGCAGGTAATAGGGACCGGAAAACCTGCGCGTCACAAGCACTTCGTTACGGTCGTGGCTCAGAAAAAACCGCTGATTTAATGTGGCGCGCGCACTCGTGCGTGCCGCGTCGAGACTCGTCTCGACGTCTTTTCTGCGATTTTCGATAAGATTCCCCGCCGCCCGAAGGACCATCTGAACTGAGGTCGCTGAAAGGCGCCGCTGCACGAGACGCGAATCGCGTGTTGGGAAGGACCGGAGAGCCATTCCGGCAAAAGAGTCTTACGATATGGGGGGAATCGGAGCGAGTTCGGAAAGATCCTGTGCTTATCTCGAAACGGACCCCGTAAACGCAGCGCTGATAGCGAGTCCAGCGAATTTTTCCCTGCCCAGGCGCAGGCGTCGAGATGAGTCTCGCGCGAGAACCCCTGAAGGGGATTCTCGACGCGGCCGCACGAGTGCGTGCGCCACATCAGCAAGCGGTTTTCTGGATGGGGAACTACGCGACGGCCATGTCGCCGACCCGTTCCTGTTTCCACAATTCGATGTAGCCCGCGAGCTGGTGCATCATGTCCCGGAAGCCCTGGATTGTAAGTGATTGCGCTCCGTCGCTGACTGCTTTTTCGGGGCACGGGTGGACTTCCACGATCATCCCATCCGCGCCAATGGCAACCGCCGCTTTGGCCAGCGCGGGCACCAGACTGCGCTTTCCGGTCGCGTGGCTGGGGTCTACGATTACGGGCAAATGCGTCAGTTCATTCAATACGGGCACCGCCGAAATGTCGCACGTATTTCTCGTTGCCGTTTCAAAAGTACGAATCCCGCGTTCGCAGAGCATTACCTGCGAATTTCCGTGCGCCACGACATACTCGGCGGACATCAGCAGTTCCTTGATGGTGGAACTGAGGCCGCGTTTGAGTAGCACGGGGCGGCCGCACCGGCCAAGCGCCTTGAGCAGCGCGAAATTCTGCATGTTGCGGGCGCCGATCTGCATGATGTCCGCGTATTGGGCCACGAGGTCCACGTCACGGTCGCTCATGACCTCAGTGATTACGGCGAGCCCGGTGGCTTCGCGCGCCTTTGCCAGGAGCTTTAATCCGGCTTCTTCCATGCCCTGGAAATCATACGGCGACGTGCGCGGTTTGAACGCGCCGCCGCGAAGGATGTCGGCCCCGGCCGCCGCAACGGCTTCGGCGGTTTCCATAATCTGCTTTTCGCTTTCGACCGAACAGGGGCCGGCCATCGTGACGAACTCGTCGCCGCCGATATCGGCGCGGCCTACGCGGATAACGGTGCGCTCCTTACGGAATTCCTTGCTGACGAACTTATACGGCGCCGAGATGCGCATGGCCTTTTCCACGCCAGGCGTAGCTTCCAGGGATTCAAGACAGGCTTCGACGTCGCCGCCCACGCCCACCACTCCGATCACGACTCTTTCCTCGCCTTCGATCGAGTGAACTTTGAAGCCGAACTCCTGAATCCGTTCCGTAACATGTTCTACTTCCTCCCGTGTCGCATGAGGCCGCATCGAAATGATCATGTGTTCAAAAACCTTCCTGACGTTGGGTGTTTGTTCTATACAAAAACAAAAAACCCACTCTTGCGAGTGGGTTGGTAATTCTGAAACTCAGACCTGACCAACGCCACTACGAAGTGGGCCACCAAAATCGATAACCAAAATAGCCGAAGAGGCGCGGTGTCATGGAAAACACTACTATATCACCGGGGTTATAATTTGCAAGACCCTGTTGCGACGCCCGCGATTTCATGGTTCCGCGTCCGTGCTCACGATCTTCGAATCGCTTTGAAATTTGCGGTAATCGCTGAACGTTACATGCTGCTCCACATTCAGCTTCTTCAGCAGCACCAGACGGGCGGAGGCTTTCAGCATGACCGTCTCTGGCACCCAGATTTCGTTGTTCACGCGCATCATCTGGTAAGAGATATGTGTTCCTTTGTCGACTCGCGCGAGGAACCATCCGAGGCGGAAAGGATTCAACACGTCGGCTTCAAACTTGACCCAGTTCAGGTCTGCCTTATCGATCCACAGCGTTCCTTCGACGTTATTCAGGATGCCGTGAAGTTTGCCGCGATAAGCGGCTCGGGGCGTCGCGGATATCTGCCATGCCGCTCGACCGCTCACGACCGCGTCGCTCTGGAACTTGAAATCGAAAGCCTCTGGAATGTCTTTGAAGTCGGAGCGCTGCCGGGCGCGTTCGCGTTCCGCATCGGAAAGGCGCTTGTCGCGCTCGGCACCGGTGAGGCGACTGGCATCTCTGACTGCTCGATCCAGCTTCTGATCCTCCTGCCGCTGCCGGTCCGGCGGAAGCGTTTTGCCGTCCTTTTCGAGTGGATGAAAGTAGCGCTTTCCGCCGATATAGAGGATTTCGTTCAGCGTAGAATGGGTCGCCTTAATGTTGCCCGAGCCATCATGCTCGCTGATTTCGTCGCGAACCTTGTATGTGTAATCGCGTGCGAGACGGTCACTGTGGTCGTCGGCGGCGACGGCTCGCGCAACAAGGGAACGGGCGTCTTCCCCGATGTGATTCTGCCCTGAACAGATTCCACAAAGCAAAGCAACGCCAAGGACAACCCGCCTATGCTGAATGGAGATGCGATCCGGGCTCATCAATATCCATTTAATTACGACGGGCGGCACCATGGAGAAGGTTTACTCCGAACAAACCGGGCAGGTGGAAAATCTTACTTCGAAGGTGGACAGATACCTGGCGCAACTGCGCTTGCCCGATCTTCGAGTGGAAGTGACTGCGCTGTTGAACAAAGACAGCCTCGAAATGACCGATGAAGATCGACAGCTGGTACTCGCGGTGGTGAAGACAAAGGTTTCGGAGGGGCCAGTCCTGATCACGCATGGGACTGACACAATGGTCGAAACGGGCCGGCTGTTGAAGCGGAGCCTTTCCGCACTCGAACATCCCGTGATCCTGACAGGCGCAATGACGCCTCTCGGATTCGAACGCTCGGACGGGCTGCAGAACCTCACGGAAAGCCTCTTTGCTGCCCGCGTGCTCGATCCAGGCGTGTGGATTGTGATGCACGGAGGCGTTTTCGATGTCGACCGCGTGCGCAAAGATCGAGAGCGCGCGCGGTTCGTGGAAGCCTGAGCGCACAGGCCATCGGCTCAAGTTGGAACTCGGCCGCAACCGGACACGGGGATTGTATCCGCGTCTCAACTTGGCGTCGGAGTTCACGCCGGCATGTGCTGGGAACAAATCATCCAGTGCGAAGACATGCAGCTACTGGTCCGATGGCGAAGTAATCTCGATCTCGGCTGTTGTGTTCTGCCAATCGGGCAGTTCGTACATTTTGAGCTTTGTTTTCAGTGGCTCGGTCAAATCCTTCGACTGGTTCGGCGCAAGACTGGCAACCTTGAAGCTGAACGAACCCACGCTATCCTCCTCCGAGCGCGAAGTGCTGGCCCACAGGGTGACATTGGCGGCGAGGTCGGTGATTTCGGCGGCCGAGTGATTCACTACGACGAACCTGGCAACAGGCTTCTTGTTCTCATTGAACAGCCGCAGGCCGACCACTTCCACATATTTCTGAAGCGGATTGCTTACCTTCTGGCGCGATGCGACCGATGGATTTTGGAGCCCGGCCTTTTCCGCGGGGTTACTGCCCCGTTGCATGAAATACCAGACGCCCCCACCAATCACCAGCAGCGCCAGCGCTACCCCGACGGCCATGAGCCATGTCGGCGGGCCTGCCCTGGCCACCGGTGGGGGCCACGCTGCGTGTTGCTGATTTGGTCCCGCGTAATGCGGTGGCGGCTGTGGAGCCGCCCCCTGCGAAGGTGGTGGATAGTACTGCGGCTGTTGAGGTGGCGCGTATTGAGGCGCCGCATATTGGGGCGGAGCGGGCGGAGGCGCCTGAGGCGGCGCGAATGGCGCTTGTTGCCAGGCCGGAGGCTCCGCCGCCACGGCGGTTTGGGGTATAGGCGGAGGCGGCGCGGCAACGCCCGCCGCCTGGGCCTCCGCCGCGCGCTCGGCGCAATACGGGCAATCAGTCTTCGATGGAGGAACGTCTCGTCCGCATTGGGGGCATATCCAGCTGAACATGGGCTCTTTCCACTCTATACGAAGCACATGGCGGCCGTGGTTTCATCAACCT
>DASZLO010000211.1:0-31255 GCA_035552315.1 Bryobacteraceae bacterium
GATGAGTCCGAAAAGTGCAACTACCAGTACGTGGTCGTTGAGGTGAATGAGGAAGCAACCACACTGAACCGTGATGAAATTCTAATGCTGCTGCAGGCGGAAAATATTCTTGCGAGGCGATATTTTTTCCCCGGGTGTCACCGCATGGAACCTTACCGGTCCTATTTCCCTAATGCGTATCTTATGCTGGCAAACACCAATATTCTCGCCGGGCGGGTGCTGGTGCTTCCAACCGGAACGGCAGTCGGCGCTAGAGAAATCGTAGCGGTGTGCCGGATTCTTAAGCTCGCCCTGCACAACCCTCTTGCCGTCAGGAAACTGCTGCGGGACCGGGGTTTGGGAGCAAACGAAACGTCCGGGCGGCTGACCACCGCGTGAGTGTCGAAGCGGGCAGACCTGTGAAAGTAAGCGTTTTGATGATCACCTATAACCACGCGCCATACTTCGCGCACGCGGTCGAAAGCGCCCTGGCACAGGAGACATCCTTTGATTATGAAATCGTCATAGGAGAAGACTGCTCGACGGACGGAACCCGGGAACTTGTCGCACAGTATGCGAGAGATTATCCGGAGAAAATTCGCGCTTTCCAGGCCGCCAGCAACCTCGGTATGCGGGAAAACTTCCTCCGAACCTGGAAGGCCTGCACCGGGGAATATATAGCGATGCTTGAAGGCGACGATTTCTGGACTTCCCGAACGAAGTTGCAACGGCAGGTCGACTTCCTGGATACTACCCCCGAATGCTCGCTGTGTTTCCATAAGGTGACGGTGGTTCGTCAGGACGGCTCAATACTGGTTGGCCACGATGGCTCAAACATCGAGTATGCCAATAACGTCAAGACGCTAAGCGGGATCGAGGACATTCTCCGGAAGAATTTCATCGCCACCCCTTCCGTGATGTTCAGAAACGGCCTGATCGCCGAATTGCCTGTCTGGGCGACTAAGATCGCGATGTTGGACTGGCTTTTGTGGGCGCTGCATGCCACGCGCGGGCAACTGGGCTATATAGAGGGCGTCATGGGCTCTTATCGTTTACACGCCGGCGGAGCGTGGTCCGCGCTGCATCCGGCATTGCAGACACAGAACACGGCTCAGTTTCTGCGCCACATGGATTCGGAACTTGGGTTCCGTTATCACCGGCAGGTCTCCGAAAGCATCTGCGCCCAATACAACAGCCTGGCGCTGTGGTATTGGACTCGAGGGCTCTATGCGGAAGCAAGGCGTTGCACGTTGGCTTGTTTCCGGGAGGTTCGTTTCCCCGTCTGTCTGAAAGAAAATGTCCAACTGCTCGCGAGAACGTTGTTGCCGTCCGGTTTTAAGATCGCGCGTTCAGGATGGCGCCTGTTAACCCATCGGATTGCCGGTAGGTAATCGCCAAATGCTTTCCACCTCTGAGTACCGCCCGACGGAGAAAACTGCATTGGCAACATCCGGCGCGAACTCCCTGGAATCGCCAGCCGGAGTTAGTGTAATCATCTGCTGCTACAACAGCGCGGCGCGCCTGGCGGCGACGCTCCACCACCTCAGTTGTCAACAAACGGATGCCTCACTCTGCTGGGAGGTCATCGTGGTCGACAATAACTCATCTGACGAAACTGCGAACGTGGCGCGGAGTGCGTGGCCGCCGGCGCACCCGGTAAATCTCAGAGTCGTTACCGAAGAACACCCCGGTTTGAGTAATGCGCGTGCCAGGGGTCTTAACGAGGCTAAATTCGAGTTTGTATCTTTTATCGACGACGACAATTGGGTATCGCCGGACTGGGTTCAAACTGTCGCCGACATCTTTTCTTCCCTGCCGTCGGTGGGAGTCTGCGGAAGTCGAAACGCGGCGATCTGCGAAACGGAGCCACCAGAATGGTTCTCGAGCTTCCACCACGGCTATGCGGTTGGCGAGATTGCCCCGGCTACCGGGTTCGTGCCGGCCGGCAAGCTTTGGGGGGCGGGGCTTTGCATCCGCCGCCAGATATGGCGATCGCTGGACGATGCCGGATTCAGATCGATTCTCCGAGGCAGAATGGGAACCGCGATAACTTCCGGAGAGGATACCGAGCTTTGCCTCGCCGCATCCCTCGCGGGCTGGGGAGCCTGGTACGACTCGCGATTGCAGCTGAAACATTGCATTCCCGCCACTCGGCTCCGCTGGTCCTACGCCCGAAAACTTTCTTACTCCTTTGGTGTCGCTGGTGTGGCGTTGAGACTCTATCAGATTGCGGCGGAATCAGAACCGGTGTCGCGGCGCGCCAGATTTAGAGCGACCTGGCTGTGGCATTTTCAGGGCGCATTGAGAAATCTCGCTCGCAGCAACTGGATATGCCTGGCCCGCGGCAGAAACCGAGTCGGGGACGTTGAGGTGCTGCATCGTGATCGTGCCTTGGGAACCGTGCTGGCGCTGATCCCCGGTCCGCTGAATTTTCGCAAACAGCGCACAAGAGTAAGGGCACTGGCTTCGTCGCTCTCTGCAACATCTTCGCACCGAGCGGACGGGCCCGGCGAATTAAACCCGGGCGGCAACACACATTCCGCACTCTCAAGAAATACATGACAAATCCGCAGACGATAAATCCCGGACCTGACGCGAAACAGGAAAGCACTGCGGCGTTGTCAGTGCTGTATGTTTGCGACTTCGTCCCCGGATACACTGCCGGCGGGCCCGTCCTGTTGGATCGCCTTCTGGCGGAATATCCGGGCGAATTATTGACGCTCGTTTCCGGGTCGCAGTCCTTCAAACGCACGTTCGGACACGCGCCTCCAAAGAATAAATGGCGTTATGTTATTTTCCCTGTCTTCTCGCGCCGTGGCCGATGGGGGATTGGCAGGCTTCGTGCTTCCCTGGACTGGTTAGCTCTGCCTTTCGTCGTGGCTCTTGCCTGGCGCGAAGCCAAACGAAAGAGAGCCCGAGTTATCCTCTCGGTCGCCCACGGACAGTTCTTCCTTGCCGCCGCGGTTGTCTCACGCCTAACCGGCATCCCTCTTATACTCTGGGTTCACGATGATTGGGTTAATGACCTGCTCCTGAAGAGGACGATTGTTCTGAAGTATTTCGCGCACGATTTATATCGGTTTGCGCTCCGATCCGCTGCTCACGTCTACGCGATCAGCGCGCCAATGGCTGAATGGCTGCGCTCCGGCTACAGTGCGGATTCTGAGATCCAGATGCCTGCGATTGCAGTGGGACAGGGGTTCCCGGCGCCCGAAACGACTGCCGATGAATTACGTCGGCCGTTTCGGATCGCTTTCGCCGGCACAAGCACGGCGACGATCGAGACGCTTCGGATTCTCGCCAATCTGATTGCAGACGGGTCATTGTCACAGGAGCGCCGGGTCGAGCTCCACTTATACATACCTGCCGGGTACCTTGAGGATTTGCGAGCTGAAGGAATTGTCTTTCATGAATGGCTTCCAGAAGCCGAGTTGCGGCAGGCGCTTTCGGCGGCGGATCTTCTCTTCCTTCCATACAGCTTCATGGGCAACCTCGATCATGTGACCAGCCGGTCGTTCCCGGCGAAAACAGCCGATTACCTGGCATGCGGAAAGCCGATTCTGCTGATGGCTCCCGCTTCAGCCGCGGTTGTCAGATACGCCCGGGAAAATGGTTTTGCGGCAATTATCGATCAGCCCGACAGCGCAGCGCTGCGAGATACGATTCTTCGTCTGATCCAGGATTCCGCCGATCGGGCGCGCCTTGCCCGCAATGCCAGAGCAGTCTTCCTCGAAAATCACGATATCGCGAGACAAAGGGAATCGGTCTACCACCGAATTGCGGAACTGAGCCAGACCCGTTCAGGCAGTCGGCGTTCCTGACCCCCGATGTGCGAGCCATCGATGTGCGCGCCAATTCTGATATCGCGCGACGAACAGTAAGGAATAGCGCATGCGAATCCTGCACGTGCCTTATACCTTCTACCCCGAAGCTGTTGGAGGCACCGAGGTCTATGTTCTTGCCCTCGCCACCAGTCAACACTTCTTCGGAAGTGAGGTCGCTATAGCCGCTCCCGCAACGGCTGCCGCTTCTTACGTCCACGACGGCTTCAAAGTTTGGCGCTTTCCGGTCTCCTCGACGCTCACCCTTGCCGAACTCTACGGCGATGGTGACCCCGTCGCCGCTCAGGCATTCGGAGTCATCCTTGATGAATTCAAGCCGGACATAGTACATCTTCACGCGATGACAAGCGCTGTCTCCCCGCGCCTCGCCCGGCAGGCCAGGCAGCGCGGTTGCCTGATCGTTTTCAACTATCACACTCCCACGGTCAGCTGCGCTCGCGGCACTTTACTCAAATGGGGTTCCCGGATTTGCAACGGGGATCTCGAAACCAGCCCCTGCGCTGCCTGCGCACTGACCAATCGGGGCGTGCCCGGCACAATGGCCCGCTTCATCGCATCGCTGCCGTCCGCGCTCGGCGACCGGCTGGCCGAAGACGACCGCTCCGGCGGTATCTGGACTGCCCTCCGGATCCCTCAACTGACTTCGCTGCGCCAGCGGGCTTTTCACAGTCTTATGGAGGACGCAGATCGCATCGTCGCTTTATGTAACTGGACCGAGGACCTTCTCGTGCGCAATGGTGTTCCCGCGAGCAAGTTAGTGCTTTGTCGGCAGGGAATCTCGTGGCCGCCCGCCGGAGCACTTTCGCCGGTCCAGTCCAGTTCCCGCCCCTCGGCGAGTTTGCCGTTGCGCGCTGCCTTCCTGGGAAGGATAGATGCAACCAAAGGACCCCACGTTATTCTTCAGGGGCTGATGAACAATCCCCGCCTGCCCCTGAGCCTCGACGTCTTTGGCGTTTTTCAGAATGGCGCCGATAGCGGCTATGCTGCACGAATTCGGACGGCGGCCGCCCAGGATTCGCGGGTCAAACTCCTCCCCTCCATACCGTCCGCTCAGGTGATTGACCGTCTCGCCGAGTACGACGTTGTTGTCGTCCCATCCCAGTTGCTTGAGACCGGGCCGTTGGTCGTTCTTGAAGCCTTTGCCGCCGGCACGCCGGTAATTGGATCGAATCTCGGCGGAATCGCCGAACTGATTACGAGCGGGCGTGACGGCCTGCTGGTGGAACCATATTCTTCCCCCGCCGCCTGGGCGGCTGTTCTGCAGAAGATCTGCGACGAACCTGCATTGCTCGATGTGCTGCGCGCCGGCATTCTCCCCCCCCGGCCGATGCGTCAAGTGGCGCTCGATCTTGTGGCAGTTTACGAAAGCGCGCTTCATCTCAGGGAAAGTAGCCTTCATACTCACACCCAATGACAAACCCTTCAATATTAGTGACCGGATCCTGCGGTCTGATTGGCTCCGAGGTTTGCCTCTTTTTCGGCAGTCTCGGCTTCAACGTCGCGGGCATAGACAGCAATCATAGAGCAGTATTCTTCGGGCCGGAAGGGGATACAGCCTGGGCTCTCGGTATGCTGCGCCAAAGCCTCCCTTCCTATCGCCATGCCTCGCTCGATATTCGCGACCGCGATGGCGTGCATGCATTTGTCAGAGAAGTCCGTCCTCAACTCATCGTGCATGCGGCCGCTCAACCTTCGCACGACAAGGCAGCCGCTATCCCGTTCCTGGATTTTGAAGTGAACGCAGTGGGCACGCTCAATCTCCTCGAGGCCGCACGTCAATGCTGCCCGGAAACGCCCTTCATTCACATGTCGACGAATAAAGTGTATGGTGACCGGCCTAACCGGATCGCGCTCACTGAACTGGAAACGCGATGGGATTATGCCGACCCGGAATTTGAGCACGGTATTCCGGAATCGTTTTCGATTGACCAGTCAACCCATTCTCTGTTTGGCGCTTCGAAAGTCGCCGGCGATGTGATGGTTCAGGAATACGGACGGTACTTTGGTATGCCTACCTGCTGCCTCAGGGGCGGCTGTCTCACCGGACCGAATCACTCCGGCGTGGAACTGCACGGGTTTCTGAGCTATCTCGTCAAGTGCAACCTTGAAGACCGCCTCTACCGTGTCTTCGGATATAAGGGCAAACAGGTTCGGGACAATATCCATTCTCATGACGTGGCATCGTTCATGCATCAGTTTTACCTGCGGCCCCGCGTTGCCGAAGTCTATAACCTCGGCGGCGGCGAGGCCAATTCATGTTCCATCATCGAGGCATTCCGGAGCGTCGAAGAGATTACAGGAAAGCCCATGCGCTCGGAATATGTGGAGCAGAACCGCACTGGCGACCACATTTGCTACTACAGCGATCTTCGTAAAATGAGGGAACATTACCCGGAGTGGAACCTGACAAAATCTCTGCAGACGATACTTCAGGAGATTGCGGACAGCTGGACCGTCCGCGAATCGCACCACTAACGCGAGCCGCCGTCCGGGCTCTAAGTTCCCCCCGTTCTCCTGAACGTTCAAACTCGCAATAAGGCCGCATTATCCGCGCGCTTACATGAACAATCTTGAAATTCCAGAGGAGATATTGTGTCCAGCCGGATCGCGCCGCGATTTCCCCATGTCCGTGTTCTGGGCCTGGACGATCTTGTTCGTCATCCGGGCGGCCGCGCTTTTTACAGGCATCGACCGGCTGCCACTGGTCCCCGCCGCGCCGCCGGAGGTCATCATCAACGATCCCGCAGTGGCGCTGAGCCGCGGGTTCGGGCTCACCGGTTTTAGTTTTGAGCACTCGCTCAACGGCCTGAACATCACCTACGCGAATTTCCCGCCTCTCTATATCGGTCTGCAGGCTCTGATTTTTCGCACGCTGGGCTTTTCAGCGATGACGCTGCGTTCCACGGGAGCGATAGCCGATCTGGGGGCGTGCGCGATCTTCCTGCTTGCCTTGCGAGAATTGTACAAGCGAAAGATTCTGGATCGTTTCGGACTCGCTATCGCCGGCGCCGTCCTGCTTCTCGAACCGGTCACGGTGATGCACGATCGATCCGGCCGCATGGAATCTTTATGCGTTCTGTTCGGCAGCCTGACCTTCCTTCTGTGTCTACGGGCCGATCGAAACCCGGCCCGGCAGATTCCCTTGCTTTGCGCAGCCGGGGTGGCTGCCGGTCTTGCAATGGCCTCTCATTTCGAAGCTCTGGTGATCTGCGCGGCGTTGGCCCTCTGGACTCTCCCTCGGCTGCGCCGGTTGCGTTTTGGCTGGATTGCCTTGAATGCGCTGCCGCTGTTCGTCGTGTTAACGGTGTGGATGATTGCCTACGGCCTGAAATCGGCCGAAGCATTCCGCCACCTGCGCGGTCTGGCTGTGTACGCTCCCAAGTCTTCGCTAAACGCCGGCGAGATCCTCACCGCGCTTGCCGGACGGGATGCCAGGGGCGTACTCCAGTGGGCGGGACCGGCTTTGTTTCTGGTCCTGCTGGCAGTGCTGCTGGGCGGCTGGCGTCTACTCTCGTCGGCGATTCGGCCAGCCGAAGCGGCAGGCGAGCGTTCCGGCGAATGGCGATCCGCCCTGCTCCGTCTGACCGCGATTGTGTTCGTGCAGTGCGCTCTGATTCAAACCATTGTTCCGGGATTCGGCTCAACCAGAATCGTACTTGCCGTGCCATTTGCCGCGGTATGCCTGGGTACGGCGCTTTCCTATCTGGGTCCCGCGCAGAGAAGAGTCACTATGGTCGGTATTGCGCTGCTGACTCTTTCCCAGTTGACGATTATCACTTTCTACCTGGGAGAGCTGAGGCATAGCTGGAGCGAGCGCGGTGCGCAGCGATTCGATAACCTGGTCGAAGCGATTCCGGCCAATGCGCGGGTAGTCGGTGCGCCGGAGCTTTGGTATGCCTTCCTGAGCCATAACCGCCGCATGGCCCTGATCTACAGGGCCGATAACGAAGAGAAGTACTGGAGCGACGAACCCCGCGCCTTCGATCCCTACGATGTGGTCATTCTCGATCCGGGCGCCGCCGGTTACGAAGCTTTGCACGCCAAGGCCCGCGAGGGCAGGCCTGTCGAATACATTTTCAGGACGTACGCCCGCAATTTCACCGTCGATGCACGGAGTCTTGATATGACCAGACTGCGGGAGCGCTGAAGCGATGAGCAGCAATATGCAAACACCGGAAATCGAAACGCCGCCTCTCGCCGCTGAGCGCAGTTTTTCGCTGGCCGACCGCGCACTGGCTCATCTTGCAATCGCGCGGCTGGACCATTCGACGAAAAATATTTTCGTTCTGCCCGGCATCGTCGTGGCGTACAGTGCCATCGGAGGCGGCATGCAGCTTTCGGTCGCGTTATGGCGAATCGCGGTCGGGTTTGTCGCGTGCACACTGATCGCCTGCAGCAACTACGTTCTTAATGAGGTGCTGGACGCTCCTTATGACAGGCATCATCCGGCCAAACGCAGCCGCCCAGCGGCTAATGGCAGAGTGCACATCCCTCTGGCTTATGCGCAGTGGCTGCTCATGATGATTGCCGGTTTGTTGCTCGGATTTCTGGTCTCTCCGGCGTTTGCGGCGGTTTGCGCGGGGCTCTGGGTGATGGGCTGTATCTACAACATCCCGCCGGTCAGGACCAAAGATGTCCCGTATCTCGACGTTTTGTCGGAATCGATAAACAATCCGCTGCGCATGCTGATGGGCTGGTACATGATCACCGAAGCCGTAGTTCCGCCGGTCTCGCTGCTGATTGCCTACTGGATGATCGGCGCCTTTTTCATGGCGCTAAAGCGATTCAGCGAATACCGCGAGATCGGCAATCACGTCCTGGCCGGCGAGTATCGCCGCTCGTTCAGGCATTATTCGGAGCAGTCTCTTCTTGTTTCAGTGACCTTTTACGCAAGTGCGGCAATGCTCTTTTTCGGCGCGTTTATCGCCCGCTATCATCTGGAGCTGGTTCTGTCTTTTCCCTTCGTTGCGCTCACTATGGCGGTCTATTTTCTGCTGAGCTTTGAGAAAAACAGCCCGGTGCAGCACCCGGAATATCTATATCGCGAGCCGCGGCTGATGGTCCCTGTGGTGATCAGCGCGGTGGCGCTGACGGTGCTCCTGTTTATTAATATTCCACAACTGCCGCGATTTTTTTCCCAAAGCACATTTGCCGCGCGGACGATGGGGCGATGAGTTCCGAAGCGATTGCCAGCCCGATGCTGTCCACCAAGGGCGCGGAACGGCCTGCGCTTTCTTCGCCGCCTTCCCGCAGCCCGAAAGGGACCGCATTCAGGCCGGACATCGAAGGTCTGCGGGGCATTGCAATTATTTTCGTAGTCGGCTATCACGTTGGTCTGAGCGTTTTTCGGGGCGGATATATCGGGGTCGACATCTTTTTCGTGCTCTCCGGATATCTGATTACCGGGCTGCTGGTGAACGAAATGTCGGGCACCGGGCGCATCGATTTCCTGAAATTCTATGCGCGCCGCGCCCGGCGTCTGCTGCCGGCTTCGGCCGTGATGCTGATCACCACGATAGCCGTCGTGCAAATCATTCTGCCGCCTTATGAGCAGCACCGGATTGCGGATTCCGCCGTCGCCACCGCGGGTTATTTCAGCAATCTTTACTTCCTGCGGCAAGGGAGCGATTACTTCGCCATTCCTTTTGGATCGAACCCGCTGCTTCATACGTGGTCGCTGGCGGTGGAAGAACAGTTCTATCTTGTATGGCCGGTTTTGATTGCACTGGCGCTGAGTTGGAAGCGCTCCCGCACGGTTCTCGCCTTTTTCATCGCCGGGATTTCCTGTCTTTCTCTGGCTGGCTGTTTGTGGCTCAGCGAGGTGCGGCAGCCGTGGGCCTTCTTTGGATCTCCGGCGCGCGCCTGGGAATTCGGCGCCGGGGCTCTGGCTTGTCTGCTTCCCGCCGCGAAAATTCAGGCGAATCGCGGGATGGCCAGTGTGGCGGGCTGGGCAGGCCTGGCCGCGATCCTCATTTCCGGAGCCTGGTTTACCGCCCGTACCCCTTACCCGGGATTTGCTGTACTTCTACCGGTGTCCGGAGCCGCCGTCGTGCTGGTATCCGGTATGCTGCCCGGCGTTGGTGTCAGTCGCATCCTCGAACATCCTGTTCTCCAGGGAACCGGCCGCCTCTCCTATTCCTGGTACCTGTGGCACTGGCCCGCACTTTCGATTGCGCAGTTGCTCATGGGTACAGTTCCGATTTCCGTGCGACTGCTTTGCGCAGCCGGATCTCTCGGGCTGGCCTGGACAACCTGGCGTCTGATTGAGAACCCGATCCGGTTCAACCCGTCCCTGCTGCGGCGTCCGGCACTGTCTCTTGTGCTGGCTTTGGCTGTCACTGCCTGCGGGCTCGGATTCAGCTCATGGTGGAAAGTTCATACCTCCGGCACGCCGTTTGAAAAAGCGGAATCCGACATCCCTGCGGTTTATGCGCAGGGTTGCGTGACGCGGGGCAGGGTCGTCCGGCCCCTCGACTGTGCGTTCGGCGATACAGCCTCATTCACAACAGTCGTGCTGTTCGGGGATTCGAAGGCGGCTCAGTGGTTTCCACCGCTGGAGGTCCTCGCGAAACAGAAGCACTGGCGACTGGTTCCGCTCCTCAAGTCCGGTTGTCCGGCGGCCAGCCTGCCAATCGTGGAGCACGCCGGAGAGGCGCGCGATCCTGCCTGCGTCAACTGGCGGGAAGCCGCGATTGAGCGAATTTTGTTGATGCGCCCGGCAGCCGTGATCGTCAGCAGCTACAGCGCGACCGTCAAGGAGGGTATTTCTTACAGCGAATGGCGGGACGCCACAAAAGCCACGCTTGCTAGATTCGATGCGGCCGGATTGAACACTCTGTTGATTCGCGACAATCCGTCCGCCGGAATGGTCGTACCGGTCTGTCTGGCGTGGAAGCAATGGCGTGGCAGCGGCAACTGTAACTTCGATCGCGCCAAGGCTCTCGACGAGTCCCTGTTCCGCGCGGAAACCGAAGCAGCCGCGTCGCTGACGCATATCCAGGTAGCCGATCCGGCCAGTCAGATCTGCGGGGAAGTAACCTGCGAAACCGTGCAAAACGGAATCATTGTCTACCGCGACGGCCATCACCTCACAGCGCGGTTCGCTGCCACGCTGGTCCCATTCCTCGATTCGCGGATCGTTCCCGAAACGCCTAGCCCCTTGCTGAAGCGCCAATGATTTCCAGCCCTCCCATTCCGGTGCTTCTTAACACTGACCGCGTGCGGTGGTTTCCATCGACGCCCAACTGCGGGCTATCAGGCGTGGCCAACTCTTCTGAATACCCAGTGAACCTTTCAAAGCGCAAATGAATTTACGCAACCTACGCTATCTTCGCTTCAATTCGTCCACTGCCCGCGACATCCTGCAGCACTTTTACACGCCCGGCAAGTCGTACCCGGTCTGGTTCGGACCGCTGCGCGGCATGTCGCTGCACTACGACCGGTCCGTCAACTTCCATGCCGTTCTCGGATTGTGGGATCCGGAAACCTTTGAACTGCTGATGCGCGTCTTCGTGGCTGGCGGACTTCTGCCAAGAGATGCCGTTATTGCCGACGTTGGAAGCAACATCGGCTATTACGCGCTTTGGTTCGCGCGGCGGGCAGCCGATGCCGGACGGATCTATGCGTTCGAACCCAACCCGGACGTGCTGGTGACACTGCGCGGCAATCTCGAGCGCAATGGCATAGAAAATGTTGAAGTGGTCGAAAGCGCCTGCGGAGATCACGCCGGGACCGTCGAATTTTTTCTGGCCCCGCATCACCACTGTTCTTCGTTGCACGCCGACTGGGCGGGCGAAGGCAGCCGCAGCGTCACGGCGGACATGACGACACTGGACGAATTCTTCGCTCCCGGCTCGCGTCGCCCAGCCCCCCGATTCATCAAGATCGACATAGAAGGCGGGGGAACATTCGCGCTTCCCGGCTGCCGCCGCATATTTTCGGAAGACCGCCCGTTTGTACTGATCGAATCGCACACTCCACTGGAAGACCAGGCGATCTCCGACGTGTTGTGCACCTTCAACTATCACGGCTACCGGCTGGGCGACAGAGCCTGGGTAACGAAACCGGAAGCTGTTTTCCCGGACGCTGAGGGCGTCCGCGGAACCCTGCTTCTGATTCCGTCCGAGCATCGCGCTCGCGTAAACGGGCTTCTCGGCCAGATCTGAATCAACGAAATGAGCCGCGTTCTCTACATCCAGTACACGAATCCCGCGGGCTATCCTCCGCTGCAGCACAGCTCAAGAATTCTGGCTGACGCGGGGTGGAAAGTGCTGTTTCTCGGGACCGGCGCGGCCGGCGCGGATGCGCTCACCTTTCCTGACCACCGGAACATCACGATAAAGCGAATGGAATTCTGCCAGCCCGGGTGGCGGCAGAAGCTGCATTACCTGCGATTCTGCCTGTGGGCCTTTTGGACTGCGCTGTTATGGCGTCCGCGCTGGATCTATGCGTCGGATCATCTCTCGTGCCCTGCCGCTCTCTTAGCCGCGTCTCTGCCCGGCTGCCAGTTGATCTATCACGAACACGATTCACCCCATTCCGGAAATTCTGCCCGGGGGTTTGCCGGCTTCATTTCCCGGGCGCGCGCCGCTGTGGCTCGGCGGGCGGACATCTGTGTTGTGCCGAATCAGGACAGACTGGAGCGGTACCGCGCGGAACTCGGCCCGCTGCGAAACGCAGTCTGCGTGTGGAACTGCCCTGCCAGCGCGGAGATTGCGGACAGATCGCGGAAGCCCGCTGCCGGTGACATTTGGGTGCTCTATCACGGCTCGATTGTGCCCGACCGGCTGCCGCAAGCGGTCATTGAAGCACTGGCGATGCTGCCCGATTCCGTGCGCCTTCGCGTGGCGGGTTACGAAACGACCGGTGCCCGGGGTTACGTGGAACAACTGAGGGCCCGTGCGCGGGCGCTCAATATAGAACACCGCATCGAGTTCCTCGGCTCGATCCCGCAGCGGGCCGATTTGCTTGCACAGACCATGCATTCTGATATCGGCCTCGCGCTCATGCCTCTGGTCTCTTCCGACTGGAATTGCGAGACCATGACGGGTGCATCCAACAAGGCTTTCGACTATCTGGCCTGCGGTCTTGCCCTGGTTGTTTCGGACCGTCCGGACTGGCGCGGCATGTTCGCTTCGCCTGATGACCTGGAGCCCGCTTACGCGCGCATTTGCGATCCGTCCGACGCTTCCAGCATCGCCGCGGCGCTTCGCGGCTGGATTGAAGATCCGGTGGCCATGCGCCAGGCCGGGGAGCTTGGGCGGCAGCGAACCCTTGCCGAATGGAATTATGAAGATATGTTCCGGCCCGTTTTTCTCCGGATGACCGGTGATCCGGAGCCGGTATTCTCAACTGGCCGGCGGTCGGTCGACAGCGATGTGGCTAACACTGTGGAGCCCGTACAAAAATGAACCCGGTTGCGCCGAGTTCCGGAAAGCCACTTGTTGCGATCGAGACCCATCCGATCCAGTACCGCGCGCCCGTATACCGGGCGCTGCGCCAGAAGTACGGGGTTCCGATTACTGTTATATACGGTTCGGACTTCAGCGTGGCGGGCTATTACGATCCAGAGTTCCGCACGCAGTTCGCGTGGGACACGGACCTTCTTTCCGGCTACGAACACCTGTTTCTCTCCACGGTTGCGCAAGGGGGTGGCCGTACATACGAAACGGTGTCCACGCGCGGATTAGCGCGCGCACTTCGCACGCTCGCTCCCGGCGCTGTGCTTCTTCCCGGTTACAGTCCCAGATTTCATCAATTGGCATGGCTTCAGGCCTGGCTGACCGGCCGCCCCATTTTGTTTCGGGGTGAAACCGCCGACAGGCCTCAGTCGTCGGGGACGATTCAGCTCCAGGCGCGAGACCGAATGCTGGGCCTGCTCTATAGCAAGTGCTCCAGGCTCCTCTATATCGGCCGGCGCTCGCGGGAGCATTTCGTTCTCCATGGGTGTCCGGAGGAGAAGCTGGTTTTTTCGCCGTACTGCGTAGATCCCGGCCCTTTTCAGGTGGACGAAAACTCGAGGTCAGCCCTGCGCTCACACGCCAGAGCGGAAATGGGGATCGGCCATGATGACCGGGTGCTGCTTTTTTCGGGTAAGCTTTCGGAGCGAAAAGGCCCGGATCTCATCATCGAAGCCGTCAGAACCTTTCCCGCCGAAGAGCGGTCGCGCACGGTAATCGTGTTTTTGGGAGACGGAGAAATGAAGCCTGTTCTGGAAGCAGCAGCCGAGCGGCTTCCCCAGCTCGGCGTTCGTTTCCCGGGTTTCCGGAATCAGAGAGAAATGAGCGGTTATTTCCATGCGGCGGATCTTTTTGTGCTCCCCAGCCGCCGCAACGAAACCTGGGGCCTGGTGGTTAACGAGGCGCTGCAGCACGGTCTGCCGTGCGTCGTCTCCGACGCGGTCGGCTGCGGGCCGGATCTGGCGGTGCAGGGCACCGGGGAGGTCTTTGCGTCGGGCTCTTCCGAAGCTCTTGCGGAGGCGATTCAAAAAGCGTTCGGGCTGGCCGGTCGCGAGGAGATCCGGGATGCCTGCCGAAGAAAAATCGCGAGTTACTCGGTTGACAAAGCGGCTGAAGGTATCGCCCGGGCTTATGAAGCAAGCATTGCCTGATTCAATGGTTCAGCGGGAGCGCAAGCCCTCGTCCAGGCCGCTCGTACTGGTCGGCAATCCCGGGCCGGAACACGTCGGCAATCACCTGCGGAATGCCGCCGAGACCCTTAACATGCCGGTCAGGCTTTGCAATTCCGATCAGGCATACCGGGGGTGGCCGCCAGTCGCCAAATTCAACTGGTGGCTGCGGAGTCACCGGCCGACACGGTTAAATGCGTTCGGCCGGGATGTCATACGCGAGTGCGCCGAGACCCGCGCCGGTTTCTTGCTTGCCACTGGTCTTGCGCCTCTGGATGCCGAGGCCCTTCATTCGGCTGGCCGTTCCGCCGTCGTACGCATGAATTTCCTGACCGACGATCCGTGGAATTCGAGCCACAGAGCCTCGTGGTTTATGCGTGCTCTGCCCAGGTATGACGTGGTGTTCAGTCCACGTCGGGCAAATCTGGAGGATCTTCGCCGCGCGGGCTGCGACAAAGTGATTTATCTTCCGTTTGCTTATGAGCCCGCAATTCATTTCCCCGAAGCTCCCGCTGGACCGCAAGAGCAGGAAAAATACGCGTCCGATGTGGTTTTTGCTGGCGGGGCCGACGCGGAACGGGTCCCTTATCTGGCTGCGCTGATTCAGGCCGGCGTGCGCGTCGGGCTGTACGGCGGCTATTGGGGGAGATATCCGGAAACCCGCGCATTCGACCGTGGACTGGCTTCTTCCGGAGCGCTTCGGAAAGCAGTCGGGGCTGCACGCATTGCTCTTTGTCTGGTGCGCCGGGCTAACCGCGACGGGCATGCGATGCGCACCTACGAGCTCGCGGCGATGGGCGCCTGCATTCTGGCGGAAGACACCGAAGAGCATCGTGAAATTCTCGGCGCCGAGGGTGTTTCGGCCGTTTATTTCCGGTCGATTCCGGAGATGCTGGAGCGTGTGCGCGAATTGCTGCGAGATGCCGCCTGGCGGAATCGGTTGGCGTCCGCGGTTCGCACTCGTATTTGCAGCGAAGGCAATACATATCGTGACCGGCTCGACACTATGCTCCGGTTTGCGCAGGGGGAAAGAACTCAATGAAGCTGGCTGTGGTGGTGCAGGGCCGGTTCCATGCGTTCGATCTGGTGCGGGCGCTGATCGCACGCGGCAACGATGTCACGGTTTTCTCGAACTACCCTCGCTGGGCGATGGCCCGCTTCGGTATTCCCCGCGATCGGGTGTGCAGCTTTCCGCTGCATGGAGTTCTGGCGCGGGTCGCCGGCTGGGTACGGGAAAAGACAGGTATATCCTTCGAGCCCGTTCTGCACCCGATGTTCAGCCGGTGGGCCGCCCGAAAGCTGCGCCGTGAAAGCTGGGACATCATTCACACGTGGACAGGCGTTGCCGAGGAAATCGATTCCGACCCGGCGCTTCAAAGCGCCGTCAGGTTTGTGATGAGGGGCTCGGCCCATATCCGGTCGCAGGCCGAGCTGCTGGCCGGGGAGCAGCTTCGCACCGGCTGCGCCGTCGACCACCCGAGTGAGTGGATGATTGCGAGGGAACAGCGCGAGTATGCCCTTGCTGATTATGTAATGGTGCTTTCGACGTTCGCATACAAAAGCTTTCTGGAACGCGGCATTGCGGAGTCGAAGCTCCTGCTGCTGCCGTTAGGAACCCAGACCGACGCTTTTCGTCCGGCAATGGACGTTGTGCAGGCGCGCCGTTCCCGGATACTCTCTGGTTCGCCGCTGCGCGTCCTTTATGTGGGGGGGATTTCATGGAGAAAGGGCCTGTTCGATCTCCGGGAAATTCTCACGAAGGCCGCGGGCCGTTTTGAGTTCCGCTTTGTGGGGCCCGTCTGGCCGGAGGCGCGCGAGGCGGTTTCCGGTCTGGGACATCTGGCGGAGTTCATCAGCAAGAAACCGCAGGGCGAATTGCCCGCCGAATACGCATGGGGAGATGTTTTTATCTTTCCCACCATCGAGGACGGCTACGCCGTTGTTCTGGCGCAGGCCAGCGCCGCCGCCCTCCCGATTCTCACGACTACCAACTGCTGCGGCCCTGACTTGATTGTGGAGGGCGAGACCGGTTGGGTATTGCCAATCCGGAATCCGGAAGCTTTTCTGGAACGGCTGGACTGGTGTGATTCTCACCGGCCCGAGTTGGCCGGGATGGTTGCTGCTGCTTACGAGCGGTTCCGAACGCGCGACTGGTTCGATGTGGCCGCTGATTTCGAGTCACTGTGCAGAAGCGATATCCGGACCGTCGCCGGAAAAGGAAGCCATGTCAGTATTTCGCGATAACCTGCCGCTGATTCTGGCCTGTTGGATGGCCGTGCTTGCCATCATGGTTGTCGCGCGTCAGCGGAAGCATACCGCGGGAGTTGGTCTTGTCCTCACATACGTCATTAGTCTGTGGCTCAACTACTGGGTCGCCAGTCTCGTCTATGTGGCCCCATGGTATCTGGGGCCGAACCTTAACGTCACCACGTCCGGTGCAGAACAGAGCTTGTATGCCGTAGCGGCTTTCGCATTCGGTTCGATCGCCATCGCCCCGTTTCTAATCCAGTCCGGTATTTTGCCGCGCGCAACCGTGCGCCACGAGATGGATCCCCGGCTGCCTCAGGCGTACTTACTGGCTGGAGCGTTTTTCTTTTTGCTCGGATCCACTTTCATCGGAAAACTTCCGACGGTTAGTGCCATTGTTTCCTCCGGGCAGCAGTTGATTGTAGTCGGACTCGGTCTGTGCTGGTGGCAGGGGTGGCTTGAGCACGACCGCAAGCGAATGTTTTTCTATCTCGCGCTCTCGATGCTTCTACCGGCTGTTACTGTGGCAACCCGGGGGTTCCTTTTGCAAGGAGCCATTGCGACCATCACTTTCCTTGTCTTTATTTCCAATTTCTCACGATCGAAGATCAGGATGATCATAGCCGCGGGCCTGATGGCCTATCTGGGGATCTCTGTTTATGTGACATATATGCGCGACCGGGCAGAGATCAGGAAATCCGTTTGGGGCGGGGATTCCCTCTCCGACCGCTGGGACAGAATTCAGCAAACTCTCGGCACCTTCGAACTTTTCGATCCCACAAACCCCCTTCATCTTCAGCGGATCGATGACCGAATGAACCAGAGCGCCCTTGTCGGGAGCGCCGTAATTCACCTGGAAGAGACCAAAGATTACGCCCGCGGAGAAACTCTTTACGATGCTGTCCTCGCGCTGATTCCCCGGGCGCTGTGGCCCGATAAACCCATCAGCGCCGGAAGTGGTAACCTGGTCTCCCGCTTTACCGGAATAGACTTTCAAACAGGTGGGGGACAGACCAGTGTGGGAATCGGCGCGGTTCTGGAGTTTTACGCCAACTTCGGCACGATGGGAGTTCTGTGTGGATTCCTGATCCTTGGGATTTTGGTTACATCCCTGGACGTCCTGGCGACGGAGCGTCTTATGAACTCCGACCTGAGTGGCTTTGTACTGATCTATCTGACTGGCTTGGCCTTTCTTCAGGTCGGCGGACAATTGGTCGAAGTCACCGCCACCGCGGCGGGCTCAATCATCGTTGCATTGGCAGTGAACAAATATTTGCATCGCTATCAGCGAAAAACGGCTCTGCAGACGGGAATTCCAGCTACAGGCCTCCCGGGCGCGCCACCGCCGCTGCATCACAATCCATGAATCTTTCCCCGCGAAGGGTCGATCTGCTCGCTCTGTTTCCAGCCTTCGAGTCGGCATACTTTGGCGGAGTCCAGGCCGCCGGACGCCAGGCATGGCACGGCATCACTGCCCGGCCCCGGCCTGCGGAAGCGTTTTTTTACGAGACCGGCGCGCCTAAGCTTCCGGCCGTACTGCGCGCCATAGCCTCCCGCGTCAGTCCCGAGACGGTGCTGGTCTGGCATTGCGGTTTGTTGAAACTAAGACCATTCATCGCTTCTTCCACCGGGCGTCGCGTACTTTTCCTGCATGGCATCGAAGCCTGGCGCAAACACGATCCGCTGACCAGCCTTTTAATGCGGAAGACCGACCTGTTCCTTTCCAACAGCGACCACACCTGGAAGCGTTTTTTGGAGTTCCATCCCGAACTGGAAGCGGCCTCTCATCGCACGGTTCATCTGGGCACCGGTGAGCCTTCCCTGTTGCCATTCCAGCCGCCTTCGGAGACTCCGGCCGCGCTTATGATCGGCCGCATGCAGCGCGGCGAAGGCTACAAAGGACATCGGGAAATGATTCAGGCCTGGCCCCTTGTGACCCGATCCATGCCGGCCGCCGAACTCTGGATCGCGGGCGGCGGCGATCTCCGGCCCGAGCTGGAACAACTGGCCGGGTCGCTCGGGATCTCCAACAACGTTAAGTTTTACGGCGCGGTTCCGGATGCGGTCAAGGAGGAACTGATACGCAATTGCCGGGTTCTCGCCCTGCCCAGCACCGGTGAAGGATTTGGCCTCGTCTATCTCGAAGCCATGCGCCTGGGGCGTCCGTGTATCGTCAGCAAACTCGATGCCGGAAGCGAGGTTGTCAATCCTCCCGAAGCCGGAGCGTCAGTCGATCTGGCAGACTCCGCGCAAATCGCCGCATCTGTTCTGGCCCTGCTCAGCGGCGGACCCGATTGGGACCAGATTTCCGCACGCGCGCGGCAGCGTTATGAAGCGCGCTTCACAGCCGCGCACTTCGAGCGGAGGCTCTCACTCGCTTTATTCAATGAGTGACCTCGCCGGGGTGAAGGTTCTTCACGTGATTCCCTCGATAGCAGCGGTTCATGGCGGCCCCAGCGTCATGGTGGAAATGATGGCGCGGGGTTTGTCGCAGTCCGGCGTCGATATCCACATCGCAGCGACGAACGACGACGGTGCCGCAAAACTCGACGTGCCCTGCGAAGAGCCTGTACTCAGGGACGGCGTGACGTACTGGTTTTTCAACCGCCAAACGAATTTCTACAAGTTCTCGTTGCCACTAAGCCGGTGGCTTTCGAGGCACGTTACCGACTACCGGATCGTCCACATTCATGCGCTCTTCTCACACTCGTCCTATGCCGCATCTCATTGGGCGCAGCGCCGCGGAGTTCCGTATATCGTGCGGCCATTGGGCGTGCTGAACCGCTGGGGAATGGAAAACCGGCGTCCGTGGCTCAAAGATCTTTCGTTTCGCATGATTGAAAAGCGCATTCTTGCGAACGCCTCCCTGGTCCACTACACCAGCGAACAGGAGCGAGCTGAAGCGGCCCTGTTGGGAGTTGAATCGAAGTCGGTCGTGATTCCCAATCCCATCCCGGCCGCAACCGGAAGCGCCGCGCCCGGTACCTTTATGGCCGCTCATCCCGAACTGGCAGGGCGGCAGATCATTCTCTTCCTGTCCCGCTTCGATCGGAAGAAAGGACTGGAGCTGCTTCTTCCCGCCTATGCGCGCGTGCGGCAGACAATTCCGGGCGCCGCGCTGGTTCTGGCCGGAGCGGGGGACGCCGGTCTTGTCAGGGAATTGAAAATCCAGGCGGAGTCGCTGGGAATTGCCGATGACATCGTCTGGGCCGGCTTCTTGCAGAATGAAGCCAAAATCGCCGCGTTTGCCGATGCCGCAGTATTCGCCCTGCCCTCGTGGTCGGAAAACTTCGGCGTTGCTGTCATTGAAGCGATGGCCGCGGGTTGCGCGGTCGTCGTGAGCGACCAGGTTGCCGTGCATACCGATATTGCGGCGGCGAACGCTGGTTATGTAGTGCCTTGCGAAGTGGAGGCTTTGGCCGGTGCGCTCTGCCGCGCGCTGGAAGATCCGCCCGCGCGGGCGATCATGGGATTCAACGGAAAGTGTCTGACGCAAACACATTACTCACCCGAGGCAGTGACAGCCAAACTGACGGCCGCTTACCGCTCGATCCTCTCCTGAACCCGGAGCGGAATGTGAAAACGGCGGTTTCGGTAATCGTTCTGACCTTTAACGAGGAGACGAATCTTGAAGCCTGCCTGCGCGGGATCCGCGACTGGGCGCTGGAAATTTTTATCGTCGATTCCGGCAGCACCGACGACACCCTGCGGATCGCCGAGGCTTACGGCGCGATTGTCTTTCGCCACGCCTTCGATTCCCACGCCCGCCAGTGGGAGTGGGCTTTGAGCGCACTTCCCGTCCGCGGGGAATGGATCATGGGTCTCGATGCGGACCAGGTGGTGAGTCCCGAGCTTGCGCGCGAAATCCAAACGCTCGGCGCGCCCGAATTCCGCGACATCGATGGCGTTTATGTCAATCGCCGCCAGATTTTTCGCAATCAGTGGATCCGGCACGGCGGCTATTACCCGAAGTACCTGCTCAAAATTTTTCGTCCGGGTAAGGCCGTCACCGACGAAAACGATCTGGTCGATCACCACTTCCACATACCCGGAAGAGTAGCCAAACTGAAAGGTGACCTCATCGAGGCCAATCGCAAAGAAGACGACATCTCTTTCTGGATCGAAAAGCATAATCGCTATGCGCGCAAGCTCGCGCTGGAGGAATTCCGGCGCCGCAAGGGGCAGCGTCCGGACCCGATCACAGCTTCCTGGACAGGCAATCCCGACCAGCGAACTTTGCAGATGAAAAAGATGTGGCTGCATGTGCCGCTATACGTCCGGCCGTTTCTGTATTTCGGCTATCGCTATTTTCTGCGGCTGGGGTTCCTGGACGGCAAAGAGGGTGCCATCTTCCATTTCATGCACGCATTCTGGTTCCGCCTGCTGGTCGATATCAATCTGGACGCTATGCTCAGCCGGAATTCCGCGGATTAAGCGAGCGCCGGTTTTTCTAACCTAAAGGCACGTCGGCAGAAGACCGTATCAAGTCACCACAGCCGCCTGACGGCGCGGCAGGCAAAACTCAAAATGAATATTCTTGGACTCAACGCATTTCACGGCGACGCCTCAGCGGCCCTGCTTCAGGACGGCATCCTGACCATGGCCGTCGAGGAGGAACGCCTCAATCGCATCAAACACTGGGCGGGACTGCCCGCCGGCGCTGCCGCTCTTTGTCTGGCCGGGACGAATCCGGCCGATCTCAGGCACATCGCCATCTCCCGCGATCCCCGCGCCAATCTTTGGCGGAAGATCTTCCGCGTGGCGACTCATCCTTCGTCGTGGGCGCAGACGAAATCCCGCGCCGCCAACAGCTATCGCCTGACCGGGATCAAGGACGAACTCAGCCGTACTCTGCCCTTTAACATCGACCACGCGCAGTTCCACTTCGTCGAGCATCATCGCGCCCACCTGGCCAGCGCCTTCTTCGCGTCCCCGTTCGAGGAAGCCGCCATCGCTTCGGTGGACGGCTTCGGTGACTTCGCCAGTTCCATGTGGGGTATCGGCCGCGGCAACAAAATGGATGTCAAAGGCACAACGCGCTTTCCCCACTCCCTCGGCATCTTCTATACCGCCTTCACGCAGTTCCTCGGCTTCCCCAACTACGGCGACGAATACAAAATGATGGGCCTCGGCGCTTACGGCCAGCCCCGCTTCGCCGATAAAATCCGCGATGTGGTTTCTTGCAGCCGGGGCGAATTCCATCTCAACCTCGACTATTTCATTCACCACACTGAAGGCGTCGAAATGACCTGGGAAGGCGGCCAGCCCGCCCTCGGCAACGTTTACTCAAAGAAGATGGTCGAAGTCTTCGGCCAGCCCCGCCCGGCCCGCGCCGAAATTCTCCCTGAACACGCTGATCTTGCCGCATCCGTGCAGGTGGTGTTCGAGGAAAACTATTTCGCCTTCCTGAATTACCTTTACAAACAAACCGGACTCAGAGCCCTTTGCCTCGCCGGCGGCTGCGCCCTGAACTGCGCCGCCAACGGAAAGATATTCGACAAGACCCCGTTCCGCGATCTCTACGTCCAGCCGGCTTCGAACGATTCGGGCACTTCGATCGGCGCCGCACAATACGTCTGGCATCAGATCCTCGGCAAGCCCCGTGGCTTCGTCATGAAACACGCCTATTACGGCCCCGAATTTCCCGAAGCCGAAATCAAAAAGAACCTCGACGCCGCGGGCGTAATCGCTCACCGCATGGATGAAGACCAGCTTCTCGACTGCACCGCCCGCCAGATCGCCGACGGCAAAGTCCTCGGCTGGTATCAGGGCCGCATGGAGTTCGGCCCCCGCGCTCTCGGCAACCGCAGCATCCTCGCCGACCCGCGCCGTACCGACATGAAAGACATCCTGAACAGCCGCATCAAACATCGCGAGCACTTCCGTCCGTTCTGCCCCTCGATTCGCGCCGATCGCACAGGAGACTTCTTCGAAACTTCCTACCCGGCGCCGTTCATGGTCAGCGCTTACCGCATTCGTCCCGAGCGCCAGGCCGAAGTCCCCGCCATCACCCACATGGACGGCACCGGCCGCCTCCAGACCGTCGAGAAAGACCAGAACCTCCTCTACTGGAAACTGCTTACCCGCTTCGGCGAACTCACGGGCGTTCCCATTCTTCTGAATACATCTTTCAATGAAAACGAGCCGGTAGTAAATACGCCCGCGCAGGCTCTCGACTGCTTCCTCCGCACCAACATGGATGTCCTCGTCGCAGGCCCCTTCGTGCTCTACAAATCCGAAAATCTCCACGCCTCGGAGAACCGGCGGGCATTTGCCGAACAGACACAAGCGCAACAGGCTTAATGAAAATCCTGCTGTTGAATCAGTGTTTCTATCCCGACGTGGCCGCCACCGCGCAATACACCAGTGAACTGGCGCGGGCTCTGGCCAGCCGTGGCAATCAGGTCACGGTGATCGCCAGCGGCCGCGGCTATGACGATCCCTCCCTCCGCTTTCCGCCTCAGGAAGTGTGGGAAGGAGTTTCCATTTTCCGCGTTCCCTGCCTGCCTACCGGCAAGGGAAGCAAAGTGAAACGCGCGCTCAACATCGGCAGCTTCTTCCTGACCTGTTTCTGGCGGCTGCTGCTGCTGGGCCGCTTCGACACCGTCCTCGCGCTCACCTCGCCGCCGCTGATTTCCGCCATGGCGGCCCTGTTCGTAAAACTCAAAGGCGGCCGTTTCATTTACTGGATCATGGACCTCAACCCCGACGAAGCCATCGCCGCCGGTTGGCTGCGCGCCGATTCTCAAACCGCGCGCGTGCTCGAGTCCGCGCTGATGTTCAGCGCCAATACAGCCAGTTCGGTGATCGTCCTCGATCGTTTCATGCGCGACCGCATGGCCGCCAAGGGCCTTCCGCCCCGCAAAATGTCCACTCTCCCTCCGTGGTCGCACGACAACGAGGTCCGTTTTAATCCGCGGGGCAGGGATGCCTTTCGCGCCGCACACGGGCTCACCGGTAAGTTCGTCGTGATGTACTCGGGCAACCATAGTCCCTGCCATCCCCTCGATACGATCCTGCAGGCGGCCGGACAACTCGTCGGCCGCACTGACATCGTGTTCTGTTTTGTGGGCGGCGGCAGTGAGCTCAAAAAAGTGCATGCTTTCATGGCTGATCGCAAGCCCGGCAACGTGCTCTGTCTGCCCTATCAGCCGCTGCGGGAACTTTCGGCCTCGCTCTCTTCAGCCGACCTCCATCTGGTGGTGCTCGGGGAGCCGCTGGCGGGTTTGGTACACCCCTGCAAAATTTATAACGTCATGGCCATCGGCATCCCGGTGCTTTACATCGGGCCCGCGGCCAGCCACATCGGCGACATCGCCGCGGCTCACCCCGATCTCCCCATTTCCATGCTGGAACACGGCGACGTCACCGGTGTGGTCGACCGGATTCTGGCCGGCGCAGCCTCCGCTTTGCCGCATGAGCGAATGCGTGCCGCGGCGAAAGAATTTTCCGTCGATTGTCTGCTTCCCCGCTACACCGCACTGATCGAAAACGCATGAACATCATCATCACCGGCGGCGCGGGATATATCGGCAGCCGCATCGCCGCGCGTCTGGCGAGTGAGCACGCGGTTACGGCCCTCGATAATTTCCATCGAGGAACCGTGCAGACGCCCGGTGTGCGCTTTTTCGAAGGCGATGTGCGCGATGAGCGGATTCTCAATGAAGTCACCAGAGACGCGGATGTCATCTTCCACCTCGCCGCGGAATCTGCCGTAATGTCCGCCAACGCCGATCCTGAATACTGCTTTTCCACCAACGTGACCGGCACTTTCCGTGTCCTCCGGGCCGCCGAAGCGAACAACGTCAGGCGCGTCGTCTTCACCTCATCCCGTGAAGTATACGGCGAATCGCCCCGGCTGCCGGTTTCCGAATCTGCCCCGCTGGCGCCACGCAATATCTATGGAGCCAGCAAAGCCGCGGCCGAAATGTGCTGCGGGGCCTTCCCCGGCGAGATTTCCATCGTGCGCCTCTCCAACGTTTACGGACCCGGCGACAAAGGCCGCGTCATTCCGCTCTTCGTGAAAAACGCCGTGCAGGATCTGCCGTTGACCCTGTTCGGCGCCCGCCAGGTCATCGACTTCCTGTGGATCGATACCGCCGTGGAAGCGCTCATCGGCCTCGGTCTGGGACCTTTCATTCCGGGTCCGCTCAACATCGCCAGCGGCAAGGGCACCGCCATATCCGAACTGGCCAGCCGCGTCGTGAGCGCGGCCGGTTCACGCTCGACAATCGAAATTGTCCCGGCCCGCGAAGTCGAAGTAATGCGTTTCGTCGCCGACGTTGGCACCGCCTGCGCGGTTCTGAATCTGCGCGTTCCCGAAGATCCCCTGTTCGGTCTCCCCGAAGTCATTCAGGCCGCTCGATGCAGTTCCTGACACTTCGCGACCTCATCCTCCCCCCGCCGCTTCCGGCCCTCGTCGCGATTCTGATCGCACTCAGCGCGGCCGCCATAGCCCGAACCCCCGCGGCGTTCATCGTAGTAATCGGCTGCCTCGCCGCGATAGCCAATGCTCTGCCCAATCTATTGGCTCTGCGAATCCTCGCCGCCGCTTTCATAGCCGCGGGTGTCGTTTCATTTCTGCGCCGGCCTGTCCGTTGGCCGGCCCTGAAAACCTGGAAAACCGGCGCCCCGCTGGAACGCGTTGCCTCGATTGCAATCGCCACCACCATCCTCTTCCTGGCCCTCGCCGCTCTTGGACCCGTCACCGACCCCGACTCCCTCGACTACCACCTCGGCGTCCCCCTTGCCTTGCTGCGCCACAACGGACCGGTCCTTCAGCCCCACTGGCTGCACGCGCGTCTCACCGGGCTCGGCGAAGCCCTCAACACCCTGGGACTCGCCGCCGGAACCGATTGCCTCGGCGCAGTCCTCCAGGTCTCCGGTCTGATCGCCGTCATGGCTGCCCTGGCCGGATTCGCCAAAACTCCGAAGGACCGCATTTTCGGACTTCTCCTCGCGTTGCCCCCGGCGCTGCTGCCTCTGGCTACCGCGCAGAAGCCGCAACTGCTCCCCGCCGCCGCTCTTGGCATCGCGATGATTCTCGCTCTCGGCGCGGTCTCCACCTGGGACTTTGCTCTGGTATTCGGCTGCATCGCCTTCGCGGCCGGTTCCAAATATTCCTTCGCCGTCTCCGGCCTTATTGTTGCGGCAGTAGCGTTGTTCCGTGCCACAAAACAGAAGAAACTGCTCCCGGCCCTCGGCAGCGCGGCAATCTTCCTTGCCATCTTCCAGGTCCCTTTCCTGCTTCGGAACTGGAACCTCTACGGCGACCCGGTCTCGCCATTTCTTGAAAGCCTTCGCTCCCGTCCCGACCCGGAACTAACCGCCTTCGCTGCTTATCTCGGCGACGTCGGAGGCCCGCACACCCTCGACGGAATCCTTGCCTTTCTGCCTCACACCGTCCTGCCCTACGGTCCCGGAGGCATTCAGACCATCTTGGGCTTGGGCGTGATCGCAATCTTCCTCGCGCCCAAACGCCTGATTGCATTGCCCGCAGGCTTCGCCGCCGTTCTGCTGTTCACGATCTGGAAAGGCCAGATGGCCTCCCGCTATCTGCTCGAACCCTTTTACTGGTGCGCTGCCGCGGCCGTTGCGGCGCCGTGGACGAAACTGAAATCCGCGCTGTTCTACGCCTTGACCCTCCAGACAATCGGTGTGGCCGCGATGGCGCTTTTCGCCGCTGCTCTTCTTTTCCCGGGAGCTCTGACTCCGGGCCTGCGCGAAAGCGTCATGCGCCGGTACACCTTCGGGTACCAGCAAGCCCTCTGGATGGATCGCGTTGCCCCTTCCGGCGCAACCATCATGGTGGACAGCCGCGCCTACGCTCTTTTCCCCAGGCCGTTTCTCATCCCGAACTGCGCATCCTGCGGAGGCGCGCCGCTGCTTGATCTGCTCCGGCCGGATGATTTGAAGCAACCCGGCCTTGTGCTTTTCCCGGAGTATCCGATTCAGGGCAATCTGCCCAAAAACTGCCGGGGCCGGCAGATCGCCGGACCTGAGACATTTCCGTATGCGGTGCGCACCCCGTCCGTCAACTCGCCGACCTATCAGGTTATTGCACTGGTGCCAGACTGCAAATGAAAACCCGCCACGTGCGTACCGCAATCCTCTGTCTATTGGCGCTCCGCGTCTTCGCGTTTTGCTATGCGTGGGACCGTCTGCCGCTCCTGCCTACTTATGACGAGGCCATCATTAACGACCCCGCCGTAGCCCTGAGCCGGGGAATGGGCCTCGTAGCTTTTAGTTATTCCGGCATTCCGATTGCCGACCGTTATGCGCATTTCCCGCCGCTGTTCATGTTTCTGCAAGCCGCGACTTTTCGAATCTTTGGATTCTCCGCGCTCACGCTCCGGTTCTGGCCAATCGCCTTTGGTGTCCTGAGCAGCCTCCTCCTGCTCTGCGTCCTCGATCGACTTTGGAAACGCGGAGTTCTGGCGGGATGGGCCGCGGCAGTCACGGCATGTCTTTGCCTGGTCGACCTGCCCACGCTATGGGACAGCCGGGCGGGACGCATGGACACTATGGTGGTTGCTCTCGGGCTCGCCGCGCTGGCATTGCTTCTGGCCAATCCGGGTCATATTGCCTCTGCCATTAAGTGGTGGGTCGCAGCTTTGTTGATCGGATCAGCCATGGCCACACATCCCGCGGCCATCTTCTATTACTGGGCATTCGTTGTAGCTCTGTGGGTCTTTCGCAGCGACCTTGGATGGAAGATCGCCCTCGGATGTTCCCTGCTGCCCGGGGCCACGCTCATCGCCATATGGCTCGGTACCCACGGCGAACAGTCGATAAATGCTTTCCGGCAGTTCCAGACGATACACGCGCAGCATCAGGACCTTGGAATGAAATTCGGATACTGGTGGTCGCTGCTCCTGGCTGGAGACGCTCAAATGATTCTTTACTGGGGCGTCACCTGGGTCATTGTGGTCGGCGGTTGGTCCGCGCCGGTCATCGCATTTCTCGTCTCCCGAAAAAAGACATGGGCAGCGTGTGCCCTGGCGGGCGCAGGACTCTACCTCATCGCGTGGCTTCTTACCGGGCTCTTTGTTCCCCGCGTAGTAGTTGCCTTCCCGCTGGCGTTGCTGTTGTTCGCCGTCTCGCTCTCTGCGCTGCACGGTACAGGGGTGAAGGTTGCGGGTGTCTTGATTGCAGTTGTGCTGGTAGTCGAATCGGTCGCTATGTTCGGATATCTGCGCCGCGCACGCGGCGACGATGCCGGACGCTCACCCGGCCGCTTCAGCGCGCTCCAGTTCCCCGCTGAGGCAAGCGTGGCGTCCGTACCGGCATTGTGGTTTGAGTTTATGCGCCGGGGCAGGCCGCTTCGGGTCATTTACGAGGGACTCCCAATGGATCACAACTACTGGACCGCCGAACCCTCAAGACTCGAGCAATACAACATCGTTATTCTCGAAACGGATCACCCTTACCTGGATTTTCCGGGCATCCGGAATCGCAAAATCACAACGGTCAAGGATGCGGGCTGGGAATACAGGATTTGCGAGAAATGACTCGTCGCAAAGACCCATTCTCAAGGCCGTAAGCGATTAGTCCGGAAGTGCCGGTGCAGGTTGGCTGTCAGGCCTCTATAGAATCAGGTTTGAAGTTCACCGAACCTCGCCATCGCACAATCAGAATTGTGCCCGACACTCAAGGAGACGTCACGAGATCCGACCATAACGAACTGGGAACGTGTGACCCCAATGCCGTCCTGAAAGCTGTAGAGCGGCTTCGCGGGAGTATCGAGGGGAAAGTTCTTGATGAGCAGGGAAATATTCCAACGTTCTTCGATAACTATGTGATTTCAAGTTTGGAGGGAATCGAAAAACAAGTCCGCGATGCACTCCCTACGGAAAAATTCCCGGGTTTGATGCGACTTATCGAGCACTTCTCCGAGGTCACGGCCGGGGATCGTTTCGTTCCCTGGGTAGAACGGGCCGCCGCGACCCGAGCGAGAATGCGCCTCCCGTGGGAACTCACTCGCGTGCAGATCTATGCAGGGCAGGGTGTCAGCCGTTGTCTTTCCTGGCGGGATCGCCCGCTGTTCAAGTCTGTCTTCGATTTCGCGGTCTATCCCATGCTCTTACAGGAACTAAGGCCTGCCACCATTATCGAACTGGGTTCCGGCAGCGGCGCGAGTGCGATTTGGTTCGCGGACATCCTCCGGCTTTTCGGAATAGCAGGCAAGGTTTATTCGCTGGATCTTCTGAAACCCGATATCCAGGACCGCGATGTGATTTTCATTGAGGGTGATGCTAATCGCATTGAGGCGATTGCGCGTGCGTCAGGTATTGACCGGGCGCCGCATCCGTGGCTCGTAATTGAGGATGCGCACGTTAACACTATCCGCGTGATGCGCTACTTCACGGACATCATGGATCCCGGCGACTACCTGGTTGTCGAAGACAGTTTCAACAAGCTCGCCGATTTGGCCTGTTTCGACCGGGAGTATGGAAAGTGGCTCCGGGTGGATACACGGTATACAGATTTTTTCGGACGGAACACGGTATCGGGAGAAGATTCTATTTTTATCAGAGTCTGAATCACAACGATTGATGTATACGTCATCATGATAGTCGATGCTGTCGTTAGGACATGGTCAACTCCGCACCCAACGTATTCCCGACATGCGCAGGCTAATACGGAAATTCAGAACGATCGCCCTTCTTTCTCATTCGGAAAAAAGGCAGGCGGCGTCTGCAATTCTCCTGATGAGTTGCGTGCGCATTGTGCTTTGGACCGTTCCGTTTCGGGTGCTCAAACGAATGGCGGAAACCAGCCGCTTTTCTCTGTCGTGTTTTCCGGCGTTCTCCGAAGAGCGGATAGTATGGGCGGTCCGTCTCGCTTGCCGCTACGTGCCGAAGGCGAGTTGTCTGACGCAGGCTTTGACCGCTCAGATTCTTTTGAATCGGGCTGAGCTGGAAAACCGGCTCCATATCGGCGTATTTCTCGGGAACGGCTCTGCCGCAGCGGGTTATTTTGAATCCCACGCATGGATCGAGTGCCAGGGCCGTGTGCTGGTGGGCGGCGCGGAGAATACCGCCCGCTATGCAACTATCCTCACTCTGGAGTCCGAGCGCAAGCCTTGACCATCTAACGATTGGGGTACTGGGACTCCGTCTGATTTCCCGGATCAGTTGTCCCTGCACACTTTGGTATATTTAGCATTTGGGGCTTGTGACGATTCAGCCCAGGTCACGAAGGAATTCTTAGCAATGACAGGTCTTACCGTCGAATCCAAGGTCAAAATCAGCGAGGACGTGCTGTTTCAGGAGCTCCAGGGCGATGCTGTTCTGCTTGACCTGAAATCGGGCGTCTATTTCGGACTTGATCAGGTAGGGACCCGGATCTGGCAGTTGATGGGAGAACGCCAGCCCCTCTCCGCGGTTATCGGTGCCGTTGTAGGCGAGTTCGATGTTACTGAGGAACGCTGTGCTGAAGACGTTTTGACGCTCGCCGGCAAGTTGGCAGATAACGGCCTGCTGATAACGGAGTAGTTGCTTTTTTCTCCAGGCGGATTCCCACCTTGTCCGGTAAGCGAAAAAAGGCACCGTCTTCGAATCGGGGTTCCACCGCTATTCGAGCGCAAAGGGTCTTTATCCAGGGTGTCGGGCACCATCGTGCAGACCGGATGGAAGCGGCGGAGGCCCACTTCCGGGCCGCAATCGAAATCAGGCCGGACTTCGCCGAAGCCCACCACCATCTGGGGTACCTGCTTGCGACGCAGGGGCTCTTTGGTGAAGCTGCCGTTCATTACCGGCGGACGCTCGCGATCAAGCCGGATCACGTGGACGCCCACAACAAACTCGGTAACCTTTTGACCTTCCAGGGCCGGTTTGACGAGGCGAGGGCGCATTATGACCGTGCGATCGAGATCGATCCCGCCCTCACGGATGCTTACCTCGCGCGCGCGGAGATCAAGACCTTCCATGCGGGCGATGCCGACTTCGCAGTACTGGAGGCACTGGCCGGCTCAAACAGCCTTTTTCCGGCCAAAGCTCTCGCCGCGCATTTCGCGCTTTATAAGGCTTACGAAGACATTGAGGATTACGCGCCCGCGTTTGACCATTTAACGAAAGGCAACGCGCTCAAGCGCATGCAGATCGATTTCGACGAGCAGGTTTCGGAACTGTTCTTCCGCCGCATGACTTCTGTATTTGACAGAGGTTTGTTCGAGCGCCTCGGCGGGGAAGGCGACCCTTCGAATTCTCCGATTTTTGTCCTCGGGATGCCACGCTCTGGCAGCACGCTGGTTGAACAGATACTTGATAGTCATCCCATGATCCATGGCGCGGGCGAATTACGAAATCTGGACGTCGCACTCCAAAGCGTCCTGAAAACGCTGGCCCTGTCGCATCCTTATCCGGAATGCGTTCCCGAACTTGACGGCATCGCGTTCCGACGGATAGGCCAGGCCTATCTGGTACGGCAGCCGGTTCCGGAGCCAGGGAAAGTCCGCATCGTCGATAAACTGCCTGGAAATTTCATCGCTATCGGACTAATCCGGCTGGCGCTGCCCAATGCCAGGATCATCCATACTACGCGTGACCCGATGGATACA